>NZ_JADOES010000025.1 GCF_018739885.1 Leptothoe spongobia TAU-MAC 1115 | reverse complement strand
GTTCAAGACCTACGGGATGAATGGGCGCAGCGGGGACTCTATCTGTTTGAGCTCCCCACCTACTCTCCCGAGTTAAACCTGATTGAAACCGCTTGGCGATTCATGAAATATCAGTGGCTCGACAGCTCTGCCTATGAAAGCTGGGAAAGTCTAGTTGCAGAGGTTGAAAAGATATTGGCAGGCTTTGGAGAAGAGTTTGTAATTAATTTTGCATAAGCACTTAATCAGGAGCTCAATCAGCAGAGGCCGAACATGGGTGGATAAATAATTGCCAACCTGCTCTCTCACATCTTTAAGTCGATGTGTAATCATCAGTCTTCCAGTCATGATTACAGTTCTCCCGGCGCAGATGGATCAGTCATAACACCCGGTGCCGCAGCCATTGTTTCATTGCGTTTCAAGTACGCTTGGATCACTCCATAGAGCAACAATGACAGCACAATAATGCCAGGAATCAGCAGAAACCAGTTACCTTGAATGACGGTAATAGCTTTCTGAAACGCACTCTCTTCTTGCACATCTCGCTGGGCTGAGCGTTGTAAAAACTCCAAGTTGTAGGCATTGTCATCATAGGGTGAGGGCGTCTCATCATTGGCACTGATTAGAGCCGTATCTCCCTGCAGCTGAAAGAATAGAGAATCCAACTCTATTAAATCCCGCAGTTGCTTTAATCCAGAATCATTTTGAGCCGTCATGGTGAGCAGCACTCGCGAATCATTCCAAGGAGACAGCTGCTGCTGTAGAACGCCCTCAGCATCGGGTAGCGTTTGCACCTGACTATCTCCCCACTGGCGAGATTCTTCCTTGAGATTAAACTCAGCGGTATCTAATGCGTCAACTAGGGGAAATTGAGATCTCAGTCCAATTGCCACCAAATGCTGCGATTCTTGTACTTCAGGTGGCAGCTTACTAATCGGATACACGGCAATCTGCACTGCCTCCGAACGACTCAAACGCCCCAGACGTTCGCTTAACTCCAACATAACTGACAACTCAGTCATGGATGGTTTGTTCGGCATCACAATGGCCGTACGGGATAAATCCTGAGGGGAGGCAAATGGATAGCCCGCCTTAAGCAAATTGAGATCCGGCAGCTTGGCCACCTGTTGCCGATTCAAATTAAAGGTGCTGTCGTTATGAATCGTTCCCCACAGTTGGTGATCAGTCACTCGACTACAAGAACGACGTTCCCGAGGGTCAAATCTCAGATACACCTTCAGCCGTGACTGAGGAGTAATATGCTGCTCCGGCAGCTCTACCTTTAAGGTGGCCCGCCGCTTACCATCAATCGAATCCAGACGACGACCGGCCACGGTAATACCATCCAGCTGTACTTCCACGAGGGATGTCAGCGGATTGACCTGGGGTCCATAGGTATAGCGAAGGCTCATCACATTTCCTGGCAAGAAACGATCGTCCGGTAGCGCTTTGAAATCAAATTCAAACGGGGGAGCATGGGCTCCTCGGATCACAACATCATCAATTGGCTCATTGTTAAAGCCATTTAGGTCACCGAGTTCAAAATTATCGGACAGAGGCAAATAACGGGGCCAATTACGAATATCTGGCGTAATGATCTCTTCTACATCATTGACCAAAACAACCTGACCAGCACCAATTTTACGATCCTGAGATTGAGTTAAAAACTGTACTGCTTTAGCCACCGCTGTCGGGCCATTTCCTGTGGCTATCAATACAGGAGACTGCTTGTCCTCAAGTACAGTCCACATCAAAATCCCTGTATCAGAAGAAATCAACGTTTGTTTGGGATCTAACCAGCGCTTATTTTTTAAGGTCAGAGGCAGCTCTAAGCCCTCCAACAGGGGCTGTTGAGATGGGGTACCGATCACAACCACCCGGTTGCCATCAGCCACATCATCCAACTTTTCAACTAGATCCGTTTCTAGGGGACGATAGTCAGCAATGCGCCCCAAAGACGTCTGTAGCTGCGAAATAGCCGTCAACCAAGCTTGGTCCTGATCGGCAGGCACAACATAGTCAATATGATTTGTTTCTAGACTGAGTACATCAATCAGTGGATAGGGATAACTGTTGAAGTCTAACTGGAAGGGTTCAGCATCATAATTAAAAACCAGTTTCGAATCCGGCAATATCTCTGTCCACAGTGACGGGTCAAAAGGATCCTGGGTACAGGTGGGCGAATTGTTCTGTAAACCAGCAATAATCAGTTCGTTATAGTCTTTGAGGATCCGAGTCGGAATCTCAAAAACAACAGTACCAATATCTCCCTGCTTTAGATTGAGCGGCACACTACCCACATTATTGTCATTTACAATGACATTAAGATTGGAGCGAGTCGCATAGAGAGCACCAGAGTGGCGATAGCGCAACAAAATTTTAACGGATTTAACCGACCAGTTGCGTGGCCGTGTAAACCTCAAGCGAGACTCATTATAAATACCTTCTAGACGTAGTCTTGTGCCCACCACCGGACTGCGATTGAACTCAAGGATATATTGACTACCATCCTCTTGTTCCAGCTCAGCTGCTTGAGCGTCTTGCACAAGATCTCGTCCCACTGTTGCACCGTCTTCATCACGATTACGACGGTCGGCTGCAGTTCCAGCTTCTGCTGCATCATCTGAAGCCCCTGGAGATGACGTCACCTGCGCCATGCTTGGGGCCAATATTGTCACAAATAGTAGAACAGATAAAAATATCGAGATAAATATACGTTTTCTAATTACCCTTAAAAACACTGCTGTAAGCACTCCCCCCAGATACATACCTAGGTCAAAATAATCAAATATTGGCTTTTTGCCGCTTCAAACTTATACAAACCCCGACGACCCCTAGGAGGGTGTTTAGTCAAGTGTTAACCAGCCGGGGAACACTTTGCAAGTATTCACTCCATAGCTTTTTGATTTACACATAGTTCAGTTTTCACCGCTGATTCATCTATAAAGGCTAGTGTTATTTTATTTAAGGAATAATGCATCCAAAGCTCTAAACAAGCTTCCAACTTCAAATATCAAGCCTAATTCGCACAATCCGGCAAAGTTAGGGCAAGTTACGATTTAAATATAGTTTTCTACGTAAATGATCTGGCATTCATATTTCTATTATAGGTAAACTATCGGATAACTATCCTGACTCATGCCATATGAATTCACCCATAAAGGAAGTATTAAAAACACTAGATTCTCTATGTTTTTTTAGTAAAAATCACGGAATCAAGCATCAACAGATTACTCTGTTGCCGAAACGATCTGTAGATTAGATAGTGATTAGCTAATCAGATTACGCTGCTTTTACTTCTAAATCTCTATCAATTCTGACTACAATCTTTCCTGTTAGAGTTGATAATCTTGCGTATCTGCTTTCTATAGCACTTATTTTAATTTCGGGTATCAACTTAATGCGAGACGTTTTCTGGAAGATATTAGTTGGTAGTTAGTCGTTAAACTCCAGTCAGGGACTAACTACCAACCACGAACCACTAACTTCCTTACCTGATCAGAATTTCCCGGCTTACGCGCATACCCTTTATTTCTTAAAATCTAAAGTAGGGAAATCCCTAAAACCACTGCAATCGTCATAGAACATTTGCAGCTGTATTGATAACACAGACTTTTTATTTTTACTGACTATGTCTGCAAGTCCAATGACCCAATCTCGCCTTCGCAGTATAAGACTCTGGCTTATTGGTGGCCTAGGTAGCCTATTGGGCAGCTGCGGTTTTGCCATTGAAACTCCTAATAATCCTGTTTTGATCAACCGCTTACCTGTGGCTGAAATGGACTTTGAGATAGAGCCTGGGAGAAATAGTCACACCTTTGAACTCTTAGGAACCGCCAATTTCCCAAACCAAACAGAACTAAATGTACTGGCAATGCGCCAGCTTGCTCCTACCGATGAGACGGCAGAACCTAAGCCCACCTACTCGGTTTTAGATTATCAGGTAGTCCAGGTACAGAATGGCCGCTGGCAGGGAGAACTTACCCTGAAACAGGTAGCTACAGATGGTACCAGAAAAGAGACGTGGCAACTTGATCAGTCGGATTTAGAGATGGCTGTAGAGCCGCTTGAGAGTGTTGTTATCATGGCTACTTACACTCCACTAGATCAATTAACAACTTTGGAGCGAATTCTTGCTCAACAAGGATTAAAAGTGTCCCCAGATCTACTACAAACAACGCTAGAGGGACGACGCTATCTAGAGATGAAAAAGGTCTTTGACATACCTGTGGACAATCAGATAAGTGAGAGGCCTAAACCCTACAACGGCGGTTGGGGAACACGTCATATCTTGATTGACGAACCCCCCATGCCTTATCAGGTTGATTTTCCTGACAAACGACAAACAGAAAACCGACCTGCTGACCCGAAAGAGTTTTTGTACTGAGCCTAACGGGTCAAATGCATATCGTTTTTGCATAGGCAACATTTTCTATATGAAAATTTTGCCTATGTTTTATGTTCTCATCTGAACTTGTGTATTTAGGACATCATGCTATAGATGCCCTAGGGATTGTTATTGCTAATTTCTTCGGAGACAATTGAAGAAATTGAGATTAGCGCACTATCGTCTGTATAGAATTCAAATCTTAGTGCTCCTAGAGAGCTGATTCAGCCTTAGGACAGCATTGCTGCTTCTAGATTAGCCGTATCAATTTCGGCTCCTGTGAGATCTGCATCAACAAGATTTGCCCCCCACAAATTGGCCTCAGACAGACAGGCATCTCGCAAATCGCAGCCCTGAAGATTAGCTCCCCATAAATCAGCGCCTGTAAAATTAACACCGACGAGATTGGCACCACTGAGGTCCACACCAATGAGCACCAGATTACTTAAATCAGCCGCCCACAAGGATTGATTGGGTCCCAAACAATAGACTCCAGCCCACTCCCAGTCAAAGTCTTCAGGCCATTGAGTAGCTGGATCACACACAGCTCCATAAAGACAACTTTCCTTAAGGTCTGTCTGACTCAAATCCACTCCAAATAAAGTTGCCTTTGTCAAATTGGCTCGGGTTAAGTTAGTACCTTTAAATTTAGCCCGTTGCAAACTGGCATTTGAGAGATTGCTTGAGTTTAAATTTGCATGACTGAGATCGGCTTCGGTTAACTGTGTACCGACTAGCCAAGCTCCTAACAAGTTGGTTTGAATCAGCTGGGCACCGGCTAAATCACTATGACTAAGGTCAATCCCTCCCAAATCACGCTGACTCAGGTTGCAGTCAATTAACGTGGATTTTGGTCCTAAATAGTGAACACCTGCCTGGATCGGCTCAAAATTTTCGGGAAATTCGGTTTGATGGTTTGCGATCGCATCCTGAAAATTTGCATCTTCCAACTGCGCCCCTTTTAGACAGGCTCCCCGTAAATCAGCTCCTTGCAAATTGGTGCGTCGTAGATTGGCCCGCTGCAAATCGGCTCCGCGCAGGTTACTCCCGCTAAAATCCACATCTGCTAAATGAGCATCAGTCAAATTACAGCCCCATAGATCAATCCCAGTCAATGCATACTGAGATACGCGAATAGCCTGCATTTGACAATAGCTAAAATCTCGTCGTCCCTTAGAATAGGCAGCAATCACCTGGGAGGATAAATCAGCCATACTTCAATAACTATAGGAAAACAAATATTAAAAATTACGGTGCCGCGTCTGCTAGATTAACTCACGGCCTATCTTAACTGCTTGGGGGGAACGTACCATAAAGAATAATTAGCCTGACTATCTTGAGTCACAATTACATCTCGATGTTGCCGAATTAGGCGACGAGCCCAGCCAATGACGCAATCCTTATCATCGGTACTACGCCACAAGCAATAATACTTATGTTGATAACGGACACCAAATACCATGGCATCCCCTGTATCTAAATGAGCCGGATCGACTTGATCTAAAAACGTAAGTATCGGGATATTCACTGGAGGGACATCCGCATCCAACTGGATAAGCTCATCTAAGGCAACAGGTTGCAACTCCAGACCATCAACATTGCCATTTTGGGTGTATCCCTTAAAATGAACAACCGTATGACCAGGGGCAAGCTTTGTGGCCAATAAGCTCTGTCCATTTAATGTCATCGAACTACCCACACCCATAGAGGGAGATGACACCTGCTCATCAAAACTTGCAGAGGACTCTTCCTGAATTTTTGGCTCACTGATTGGAGACTCAAAAGGCACAGGTGTGGCAGCAAGTGCTCGTTGCCTACGATAGATTCGTCGGAGGATATCCGCCGTAATCATACCTACCCCGACGCTACCAATAATGGCAATGCCAATGTAACGGATAATTGGCTTAGCCGAATTATCTAACGGACTGACCAAATCACCCCGAGACTGGCTAGGAGCCACCCACGTGGGCACTGAGTTTGCCATGGACAGTGGTAACGTGATCACGGCAAACGCTAATCCCGATGACACCAAAGATGGTAAGAAAATGCTACGAAAGGGAGATGAGCCCATGGAATTTAATCTGTAATCGGTGAATAATAACGTAAGGTTGAGTTACCGTCTGTATGGTCCCCCTTAAACAATCCATCCAAAACCGTCAACGTCAGGAGGCAGTTTAAGAAAGCCATATAAACCTTGTCCACGCCCAGAATTGGAGTTTTTCCGTAGAAGAAGCTACAGGCTTCAACTTGGACGTGGTTTAACAACTGCTTCTACTTCCAACATGCTAAACGGTTGATAAACTTAAACCGTATATAAACAAGTTTCAGGGTAGCAATCCGACATATCAGGGTTAAGCATAATTAAAATCAAACTCTATTGAATAATCAATAGGGAAAACCTATAACTATGGACTGATTGTTCTGGAATGCGTCCATTGGTGTAGGACAGTTATAAATGTTATAAGTTTTTATTCTTATTCTGGGTAAGTTAAACACTCTCAATTTTCATTTTTATAAGTATTTTTTCTTCATTATCGGCAGTGCATGGCCTATGAAACTGAATTTTCTGCTAACCCTGTTGATTGTATCTGCAGCCATGACCCCTCTACTCCTCCGTTTACCGCAGGTCAATAAAGCCTTATCCAAATCAAGCGATCCAGCTGCAGCTGTCATCCAGCGAGGCAACTCTTTGGATGCCATGACGGACCCACAACATCCAAACTACACCTGCGTTAGTTGCGATTTGCGGGGGAAGGATTTTAGCAATCAAGACCTGAGCCGGGCAAACTTCTTTGGGTCGGATCTACGAGGAGCTAACTTCAACAACAGTCTATTGATCAACACAGTATTTCGTGAAGCTAAATTGGATGAAGCTGATTTGAGCTACACCAATATGCGGGGGGCTGATTTAGAGGAAGCCAGTCTAGTCCGTGCCAACTTACGTAACGCAAAGATTCTTCAAGGCACCCTAGAATATAGCAATCTTGAGCGAGCTGACCTGACCAATGCCGAACTTCGGGATGCCAATCTCTGCTCGGCCCGACTAGTCAACAGTAATTTCCAAAGCGCCAGTCTCTACGGGACCATCCTACGGGCAGCAGACATGACCGGGGCAAATTTCACGCAAGCTTACATGCGCTATGCCGATATGTACAACGCTACTACTAGAAGCACTCGGTTTGACCAGGCTGATATGGCCTTTGTCACTTACCCAGATGGTTCGACAGCCCATGAAGGGTATATCAACTCCATCAACCAGGTCACTGACTGCAATATTGATGATGAATCTAGTAGTTCACAGTAGGAATCGCTCTATCGCAGTATCCTAAACTACGTCCACAGGAAAACCTCCCGATATTTCTGTGACAAAACGCCCGGTTTTGGACTTAGACAAGGCTTAAATGGACAAATCTTCTTGTTTTTCTAGAGAAGAACAATGATCTCGCCATAAAGGGCGAGGACATAAGATTAATCACCATCTCACGTCCTCGGGAATCAAATTTATTTTTTGAAAGACTAGCGATCAACCGAGCCCATAATCACATCAATGCTACCTAGGATAGCCATGATATCTGCTAGTTTTACTCCTTTCAATAGATTGGGCAAAATCTGCAGATTATTAAAATCAGGGGCACGTATTTTCCAACGCCAAGGATAAATGCTATTGTCACCCACAATAAATACCCCTAGTTCGCCCTTACCACTTTCTAAGCGGACATAGTGCTCTCCAGCAGGAATCTTAAATGTGGGGGCAATTTTCTTACCAATAAACTGATAATCGAAACCATTCCATTCAGATTTGGGACCTTCAGCCATGCGTTTGGCTTCTAGATTTTCAAAGGGTCCACCAGGCAACCCTTTGATAGCTTGACGAATAATTTTGACCGACTCGCGCATCTCACGAACGCGAATTACATAGCGAGCAAAGCAATCACCAGCGGTTTCCCATTGCACATCCCAGTCAAAATCGTCATAACACTCATAGTGATCGACTTTACGCAGATCCCATTTGACGCCAGAGCCTCTCAGCATAGGTCCCGATAAGCCCCAATTGATAGCATCTTCACGGGTGATCGTACCGATGCCTTCCACACGACGGCGGAAAATTGGATTGTTAGTGATCAGCTTTTCGTATTCATCAACCTTGGGCAAAAAGTAATCGCAGAAATCTTCGCACTTATCAACCCAACCGTAGGGAAGATCGGCGGCCACCCCTCCAATACGAAAATAATTATTGTTGATCAACCGGGCTCCCGTAGCGGCTTCCCAAAGGTCATAAATCATCTCCCGCTCACGGAAAATGTAGAAAAAGGGTGTCTGAGCACCGACATCTGCTAAAAAAGGACCTAACCACAGCAAATGATTAGCAATCCGATTTAGTTCGAGCATGATCACCCGAATGTAGCTAGCTCGTTTGGGTACTTCGATATTAGCTAGCTGTTCTGGGGCGTTAACGGTAATGGCCTCATTAAACATACCTGCCGCATAGTCCCAACGACTAACGTAGGGTACAAACATGACATTTGTACGGCTCTCGGCAATTTTTTCCATACCGCGATGCAAATAGCCAATCACGGGCTCACAGTCAATCACGTCCTCACCGTCAAGGGTGACAATGAGTCGCAAAACCCCGTGCATCGAAGGGTGATGAGGTCCCAGGTTGATTACCATGGGCTCCGTTCTGGTTTCGAGCCGTGTCATAGAAACTATGCCGTATTATTCTCTGACTTACTGTAGCAAGATTCTTCGTTGAAAGCGTGAAGAAAAGAGCGATCGCACAGGGAAGTGGGCTTAATTTTTTTTGAGCTTAATGTTCCTAATCAGCTAAACGTTTTCCATAGCTCTTGACTCGCTGGGTTATGATGCGACAGCCATGACTATCTAAGCTTAATGAGGTTATCTCTGTGACCCATGAATCTGAGGCTCAGGACACATCGGCCTCCGTACATTCAGACTTTGTACATCAATCAGTATTGGCCACAGAAGTCCTGGCTGGATTGGCTCCCAAGCCCCATGGCTACTATCTTGATGCCACCGTAGGCGGGGGTGGCCATAGCCGCTTAATTTTAGAGACCGATCCAACCATTCGCCTGATGGCAGTAGATCAGGACCCCAATGCCCTGAATGCGGCCCGACAGAATCTAGAGGAGTTTGAGGAGCGAGTAACGTTTTGGCATGGTAATTTTTCAGAGTTTTCTTCATCTGAACTAGTTTTTGACGGGATATTAGCGGACTTGGGGGTAAGTTCCCCCCAGCTGGATCGGCCTGAGCGGGGATTCAGTTTTCGCCTTCAAGGGGCTTTGGACATGCGTATGAACCCTACCCAAGAGCTAACTGCAGCGGACTTAGTCAACCATGGTTCGGAAAGGGAACTAGCGGATATTTTTTACCATTATGGTGAAGAGCGACTCTCCCGAAGGATTGCCCGGCGCATCGTTGAGCGTCGACCGTTTCAGACAACTACGGCTCTGGCAGATGTGATCGCAGCCAGTGTGCCAGGCAAATATCGCCATGGTCGGATCCATCCAGCCACCCGCGTCTTTCAAGCATTACGCATTGCCGTCAACCGAGAATTAGATGTCCTAGAGCGGCTGATCGAGGTCGCCCCTAACTGGCTAGTTTCTGGGGGAAAGCTGGCCATTATTAGTTTCCACAGCCTTGAAGACCGACGAGTAAAACACGGTATGCGTGGCCATGAACACTTAAAAGTCCTTACCAAAAAGCCAATTATCGCTAGCGACGAAGAGCTACGTCGCAATCCCAGAGCACGTTCGGCCAAACTACGTCTAGCAGAGCGGAGCTAGACAATCAGGGCAAAAGCACGTTGTAAGGCGTCACACCTGTCAGAGTCAGCGTATAGTCAAAACTAGAATTATCAGTAGTTTGCCAGTCAACTAACTGCCCGCGCTCATCCAAAACGGGTAGGGTCCCCTGGGAACTCACCACTGCAAAATACACATCGGTTTTAGGCGAGACAAAGTCTTGAATCGCCCCCCCCTGAAAAGTAGGGCTATCACTTTTAGTAATCAGACGTCCAGTCTGGTCAAACACATACAGTTGCGCATCTCCCTGACTGTAAGCTCGGGTAATGTCTACCTCCAGGGAAACTCGATCGCCTAGTCGGGCCAAAAAGCTATAGACTTGCTGCTGACTATTAATGCTATCCCCTAAAACATTAAAGCCATCTGTCGTATCAATGGGGGTGGCCCGGTTAGTCAGTAGCTCTGGGCTACTGGCAGTGAGCTCCGTAGGAATGAGTTCAGGCGTTGACTCAACGCCATCATTTAGTTGAATAATGGGACGAGAGTTCCTCAATGAGGCTAGGGCTCGATTCCAATCCAAGGGCTGAGGCTCAGGGGGTTCAGGTTCATCCAATGCCAGGAATAGGGGAAGGGTGCGATCGCAACTAGCCTGAGCATCGGGGAATACTGGGCCAACTTGCCAAGACTGAAGCTGTCGTCTGAAGCTCAGTAACTCCTGACGGTAAGCGGATGACACATCCGGTGATGCAATCAGCCCACTGGTAATGTCAATCGCCTCTCCCCATTGCTGTAAACAAATGGCTAGATCTAACTGAGATAAACTTGCAGCCACATCAGGAGCGAAAGCTTGGGCCCGTACCTCACTAAACAAGGAAAATATAACAGCAAACCCAAGCGGTAAACTCAGACAAGTCGATCGAAACATACCCATAGTCTTCAACCAGCATCTCCACACCAGCATCTCTGCCTAGACCATAGTGCAAGTCTACCCAGACGTCCATGATTCAACTGCCAGAAATATATCAAATCTGAGTGAACTGACTACAGTTCCTCAAGGATCTCCCTGGGCACACTAAGATTGATGGGTAAATATGGGTGAATTTGGTGAGTATCTTTCCAAGGTTGGACCAATATGTCCCAAGAATCAGATATCCCTCAAAATGATATGAGTTCTGCCACTCATGACCAACTCAAGCTTTTAGTCGTCGATGATGAACTCGATAACCTGGAATTGCTACACCGTACATTTAGGCGTAGCTACCGCGTGTATCGAGCCAGCAGTGGACAGGAAGCATTGGAGTGCTTAAAACAGCATGGTGAAATGGCCATCATCATTTCGGACCAGCGTATGCCCAAAATGAACGGCACGGAATTTTTGAGCCTCACCACTGATGAATATCCGGACACCATCCGTATCGTTCTTACGGGTTACACCGATGTGGAAGACTTAGTTGACGCCATCAACTCGGGTCAGGTGTTCAAGTACATTACAAAACCTTGGAAACCTAACGAGCTACGACAGGTCATTGACCAAGCGGCTAACACGTATCGCATCGTCAAGCAACGCACCCATGCTCTATCCCAATCCCTTAAAAAGGAAGAGCTATACAACTCAATCACCACAACGATTCGCAGCTCACTGGATTATGCAAACACGCTGCAAACGGTGGTAAAAGCTCTGGGCCAGGCATTCGACGCTGATTACGCTGTTTTATATCCAGTTGATGCTATTCAACCAGGACACCCCCCCCAACCTGTCACCTATGCGAAGACAGATGACTCCATAATTGATGCATTGGCTCAGAGCGGAGCACCTTGCCAAGAGCTGGTTTTAGATAAATTTCCCCATGACAATATTGCTCTCACTCGCCTAGCTGCAAAGTTTACTTATCGAGACACCCCCTTAGCATCTATTGCTCTCTATCAAATTGCTGGCACTTGGGACAGCAACACGATCAATCTGTTTAATAGCATCGCTGAACAAGTCGTCATGGCCATTTCCCAGGCCAAGCTGTACAACCATGTCCAGCGCCAAACTGAACAGATGCAGACAGAATTAAATGTGGCGAGGCAAATCCAGAATAAGTTACTTCATCAGGTTTGGCCTGACATCCCTGGCATCAAGATTCAGGCAAAATGTCAGGCAGCCCGAGCTGTGGGAGGTGATTTCTATGAAGTCTTTATTCATCCCCAGGGCGATATCTGGCTAGCCGTAGGAGATGTTTCTGGAAAAGGCGTCCCGGCAGCTCTGTTTATGGCCAGTGCCATATCGCTCCTACGAAGAGAATTATCTATCAGTCAACCACCCGGCCCTGAAAAGGTAATGGCCAATCTCAATCAGGCACTTAATGCTGATTTAGTAAACAACGAACACATGATTACCATGGTGCTCGTACAATACAACCCAACCAGCAAAGAGCTCGTGTATGCCAATGCAGGCCATATTTATCCCTTAGTCTGGTCACAAAAAAACGTTGTTCAGGGAGCTGCCATACCACCTCAGCCTACGTACCTAAGAGAAGGCAACAGCGTTCCTTTGGGAATTTTGCCAAGATGGCGAACAGAAGCAGGTCGACTCAGCCTAAACGAAGGGGATGCCCTACTACTGGCCAGTGATGGAATTACCGAAGCATTAGTAACCATCGATGGACAGCAAAAGATGCTTAATCAAGCAGGTTTATGGCAACTACTTTTGGAGCAAACAACTGGATTAGACCTTAAGCATCTATTGGTTCAACTGAATACGACAGACAGTGAACAGCATGACGATCAAACTATCTTGTCTTTGGAGGTGGCGTTTTAACTAATGAAGACCGAACTCGCTATCCCCAGTGATTTAAAGTTTTTAGCTGTTGTAGAAGATTGGCTACTCAGTTCTCTCAAGGCTGAACTAGGCAATACTGCCGACCTAGATTGGAATAAAGTCGAAAGTAGATTACGACTCGTAATCGTCGAGGTTTATTCCAATATTGTTCGCCATGCCCATCAAGATCGTCCCGATCTCCCAGTCGTTTTACATTTGGGAATCGAAGGCAGCTTCTTATCTCTAAAAGTCTGGGATGAAGGGCATGGCTTTGACATTCGGGACTATCAAGCTCCCACCCCTAGCGACCATCAGGAGGGGGGATATGGCTGGCTGATTTTGCACCAGCTAATGGATCGCGTCGATTATCAACTTCGAGTTGGCGATGGTCGCAACTGTTTAACGTTAGAAAAAGATTTGGGGGTAACTATAGATTATTCAAAATAGTGATGCGACAAGTGAATGATTTCAGATATGACAATGAGCGGCTTTACAACACAACAATTCACTTTTTACAAAACCATAAAAAATATTGCTCAGATGACCGTTGCGTATCAGGCAAACTCCCCTGCACGTTACTACTGATGGCTTGGTTTTCCAATAGACTCCGAAGCGCCACACCTCGGGGGCTATCTTTAATATCATTGGAGATAATTAACCCACAGACACCTTGAGGAGCCAACAGGTTAAAACACCGTTCAATAAATAGCCAGTGTCGACGCAACTGAGTCCGCTGACGCTGACCCTTGAGTAGAGGGCTTTGGTGATCGTACTGAGGGGAACGATAAAAGTAATCTGTCATCAAGGAATATTGACTCTGAAAAGAAAGCCAAGTATTTGCGACTTCGGAATCTGCATTGAGTAACGACCGCTTAGCCGTTTTAAATGTACGAGCATCAAGATTTTTGCTAGCCGTCAAGTCACAAAATTTTTGAAAGAACTCTTGGACAGTTGGACGAAATACCCCCTGGGGCGGACTGGATAGAATCACATTAAACCCATTGGCTTGCTCTAAAACATGACTAAAGTGATACCCCCAGTGAAAAGGCCGCAACACGGCTAAGTCCTCAATCTGTAGCAACCGTTGCTGGGGCGACTCAATCAGCTGGGCCACTTTAAACCGAATTCCCAAAATCTGACTAAATTCAGCCAGCAACAGTTCATCCAGCTTGGCCTGGGCCTGAGCATCAAGATTGTTTATTTGTTCTCGAAAAAATTCTAGCTGAGCATAGTGGGGAATATCGTGTTGCAACTCCTCCAGGAGATATGCACGGGAGCGATAGTGTTCAAGGGCAATATTTTTTTCCAAGAGAATGGTACGATAGCTTTCCGCTGCCAAGGGTTGCAGCAAATTCCCCTGTAACAAAGTTTCTGCAGCCCGTAGCCGATCAAAACCAGCCTCATCTACCCGAATAAACCCAATTAGGCTATTGCCAACAACAATATTAAAATCAAGATTGGGCAAGGGTTCAACATCTTCGGGGTGTTGTGCAATAACCACCAACCCCAGCAGCAGCTGGAGGCGAGCACTATCAACCATGGCCGGATCGATATCTACACCATAAAGACCGTATTTAAAGATGCGAAGGTAGATTGTTTGTAATAGTGAAGGATGTTCAGCTTGTAACCCTTTCAACCAAATATCAAGCTGACTATCTAGAGAGCGCTGTAACTGACCAATCAATACACTATAAATGTCAACTAACCGGTGTTGTAATTCAATTAGCAGCGTACCCACTCCACAAGCTGGATCCAGAACTGAAAACTGGGGCAAAATTTTCTGTACTAACTGACGTAAATGTCCGACATTCCCCAAAAAGAGAAGATCCCAGAAATCAGGGGCAGCATCGTCTGGGGGAATCCCCAGATGCCGAAGCATAAACTGATTGAGCACCAGATCACAGCAGCGTCCCTGTGCTTGAGAGCTTTTCGCCCAATTTTTAGGTTCTTCATGGGTCAGCACTTGCTCAAACGCCAACCCCAGAGAACTTGTCTGCCAACAGTTACTAACCTGTTGCCACAGGGGGGCTTCAAACCAGACTAAAAGTGATTCAAATGGCGCGTCAACGATGTTGATATCGGTATATTGGTGCTCCAAGGGATGAGTGTAAAACACATCTCCTAAATAAGGGATTTGACCACTCCAGCTCATACTCCGAGGCCGCTCTACAGTAGGTAATGAAAAACCTTGGGTAAACAGAGGCTGAAGCACCTGACGAAAAAAGATATCCGGCTGTCGCTGTTGGCTACGTCCTAGATGATTATGTAGATACCAAATATCGTTATCGAGCAATCCTCGCAGCTGCAGGCCATGGATAATAATTAAACGCTGTAATAGCAAAGCGGCATACCAACGTCGATCTCTGCTATCACTGATACCCGTAATGCTTTCACTTAGCTGTCTAAGCTGCTGGGCAAGCTCCTGGGTAAGTTCTTCACAATGGAGCGCTTTTGGCTGTAGATCAAGAGCACCTGAGACAGGGGTATAAGTCGCTAAATAACTTAGTCGAGGACACCAGCCCATCAATGGCTGCTGGGTAATAAACACTAGTGACTGAGACCGATGGGGGCTACTTTGCCAGTACCAAAGGCTACGGCCCCATCGGCGATCGATAAAGATTAGCAGTGGCTGTGGGTATTTCTTATGGATTGACTGATAAAGTCTGGCCTTGAGCTTAGCATTCAGGTCAGTGGGCGTATTTAGCTTAATTTCCCAAATCCTGACGTCGTCTCGTTGAGCAATGCAATGGGCTCGATAAGGCTGATTAAACGCTCTTGTTGAGATCGCGCGCCCCTCTGACGGAGCAGTCCAGCCCAACACATCTTGAAATAATGTAACTAGATCGAGAGACTGTAAACATGTCTCCGCTCGCTGCATGTCAAAACTCATGACTGCTAATTAAAAACCTGCGTTGCTGATGCCCAGGAGGGTTTCATCTGAAAAACCTTGATTAATGGCATCATTAATCGAGCGATTCATCCTTATAAACCAGCAACGACAAAAATCTCAACCAGCTGTTCAGCCAGCCTTGGTAACCTGTTCAGCTTTTTGTCGAAACCGCTCTAAATCCGCCTGCAATGTAGAATCAACAATCCGTCTTAGCCAGCCATTCTCCATAAACCGAGCTAGCACCAGAGGCACCGAATAGGACAACGTCATTTTAACGGTGCTATTTCCCCCATGATGACCATAAAAACGAATAGCACCACGGTTAGGTAAACCATCCACCGATTCCCATTGCAAAATTTGGTGAGGGACCACTTTGACCGTGCGCGATAACCAAGTAAACTCCCAGACACCAGATGCCAGCTTCCATCGAGACAGTTCTGGCTGATCAGATAGCAACTCTACCGAATCAATCCACTTCATCCACTGGGGCATCTGCTCTAAGTCTGACCATAGGGCCCAGACCAAATCGATGGGGGCCTCCACATCGACATATACGCTATGCTCAAGCCAATTTGCCATGGGGATATAGGCTAGTTTAAAAAACCTTCGAAGCCAATTACATTCCCATGATTTCATAACCAGAGTCAACGTACAGGATTTGACCTGTCACACCCGAGGCTAGATCGCTACATAGAAATGTGGCCGCATTACCCACTTCCGCTTGGGTGACTGTACGACGGAGGGGAGCAACTTCTTCTACATGGTGAATCATATCTAAAATTCCGCCCACTGCTGATGATGCCAAAGTACGAATGGGCCCGGCAGAAATTCCATTTACCCGAATATTACCTGGACCTAATTCAGCCGCAAGATAACGAACATTCATCTCAAGGGCCGCCTTAGCAATCCCCATCACGTTGTAGTTAGGCACTACCCGTACACCACCCAAGTAAGTCAGTGTAACAATGCTGCCTCCTTCAGTCATTAATGCCTTGGCCTGCTGAGCTAGTTTCACTAGGGAGTAGGCGCTGATCTCAAGAGCGGTTTGAAATCCTTGACGAGAGGTGTCGCTAAAATCACCAGTCAGATCATCCCGATTAGCAAATGCCAAACAATGAATCAGGATATCTAAACGTCCCCAACTTTCTTTAACTGCATCAAAGGTAGCCGTAACCTGATCATCATTTTGAACATTACAGGGCAGAAACAGACTGGGATTCAAAGGCTCCGTCAAGTCCCGCACCTTTTTCTCCATCCGTCCTTTCTCGTCAGGTAGATAGGTTACACCGATATTAGCGCCAGCCTTGCTCAACTGCTGGGAAATTCCCCAGGCAATAGAACGATTATTAGCAATACCGGTCACCAGGGCATTCTTTCCAGTCAGGTCTAACATGATAGTTGGGTGGAGCTGTATCGAAAAATTAATGACGGCCAAGCTCATGGCATGACCCATAGGAGCATACTGAAAAATGGGGCCCCATGGATAGCTTTACCATCGACTCCGGTAGTTCGCCATCAATAGATAGACCTACGATGGGGCCACTGAAAAAGCAGTTTTTTTGTGTAACCTTATACAAAACTCCCGACGAACTTAGGTTTTATTGGTCTAAAGTCAGAAAATCTTACCAATTGGCTCTATATAAATGGATTTCATTGAGATGCTCATTTATTTAAGACTAATTGGTCTTAAATAGAATTTTTCTCTTTTGCAGTCATCGCTGCTAATCGATTTAAATTCTGAAATCTTAGCTAATTCCCTACGATTTTCAGCTAACGTTAACCTCTCCCTGCTATAGCTTTGCGATCTCATTCACCAACCACCGTGACTCCAGAGAAACCTCTTGCCAATCTACTACGGCAGCTATCCACAGGCTCTTTCCCTCCTGTAGCCGAAACCTACGAACGTGGCAAGACGATTTTCTTTCCAGGCGATCCAGCCGAGCGAGTATATTTTTTGCTCAAGGGTGCCGTCAAACTTTCTAGAGTATATGAAGCTGGTGAAGAAATTACAGTGGCCCTGCTTCGCGAAAATAGTGTTTTTGGGGTCCTTTCTCTATTAACAGGCAATCGCTCCGATCGCTTCTACCATGCTGTTGCCTTTACACCGGTTGAGATCATGTCTATGCCCATTGAGCAGGTAAAGCAGGCTCTAGAAGAACATCCAGAACTTTCTATCATGTTGCTACAGGGGTTATCATCTCGCATCTTACAGACCGAGATGATGATTGAAACCCTGGCTCACCGCGACATGGGATCTCGACTCGTTAGCTTTCTACTAATTCTCTGTCGTGATTTTGGAGTACCCAGCACCAGCGGCATTACCATCGACCTTAAGCTTTCTCACCAGGCCATTGCTGAGGCCATTGGCTCCACTCGCGTAACTGTCACTCGCCTCTTGGGCGATCTGCGCCAGGATACGATGATCTCCATTCATAAAAAGAAAATCACTGTTCACGACCCTGTCGCTCTCAGTCAGCAGTTTACTTAGGTCATCAACATTACCCCTGTGGCCATCTTGATGGATTCGTCACCACAGTGACAAACAATCGAGTAACCTATACGAGAGCCTGCTCAGGTGCCTTAATCCATTGGATGGACGTTAGATGGACGTTGGTCTAATACTAATTACGACCTTGCTCGTCCTTGGTGGCCTTATTGCTACTCTGGGCGATCGTATTGGCATGCGTGTGGGCAAAGCCCGCCTTTCTCTATTCAATCTGCGCCCTCGTCAAACAGCTACCGTAGTCAGCATTTTGACCGGCAGTGTAATTTCCGCATCAACCCTAGGACTGCTACTGGTGACTAGCGAACAATTGCGCAAAGGGCTCTTTGAATTTGAAGAAACCCAAGTCAATTTATCAGAAGCCCGCACTGCCCTAGAAAATGCACGAAAAGCCAAAACCGAAGTAGAAAAGGCCCTCAATACTGTCACCCGCCAAAAGATTGATGCCGAAGGTGAACTAACCGAAGTCATTACCTTCTTAGACGAGGCCACCCAGCGTGAAACCGTCATTCGAGAAAGTCTAGGCCAAACCCAAGAACAGCTAAGTATCGTCTCCCAACAAGCTGACCAGTTGCAAGGAGAAATCAGTCGACTACAAGCTGACCGACAAGTATTACAACGTCAACAAGCTGAAGTAAAACAACAAATCGCCCAACGAGATCGGGCACTGGCCGATCGCAACCAAGAATTACAACGGCGGGATCAGTCAATTGCCCAACGGGAAATTGCACTGGAACGACTTAAAACCGAACAAGCCTTTCTAGAGGACGAAATCCAACGTCTAGAATCTGAATTTCTGAAATTACGAGCAGGCAATGTAGCTATCAGTCGCAATCAAACCCTGGCCCTACTGATCACTAGCCCCCAATCCCTGACAGCTGCTACCGCCGAAATCGAACAATTACTAGCCGAAGCCAATCGTCTGGCATTAAATGAAATCTGGCCCGACGCACCTAACAAAGCAGTCCGAATTTTACGAGTTAACCCTCAAGTTGTTAGAGAAACAGCCAGAAGTATCACGGGCGGTCAACAGTATGTGATACGTGTCGGTGTTTCAGGCAACTATGTCGTCGGAGAACCCTGTGTTGTTCAACAGGAAAATCCCCCCTGTGTAGAAGTTTCGCTTGTAGCCAAACTAAATCGCATTGTTTTCGACCAGGGAGAAACCCTGGCCCGTGTCCCCATTGAAGTCGCCTATCCCAGCACTTCTTCACTGGTGGAAGCCTTACGAACATTGGTTACTAGTGCTCAAATCAGAGCCAGCTTAGAAGGTATCATCATCGTCGATAATCCTCGAGTTGCTGGTGGGTTAAGTGGACCTGTGATTGACTTCCTTAACCAAGTGCAAAACTACGGTGCCCCTTTAGAAATTGAAGCTATTGCCGGTAAGCAAATCTTCACCACTGGCCCTTTAGCTCTGGAACTAGTCGCCAGTCGTAATGGCCAACGTCTATTTCAAACCCAGCTCTCTGAGCCAATTCCATTAGATAATGAGCCGTGATTTGCCCAATTTTCTTGAAACTCTAACAGGAGATTATTATCGAAATCTCAAGCAAGTTTATATTTTGTTTGCGGATAGTAACTATATAAGGAGCTAATCCCACTAAGTATTTTTTAGCGTCTAAAATAAAGCTTAGATTTTAATAATTTTTTTTCACGAAATAGCCTTTTAGGGGCCTTAGGATATTGCCCTTAAATACATTAAGGGTGTGCATTATCCATCGAGACTATCCATCTAGAATGAACAGTTAGGTACGGTCTTTATGAAGACCACCTTATGACGTAACTAGCGGTAGCTATATGCAATTACCCTGGTTAAGGTCTTGACAAATCCAATTTATACCTCCACTAGGTGGGACTCAATATAATTAATGCTCCATCCATAAATCATCGGTAATTAAGCTGTTTTAACCCCATCCCTATTGCAGCCGGAGCAATACGTCATGAAATTCGAGGACATTTATCAATTCTTTGAAGATCCCCCGCCTTTGTATCTCAACAAAGAATTAGCTGTTTGTTATGTACTCTCAGTACTCATACGCCGCGATTCTTACGGGACGGAACTAATCCATGCTATAGAAAATGAGTATCCTGACTATCGATTGTCAGATACTGTGCTCTATAGCGCCCTCAAGTTCCTAGAAAATCAGGGTGCCATTATGGGCTATTGGAAAAAAGTAGAAGGTCGTGGCCGCCCTCGTCGGATGTATCGTTTACGTCCTGATTGGCAAACCAAGGCACGGGAGCTAGCTGAGCTTTGGCAGCGCTATATCCTTGGCCAGCGCAATACTACGCCCAGACGTCGAGCGATGAGTTCATAAATCGGTGGGCAAGTCATTAACCGATGGAATAGCTCTAGCCAGTTAACTACAAGCAAATACTATTGAGCAACTACTGGGGTATAGTCAATGTGACTTCAGTAGTTGTTGTTTTAATTAGCTAAGGATAGCTTTTGTGGAAAGTGCAGTCAGTCAGTCAACCTTTTTTCTAACGATGTTGTTAGGAGTTGGGTTGTTCTTTTTTATTAAGGCATCTACCAAAGATCGTACCGAAATTGCTGAATTTTCGAGCGATCAATCCCCAGAGGTATTACACCAACGGTTAATTGACTACTTTGAAAATCGTGCATATCGTCTGTTAGAAAATGATGCAGACTCAGAAGGTGATTCCTCAGTCAAGCTGGTTGGCTTAGTCAGACCCAGTGTTTTTCTAGCTATTTTTCTCACTTTTCTAGCAGCTGTGGCACTTTTATGCTTTGCCTTGGTATTAGCTACCCTGTTCAAAAGCTATGGTGTGATTTTCTTTGCCTTAGTTTTACTATCTCCGACAGTTGCCATCCTCTATTGGAAACGGGCTAAGCGCGAAGAAGAAATTTCATTTCGCATTCATGAAATCAACGGTAGCTGTAAGTTAACCATACGCGGGCATCGGGATGAAATTATTCAGTTTAGGACTCAGAAACCTTTTAGCTAGAACCGGACGAAGACTGCAGCAAATTTAGCAAGGCAGTATACAAGCACTGGTGTGAGTTTTCGAACCACTGATATAGCCATATATTTTTTAGTGAGCGCAAAGTAATCAAGAAATACCGACTAAAAAGGGAGGCACAAATGTCACGCCTCCCTGGTAATCTTTTATAGGTTTTGTTTGAACAGGTTAAGTGCTGTAAATGCACTTAACCTGTCTTTTTAGCCTAGAACCGCTTCTTCTTCTTCACCAATCAATGCACGAAGGCTAGGGAATAAGAAATGATTCTCCTCAACATACTGGGCACCGAACAACCCCTTTTCTGCCCAAAAGTACCGGTCGGTGGTATGCTCGTTACGTTTAACTAGCAAGACAGCAGGTGGTTGAATCCCTTCAGAGTGGATAAAATTCCGAGCAGCAGTTACAGGCTTTGCCTCGCCGCTCTCAATGCTGTATTGAGGAACTGATTCTAAAATACGACGCCCTTCAAGGCGACGACGACTTTTACGCTTGCGTCTTCGTGCCAAGTTGCTTGACCTCCCATGCATAATTTGAATAGCGGATTCGTGTATTGATAGTTACAAAAACACTTAACCCAGCAAAGTATATCGGTTGTGCCTTAGATTTTCAACTTCTCTTAAAATTGTGGGGTATCCATTGAAAGTGTGCTTGAAGCATCCATCTTAAAAATTGGAAGCTATACAAGGACTTACAAGTTTTTTGATTATCTTGATAAAAGTTAAAGTTTAGAAAATTTTATCCGGATTAGGGAAATACTCAAATCATTGCTCCATTGACCGATTCAAGGCAAGACCATGCCAGCCAGCGCCGAATTAGTAGATCTATGTCAGGCTCACCTGGAACTTTTACATCGCACATTCGGTGATATATCGTCTGTTATTTATCTAACCCTAGGTGTCGATGCCGAATCTGAGCCCATTTTGGTCCCCATCGCTCAAGTTCCAGAATTTGCCGATCTCAACGAGCTATTGAATCCGATGATCCAGCGGGGGGCGTTGCCTGCATCGGGCATGACCATAGATACCTTATCGGCTGGAAAGCTAACTGATACAACACGTTCCAATCCAGACATTAATTCAGCAGTAGAGCGGTTGGTATTGCCATTAATCCACCAGGAAATTGTTCTGGGTGTTCTGGTCATCTTGCGTTCAGATCGACCTTGGCAAGCAAGCGAGCGGCAATACTTGCAAACGATGTCGGTCAGCCTAGCTGTTGGCTGTTTCTTAGACCAGCAAAATCAATGGCTACACCAGCGACTAAAAAGCAAACAGACCTTACAAGGGGAACAATCGGAGGTTTTTCATAACTTATTACATCAGTTTCGCAATCCTCTAACCGCCATCGGCACCTTCGGCAAATTGATGCTTCGTCGCCTTTCCCAGGAAGACCCTAACTATAGACTTGCTGATGGCATTGTACGTGAAAGCCAGCGGTTAAAAGAATTGGTGACTGATTTTGATGCAGCTGTTGATATCGGTGATGCTGATATCGGTAAGGCCATCAATCCGCCATTACTCCCGGAAAGCAATAGTACAACTGAGCACAAGCCACTGCTACCAGCATTAGGTCGCTCATTGGAACTTACCCCTCAGTTTTTGGGAAATGTGCTGGAACCCTTAATTACAGTCACAGTAGCCGCAGCCAGCGAACGTCACCGAAAATTTTGGCATTCTCCCCTCAATAGTTTTTCCCAGGCGTTAGTAACAATTGATGCCCAGGCATTACAAGAAGTTGTTGCTAACTTGCTGGACAATGCATTTAAGTATGCTCCCTCCCACTCATGGGTTTGGCTTTTAGGGGAATTAACTCGGGAAAATTATAGTGGCATAGTTGTTGGTGATAGTGGTCCTGGTATTCCCACAGCAGACCAGGCGCGTTTATTTGAACGCAACTATCGAGGTGTCCAGGCTCAGGGAAACATTGCAGGGACAGGTTTAGGGCTAGCAATTGCCAAAGACCTAATTACCCAAATGGGAGGAAAAATAGAGCTGATTAGTCCTCTTATGGTTGGTGCAAGTCAACCACCCTGGTTGCCTGTCCCCTTGCATCAGTATCTGGAGCCTATGGACAGCATTGGTACGGTCTTTATTATCTGGTTACCGACGACTCATCATTAGCTGTGGCTGATGTACGAGTAGGCTTAGAACCTGACGTACGTACTGACATGACACGACGTAAGGCATCAAACCAAAAACTTGACCCCATAGAAACGGCAATACCCGTTAAGCCCCATCCAAACCAGCGTCGGGGTATGGGTAAAGCCCAATCTGCTTCTAGGACAGCTTGGGTAGCTAGCAATTTAGGGGAACGTCCTATGGGTAGCGAGTAGTCTGACAGTGTGGTTTGTACCGCATTACCCAGGTCTTGCAGATCATCACTCAGGGCACTTAAACCAGTGTTATTAGAATTAGCGTCATCACTTTGAGACAGCATTGTCTCTAGCGGGACTTGATCAATGGTTTGGATAACACTAGTACGTACAGCTTGATTCACAGTTAAGCGATTGGCCATGTAAAACGTATCAGCATTGACAATCGCTGCAATGGCAATACCGATCAAAATACCGACGATTTTGGAATTTCGACGATACACCCCACCGGCACGATCCATTCCCCGGTCATACCATTGTTCCAATTCTTGCTGGAACACCTTGAGTTGATCGTCTGCTCTGCCGGTTCTACGGGTAACGCGCTCAGCTATTAGGCTAAGACTTTCCTTCAATCGCAACGGTAATTTACCTTCAAGGCTTTGGCGTACAGAAGCAAGTTCACCAGAACGTTCATTGCGATCGCTGGAATTTATCAATGCTAACAATTCTTTAAGAGTAGGCTGCAGCTGCCGCACTAGCCCTTCGGACATATCCATGCCGCCTGCTAGCTGCGATCGCAAATACCCCAACCGTCTGATAAATGCCTGGGTAGCCCCATAGCTCTCAGGCAAAATCTGCGCCCCTTGATCAGCAAAATGATCAAGCTCCGCTAATACTCGATCGGCAATTTGAGCCAAGCCAGTCCGACCGGTCCGATAGTCTAAAAATATTTTTTCTAGGGAAGCCTCCAGATTGCGCAGCTCCACATCCAGCAGAGCACCATCACCAATGGCCGCCCGTAACGTATGGAGAGTATCCCCTAAAGGCAGCATAATACGTTCCTGCAGCAACCGTTTGAGGCGCACTTCTACCACCGACTTTTGCAACCCTTCCAACTGTAAGGATTCCAGCAATGTGGTAGCAAATGCTTCTGACGGTATGTAAGAAGGACCAGAGGTTTGATCACCAAACACATTGCGAGTGCGGCTTAGCAACCGATAAATACGACCAACAACATGAATGATTTGTCGAGCTGAACGGGCAATCACCCCCTGAGCCTCGTAATTTAAATCACGCACCATCGGACTGTTGTAGATCTGATCAGCCAACCTGCGTGCCGCTCGTCGATCAGCAGACTGACCACCTGCTAGCAACTGCTCAATCGAATACTTGAGATGTTCAGCCCGCCACTGCAGCATGGTGCTAACAATTTCCTGAGCCTCGCTAGCAATCAAACCCAGGGCCATGTAAACAAACATCAGCCCTAAGGCAATATCTAAAACTACTGGCAACCCCATAATTTTTCTGAATTAAAGCTAAAAATTCAGTCAACCAACGATGACATGATACCTATTGCTTACTCATCGGCATCATCAGTATCGTCATCACCATCAACATTTAGCTGCTTCAGGCGAATGTGCTTACGCCCCAAAGATATTTCAAACTCATCGCCAGGCTTTAAACCCATCTGCTTTGTATAAGCGGCACCAATCAATAAATTACCGTTCGATTGCACAGTAATTCGATAGCTAGCACTACGCCCACCGCGACCATTACCCGTTTGAATACTATCTAATTGAATGCCTTCAGCATCAATCAGCGCATTCATAAATTTCATCATGTTCACACGGACAACATCATTCTTTGTCACCGTGTAATAGCCACAGGCTTTAGCTTTTTCCTCTCTAGAGAGATGCTCTAAGTCTTTAACTTTCTTAAGTAGTGTCTTACCAGTTAATGGATTTGAATTTGACAGTTTAGCCATTCACCCACATCTCTAACATGAACACATTTGAAAAATTGTCATCACTGATTTAAGAAATGCCTCTGGCTGTTGTGACCGCTAAACAGCATCACAATAATCCCTAAGTCTTCCTACGAAAAACTATAGTTCTGAATGTGAACGCAGTTTATTGCTCAACACCTCATACAGAATCTATATCAAGGATCAGCAATAACCAAAATTAATCCATAGATATCTGGGAAGGTATCCATGAGTAATGCCCCATTTATTTTGCTTCAAAACTCTTTAAAGCTATTGCTTCAGAAAGTTGAAGCTCCTCACCCATCACTATTACCTAAACATTATCTATTAGTCGTGAATAGATAACGAGCAGAATCATACATGATTAAAATACTTTTGTGCGCACTGTTTGAATTTATTTCTTGATAATTGTATTAAGAGTTGATTTACCTGTTGATTTACTTCGTAAATTCCCTAGAGTCTGACCATTATGAAAGCTTCTTATGTTAATTGTCCTCTGTTTCTCCCCGGCTTATCCTATTGACCTAGAGCTAGATTAAGTCTATTTCTAAAGCTTAAACTCGGTTGAGTATCCGCCCCAACCATGAAACTTACAACTCGCGGACATTACAGTGTAAAAGCGATGCTTGATCTCAGTTTGCACCCCCATTTAACACCGGTTAAACTGATTGCCCAACGACAAAATTTGCCCGCACCCTATCTAGAGAAATTACTAATTCAACTACGTCGATCAGGGTTAGTCGAATCAGTACGAGGAGCACGGGGAGGCTATCGATTAGCCAAATCTCCAAATCAAATTTACCTAGGTCAAATTTTAGATGCTGTAGGAGAACCCATCAGTCTTTTGGAACTCACTACCCCAGCAAAAGCAGAAGATTGGGTCACCCTCACCCTGTGGCGAAGACTACAGGAAAAACTGAGAGAATCACTCTACAGCATTTCCCTTGAAGAGCTCTACTACGACGCCCGCAGTTGGCAAGCGGCCCAAGGTGAAGACACAAACTTTATGGTTTAGGGCTTGTCAAGTGTTGACTCTTAGTTATGGTTAATAAACCACACCACTTCTCGCCTTACACTATGGCCGATCAGGTAGTTGAAATTCTCTCTGCAGAGGCGATTCGCCGTACGCTAAACCGTTTGGCCTCTGAAATCATTGAACGGACCGACCACCTAGCCGACTTAGTCTTAGTCGGCATCCATACCCGTGGTGTCCCCTTAGCTCATACCATCGCCCAACAAATGGAACGCCTTGAAGGCATCCAAGTACCCGTCGGGGAGCTAGACATTACTTTTTATCGAGACGATCTCGATAAAATCGGCACCCGTACTCCGGCGAAGAGTGAAATGCCCTGCGATCTTACTGACAAAAAAGTGGTGCTCGTAGACGATGTTATTTTTAGTGGTCGTACTATTCGGGCTGCTCTTAATGCCGTGATTGACTATGGTCGGCCCAATTTGATCCGCCTAGCTGTCCTGATCGATCGAGGACATCGCCAGTTACCGATTCATCCCGACTTTATCGGTAGAGACTTACCCACGGCCCGTGAGGAACTGGTCAATGTACAGCTGATGCCCTTAGATGAGAAGGATACGGTAGAGTTACTAAAACCAGTTTAGATGGCCTGCTACAGCTCATCTCGCAGCACTTAGCCAGACTTTTGATATCCACTCTGGGGGATATAAACCCAACCAAGCTAAGTTTTGGGTGTAATAGGCAGAATCGCCATCCCAAAAAGCATCAGGATTTACCAGTGTCAGCTTATTTTTCAGAATAGACTCTGCTATACCAGCATCCAGATGACGTGCAGCCTGATACACCATGGCATATTGGGATGTAGCTCCATAATCAACCATGGCTTCACCAGCCAGATCAATCTGAGCTGGCAACTGTTGTGACTGTTCCCACTGTTCCAATAAAGTTGAAAGATGATCGTTCAGATAATGTCCTGCTGGAGCAGACTCAAACCAAATCAGATCTAGCGCCACTCGCCACCACACACGATAGGCATCAAAGCCATACAGGCTTTTGAGGGGAGCATCAGCTGGTAGCTTTCGATAGTGGGGATTTTTGTTGTGGAGCAAGACCCAATCACTGGGTAGTCCTAGCTCCGATAGTTGGGCGCTTTCTTCGAGCATCCTATAGCCAGTATTGACTAACTCTAACCAGTCTCGTCGTCGATCTACTTGGGCAAATAGCCGAAAGGCATAGGGAGCAAAATAGGACGGATTTAGATACCAGGTCTCTGGCGACGGATGGAATGCACTGATGGGCCCAGGTAACAGGTAGCGACCAGACAGCTCGTCCTTTAAAGTAATATCAGCCGTGGAAAACTCCCAAATATCATTGAGTTTCGTTTTGGCTAGATTTAGATAGGCAGGCTTTTTCCAACGACGGGATGCCAGAATTAATGCGGTAGCCGCGTCAATATCGGCATCGGTGGCAAAGTTTTGATCTAAAATCCCCCATTTCTTCGCCTCCCCTGGAGTCGCATCAGGTCCCCATTTCCAGGCCCATAGATGATCTAGTAAGACATCATCATCACGACGCGCCAGATTTTGTTCGCCCCAGGTCAAGACTCGATCAAACGTTTCAGGGTCATCAATGATCACAGCGCGGAGCATGGCATAGGCCTGGCCTTCAGAGGTGGTGCGCTGATCATCATTTTCCCAGTCAATCACTCGACCATCGGCTTGGATAAAGCGATCTCGATAGTTTTCCCAGGTGGTTTCAAAAAAAGAGCGATTTAAGGGGGATGGACCAATGGCAATCTTTACTGTTGAGGGCAGCTCAGTGGGTAATTCATAGGCCGCTTGCGATCGCACCGGAGCTAAGCAACTGACAATGGCCATATTCAGCATCAGTCCCAGCAAGACCAGACAGCCCCAACGCCGCATCCATCTAAAAACCTCTCTCGACACCATGGTGGTCCCATCCTCATAACTGGTTTGTCATAAACCATATCCAGACTGAAACCAGCAGTCCAAAAAACTGCTCTGGATATGGGCAAAATTCATATATGTCCTATCCTGACACAGCTTTCTATGACTGCGATGGTGATGCATTAGGACCTTTGAGTGTCACATCAGCTCCATGCTCTATGAAAAAACCGTAGGCTTCTGCTTACAAAAACCTACGGTTCTAAGCATAGAAACGGTTTAAACCATGTCTTAAATCACTTCCAGGGTTAAACCTAAAATTTCACATACAGCCAAATGCCAAAAACATTAATAACGCTCCCAAACCGGCTGAAAGCCTCGATGTAACAGCAAGCCTTCTTTAATCAGTCTTTCTTGACGCTGTAGGGCAATACTGGACGGCACTTGACTTTGCAAAGCATTGATTTCCTCCAAAGCCTGCAAAGGACGATCTTGAGCCACCGTTAAACTGATCGAAGTCTGACGTAGATTGAGATCGTCCGGGGCCATCTCAATCGCCTGATCATACAAACGACGCGCCTCTTGATATCGCAGCTGTTGGAATCGCACACCAGCCAACCCTACAATCGCATCAAATTGCTCAGGATTTCGCTCCAGCAGAGTTTCGTAGGCCCTGGACGCCGTAGATAGCTTACCCGTATCTTGGGCGATCTGTCCTTGCAGCAAATAAACCTCAGGAGCATCAGGGTTATCAGCCACCAGCTGAGCAGCCGCTTCATTCGCCGCATCGGGATCCGTCATCGCTAGCACTTGGATCTGCCGCTGACGAATCAGCAGAGAACCTGGGTTTGCAGCCAACAAAGACTCATAGAGGCCACTGCGGTCAGGATCAGCGGGCAACGCACCGACCAGGCTATACAGTTCAGGCGGTTGTTCGTTGGCAGGATGTGTAGTCAACCACTGATCTAAAACAGATTCAGCCGTTTCAACCGAAATAAACTTACCCTGGTAAGCCAAACTAGTCTGGCCCAGAATTTTGGTATCGTTGCCAGAATTGAGGGCAATGATTTCTTCATATAGGGCCAGTGCCTCTGTATAACGCCCTTGGCCTTGGTAGATACCGGCTAAGCCCTGTAATGCACCGGTCATAACCTGATTACTGCTAGTCGGGTCATTAATCAGCTGCTGATAGATAGTGATACTAGTGTCACTATCGTCCAGGCGACGAGCTTGCTCAGCCTGAAACAAAAGCACAGCCGGATCATCTCCCGCATACAATCGCAGCTGCTCTTGAGCCAGCTCTAGCTTATTTTGCTGAAGATAAATCTGCCCAAGACGATAGTGTAGGAAGGGTTCGGCTGAAGTGGCTGCCAACACATCCTGATAAAATGGTACCAGTTCAGCATCGGGAGGATCCAACTTGGCTAAGCTGCTAGCAATGTACTGCAGCTGAGTAGGATTCTCAGGCAATGTGACAGTCAATAGCCGCTGCCGCAGTTCCTGGGCCGAAATTTGGGCCAACTGACGCTCCCAAATACTGGCCTGTATATCAAGGCTGATGTCATCAGGATATTGGGCCGCCAGCTGCCGATAGGTAGCTAGCGTTGTGGGGCGACTGCTGGGATAAACACTAAGAGCATCAGCCGCTTCACGGGCAGTGCCCACCGTCAAACTTGAACTGGTCAACACTTCTCTATAGGCAGCAATGGCTCGTGTTTGGACCTCAGGAGCATCGGTGTAGAAGCTCATGCCCCTAAGTGCCCGAGCGACCATCAAGGGCTGTCCTTGAATGGTATCGAGCAGCGTCAGACCACGCTCATACTGGCCATTGGCAGCATAGGACGCCGCTAACTCTGCCTTTAGCTGAGCCTGCTCATTGGGATTCCCATTAGCATCCAGAAATGGCTGCAACACATCAATGGCAGCACTGGGCATATTCTGCTGACGAAGAGCAAAGCTATAGGCCTGGGCCTCATAAACTTTTAGAGTTTGTCCCGAGCTAACATAACTTTCAAACAATTCGATGGATTGGCCAGAGCGTCCACCATAGGCAAATACCTGGGCTGCGCCGATCTGAGTAGATAGACTGGGTGTCTGCTCCAGGGCAATATCGTAATCAGCAACAGCTTCGAGCAGACGCCCTTGATAAAATAAAAGCAGGGCCCGTTGGGCTCTCACCTCAGCATTCCGCTCATATCCAGGCTGCTCCAACAAATTCGTAAGAGCATCAATCCCGACATTACGCCACTCAGGGCGATAACTACCTAACAAACCCAATGTTTCAAGAGCTTCAACATTAGTGGGCTCTAGAATCGTTAGCCGTCGAAATGCCTCAAATGCATTGGCATCCTGCCCAAGTTTTAAATAGGACCGAGCCAAACCTAGTTGGGCAGGTACAGAATTAGGGTACTGTTGCACCGCCTGTAAAAACTTTTCCAGAGCCGGATCAATCCAGCCTTTTTCAAATAGAGCATAGCCCTCACGGACCAGAGTGGGCTGATTATCCAGATTTGGGAATTGGGCCAATACCGGTTGAGCCAGGACCAGCGGAGTAGAGGCCAGTAGGTTAAGGCTGAGACACAGGCCCAGCGTACGACGATACCAGTTCATAACAAGAATGCTTCCTATATTCCTATGTATTTCTTGTAGGGGCGTTGCATCCAACGCCCTTATATGGGGCAAACAATGCCAATCAATCAAAAAGTTCTAATAAGTCCCAGTCGGCGCGAATGCGAAATCCCAATACCGACTCAGAAAATTCATCCCGCAGCTGCCAACTAATGGCAGCTCGTGCATTCGGTGCCAGCCGAATATCGTAAAACGTTTCCAATACATCAGGGCGATCACCCTGGCGGCGATCGTCATCGCTGAGCTGACGACCGTAACCAATGCCAAAGCGATCGTCATCAATAAATAGGTCCAGAAAGTTCACACCAAAACTATAGGTATCTCCCGAAATATCTAAGTCAGAGTTTCTGTGATACCCATAGCGGCCAAACAATCCGGCATTAAGTTCGGGAATAAACCATTCGGCGTTGATACCATAGGAAACCTCCCGGTCACCCTCCTGGGGTCCAAATACCCCATTGCGGTTTATCTGGAAACTCTCGGGAATACCGTCACGATCACCATCATCAGTAGCACTGACATAGGTGCCGCGTACAATCAAATTGCCAAGATTGACACCAATTTCACCAGCAACAGCATCAAAATCTAAGTCATCAAATCCACCGGACGAAAACGCCGCCGCCTTAAGAATCACCTCATCAATGGGTCGCCAGTGAAGTAACGCCGCAGGCTGAGACTCAAGCTGTGTAGTAGCCAGGGCAGGGTTTGTCTGAAACACAGGATTAATAAAGTGGGTCAGACTGTCTTTAGCAAAACTATTGCGGTCAAAAAATGACGTCAGCTCGATCAGTCCCACCGCACCTCGCAGCTCAGGGGCATTAGGGGGAGAAGCAACCACAAAGAGCTCACTAATATTGAAACCAGTGGAGTCTGTATCCGAAAAGGCATTGCCAGTGGACAAATCAACAGCACCGACAACGGCCACATTGGACCGAAGAAAATAGTGACCGTATACCCGCGCTCGCGCTGAAAAGTCATCCCCTTCTTGAATAGCCGCAGTCTGAAGCCTTAGCTGAGGAGGTGTCAGGGGAGCATCGTCCAGTTCAGCTTCTCCTTCCGCTATACCATCTGGCAACTCCTCTGTCTCCGATAGGGGCGCAAGCACACCTTCCCCAGGAGCTTCAACGGAATTTTCATCAAAGAAAAAGGGATCTGAGGGACTCGCCAACTCGCTGGAGTCTTCTTGCACCAAGAAAGCTGGGTCTGTTTCAGCGGCACCAGCAGCGGCATCGTTAGCAGTCTCAACAGTAGCCTCGTTAGCGTCATCAGCTAAAGCGTCATCTTCAGGATCAGTTAATTTGATGATGATATCGGCAGAATCTACTGCTGCAGGATCCTCAAACTCAGATTGCTGAGCTATTTCCTCAAATTTAGAGGCAACCAGTCTAATACTTTCAGAATCTAAATCCTCAAAAATACTCTCTGTCGGTAAGGCCATCACTGGAGCTGCAATTACCGCCATGGCTATCCATACCATCCAAGACACCAGCGGCAGTGCCTGAAAATTCCTAGCGATATCCCTCATAGTCCTTTCCAATAAAATGTTCGTGTTTAAGTATGTTTGTCACCGATCGCCGATGTGCATTAAGCGCTGGAACATTCGCAAGTAGCAACATTCCCAGCCAACACATCCGCCTAAATCAGTAACCGCTAATTTTTTCTGGCGTTGCTGAGCCTCGGGATGATTTCATCTGAAAGATGCCGTCATATGGCATTTTTAATAGATCGGTTCATCCTCATAAATCAGCAACAGCAATTTTCTAGATAGGTTTTATCCGGCGTTGCTGCTCCAAATGATGATTTCATCTGCAAGATGCCGGTACATGGCCTTTCTAACAGATCGGTTCATCCTCTAAATCAGCAACGGCTTTTACCCTCGCACCGCATCACTACATGAGCGCTTGACGGACAGAGTTACCATCGGTATTCACACCATAGTTATCCCATCGGGTCAAATCGTCATCATTACCCTGGAATAACAAGATGATTAATTAATCATCTTGTTCCAAGATTTGCTCAAACCCTTAGTCTGCTTAATTTAAAAACTACATACTCTAACTTCTGTACATCAATTACTTTATTGGCCCTTCATAAATCCTGGGAAAGGCGATAGGCAGTTCAAAATTAGGCATTAGGCCTAGAATCTTGAGTAATGTGTGCGTCAGTGCATGGTCTTGGGTCCTGGTGATTTTTCCGACCCGCAGCGTGAATAAACATTGACTAACGATGACTGATTCAGGCGAGAGCGTACCTTAGATAAGGTAAAAACCAATAAAAATATTGAGAGTACGCCGTGGCCCAAACCATTAGCTTGGATGAGAGCACCCCTGCTACCATCCAGGATCGCAAAGCGGACCATCTACGTATTTGCCTGGAAGATGATGTCCAATGCCGTCAGATCACCACTGGTCTGGAAAACTATCGCTTTATCCACTGTGGGCTACCTGAGCTGAGCTACGACCAGGTGGATATTAGCACTACGTTTCTGGACAAAGCTCTACGCACCCCTTTGCTAATTTCCTCAATGACAGGTGGTACAGAACAGGCGCGCTTGATCAACCAGCGTTTGGCGGTCACAGCTCAGAAGTTTGGGTTAGCCATGGGGGTGGGTTCCCAGCGAGTGGCCGTCGAAAGACCTGAATTGGCAAACACATTTAATGTGCGGCACTATGCCCCTAATGCCTTGCTATTCGCTAACCTGGGTGCCGTACAATTAAACTACAGCTATGGTCTGGAGCACTGTCAACGGGTGGTGGACTGGCTAGAGGCCGATGCACTGATTTTGCACCTAAATCCGCTACAAGAATGTGTCCAAACCCGAGGGGATACAGACTTTAGCGGCCTGATGGCCAAGATTGAAACCCTCTGTGCTCAGTTACCGATACCGATCATTGCCAAGGAAGTCGGTAATGGCATCTCAGGTGATCTGGCTCAAAAGCTAATTAATATAGGTATCTCAGCCATCGATACCGCCGGAGCTGGGGGGACATCCTGGGCACGGGTGGAAAGTGAACGAGCTGAAGATGTCAAACAGCGACGTTTGGGGCAAACGTTTTCGGATTGGGGCATGCCGACGGCTGAGTGTATTGTTGGCATACGTGCGATCGCACCCAAAATACCCCTGATTGCATCCGGCGGTCTACGTAACGGTTTAGATGTCGCCAAAACCCTAGCCCTCGGCGCAGATATTGCTGGCATGGCTTTACCTTTTCTCAAAGCCGCCGATCATTCTGAGGCCGCCCTCGACACCCTGAGCGATATCCTGATTGCCGAACTCAAGACTGCTCTATTCTGTACTGGCCAAGGAAACCTTAAGGACCTCAAGCAGGCCCAGGTACTCCAGCATATACCTTAAACTAGAATCAACCACCCATCTTTCTCCACCCACACCATGCGAGACTTTCTTAAATATGCGGCTGCCAGTGCACTGGGCACCCTAGTTGGTCTATTCAGCTTAGTCGCCCTACTCGGTGTGGGTGCATTAGGGCTGGCAGGCTTTTTTATTAACTCAGCTGCCACCGAAACTGAACCTGAAGTCAAAAAAAATTCAGTTTTAGTGTTTGATCTGGCCACCGATATTGTTGATGCGGTTCCCTATTCTGGGCCTAGTGTGGTGTTAGAAGAAACCCTCTATGGCAACACCTATCGAGCCATTTCTCTACACAGCGCTCTCCAAGCCCTAGAAGCAGCTGCCACCGATGACAATATCACCGGCATTTACCTCACCGGCAACACCAATGCCGGATTTGCCACCCTCAAAGAGGTACGAGCAGCCCTAGAAAAATTTAAAACCGACTCAGGTAAACCAGTACTCGCCAACAACGCCATTTGGAGTGAGCGGGACTATTATCTAGCATCTGTGGCAGATTCCCTGTATCTCAATCCAGCAGGCGTAATGGAGCTTAACGGCTTTCGAGCAGAGATTCAGTTTCTAGCCGGAGCCCTCAGTAAATATGGCATAGGTGTACAAGTCCTGCGGGCAGGTCGCTACAAATCCGCCATTGAACCCTTCACCCGTACCACCAGCAGTCCCGAGGAAAAGCAGCAGACCCAAGCATTGTTGACTGACCTATGGCAAGAATTTTTAACCACAACCAGTGAGGCAAGAGGCAAAAACCCAGACGCCATTCAAGCCATTGCTGAGAATCAAGGATTGCTCCCTGCCGCCGAAGCCAAGTCTGCTGGACTGATTGATAATATTGCCTTTTATGATGATGTGCTGTCTGAGCTACGGGAACTGACAGACCAAACCGATGAAAAATGGGATGAAGATGAGGATGATTTTACTCAGATCAGCCTTTATCGCTATAGCCAAACCTTAGATACCAATATCTTTGGCAGCAAAGACACCGTTGCCGTTATCTATGCCAATGGCGAAATCGTTGATGGTGAGGGCTCCCCCCCTGGATTGATCACCTCTGGTGGTCTATCAGAGACATTGCGTCAGGCCCGTAATGATGAGGATATTCAAGCCGTGGTGCTAAGGGTGAATAGTCCGGGGGGGAGTGCCATTGCCTCTGAAATCATTGCCCGTGAGGTAGAACTTTTAGCCGCAGAGAAGCCCGTCATCGTCTCCATGGGCAATTATGCCGCTTCCGGAGGCTATATGATTTCAGCTCCTGGCGACCAGATCTTTGCCACTCCCGCCACAGTTACAGGCTCCATCGGTGTGTACGGTCTACGGCTAAACTTCAAAGAAATCGCCAATCGTAACGGCGTTACCTGGGATGTTATCAAAACCGCCAAGCTAGCCGATATCGATACCGTCAGTCGCCCCCAAAGTGAAGCAGAACTGAAGCTCCAACAGGGGTTTGTCAATACTTTGTACGATCGCTTTTTAACCCTGGTCGCCGAAGGACGCGAAACACCCAAGGAAACGATCAATCAGGTGGCCCAAGGCCGGGTATGGTCGGGGACCGATGCCGCAAGCGCCAATCTAGTTGACCAAATGGGCGGCCTCAATGAGGCCATTAACGCTGCCGCTGCCGCCGCCGAACTAGAAGATTGGCAGGTGGAAGAACTACCTAAGCCCCCTAGCCTGGAAGAACAAATTCTCGATAGCCTCTTTGGCGCAGGTATTGTTGCAAAATTGCCCTGGGCTCAGGATCCCATTTCCCAAGAAGCAATGAAACTACGAGAAGAGTTGAGTCTGCTAAAAACCCTCAACGATCCTCAGGGTATGTATATGCGACTGCCGTTCACAACAGAAATTGAATAAACCGCAAAACCTGACAATGCCTTTGGCGCTAACGTTGGAGCCGTAAGAATTGACATAAAAAGAGCATTAGCCCAGGAATTCCCCTAGCAACCAATGCCCTTCGAACTTGTTTGTAGCTAATACCTGAAACTAAGGTAACTAGCTGTTAGCAATTTTGCTGGTATAAGCGTCACCGCTAAAGGGATAAATACGCTCGTTGAAATCAGTCTCCCGACCGGTTACCAGCTTGGCAAGATTGTCGAAGCCTTCAGAGTTCCAGTTGCGTTCGTGAATAGGCTTAGACTGCTCTCCGAAAAAGTAGGCTTGGGTACCAATGATGGATGCTGCAACCCAACCAACAAGGATTACGGCCAATAAGATACCAAACATTGTTTTGTCTCCTTATTTTTAAAATGTGTCGCGAAGTGAACACGCGTCGACTGTCGATACGATCTAGATGAACTAGCTAACGGCTAGGGCTGTAAGCATCAAAGCGCTAATAAGCAATGTGGCGATACCACCTTGGAGCATATAACGACGCTGCTGCTCAGGCGCGGGATAGGAAGCTAGATACATCTCGGGCTCAGTGGAGTAGTTGTTGAGCCGGCCTGTTTCGTCGGTGGTGGTGTACATGATTTGATGTCCTTTTTTATGAGTGGGTCTTTATGTAAATTAATGTAACGCATAATATTACGAATTGCAAACTTACTTGACAAATTAGGTATATTTACCATGCGAATTATCTCTATGCTTAGCCATAGGACTCTCTATGCCTCGCCATGGGGCCTATCCACAGGACACACAGAGTGGCAAGAACTCTTTAAACCTGCAGGGGCCTGATCAATTGATCAGGCCCCTGCAGGTTTAAAGAAAGGAGAGATAACAGTGATTAAATTTGGGCGGGGGCAACCTGTTGAATGGTGCGCATCAGCATGGAACGCTGACGATTGCGGGACTGCTGTCGATGGGACTGGTTCAACAGTCGTCCTTTGTTTTGAACAGAGGTTAGGGGCGTTACGGGATGTAATGTCATGGGATTAACTTCCTCAATACAACGTAAGTGTGTTTAGAAATTGAGGTGCGTTCCTTCGGATTGCAGTGCCTAAGAGCACTGTTGCCTACTTCCATGAGCCCACTCATTGAAAAAACAAACAATAAACGGGTCACGAACGTCTTATTTCTGTATCCATTGTTACCATTTTCAAGAAAATCGTCAAGGGTTTAGCCTATTTTTTATTTGGTAGATATCTGACCAATGAGACGATCCAATCCACTAATCCGTAAAACTCCGATCTACCGCATCAATAGCAACCGCCTCACCTAAAAGAGTCTCCAACGCCAACGACTGTGCCATCGGCATCTGACCATAGCTAAACACCCAGGGCACATCATCCGTCAGCGACAACTTCTCCAACAAATAAGGACTGCCATACACAACCACCGCCTGCAAATCCCCTGCCAGCATCTCCAAATACTTGCGAGCCAACTGCACCACCGGCTCACCCCGCCGAAATGGATTATCCCGCACAAACAATTGCACCAACGTCGGCAACCCCGTCCTCGGCAACTGCGACGACCGACTATCCAATAGCATCCGCTCATACCCCCACCCCATCGGCTCAGTAATTGCCGGGGCCGTCCTCGGCAAAAACTGCCGAGCACTCAAAACATCATCCACCAAAATCACATTTTGTCCCTGTTCCTTTGGCTTAAACCCAGTCTCCCCCTGCCGACTAGACACCTGTAAAATAGTCCTCGCCAGCTCTAACGTCTCTGGCTGTGCCAACTGCTGTACTTGGGTCACCGGCTCCGCAGGTTCCCAATCATGACAGGTCGGCCCAGTGCCCAATGGTCCTGATACCTTATGCTTCGCTCGCCAAATCTGCTCCACCGAAGCCCGAATCTGGTCCTTGTCTAAGCGCCCCACCCGCACCGCTTCACAAATCGCCTGAATGCAACCTTCCACATCCGCAGGCATCAACACCACATCAGTACCCGCTTCGACTGCTAATACAGCCGCCTCATAGGGACCATAGGTCTCCGTAATCGCCCCCATCACCAACGCATCGGTGACAATCAGCCCATCAAACCCTAGCTCCTGCCGCAAGAGCCCAGTCAAAATCGGCTTCGATAACGTCGCAGGATACTGCTTATCTAAAGCACTCAGACAAATGTGAGCCGTCATCACACTATCCACAGACTTACCCTTCCCAGGGGAAATCGCCCCTTTAAATGGCCGCAACTCCACCCGATCAATCCTGCCTAAATCGTGTTCTATGACCGGCAAGCTCAGGTGGGAATCTATGGATGTATCCCCATGCCCCGGAAAATGTTTTGCCGTCGTCAGTACCGGATATTTCTGCGCCCCTTGGATAAATGCCTGGGTCAGCTGAGTCACAATCTCCGGTGTTTCCCCAAATGCCCGCACATTAATCACCGGATTGGCTGGATTATTATTCACATCCACCACCGGAGCCAACACCCAGTTCAGGCCAATGGCCATCGCTTCAAGGGCCGTACACCGCCCAAATTGGTAAGCATAGGTTTTCGCCAAGTCTAAATCCGTGCGAGCAATTTCTCCCAATGCCATTGGCGGCGGAAACCAAGTGGCACCGCTAAAGCGCTGACCCACACCTTCTTCAATATCTGCCGCGATCAGAAGCGGAACCTCTGCCATCGTCTGGAGAGTCTGACAGCGTAAGGATATTTCAGCCGCACTACCACCGAGCAAGATTACACCACCTACACCCAAATCGGTAATGTATTCTTCCATCTGGGTGTGGGTCGCTTCCCAAGCTGGATATTCAATTTCGTGATCAAACAAATGCCCAGTGGTACGCACCACTATCATCTGGGCCACTAGCTGCGATAGGGACAGACTATCTGGATCGGGCAAGATGGGCTTTAGCATTAGAGCCTACACGCCATCTTCATCCTCAATGGCACTGGGTACTACAGTCGGAATTCCATCTTCATCAACGTCGCTACGATCATGTTTCAACTTACTGAGCAAGTTCAGTACCTGGGTCCCCTGCTCAAATGAAACATCTTCTTTGAAAATAATTTCAGGCGTTCGCCGTAGCCGTAAGCGTCGTCCTAAGGTGCCTTTGACATAGGGCGTAGCTGCCGCCAGTCCTGCCATGGTTTCGGCCTTGACTTCGTCAGTGCCATAGATGCTGACAAAGACTTTGGCATGTTGCAGGTCACCAGCAACATCTACAGCGGTAACGCTGACCATGCCACCACCGACTCGCTCGTCTTTGATGTCCGTTAAGAGCATCTGACTAATTTCACGTTTAATTGACGCTGATACCCGCGCCACTCGACGACTTGTTGCCATCGTCTTCTCCTTGTTAATTCATGGTGGTGGGCAATGCCCACCCTACGCCAATCCCAACATTGCTCGCAGGATAAAGCTTAAACAGATAAAGCCGGCTACCACAGCACTCACCAGAGCAATGGCAGTGGTGCGATTTTCGAACAGCGGCAGTAGAGGCTTAACAACGCTGTACAGTACACCGAGGGTAAATGTAATAAAGTAGCGGGGATACCGCGACACATTGGAAAAAAATTCTTGCATCGTCTAAACTTGCATCGTCTAAATTTTTGTCGGCTCAGCAGTAGCCCTTTGTTTTAAACAGAGTATTAAAAGCCTTATACATCCTACCGTAGGTGCTCGGTTCTCCTGAGGGGAAAATTCTTAAGAGTTTATGGTCCAACTATCTTCCCCATCTCTACCATTACGCCCATTTTTGAAATGGGCTGGGGGCAAACGGCAGTTGGTGCCTGAACTGCTTAAGTATGTACCATCTCGCTCTGCTCATTATTATGAGCCATTTATTGGAGGTGGGGCGCTTTTACTGACTTTGCAACCTGGTAAGGCTACGATTTGCGATCGCAACTCCGAACTGATCAACTGCTACCAGGTGGTCAAGGAATCTGTAGATAAGTTGATTGAAACCCTCCAGCAGCATCGCAATGAAAAGACATACTTCTACGAAGTACGCGGCTGGGATCGAGAAGCAACATTTGCTGATAAAACCAAGGTACAGCGGGCGGCCCGCATTATTTTTCTTAACAAAACCTGCTACAACGGCCTTTTTCGGGTGAACTCCAAGGGCCAGTTTAATGCCCCCTTTGGTCGTTACAAAAATCCCACCATTGCTGATGAAACCGTTTTAAGAAACGTCAGCAAATACCTAAATCAGGCCAATGTCACCATCCAGCAAGCAGACTTTGCCGCATCCGTTACCAATGCAGGCCACAATGACTTTGTCTATTTTGACCCTCCCTACGATCCCGTGTCCACCACCTCATCGTTTACAGGATATGACAGGAATGGGTTTGATCGTACCGAGCAACAACGGTTAAAGGCAGTTGTTGATGACCTCACCAGGCGAGGTTGCAAAGTGCTCCTCAGCAATGCCTATACAGAGTTTATTCAGGACCTTTATCAGGACTATCGCCACGTCCGCGTTAGTGCCACCCGAGCGATTAATTCAAAGGCAACCAAACGCGGCAAAGTGGATGAGATTTTAGTTATGAACTATTGAAGCGTGCTGGCACTCACCAAGGTGCTTCAGCCCTTTGCCATAAAGGTAAGCAAGGGGCGCTCAACACCAACTGCTATGACGACGGAGTACCAAAGTTAACACCGTCTGATGGCTCCTCGGTCGTTCCCTGTTGATTGTCTTCCTCAGAAGCCGACCCAGCCCCATTATCAGTAGGCGTCTCCGTCTCGTTTGTAGGTGTTTCGCTGTCCGTTGGCGTCTCTGTATCATCTTCCCCAGAATCACCTTCTGGCGGGTCAGTCGTTTCCTCTTTAGGCGTATTGCGAATATTGTCTACAGCAACACTGAGGGCATAATTAATGGGATTTGGGGATTTGGATACGATCGCAATTTCGTAATATCCCGATTGAGTCAACTGGCCTGACCATGTCGTTTCTGATGAATCAGATAACAAAAAAGGCTCTTTTTGCGACGGTACCGGCAGATAAAGAGACATCAGAGTGCTATTTTCAGGCGTCTGTAAGTTAATTCGTAGGTTTTGACCTTCTTGCAGCTTGAGAATAAAGACTCGCCCCTGTCCTGAGGCCAGCTGCCCAGTCATGCGCTTACTAAAGGCTCCTGTCTCAAATTCAACGGATTCAAGGGTTTTTCCACTGGTCAAATCTTCCACACTATCTTGGGCCAGGGCGTACCAGACTTGACCAAGGGGCTCATCTAAAATATCGTCTCGCTGTTCCTGGGGGAATATAGTGGCAAATTTGGCATCGGCCAAATCATCTAACGCACGACTACTGACATTGAGACGATTCACCGTTTTACGCCAGCTTTCTCGATCGTCGGCTCCATAGGCAGCCAGCCCCCGCCGCGCAGGCGTACTCAAATGTAGCTGCAGGGTATCCAGCGCATCCATCGCCTCATTATCCCAACGTAAACGTAGGGGAGCATCCTCAACCGCTGATGTGAGAGGACGTCCTTTTAAGTTCGGATACTGTTCGTAAAAGCGCTGATTAATCCACTGATTGAGCCAAGCTTCATTAACCCCCAAGGATTCACGTCGCTGCAGCAACGCCTCTTTGCGCGCCACTTCATCAGGAGTCAGTCCTACAACCGGCTCCTGAATGGGATCGGTTGCCGACGGACTTTGGCCAAAGGGCCATTGTGGTCGCCGTATCCCCAGACCAAACAATAAGGCCATCAATAGACTGCTCAGACCCAACACCACCAAGAGCCCAATCAACGCCTGCAAAAGGCTCGATTTACCATCTTGCCTAGTAGGGCTAATACTCGTAGACGTTAAGGTAGTAGACTCTGGGTCGGGAGCTGCAACCTGAGTCGCCTCGGTCGTCGGATAGACCTCAACATCATTGCCCATAGCCGCTCCACCATTGTCACTGACATAGATAGGCGGCGTGACCGGTACAACAGAGGGATCATTATCATTATCCGCCGCCATCATCCCAGCCACGTCTCCTTGTAGAGCCTGCATGACTGCAGCAGCTGATGGGTAACGCTGGACTGGAGAAGGAGCCAACATCTGTTTAAGCACTTGGTTGATCGGTTCGCCCAGACTGACAAAGCGCTCCCAATTCCAAGAGTTATCATACATATCAGTCAAATCCTGAGGCTCTCTACCCGTAGCTAAAACCACTAGCGTTGCAGCCAACCCATAGAGATCGCTAGTAGCATCAACCGTACCCGAATGAAACTGCTCTGGAGGTACGTAACCAACCTTACCGATACGTGTCTTGCTTGATGGAGCTGACAGTTCCTGCTCAACGGTGGCGGCAATTTGCTTCACACTACCAAAATCAATCAGCACCGGTAGCCCATCCTGCGCACGAAGAATCAAATTCTCAGGGGAAATATCACGATGAATAATATCCAAGCTATGGATATACTCCAGGACTGGCAGCAGTTGATAAAGCAGCTGGGTAATCTCAGTCTCACTAAAATGCCCGTTATAGTCTTGACGACTTTGCAGCAATCCCCGGTAAGTTGGCCCTTCCACATAGTCTTGGACTAGAAAAAGTTTGCCCCCCTCCCGCATCAGCTCACGAAATTTGGGAATCTGCGAATGTTCAAGCTGATAAAGGATTTTTGCCTCCCGTTCAAACAATTCCTGAGCCTTAGCCAATAGGTTTGAGTCCTCAATTTGGGGGACAAATTCCTTTAGCACGCAGGGCTCTTTAAAGCGATGCAAATCTTCGGCCAAATAGGTACGACCGAACCCCCCTTCCCCTAGCTCTCGCAATACGTTGTAACGTGCACCTAGTGGGGTGCCAGATTCCCAGGGTGTGCTCATTGATGGCTCCTTGACAGGTGTGTGCGCCCCACTAAACGGTTTATCGGGGCGAGTACCCCTACCAAGTACCGGGACTAATTGGTCAGTGTAGTGGTTTTTTTACCGGATGCAACCACTCCTGTCAATTTTTCTTATAAACACCCCCCGTAGGGACCTTCTATGGAAGGTCCCTACACGGATTTTCCTATTCGTTCATATTTTTATAGGTCGCCACAGCAGATGGAGAAATCCGATTGAGATAGCGGAAAATCCAATACTTAAACACCGTGTCTAAAATCACCGGGAAAGTGGCAATGAACAGGAAAATAAAATCGCGATTGGCCGGAAAGCCTAAATGTCGCGACATACCTTCCAGTAAAACTTCCCATCCGTGGGGCGAGTGGAATCCCACAAACATATCTGTAAAAAGAATAATGATAAAGGCCTTGGCACTATCGCTAAGACCATAAACAATCTCATCGATAAAAGCTTTAAGGGTAGCGACTTGGCGTTTACAAGTGCTCAGCAGCAAGGAAAAGGCCAACACTGCAAAAATATCGGCAAACACATTTTTAACTGAATCAGCACTGCGTTCGCGATATTCCTCTTCAATATCTAAGGCCTTATCTAGTACACGTTCTTTTAACTGGGTTTCGCTCAGGGCAGCTACTTTGCCCAAAATCACTTCGAATCTCAGTCGCTCTTCAAACTTTTGCAGCTCATGGAGAGCTTCTTCTTCCATTTCATCATTGAGAAACACCTCAGCATCTGTCGTTTGGCGTACACAGTCCACCACTGGACCCACGACAAAATGCTTGGTCAATTGCTGCGTCAGCAAGGGGATGATCACCAATAGCAAAATAAAACGCAGGGCGATTTTAGTTTTACCTTGGGATTTACGAAAACTCTTGAGGACATCACCTTCGGCCTTGGGATCAAGATCCTGCTTGACTCGATCAACCGTACGCAGAATTGAGCGGGGCAATACACCACTACGAGCGGCTAAGCCAGCACGACTTTTATCAGGTTTGCCAGATCCATTTTTCGAGCTATTTTGGGGCCCCTTTGGAGCCGTCCCTAAGGCAGCGAGCGTACTGGATAGCGCATCATAACGGTCTAAAATCTCATCAATAAACCGTAGTTTCTTAAAAATGATGGCAGACTGGTCAATCAGATCCAGCGTATATTCATCCTGCTGATCATCATAGGACTGTACTTCCATTTGCCGCCCTTGGGGCAAATTGGAACGGGCAGCTTCAAAGTCTGCCATCCGTTGCTTGATCAGGATAATGTTGCGCTCAACCTCACTCTGAATATAGCGATAGGCACTATCCCCATAGTCGCTATTATCCTGGTCTATAGGTTTACCGTCGAAGTAATCGTCTTCTATTTTCTTGATCGTCAACGCCGCTTCGTAGGCTTGCTCAAGTGATTGGTCAGGTGACTTAAAAAGCCACTGCCCTGCGTTGCGAAAAAATGCCCGAAGCTGCATGGAGATAAGTAGGTGCTCTGGAATGCCAGAACTATAGTATCAACTCCAAGAAAGTCCCATTCGAAATTGGGCCGACTGACAGAGTCTGCTTCTTTCCTGACTGACAGAAACTATGGACACTTATGCTCGAAAACCAGCTGTGGGCTAACTGACTGGGTTTCTCCAGGAGCAACGGTGCGCTCATCCATCAACGTCAGCTGTGTCGCGACGACATCATCATTGATTACGCACAAATACTGACCAAAGCTGTCCCAGCTAAGCCGTCCTCGCTGGCGACCAAGGTTGATGAAATAGGTCCGCCATTGCATATTGCCGTAGAGCCGTCTACGCTGCTTGAGGCTAGGTTTCTCAAAGCTAATGTCACGTCGGGGTTGCAAACTATTGACCCGCTCGCCATCAGCCGTAGTCCCAATGCCCACATACCAGCCATCATCTTTGGGAGGGCCAGGGGAGAAAATACTCCAGGATTGATCGAGTCGGGTAGCCTGCCCTAAAGGAGCCAGTTTCTGTAGAGTACGACTATTGGTCACGCGGCGTAGCGGTGCCAGCTGCTGATTATCCACAAACGCATAGTGTGAGGTGATACTACGTAGATTCCAAAGGGTAATCAACAGCAGCACAAATAACGTCACCAGGCTTAAAACACTGGTAGGACGGACGGTAAAGGACTGGTAATTGAAGGGCTTAGTAAAGTTACCGGCAAACCGACGATTATTGGCAATGATTTCATAAATGCGAGTGCCGAATGCCATGAGCGGCGACCAGCGCAACACCTTGGCCAAGGGACGGCATACGGGGGACAGGCTCACCACATAGGCAATGCCCTGCCACTTGTAATGGTGGCCTCCCTGCCAATCCACAATCACCCAAGAGTTGTGGGTTTCCATCGCAGTTTGGATGACTGGATCGCCCTGGGCGATTTGTAAGGGGACTCGGCTCGGTAGAACTAGAAATGTACGCAACAGATGGACAACTTTTTTACAAAAACCACAGTCAGCGTCGTAGTAAATTTTTAGCCCCAGCTGTTTAGGGGTAAAGGCACGTTTGGCCCAACGATCCCAGACAGAGGTGGGAATAAACGCTAGCCAGGTAACACAGCTCAGCGTCGGAAAAATACCTAGATTTAGAGTAAGCCCAAAGCCCAGATGCAGCAGAATAAATACGACAACGGCCACCATCCGGCAGAGATCAGTCTTAATCGGACTCCATAGCAGTAACGGTCCCAACCATTCCAAAACCAGTGTGACCAGGGTAAAGACCGTCAGCAATGGCCCCAGATGCAGCAAAAAACTCCCCAGGGGGGTGACGTATTGATCAAAGCTGAGTGAGTAGTAAACGGCAGTGCCATCGGGCCACCAGTCCTGACTGGTGGTTTTGAACAGGGCCGAGAACATGTAAATGTAGCACTGCTGGACCATCAGCCCCAGGGTAGCTCCGGTCAGGATGCGTTGGGGCTGGGGGATGGACGATGTATTTAAAGCCTGATCGACGGAGTAGCTGCTACCCAAGGGTAAAAACATGGCCCAGAACAGAATTGCCCGTAGGACATCATCAGCGGCAAAGACTATCAGGGGATTGCGATTGTGTAGAGAAATTACCATTACCCAGGCCAACACTGTGGCCCAGCGGGTGCGGTAGCCAATTAGCATCAGGAGGGCGCTGAAGGTAGCGATCGCAAAACACACGCCTTGCCACCACACCGCCCCACTTAGGGCATGAATTGACCAATAGCCAGGCTGCCACAGCTCCCCTAACAAACTGCGCGGCACTACCCCTTGGTCACTGTAATGTGCCAGTAAATCTCCCCAACGACACCACAAATCGGCGAGGATGACTAACGCCAGTCCCACCCGCAATAGCGCCAACGACCTTAAGTCAAGACCATAACGACGTTCAAGGGGCTCAAACCAGTGGGCAACCATGGCAAAAGGATGGAGAATGCATGGACAACGAGGAGGGCGGGCATAGCCCACCAATTAAAGGATTATTGAACGAATTATGGCTGCTTAAAAGGCCAAATCGAACGACCAATTTGCCCTAAAGCACGACGGGCAACCTTAAGACGATGATGATTGGTCGGTAACCGATGGATATACACAGCTCGACGGATAATCCCACCTAGTTTGCCCCCGATGCTAATGCCAAAACTCCAGACACCACCTGTTCCCTTACCCAGGGTCAACATATCCCCCAGGTGAAGATAGTGAAATCCCTGCGGTTGTCGCTGCCGAATAATCCTTGCTAGATTCTTAGCAACGGAGGCAGCCGCTTGATAGGCTGCCTGGGCCGTATTCGGGATAGCCTGTTTTTGCACCGCCACATCCCCAACTACAAAGACATTAAAATAGTCCCCTAGCTGTAGCGTAGGACGTACCCAAACCTGTCCATGGTCGTTAGTATTTACCGGTGACCCCAACCAGGGCACTGGCTCTGTCCCCGTAGCCCAAAGCGTCAGGTGACTGGGAAGCTCCACATCGTCTAAACGTACCGACTTCGGACCCACGGCATTAATTTCGGTTTGCAGTAACAGCTCCACATTGCGCTGCATCAGGGCATGCATGGCTTTGCGTTGTAGGCCCCTGGGAAAGGGTCTGAGAATTTGATCGCCGCGATCCACCAGACGTACCTGCACCTTTTTCCCCAGACGATCGGCCACCTTGGTCGCCAGTTCCACACCACTGGCTCCGGCCCCAATCACCGTCACGGCTACGGGATGAGGTGCCTGAGCCAGCTGATCTAATCGGGCTTTGACCGTGACCACATCGTCCAGGCTACGGAACGTAAGCGCATGTTCGTCAATACCCGGAATTGGCAGCGGTCGAGTCTTTGCTCCGGTCGCAACAACCAAAAAATCGTAGGAAATGCTGTTCCCCTGGCGCAGGGTAATCCGCTGCTGCTCCAAGTCAATGTGATCAGTCCAGTCTCTTTGCCACCGGATATTGGTTCGCGCTAATAACTGTTTATAAGGAGGAGCCACCTCCCATAACAGCAATTCTTCGGTGAGGACTTCATACAGCAGAGGGGTAAACAGAAACCGCTCACGGGGTTCAATCAGAGTGATGGAACAGTTCTTGAGATGACGATATTTTTGCAGGTAGAGCGCTGTATACAGACCGCCAAAGCCACCACCCACAATGACAATTCTGGGGGCATAATCCGTTAATGGAACAGGCACCAAGGGTCGTGGAGGAGACAGGGTCATGGCAATAATATCTCCTGCAATTGCTGGGCTAGCTGTTGAGATCGCACTACCCGCCCCTCTGTGGTCAGATGATAGTGGGTATCGGCAAATATCGTTACATCCGATTGAATATTAAGCGTCTCCGCATCGTAGAGCAGCGGTGCAATGTCTTCTAAGTCCTCAGCAGTCTTACGAATATTTGCTTTGGTGGTGTCAGTGTTATCCCCATACACCCAGGGAAGCGACAGAATTAGCTCTCCGCCCTGGGCCTCTACCTCCGAACGAAACTGCTCAATCCGTTTGATGGAATGGGCCGTCACCGATTGTCTAATGGACAATTGCCACCAGTCTCCCTGACGCTGTTTATCAACAGTGGGGTCACCGGCTACCGTCAAAGGGTCGTCATAGTAACCACTAAACTTACCCAGCTGGATCAGATCACTAGTAGATTTGACCAGGGCTCGCAGAGACGGTACACCTATTCCAATCCAGTCACGAACCAGTTGTTTTGGGGGAACTTGGTTAAGCCCCTGACCGGTGGCGATCGCAAAAGGCCCTGACCGCTCCCCCAGACCATCTTCATCCAGCAAAATCAAATATTCAGGCACCAACAGCACAATATCGCCAGGGTCCACATGCTGCAACGCCGTTGGCAAAATCACATCCAACCCCACCGGACCATCGATCCCTAGATTTACCACTGGTCGCTCAATCGCCTCAGCAATAATCTCAGAATTAATGGTGTAATGGGCACCAGAGCCCCCTGTTACCAGTAGCTTAGGTTCCTCAATGGCCTCGGCAGCGACCGCTTTCTTTTGGTAGAGATCCTTAAGCCAGCGAGGCTCTCCCCCCAGATGAACGTTGTACACAAACCCAGCAGTCCAGGCCACCCCTGCAGCCACCAGCCAGGTCCAGAGTTTTATTTTTTGGCCCGCCTTTTGTTCCGTTGATCCCTGCATAGTCCTATGTACACCTACGCTCTTCGCCTAAGCCTGCCCGTTAAAACTCAAAGTAAATAAATTCTGATGGAATATTTGCCGACAGCAAAATGGTCAATCCCAACAGTGCCCGCGACACCCAGGGATTTAGCAGTAGATCATATTCTGAACGTTCTTGCCATATAGCAATATGCTCAAGCAGCAAAAATATCCCCGCCAGCAGCATGACCCACCCCAAGGCCACGAGTTCATTGGCACTAAACTGACCAAAAGCCCCCATCAAGTTGCCCAGGGAGTAAGCCCCAGGGCTGACCAAGGTGGTCAGCTTGGTCAACAGCACATTGACATTGGTCTCCATAAAAAATAAACACCCCAATACCACCGCCCCAAAGGTCATGGCCCAGGACAGGATTTGAGGCCGTTTGACATACTTGCCCATGGCCCGACTAAAGGGTCGCCCCGCATAACGCAGCAGCAGCAACAGCGCCCCATGGTAGGCCCCCCAAATCAAGAAATTCCAGGCCGCCCCATGCCAAAAACCCGACAGGGTAAAGGTGAGAAATAAGTAAAATGCAGCCCAGCTCTTGCGCTTGCCCATCAGGGGTAAAAACACATAGTCCCGAAACCAGGTACTCAGGGATACATGCCACCTGCGCCAGAACTCGTTGATGCTCTGGGAGGTGTAGGGAGCCAGAAAGTTAATAGTGAGGCGAATGCCCAGCACGCGAGCAATGCCCACCGCCATGAAGCTATAGCCCGCAAAATCAAAGTAAATGCGCAGGGTAAACAAAAACGCATTAAACCAAACCAGCCAGGCGTTGTCCGCCACCGGGCTGAGGTCCTTGATAAAGGGAAACAGGTTATCCCCCAGCACCAGTTTCATAAATAGCCCTAGGGATAGCCACCGCAGCCCCAGGTCAAAGTTAGCAGCGGTGAACTTAAACTTAAACCCTTGCATTTGGGGCAACAGCGAGGCCCGACGCTCAATGGGACCGGCCACAATTTGTGGGAAAAAGGCGACAAAATTGACATAGTCCAAAAACTTGATGGGACGCTTGCGGCGGGCCTTGAGGGAATCGACCACAAAGGCCACCATCTGGAAGGTGTAAAACGACACCCCCGGTGGGATGGACTGGAAAATAGGCAGCGGAAACCCAGCTTTCCAGTCAGGACTCACCCCGCCGGTGAGGCCAATAACATCCTCTATAAAGAAAGTTAGATATTTGAAATAGGCGAGGACCGCTACATCAAAAATAATCAAGGCTGTGGCAATCCACTGGGCCTGTTTTCCCTCACGGCCAAGCATCCACTTGACCATCAGGTAATTAAAAATAATCTCAAACAGAAAGACAATAAAACTCGTCTTATCTGCATTGACAAATAAAACTAGGGAAAGGGCGGCTAAACCGATACTGTCACATCTGTCTGGCCAACGGCCTAGGGACTTAGCACCGTAGCGCACCGCAAAAAACGGCACGCTCACCAGCAGCAAAACCCACCAAAATGAAAACTCAGAAAAATTCAACGGTTGCCCCCTTTAATTTGGAGCGTTGCTAATCCCCGGTATAGTTTCATCGCTCCAGTTCAGATTTATGGCCTAATTGACCGCTCGATCCATGCTCCAAATCAACAATGGTCATCTGGTACTGAGCTACATCAGGCTATCGATGGAGCGTGCCTACACCGAGACATCAAACTCTTCTACCAGATAGTTAGCAGCCTTTTCTACCGTTGGATAATCCCATAGCAGCGTAGAGGGCAGTTCCAAATCAAGCCAGTCTTCTAAGTCACCGACTAGGGTGACGGCGTCAATCGAATCTAAACCATAACGAGTTAAGGGCTGTTGAGCCTCAATGGTACTGGGGTCAAGGGAAAGAACCTCAGCCAACTGACTAATCAACCACTGCCGAATCGCCATCGCAGGAGAGACAGCACTAGATGAGTTGGAGGTTTGAAGCTGTTGCATGATTTTCAGTTATCTCGGGTGTGGATGTGGACCGGGCCAGTTGAAAGGGAACAATGGAGAACATTTTGTCCTCATGATCAAGCCGTAGAAGCTCTTGGAACACGTTTTCGTAGTATTCCAAGGGCACGGTTTTGAGGGACACGTCAAAGTGGGAAAGTAGCCTATGTATACAGAGCACAAGCCACTCGCCCTGACTGAAAAATCCCCCTAAACTCTGTCGGTTGTAGCGCCACATGTAAATACAGGCAGCGGCTGCATGGAGTCGGCAATATTGTTTTGCCAACTCAAAACTTTCGTAGGACTGCCCATGGCCATGCTCAAAAGCACTGTGGGCGATCACCTCATCTTGAACGTTGAGCTGAGCCAAAATTATTTCGGCCAGATCAATTACCTCAATTATTACGGACTGAGCACCGTCGACATGCATCGCCTTCAGCTCCTCAATCAGCAGGGGTAATCCCTGGGGAATATCGTCAGCTCCCCTACTAAAGAGCTCCAGCTTTTGGGGAGCAAATTCCGGGAGAGCAGAGTCCAAGGAAAAGCTATTGGCCAGGCGCTGCTGAATTGCGGCCATTTTCTCAGGCTTGAGTCGTTTACGGGTCTTAGCCAGTTGCCGCCGCTGCAAAATCAGAGCATGGAGATTGACGACGGAACTACCGTCAAAAACGCTAATGATCGAGCTATCGCGCAACATCTTCTGGAAGACGCCATGGTCATGCTCATCGCGCATATAGAACCGCGCCCCCAGCACCACAGAGATATCACTCATCATTTGCTCTAGGGTAACGGGCACAAAGTACTTATCCACCGCTGACCAAACGCTGAATTGCTCAGGCACCACATGAAACCCTCGGGCGGCGGCTATATTCACACAATCGCAGGTGAGAATATCGAGAAAGGCATGGGTGAGGGTGCGCCGCGCATGGGGCATATCCACCACCGTCTTGCCATAGACCTGACGGTTCAAGGCAAAGTTCAAGGTGGTACGTAGACAGGTGTCCGCCGCGCCTTGGGAAAATGCCGCACATAGGGCACGGGTGATTTGAAAACCTTCTAGAGCTAGCTCTAGACCATGGCCTTCGGGACCAAGCAACATGCTGTCGGGGATAAAGCAGTCGCTAAAGCCAATGCCACTCATATCTGCCGCTCGAATACCGTGGGTTTTGATTTTTGGCAGGTTGTAATAGCTCTTAGGGTCAAGCTGGCTTTTGTCCACCATAAATAGGGACAGTCCCCGGTTACCACCCTCAGGGTTGGTGCGGGCCAGCACATAGGTCAGTCCGGAAATAGTGGCGCGGTTAATGGGCCACTTTTCGCCATTGAGGAGATAACCGCCATCCACCTTAGTAGCCGTGACACCACCGCCGACTAAGTCACTACCATGCTCTTTCTCAGAGTAAGCCAAGCACATGGTGAGGTGCTCGTCACGCATCTGGCGGGATAGGGTTTCCTTTTGCTCGTCGGTACCAGCCATCCAGGTCAAAAATGACCAGAACATGGTGGTGAATGCGATCGCAATATTCAAATCCCGACGGGACATCACCCGCACAAAGGAGACAAACTCCTCAAAAGACGTAAACTTACCGCCACTACTAGTAGGTACGTAATAGTCCTGCAAGTTGTAGTCGTACAACCAGGCAATCTCAGCATCGGGGAATTCTTCCGATTCATCAATCGCCGCTGTCTGAGCAAAAGACATCCGCTGGGTGGGATCGCGCGGATCCCCCAGGTCAGTTTCTAGCTGTTGAGCAAGCCAATATTGCTTGAGCTTTTCCATAGCGCGATAAATTTAAGCAGGGTGTTTAAGTCGGACTAATTGATCATCAGTATTGACAATGGGCGGTTGATACCAGGACTAAGTGGTCTCTAACTGTTTTGCTAGAGACTCAACCTCCTGGTGCAATCCTCGCACCTCAGCCATTAAACTCGGATTTTCACTCCAGTCAGCAATGACGTCCAACTCTGCTGCCATAAAGCGATTACGGCAGGCGCGACGCTGGATTTTACCGCTGGATGTTTTGAGAACATTGCCCGACTTAACTAGAGCAATGGCATACACCTGCAACTCATGGGCCTCAGAGATAGCCTGACGAATTTCAGCAATGGTCTCAGCTGGATCAAGCTCTTTCTGCCGAGAACGTTCCACTTCCTGCACTACCACCAGCCGCTCCTCACCATCCTCAATAATAGAGAAACAGGCACCGTAATCAGGGCGTAGAGCCGGGCTCACATTCTGCACAGTCCATTCAATATCTTGGGGATAGTGGTTGGTCCCCCGGATAATAATCAAATCCTTAATCCGGCCAGTGATATACAGCTGACCATCTTGCAAAAAGCCCAGGTCACCCGTACGCAGAAATGGCCCTTCACCTCCTTTCACATAAGCAGCAAAGGTATCACGTGTAGCCTCATCCCGTTGCCAGTAGCCATGAGCTACCCCCGCATCCGCGATCCACACTTCACCAATTGTGTCTGACTCGCAAGCCTCGCAGGTATCAGGATTAACGATCACCACATTGGTCTCACATACCAGCTCACCACAGCTCACAGTTTCACGAACAGTAATGCTATCGGCATCAGCTAGTTTTACCCGCCCCTGCTCTAAGGTAGCGGCATCCAACGGCACAATGATCGGAGCCACCCCCACTGGGGTACTTGAAGCCAATAAGGTAGCTTCGGCCAAGCCATAGGCTGGCGAAAAGGTCTCCCAAGCAAAGCCACAGTCCTTAAAGGCCTCGTAAAACTCCCGCATCACTCTTGGATTAATGGGTTCAGCAGCATTTCCCGCACTCTGCCAACCCCTTAGATCCAACCCTTCTTTCTGGGACTCACGAATGCGACGAACACAAAGATCGTAAGCAAAGTTGGGTGCCTGGGAATGGGTGGCCCCATACTTGCCAATAGCTTGGAGCCAACGCAGCGGACGCTTAACAAAAGCCAGCGGAGCCATGATGTAGCAAGGGGCACCAATATACATGGGTTGAATCAAGCCCTCCACCAAACCATAGTCATGGAAGTAGGGCATCCAGGTAACGGTGGCACTATCAGTACCGTAACCACAGGCACGTTGCAAATAGGCCGAATGGTGAATCAGATTGTAATGACTCAGCATTACCCCTTTAGGCGTCGATGTGGATCCAGAGGTGTACTGCAGATAAGCCAGGACATCTTTGTCTAACTGTGGATCCTGCCACTGATCAGCCAGGGACTGATCTACCTGAGTAGTATCAATCCAGCGCATCGAATCAAATTCAGGAAACTCCAGCCCCGAGCTACGAATCAGCTCAATAATGCGTCCCGTACTAAGGACTAAGCTGGCCTCAGCATCTTTAATAATTTCCCTAAGACGAGGTAATGTACGCTTCATTCTCCCGGCATCAGGCGGCGGCACCGGAATCGCAATCACCCCAGAGTACATACAGCCACAGAATGCAGCGACAACTTCTGCCCCCTGGGGGTATAGCAGCAAAGCTCGTTCTCCCCTGGCATGCCGCAATTGAATCGCAATTGCCCGCGCCTGGTGATCCAACTCTGCGTAGGTATAGCTCAGCCCCTCTCGCTTGCCATCCTCCAAAAAGCAGTAGGCTAAATCATTTGACTGATGTTGAGCCCGATATCGCAGTAATTCAACTAGGGTAGAAAACTGTGTGGCGACATGAGGTAAAGATTGCACCATAACAGCGATATTAAATACTTAAGTTGGTACGTATAAAAAATGACCCCCGATGGGCCTTACTCAGCACTGACGTTTACGATTGATTTCTAATAAACATCTGGAAACACTGTTGCCCCAATCCCTTAGCCCCTCAAAACTCAAACTAAGCTAGAGGGTAATATTCATAAAATTTGATACAAGCTATTTCATGTATGTTGGCACAGGCCAACCTGAGATTTTTCTATCATTCGTGGAGCTTCACTAAAAAAACAAAATAATTGATTTCTTTGTAAAAATCGCTGAACTGATAGCGAGCAAAGGCACTTGATATAAACCTTGTCCACGTCCAGAACGGTCGTTTTACCGTGGGAGAAACTCCAGGTTTCAACTTGGACGTGGTTTAGAATCTCAGACTTGAAGTCAGGGATAAGGATGCTTGCTATCTAGCAATTAAGTTGACATCGTTAGGCTACCCACTACCACCGTGGTATTACCCGAGATTATAGATCCCCAAAGCTATGGCGCAAGAAATAGACGCTCATCTTGACTGTAGGGATTGGATCCCAGCCTCAGCAGACTGCTACCAAACCCTGAACCAAACCACCTTAGACCTATGGCGTATTCCGCTAGCACAACCCATACAGCTGGATACACTGTCTGAAGATGAGCTGACTCGTTTTAAGCGCTACCGATTTGCAGATGATCAGCGAAAATTTGCCGTAGCTCGTAGCAGTCTGCGGCAGATTTTAGCTCTTTACTCACAACAAAGACCGGTTGACCTTGCCTTTGACTATGGTCCCTATGGGAAACCCTATTTGCGAAATAACGGCTCACTCCAGTTCAATCTGTCCCACTCTGGAGAATATGCCCTATGTGGCGTGGCCAGACAAGGCATCGGCCTGGATATCGAACTGCTTCGCCCGATGGATCGTCTAGAAGGACTGATCAAACGTTGTCTTGCCCCCTACGAGCAAGAGAATCTAGCTCAGATACCACTCAATCAGCAAAGCAACGCCTTCTTAAAATACTGGACCTGCAAGGAGGCCTATCTCAAGGCGACTGGTCAGGGAATTAGCGAGTCGCTCACAGCAATTGAAGTTAGCTTTACCCCGTATCCTCAGCTCAAGGTACCAAACCAGCCATGGCAACTACAGGTGTTTATCCCCTGTGAAGGTTATACAGCTGCTGTGGTGATGCCATTAGAGATTACTCAGATACGATTACACCAGTTGTAAGGATCCACTGCAGGTATTCACCCAACTCAGACCAAGGCAGACGGTATCGTCGGGTGCGAAATTGTGCCCTCCAAACGAACATCGTGCCAGTTAACACCATGCAAAATCGCACCCGTCAAATCAGCACCATTTAAATTTGCATGGGACAAATCAGCACCACTTAAATCTGCAAAGCAGAGCTTTGCCCCTTGCAAATTAGCTCCACGCAAATTGGCCTGGCTAAAATCACTGAGACGTAGGTCAGCCTGCTGCAACGATGCATCTGATAAATCCGCAAAGGCTAGACAACTACGTAACACCAAAGCACGCCGTAAATCGGCGCGACTTAAATTAATCCAGCTTAGATGAGCCCGCCAGATCATGGCTCCCGACAACTCAGCCTGCTGCAAACTGGCTTGACTCAAATTTGCCCAGGTCAGATCAGAATAGTTCAAACAAACCTGCTTTAAGTCAGCCTCAGGCAACTGGGCCGCCCGTAAATCCGCTCGCTCAAACTGGCGCTGACCGACGGCATATCGTCTAATTAACTGAGATGCTTCCACAAATGTTTCCTCAACCGCCAGGGTCGAGATAGAGGGCCACATCGACCGAGATAGCTCATCCCACAGTGCCTTACGCTGATGATTGACTAAGCTCAGTCTTTTGTAAACTTATATTAATATGAACTAATGTAACAATCAATCCTGCCGTTGGCAAGATGGGTTCTGGCGATGACAGGTTCAACCGAACATGAAACATTGACCTATAAGCCTGGGTAGCCTGTTAATTCAGTGCTCTTACAGTGCTCTTAGCGATGCTCAACTAATTCTGGTGGTTTTTATCAGAGTTCCTTTAGGGGCAACCTGGGCTCTGAGTTGCAGCAATCCGTGGTAACAATAGCGAAAAGATTAGAGGTCTCTGAAGCGATCTATGGGAAAGCAGTGGTTATTGGGCTCACTTTTAGGATTAGCCATGGTCCTACCGGGGACAGTTGTGCTGGCACAGACCGAGGCACAAGCTGAAACTGAAGATGCTTATACCAACGCCATGAACCTGGGCTATACCTATGCTAATGAGTTTGATTATCAAACGGCTCTGGTGAATTTTCGGCGGGCCTTGGAAGAACGCCCTAAGGATGAGTATGCGATTAATGCGATCGCAAACATGGAGTACTATATCGAACGAGATCGCCTTGCTGCCATCCAAGCAGAGGTCGATACCCTGCAAGCGCGTTTAAACCTAGCCGCTGAAACCAAAGACTGGGTCTGTGTTACGGCCACCGTTGACGAACTAATTCCCTATGCTGAGGGATTAGAGAAAGAGCGTCTGACCGGCTATCGTAGCCAGCTGATCGGCGTACTCGAATCCCGTACGGACATCGAATTTTGGTCTACGGTGTGTAGCCCTGATCAGCCGTTGATTTAAGAAAATAGGAGTCAGGGGCCAAGGGTCAGGAGAAACGGACAATAGCTTCTGTCTACTGAATTCTGACTTCTGGCTCCTTATTCATCTAACATCCCATTCAGGGTCAATTTCTTACCTGTGATAGCCGCTTCCACCAACTGCTTGGGTGGATCAATATAGCGACCATCTAGCTTTACTCGAAAGTCATAGTGTTCGCCTGAGCCCAGGCCACTATTGCCAGTCAGGGCAATCACATCGCCACTGGTAAAGGTGCCCGAGCGGCACTCATTTTCCAGCAAATGTAGAGACTGAAACACCAGTTGCGGATAGGACTCTGTCGTCTGGTCTGCCACCCAGCCACCGCCATCCACATCCCACCAGCAGTCTACGGTCACCTGATCACCCGTCACGCCTACGGCATAAACCGGAGTGCCAGAAGGAGTGGCCAAATCCACACCGTTATGGGGCACATTGACTGCGCCTGTCACCGGATGCACAGGGCGAATGCGCATATGGTCGGTGACGTCATACCCTGCCACCGTATCCCCCGTTGTCAAGGTAATTGCCTTCTCTAAATCAATCGACGCTTTCTTCGTATTAGACCCAGAAAGACGTAGGTCTAACACATATAGAAGCGGCAGCAAAATAAGTGATGCACAGGCTGCTGTCAGGACAACTTTAGGCACCTTGCCTAGCAATTGAGACAGACCTTTGCGGGTAGTTTGGGGGGAAGCATTTGAGCCTGCAGTCACGGGCGTGCGCTCATCCACCGAGTCCAATGGCCAAGCCGTAACTGTTCGCGCCGTTGATGACTCCGCCACACTCTTGGTGTCAAATCCTATGGGCTCATCTTGGAGTGGTGGCCCAACTTCATCGGCCACAACGACCGCCAATTCGCCAGTACCTATCTTTTCAAGTAGTTCAGAAATGCTGCCACAGCCCACTGCCTGCGCCGCTGCCTTGGAACCATGCCACGCCCGTGCGGATACGGTGACGGTACATCGGCGTTTGGTGGGAATTGCTGTTTGCGACTGAGTAACGTCATTCACAGGCAGTCGGCCATTAGGAACATTTTCTGCCCCCTATCCTACTGGAATCCGGCCAGAAGACAAGACAAAACTGACACGTTCGTTAGTACCAAAGTGTAGAACCACAACAACAGGGCTGCAGGGTATAGAATAAGGCCGTCCTGCATCAGTCCTAGCCGTGAAATCCACCGCAGATATCCGGAACTTGATCCGCGAGATACCTGACTTTCCCAAACCCGGTATCCTATTCCGCGACATTACGACTTTGCTACAAAACGCCGATGGATTAAAAGCCAGCATTGACCTGATGGCAGAACAAGTAGTCGCCCACCAGCCAGACTGCATCGTCGGTATCGAGTCTAGAGGCTTTATCTTTGGCATGCCCCTTGCCTACCAGCTAGGCCTCAGCTTCGTACCCGTACGCAAACCGGGCAAACTCCCCGCCGCCGTACATCAAGTATCCTACGACCTCGAATATGGTCAAGATAGTCTGGAAGTACATCAAGATGCCCTCAGTATCGGCCATCGCCCCCTAATCGTCGATGATCTGCTAGCTACAGGGGGAACCGCCGCCGCCGCCGCTCAACTGGTTCAAAAAACCGGAGCTACCATCGCAGGCTTTAGCTTTGTGATTGAACTCAGTGATTTAAACGGTCGCAAAAAGTTACCTGACGACGTTCCGGTCACGACGCTACTGTCATACTGAGATACCCTCTGTTGTAGAGGCATTGCAGGCAATACCTCTACAACAATATTTTGCGCCTGATCGCCCCTAACTGACCGCCTCCAACTGTTTTCTCACCCATGACTGCAGAACCAACGTCCAACCAATCTCGTTCTCCTTTACAGACACTGCAGATGGTTCTCACCAGTGAGACTACGCTGTATGTTCTCAAACGAATTCTGCAGGCATTACTGACGCTGCTTTTAGCATCAGCCTTTAGTTTCTTTATTATCCAGCTGGCCCCTGGCGACTTTCTCGATGCCCAGCGACAAAATCCACAGATTTCTCCTGAAACCATCCAGCAGTTTGAAGAACAGTTTGGCCTGAATAAATCCATTGGGGAGCAGTACTTACGGTGGCTATATCAGGTAGTGACTAAACTCAATTTTGGTGAGAGTTTTGCCTACCAACGTCCGGCGGTAGAGGTCCTAGCTGAAAGAATTCCCAACACACTACTCCTGTCCATCGCCTCAATTCTTGTTACCTGGGCCATTGCAATTCCCCTAGGAATTATTGGGGCGATCAACCACAACAAAGTTGCCGACCGAGTCCTGAGAGTCCTGAGCTACATTGGCCAGGGTTTTCCTGCTTTGATTACCGGCTTGTTGTTGTTATTTTTTGCCCAGCTGACGGCTCCCCTGTTCCCAGTGGGAGGGCGTACCAGCATTAACCATGATGACCTCACCTGGCTCGGCAAAATACTTGATATAGGCTGGCATATGATCTTGCCGACATTGGCCCTCAGCATTACCAGCTTTGCCGGATTGCAGCGGCTCATGCGGGGACAAATGTTAGATGTACTCCGACAGGACTACATTCGTACCGCTCGCGCTAAGGGATTGCCTGAGAATCGGGTAATTTATACCCATGCCCTGCGTAATGCGATTAACCCATTAATCACATTACTGGGATTTGAATTTGCCAGCCTACTCAGCGGTGCCTTTATTACTGAATATTTCTTTGGCTGGCCAGGGCTGGGAAGACTTACGCTGCAGGCAGTACAGTCTCAGGACTTGTATTTGATCATGGCCAGTCTGATGATGGGAGCCACCATGCTGATCATCGGTAACTTACTCGCGGATTTGGCACTATCCTTTGTGGATCCGCGCATTAAGCTATCGAAAATGAACTAGATCTATGCAACCCTTTCGCTCCTATAGCGGTCTCTTGGTCGGGTTTATTGTTTTTGGGATTGTGATCTGGTTGGCTCACCGCGTCCACGGCGAACTAAACGATCCAGGCTTTGCTCAAACTGTACTGATTGCCGTCTCCGGCTGGGCAGGTGGCTGGCTGATCGGTTTTTTAGTCGCTCCTAACACTAGCAATGAGTTAAAAAATCTCTCCCAGGCTACATCCACCATTACCGCCTTTGTCGCCGGGTTCATCATGGCCAAGATAGAACCTTCATTTACCCCGATCTTTGAGGATGGCCAACTGATGAATGAACCGATTTACGGCATCCGCGTATTGATCTTCATCATCTGCTTTGTAGTAGCTGCTATTAACATGTATGTATTCCGCGAGTTCAACGAACGATATTGAGCCAACCTATGTACGCTGTCGTTTCTCCAGAAAAAATTCAACTACGACCAGGTACGGTCATGCGGATGCCAGGCAGCTGGGAAGACTACCAGCGATTGGCTCAGCAGCGGGGAGATTCGTCTATTCCGCGGATAAAATATCGTGATGGAGAAATCTTATTGATGGCCCCATTGCCAGTGCATGGCCGCGATGCCCACATACTTGATCAGATTGTGACAGTACTGTTGGAGCATAGGGAGCAAGATTATGAAGCTTTCACCCCCATCACAATTGATTTACCTGAAGAAGGGGGAATTGAACCAGATTATTGTTTTTATATAGATAACTGGCAAGCGGTCGTTGGCAAATGGCGCATTGATTGGCAGACAGATCCGCCACCAGACTTAGTCGTTGAGGTAGACGTAACTAGCTTCACAGCGGCTGAAGATTATCTGCCTTACCGAATTCTAGAGGTTTGGATTTGGAAAAATAAAGTCCTACAGATTTATCGACTCAACGACAATGGTTATGAATCCGTTTCGCAAAGTCGTTTCTTTCCAGAATTATCTGTACCAGAGTTAGTGAACCAATGCTGGCAGCAAGCTTATGAGCAGGGTACTAGCGTTGCTATTAAACAATTAAAGCGGTCCCTATGAGTCCTCCATCAGAACCACGCTTTAGGGGTATAAAAATTGACTACTGTCTTGGGGGTTCACTACGGTGATAGGGTTGTCGCTACGGTGATCACCGATGACACACCAACAGGAATTAGAACAACGGGCGCTCAAACTCACCATCTTTGGCAATGCGGGTATGGTGCTGCTGGGGCTAGTGTTTGCGGTGATCAGCTCATCTGAGGCAATTTTGTTTGATGGGGTGTTTTCGGCCATTCACTTGGCGATTTCGCTGCTGTCGCTACGGGTAGCTCGCTTACTTTATCTACCCGAAGATAAGGAGTTTCCCTTTGGCTATGCAATGTTTGAGCCGTTGCTAAATCTGGGGAAGGGTTTGGTGATTGCTATTGTGGCGATATTTGCGCTGTTTTCGTCGGCGGAGTCGATGTTGAATGGGGGACGACCGATTGAGGCGGGGGTAGCGATTTGGTATGCGATCGCAGCCTCCACTGGCTGCCTTATCCTCGCCTGGCAGCAATACCGCTATGCCCAAGCTAGTCATTCCCCTATCCTGGATGTGGATGCCAAAAACTGGCTGATCGACGGATTGATCAGTGGGGCCGTGGCTGTCGCTTTTGGCTTGATTCTGTTTTTGCAGCATAGCTCCTTAGAGAGTCTTGTCCCCTATGCTGACCCAGCATTAGTTATTTTGTTAGTACTATTTGTCTTGCCAATTCCCATACAAACTGTGCGCGACAACTGGGCTCAAATTATGGGACAAGCTCCAGCTGATTCACTACGGCAACAGGTAAACGATATTGTTGGCAATGTACTGCAGCCTTTACCCCATGAAGACTATCACCTGCGACCTTTAATGACAGGACGCCTGATCTATGTACAGGTATATGTCAAAGTCAGTGAACAACAGGCAAAAGACTATGGCGTGGCCCATGTTGATAAAATGCGGGAACAGCTTTACCAACAATTGCAAAATGCTTTCCCCTACCTAGCCATGGATTTGATTGTGACGTGCGATAGAAATTGGATTCATCGCGCCACTATGCCTGCAGACTGACAGTAATTAGAGTAGTTAAGGTGCACAACAGGGATATGATCATTTAAAGAATTTTTTTAGCTTAGAAATAACGCTATATTCGGTGTCATGTTCACCAAGTCCTATTATCTTTTACGTTCCACCCAAGATGGTCAGTACCTGGCCGCCAAGCCACGTAATACAGAAAATTCAAAGGGTTTTCTGATGTTGTTTAATGCTGATTATGAAGCCCTGAGCTATGTCAATCAGCATGCGACTGAAGTGGCCAACCGCTTTGCAGTGGAGCCCATCAGCGGTCAGCAACTCAAACAAATGCTGGATCGTTGGGGCTATGAGGGTGTTGGCGTGGTTAGCGATCCGCTCGTACCCCAGGTGGATTTTTTAAGGAAGCAGTAACAACTTATAGCATGGGTCACATTAATGACGACAAAAGCCAATGTTGTTCCCAACCCTAACGGTTACAGCCCGATGAGAGTCTAGTTTTGATAAAACATTTCTAGACTTTCTTGGTTGCCTACATAGCGCCAGTGCCAGGGCTCGTAGGCTACATTTTGCTCATTGTCCTTGGGGAAAGACATTTCAAACCCATAGTAGGCTGCATTCTGTTCTAACCAACGAAATGCCTGGGTGGTTTCAAAAGCCGCATTAAGCTCAGTAGCAGGCTGGGAAGTATCTATAAAATCCACCACATAGCCAGTGTGATGCTCACTATATCCAGGAGGCGCGCTGACCTCAGCACGAGTTTGAGTCGTCTGACCACGTTCTGCCTTGAGCTCAAAGAAAAGGTATTTCTGGTCTTCTAAGGAACGAAACCCAGAAATCACATCTAAACTCACACCTACAGCTCTGGCTTCCGCTATCATTATTTCTACCTTTTCGGCTGCCTCAGGCTTGAGACGAACCATCGCATTCGTAGAAATAGTCACCAGACTACTTTCGTCAGTAATTTCGTACGGACGGTGCCCCAAGAGGTCATTGTATACATCTGGCTCACTACTGACTAGCTCATTACTCGCTGGCTCACTACTGACTGGAGTGACTGCTGGGCCACTCGTGACAACTGCCGCTGCCGCTGCGCCCTCGGCCTCTGATGCGGTGGATGACGTTTCCGTACTAGCCGCTTCAGGCTCAGCGGCTACAGATGTATTAGCCCCCCCCATGCGCAACCACCAAAATCCGACGCCCCCGCCTAAACCCAAGATAGCCAATATCAATAGCAGCCAAGGCACAAAGCTAGACGATGTCCGCTGCACTGGCTCGGCCCTAGCCACCAGTGTTTCACGCCGAGCTTCTGGAATATCATCAATAAAATTTGCCATGGGTATACCAGGGATCAGAACGGGTACGGTCATTTGTTCTGCGGCTAGAGTATGGCATCAATGTTTTTTTGAGGCAAGTCCAGCCGAAAATTCCTGGAAAAACATAGAAAAAAACAGAAGAAAGTCTATCAACCCCTATCTATTGAGCCAACTTCCGTGGCAAACTTTCATCAATAAATGCTATCCAATCAGGGAGCAGCATGCCTGAAGCTTGCGATCGCAAGCATTAGGCGTTTAATGATTGGCGTTTCACAAGTTATGGACGTGCTGAGGAACCCCCATGGCCTTTGAATATCCTGACAATTTGCAGTACACCGATACCCACGAGTATCTCAAGATCGATGGTGACATTATCACCATCGGCATCACCGAGTTTGCCATTGACCAACTGGGTGATGTGGTGTTCTTAGAACTGCCAGAGCTAGGCGATAACGTTGAAGCTGGTGAAAAATTTGGCACCATCGAGTCCGTGAAGGCGGTTGAAGACTTGAAATCCCCTGTGGATGGTGAGGTCCTTGAACGTAATGACCAGCTCCTAGATGCTCCAGAGCAGATTGGGGACGATCCCTATGGCGATGGCTGGTTGATTAGGGTCAAGGCTGATGATCTCGATAAATTGGATGAAGATATGATGACGGCAGAGGAATACGCTGAACAGGTAGAAGGGGTGTAGTGATTAATCATTAGCCAAAGCCTCTGTAGGTAAGCGTTTTCAAATCTGCTTACGAATTCTTAGTGAAATACTGAAGAAAATAGGTAACAATAATTAACTAAAGCCATCAGAATCTTAATCTGATGGTTTTTGCTTTTTTGGCTGGGGACGTATTGCCAGTTTCACTGGGGACGTATTGCCAGTTTCGCCGGAAACGTATTACCAGTGAGACTGGGAACGTATTGCCAGTCTCACTGGGAACGATTGCCAGCGGCTTACTGTCGTACCTACATACGTAGATCTACTTATCGGAGTTCTCAATGTCTTACAAACAGTCTCAACCGATGTCTGCAAACCCTTCCGTCAACTGGGCCAAGGATTTAGCCACCCCCAATGACTTTCCTGAGCGGCACATCGGTTTGACTAAAACAGACATTGACCACATGCTGTCGGTAATGGGATACGACATCCTGGAAGGATTAATCGATACGGCAGTCCCGGCTGAGATTCGACTACCCCAAGCGTTGTCCCTGGGCGAAGGGATGAACGAGCACGAGGCACTGCAGAGTATTCGTGCGATCGCAGACCAAAACCAGGTGCTCACCAGCTACATTGGTCTGGGCTACTACGGCTGCATCACCCCACCTGTAATCCAACGCAATATTCTAGAGAACCCCGGTTGGTATACCCAATACACTCCCTACCAGCCCGAGATTTCCCAGGGGCGTTTAGAAGCCCTGCTCAATTATCAGACCATGGTCAGTGACCTGACCGGATTGGAAATCGCCAACTCGTCACTCTTGGATGAAGGCACCGCTGCCGCCGAAGCCATGACCCTGAGTTTGGGCGTCTGCAAAAGCAAGGATGCTAAGAAGGCTAAGACATTCTGGGTATCGGCGGACTGCCATCCCCAGACCATTGAAGTGATTCAAACCCGTGCCCTGCCCCTGGGAATTAACGTGGTGGTGGGTAAGCGGCCCGACTTTAGCCAGCCCCTATTTGGCCTGATGCTGCAATATCCGGCCAGCACTGGTGCCATCACCGACTACACCGAGGTAATCGCCGCTGCCCACGCAGCCGGTGCCCTGGTAACGGTGGCCGCCGATCTACTGAGTCTGACATTACTCAAGACGCCCGGTGAGATGGGCGCAGATATCGCTGTGGGTAATACCCAGCGATTTGGCGTCCCCCTGGGATACGGTGGTCCCCATGCCGCCTACTTTGCCACCAAGACAGCCTATGCTCGGAAGCTACCCGGTCGCCTTGTGGGTGTTTCCAAAGACAGCAAGGGTAGACCCGCTCTCCGGCTGACGCTCCAGACCCGCGAGCAGCACATTCGTCGCGACTCAGCCACAAGTAATATTTGTACGGCCCAGGTGCTGCTAGCAGTGATGGCCAGCATGTATGCCGTTTACCATGGCCCAGCGGGTCTGAAGGCCATTGCCACCCGTGTCCATCAGCTAACAGTAGTACTGGCATCAGGGCTGAATAAGCTAGGGTTTGGTGTACCGGAAACGCCATTTTTTGACACTCTGGCCATAGAAGCAGGGGATCAGGCTGGTGAGATTTGCGATCGCGCCCTCAGCCAAGGCATCAACCTCCGCCGCATCGATGCCACTACCATCGGCATTGCCCTGGATGAAACCGCCACTCCTGAGACCGTAATTCAACTGCTCCAGGTATTTGCAGGCGACTTACCCATGCCAGCATTAGAGCTGCTCAAATCCGAGACCACCATTCCAGCAACGCTTGCCCGCACCAGCGACTACCTCACCCATCCCGTCTTCAACAGCTACCATTCCGAAACCGAGATGCTGCGCTACATGTATGCGCTGCAAATGAAGGATCTGTCCCTGGCCTCAGCCATGATTCCCCTCGGGTCCTGCACCATGAAGCTCAATGCCACCGCTGAGATGGTACCAGTCACGTGGCCTGAGTTTGGTCAGATTCATCCCTTTGCTCCCCTGGATCAGGCCAAGGGTTATCAGGCACTGTTTGAGCAGCTAGAAACCTGGCTATCAGAAATTACGGGCTTTGCCGGCATTTCTCTCCAGCCCAATGCCGGTTCTCAAGGAGAATACGCCGGACTGCTAGTCATTCGTCAGTATCACCAGACACGGGGGGACGACCACCGTAGGATTTGTCTGATTCCCCAATCAGCCCATGGGACTAACCCGGCTAGTGCCGTCATGGCGGGAATGAAAGTAGTAGGTGTCAAGTGCGACGACGATGGCAATATTGACATCGCTGACCTGACTGCCAAAGCTGAAAAGCACAGCGACAATCTAGCCGCTCTGATGATCACCTACCCATCCACCCATGGCGTATTTGAAGAAACCATCCGGTCGGTGTGTAACCTCATTCATCAGCATGGCGGTCAGGTGTATATGGACGGTGCCAACATGAATGCCCAGGTCGGTCTGTGTAGCCCTGGTGACATTGGCGCTGATGTGTGTCACCTGAACCTACACAAAACCTTCTGTATTCCCCATGGTGGGGGCGGCCCTGGCGTTGGTCCCATTGGTGTACAAAAACATTTGGTACCCTTTTTACCCGGTCATAACTTGACGCCTACGTTGGGTACAGAGCAGTCCGTCGGTGCAGTATCTGCCGCGCCCTGGGGTAGCGCCAGTATCCTGCCAATTTCTTGGATGTATATCCAGATGATGGGGGCGGCTGGACTCACCCATGCCACTAAAACCGCTATTCTTAGCGCTAATTACATTGCCAAGCGCCTGGAAGGACATTACGACATTCTCTACAAGGGCAATGCGGGCTTGGTGGCCCATGAGTGCATTGTGGACCTGCGCGGCTTTAAGAAATCGGCCAATGTGAATGTGGATGATATCGCCAAACGCATGATTGACTTTGGTTTCCATCCACCCACCATGTCCTGGCCGGTGGCGGGCACCATTATGGTAGAGCCTACCGAGAGTGAGTCGTTGGCTGAGCTAGATCGCTTCTGTGATGCGATGATTGCCATTCGCGATGAGATTCGTCAAATCGAGGCGGGAGAGCTACCCCAGGATAATAATCCGTTGGTAAATGCGCCCCATACGACAGTGGATCTGACGGCTGAGTGGGAACGACCCTACAGCCGGGAACAGGCGGTGCACCCAACCCAATGGACAAAGGACCGGAAGTTCTGGCCGACGGTAAATCGAATTGATCAAGCGTATGGCGATCGCAACCTCGTCTGCTCCTGCCTACCCATGGATGCCTACGAAGCCGACTAAGCCATCCATAGGTGAGCCAATGTAGAACCAACCCCTATGGGGAGGAGTTACTCTCTGTTCTGGCAGCCCTCACATGCTGGTAGCCAGCTGAGTCAAGCAGCAAAATTATGCCGCCAGGGATACTCAGCAACCAGCCTAGTAAGGTAACGGTTAAAGAAAGCAGTAGTGCTTCTTCTGAACTCAGGCCGACGCGACTAAATAGATAGATCCAAAGGCCTTCTTTTAGACCTAGCCCTCCTAGGGAGATGGGCAATAGGGTAATCACTACCACAATGGGAATAAAGACCACCAGTGCCAAAAACGAGATGGAGATAGCTAGCTGTTGAGCAATGAGAAAATGATAGATAACAATACCTAGTTGCAATATAAAAGACAGTCCCATTGAAGAGACTAGCGCTGAGCGATCCTTGGCAAACTGGTGCAGCAGGGTCTGAATTTTTGTGAATCTGGCTGCGATCGCACCCAGACTTAACCGCATCAGCCAAGGTTCAGCCCACTGCAACAACCGTGGGCTCATAATCAGTAAAACTGCACCGACCAATGCCCCCACGGCCCCTAAAAACAAGGCAATAATGTCCCAACGACCTACTAACTGAAACGCAGGAGGTAATCCCATTACTGCGATGGCTGATAGCGCTGCCAATCCAGTAAAGCGTTCTAGAAAAACAGACACTAAGGCAGCTTCAGAATCTTGAGTTCGTTGGCTGACCTGGTAAACTCGATAGACATCTCCCCCAAGAGAGCCAGGTAAAAATATGTTGAGCCACATGCCAGCAAAATAGCTAGACATCAAGGGGCGAAGACGCACCTGATAGCCCTGAGACTTCAGTACCATCTGCCAACGCCAGCAGCTGAGCCACTGCAAACCCGTATAAAACAGCAAGGCAAAAGCAACAAAGGGCCAGGAAAGAGTTTGTATATGTTGTCCAGCCTCGACAAAATCAACCTGGGTGACAATCAGGGCAATCAGGATAAGACTGACAGTGATTTTGACAACAGTAAGCGGTTTCATTGGGCTTGCAAGTAAACTTGACGCCAAAGCTCAACAATTCGAGACCAGCCAAACCGTACTTGAATGTCAGCCAGGCCTTGCCGTCCCAGCTGAGCCGCCCAATCAGGTCGATCTAGCAGTTCTGAAATCGCATTTGCCAGGGCTACTGGATTTTTCTCAGGGACTAAGCACCCTGTTTCTTCAGGCTTAATGACATCAGGAATACCACCCACCGCAGTCGCGACTACTGGTTTTCCATGGGCTAAGGCCTCGATCATGACAATGCCTAACCCCTCGGTATCGCCTTTGCTATCGACAATGGCAGGTAGCACAAACACATCACAGCTAGCGTATTCATTCACCAACTCTTTTTTGGTAACAAATCCTAGAAAATCAGTACAGTGGTCAAGGTTTAGTTGGTGACAGTAATCCTTTAGCTCAGTTTCTAAAATGCCTGCGCCTACAATCCGTAGACGAACAGGACGAGTTTGTCTCAAGCTTGCCAGCGCCTCTAACAGGTAGGACACCCCCTTGCGTTCATCTAAACGACCAACAAATAAAAGAGTTGGGTCTTGCTGAGGCGGTCGAGGTGGTACGGCCTTTGCTTCTACGGTTAAACCATAGGGAATCACCTGGACTGGAGAAGGGTTTGAAGAAGGGCTTAGTTTTTCAACTAATCCCTTAGTAAAGGAGGAATTTACCGTGGCCCCCGTCGTCTGTGGTAAGAGCCACCGTAAGGCGTGGGCAACAAACCCAAACCGTCTTGCCAACAGCAACTCTCCCCCATGAAAACTAAAAATCATGGGGACATTAAAAATCTTACTAGCAGGCCAGGCCATTACCCCGTGGGGAAATGGCCAGTGAACGTGCAGTATATCAGGACGAAGCTTGCGGCATAGCCAAAATAGCTGCCATGCTCCCAACAGCACATAGCACATGGCTGGAACCAGATTGAGCGGTTGCCGCTTTAATTTGGTCGGGGCCCCATCCCGTACCAGATTTTCAAACCGTTTCCAAAAATAGCGAAAGCGATAAACCTTTACCCCTTCCAGCTCGTAAGATTGACTACCTTCATAGGCAGGGGCAAAAACGCTAAACGTAGCCCCCGTTGGCCGTAATCGTAAAATTGTTTCCCGGATGAACGCACCGTGGTTGCCATCCGGAGAGAGGGGATATACTGAACTGAGGACAAGAATATGTTTGTCGCGCAGAGACATTGATGGCTAGCTTAACGGCAATGAATTAACCTAGTCCACATCCAGAACTGTAGTTTTTCTCTAGAAGAAGCCCTGAGTTACATGTTGGCCATTGCTGATCCGAACTATGATTCCGTCCGAGAAATGCTGATATATGGCATTTTTACAGATCGATTTATATTCTAAATCAACAATGAAAAAGCTTGGACATGCATGGTTAAAGTCGGTAATCGAAGCTTGCCCAGATAATGGATTCCTTGCAACAAAACCATCAACTCTAGGACTTACGCATTGACAAGACAGCAAAGACATGAAGTGATACGAATGGTCTTAGTGCTCT
>NZ_JADOES010000024.1 GCF_018739885.1 Leptothoe spongobia TAU-MAC 1115 | reverse complement strand
GTGGACGTTCAGTGACCCGTGTCTATCGCCCCCTCCGTCGTTGCTACACCTAACGGGTGAGCGCCAAACGCTGGCCGTTTTCTAAGCCCACGGGTGTTGTTTTAAGTCTGCGAGTTGAGCGCTTAAACACCGAATTTAGGCAGCTCGACATAAAACACACGTTGACCCATCAGGCCCATCGGTTCCGCTTCGAGTTGACACAACCCTCGCAGCTCTTAGTTCAGGTATCATCCACGATTGCCCAGGCGAAAGGATGGCATCGAGCCGGATATCTGGCTCACATTCTGCGCGAGGCTCCTATCGCGAATCCCATCGCTGATGTTGAGCGACTCTACTTTGGTCAACAGTATCTCTCGATTCCATGGACTGGACTGGGCTACTACCTGGAGTTTTGGCCCCATACCTGGATATCGAACTATCGGATCGAGGTATGGGCACGAGAATCGAGCACCCTTGAAACCACGGTCAGTGTGCAAAACCAGATTGGATTGTTGTTGTTCCAAACGGGTGACAACAGTCCCGAACCATTCACCTTTTTTGGAGTATCTATTCTCTTTCCGTGAGTCAAGAGTTTTCTGAACTACCGGAGTTAGTATCTCCTTTTAAATCTGATGATCAAATTCTTGTTGTCAGAGGAGGGCAAACCTACCGGGCAAGCCTTGACCCCAGCTTTGCCCTAGGGACTCAATCAGGCTCTAGGGCTCTAGAGTGGGTGGTCTTCCAAATCAGAAATACCTACGGTCAAGAGGGTGGTGCCTTTCACCCACCTAATCAATGGTTATCCCGACCCTTCAACTTTAAATCCACCGGCTTCGGCAGTATCACGACTGGTGGGCAGCTGGTTTTACCCTCTGGCAATTATTGTTTCAGAGGATGGACAACTGGTATGGAAAATGGTCGTATGCGGGGCCGTTTTCGATCGATGGATTCTCTCATTAATTGGCCCAGTGCTACGACCTATTCCTTGCATTACTCCTGGCATATTCCTATTGAGGGGGTGTTTACCATTACTACTCAAACCACCTTTGTGCTGGAGATGCGGTGTGACCGGGATCGTTCGAAATCTTGGGGCTATGGCTATGAGTCCCAAATCTCTCCTGAGCTATATGCCTCATTGTTGTTCTTTCGTAACTCTCTTTAATTACCTATGGTCTCTACTGTTAAACAATCGGCTGTCGATGCCTTAAGTTTGCTCTCTCAAGTCCTACCTATGGCTCCGGATGCCGCCATTCAAGAAGTGGCGGTTGCCCTCAACTCTCGTATTGATCAGCAGGCACAAGACATCTCCACTAACCAGACGTTAATCCAGGAACTGCAAATACAAGTTGCTGAGCTACCTAATCTCCAAGAGGCTGAGCGGCAGGAAGTTCTGACACTGATTCAAGAGAACCTTCCTAATCTGGATTTGAGCTTCAATATCAACTACCTGGGTGAACCAGTTGATGGACAAGTTTTCTTACAAATGCTTGCGGATCAACAGGCAGCTAAGCCCATTGCCGTTGATGAAGTGCAGCGGACAGACGGCTATGTCACCAGTGCCAAAGTGTTAATGAGTGATGCCTCTGAGCAGACGATTACCTTTGAGCGCACGACGTCAGAAGATGGCACCGTTGCTACCTACACCGGCAGGATCTCTGATGGCGCGGGCGGTGTGGTGGATGGCTATCAGATGAAGTTCAATGTGTCTAAGCTCAGCGTGGCTGGACTATCCCTCACTAAGACCTGGGACCAGGACTTGATCAGTCACCGATTGTTTGCAACTGGCTTATCCATTGAATTTGAAGCGGTTATCCCAGCGGGTGCTGGTGATGCTCCCGACACCTTGGGGACTGCGTAATCAGGCGCAGAGCCCAAGGAAAGATGTAAGCGTTGTCATCTGAGAATCTAGGCCGGTTTTCCGGCCTTTTCTTGTGCCAGGAGGTGAATATGCAAGTTTTTATCAACCAGCTACCACTCATCATTACGATTCTCACGGCTCTGGCAGGTGTAATCGGTTGGGGAATTGGCAGAGTCCGTCGAGGCTATGGTCTAGAACGGGATATCAATCATCTAAAGCGCGACTATGAGACGCTGTCTACCAACTGCAGCAAGTTATTTACTGAGTTAGAGCGACGGTTGGACCAAGCTGAAAAAGAGCTAGCCATCCTGAAAGCCGTCAATCAGGCGTTGATCGCCCAAGGTCCCAGAAGTCAGGCTGAGCATGTCTTTAGAGAATGTGACACGGCGTAACGGGCATGAGCGTTTGGGTTTTACACTTGCCTTCGACTTGTAAGCTCTCTGCTGTAAAGCCTTGAGTCAGTATAGGCGGTTGCTATCGAATTCGATAATTTTGATGCTGAATGTGAGGGTGAGTGTATCAACGTCTGCCGTGCTGAAATGACGAAAAGTGGTCAGCAAATTTAAGCCAAAAATAAGCCAGCTCCATAGCCGTCTTTTTACTTGGCATACCCAGAAAAGCATTCAGCGATTCCACCCGTTTCCCTAACGGTAACCGCCCTAGGCACTACGGATATGTGCTAGTAAGCTATAACCGTAGCGCCTAGCCTGTTCAGATGCGGTTCATCTGACCCGATAACCAGAGATGTCCACGGTTTTACCCATCAACACCCAGCGCTATGAGTCTGGCGACTATACCCTGGAGGTAACGGCCCATCCTTCGGCGCTATCCCAATGGAGCGATCGCACCGTGGTCCGTCAGCTTCGCTTTAGCCTATGGTCAGAACAACCAACAAGAAAGCGACTAGCCACAGGCGATCAGCTCCATCTAGTCGCCCTCAGCGACACCGTCGAATCCTATGTACAGCGCCACCTAACCCAGCAGGCATGGCCCCAAACCCATAAATTAAAGCTTTTAGACCAGGATATAAACCTGAGTACCCTGCAGCTATTTGATCTAGCAGAAGTGCTCAATGCCTACGGCCAGCGACAAATCATATTGCCCAAGGCACCCGTCGCCAAGCGGCGGTGGCGCTCACGCTGGTGGACTAGCTCCGCCGTAGCCTCTCTATTAGTCGCTGTCGGTGTCACTACCGCCTATCTTCAGTACAGACCCGCTGCCTTTAATCAAACAGAAACTGCCCAGGTTCCCAAAGCCGTTTTTGAAGATGAGGTGGGTTCAGCCATAGCCCCCAATGCGGCAGCACCCAATGCCGCACCTGAAGCAAGTTCAGCACCAGCGGCTGAGGACCTAGATGCACTAACGGCTCAGGGAGAATTGCCTAAATCAAAGACACCTAGAGAGATAGATGAATCACTTGAGCTGAGGGTCCGTAGAGATAGGGGGCCTGCTGGTAATAATCATAGGTTGGCAGCAGGCCAGTCTCCGTCACGTCAGCAGGAAACAGAGTCTGAAGCCTTTAATAATGAGGTCGCACCTGCAGCTCCACAACCACAATCAGAATCTCTAGCCGCAGATTCCGAGGAGGCCTCTGATGAGGGCTCATCTTCTTTGAGCACGGCAGATCCCTTCTCGGTAGAACATAGTGAACTGGCCGGAGCGCCTGCAGTCCCTGAATCAGCCCCCCAACCGCCTGCTCCAACCGCGCCTACCAGCGACATTACGGTCTTATCCGAAGCTCCGCAAGAGTCAGTAACGGCTCCTGCAGAATTGGAATCGTTAGAGGCAGATGATACCTTTGCCGATGCAGCGGCGGCCGATGCTTCTGGGCATGGACAACGGGGAGCGCCTGCTCGGATTGGGCAACTAGATAATGAGACTCATAGGGAAACCTTAGACGCGATCGCAACCCAGCTAGCTCCCTATCAACCCACGGGCGTAACCTATCCGCTGGTATATCACCTCCAGATTGCACCAGATGGCAAGATTACAGCTATTGAACCGATCAGTGAAAATGCGCCTGCGATCGCACCCTCTAACCAGGTCGTTACCCCAGCCCCTGGTCGGTCTCTCCGCGTAGAGCTGATCTACACGGGGACTAGTCGACCTTTAGTTAATGAATTATTTGAATAAGGTTGGCCGCACCCATTGCCAATGGACCGCCTATCCTACGACTTGTCTTTTTTCTTTTTTTCTGCGCGGTTTTTACGATGGGTCAATCCTTGATTGACCGGGAATCCGACCACAGGAATCACCTGATGCCGCCGTTCTTCTTCTAACGTTTTCAGCTTTGTATAATCCACCCAGTGAATACAGTTCACCGGACAGGTATCAATCGCTTCTTGAATCAGTTCTTCCTGATCGCCGTCCTGACGTACCACCCGCGCCCGACCGTAGAGCGGTTCTATATAAAACGTGTTGTGAGCCACATGGGCACAGTTTTTGCAACCAATGCAGGTCAACTCGTCCACATAGACGCCCTTTTGACGGACCGCTCCACCCAGCTCTGGCTCCAGGCCGCTACGATCGCCTGCATTCCTGAGTAAACCACCTAATTCTGGTTCCAGTCCCGAGCGTTCAATATCGTTGGGAGGATCGGTTGGCAAAGTCATTAATCGTTACTCCAGTCGTACAAGGGCAGCTCCCAAAAAACTAAAGGCGACTTGAAGCAATATGCCTCAGAGCCGCCCTGCCAAATCAGCTTGTCTTTGACATTGTCTTTGACAACTTTAGTTCTGGGCCCAGCGCTGTAGAACTAAGCGAATGGAGCCATCCTTAGCAGTCTTCTGCTCAGCTACCTGGAAGCCTTGATTGGAGGTCTCAGTCAAAACGGTGTGGTAAGCATAGCGCTGTGTCACCTGGTTTAGAAAACCATCTACTGACAGGGACTGCTGCCAGTATTGAACATCAGCTACCAGCTCATAGTTACCCGTATCAGCATTCTGTTTGAAGCCGAGATCGTAACCATTATCTTGTTCGATAACGACCTCAGCTGTTTCAGTCTTACCCTGATAGCCACGTACTGTCTGTGGACCGGCTTTCCAGTCGGCACCCATGTCAGTTAACGCAGCCTGCAGAGCAGGAAGATTGCGAATCTTGGTTTTGATCTGGCTAAAGTGCGACATCTTAAACCTTTTATTTCATCGAAATTAACAACATGGCTGTGCGGCCCACGGTAGCGATTTGGCTTGGGTAAACCCAACCTACCAGCTACTGTAATTGGCCTGGGAGTCTGTCTGCTCAGTGGTCAGTTGGTTGCCCTGGGCATAAAACTCAGACGTCTTCTCCTGGGATAAGACCTGACCTAACTGAGCTTCAACAGCAGCAGTTACCTCAGCACAGGAACGACCAACGATACCTGTAACCAGCTCTTTGACCCGACCATCGGGGTAAATAACAAATTCCAGTGTTTCCAAAAGGATTCACCTCTTATGGAGAGCGCCTAACTAGGAGCAAGGTCATAAACAAACCATAACTAAAAGATAGTTAAAACTCCATACAAAAAGTTAATACGGAGCATTGAAAGTCGGAGTGCTTACCCTAGTTGTATTTTAGTGTTGCGCAACTTTCTGGAGCAGTCAAGCAGAGGGGCTGTAGGGATCAACAAGCATCGTAAATGTGTTACAAATCTCAATGATTTTTGATTGTTTAGTTATTTGGATCACCAAAGTCTTATGAATTAAGGATGTTTTATTGAGTATGCGCAATGGTTTACGTGATGATTAGACACAATTAGACACATTATCTAGTCTGTCAAAATCAACTTTCTGGGGTGAGCGTGTATGGCATGGGGTGGTTTTCAGTTTGAACAGGAGTTTATTGGTTCGCTACGTTGTATTCCAATGTCGGTGCGGCTCAAGTTAGATACCTGTGGTGTCAAGCTCAAACTCAGTCACTGGAATCAGTTCACCCAAGCTGAGCGGCAGGCATTAGTTGCGATGGCCTGTGATACACCAGAAAGTACTCAGGCTTATCAACAGCATTTGCAAGCCCTGGTGACCCATTACACGGGAGGGCGAGCTAAAGAAATTGAGGTTCCGGCTCAGCCCCCCTGGTTAGAGTCAATCGTCCCTGACCAGGTAAAACGGCAGGCCACGGCCCATAATTTGGAGATTGCAAATGAGACCTGGCAGGCGTTAATGCCGGCTCAGCGGTTTGCTTTGATTAAGCTCAGTCGCCCTAGCCATGAAAATCAAAATTTTATGCCGGCCATGAAGGAGTTTGGTCTGGTGAATTGAACAGCGAGTTGAACCGTAAATTGAGCGTTGTTCCTATCTAGAAATCCGATCTAGGGACGCAAAGCTATAAAATCATTACCAGCACGGCGTGATGTCGGTTTATCGTTTTTATTTTTTATGAATAACCGCCCCTTTAATAACCAAGGTTTAAAAGTACCTAGACCCGCAGGCAGACCTCGTCAATCAGGCATTCCTTGGTCACTTTTAGCGCTAGTTCTAGTCCTGCATGTGGCGGTAGGCATCTTTTTATCTGTGTTTTCTCCCCCTTATTGGGTCTGGCCATTGGCGTTTGGGGGCACCCTGATTCAAGCTTTTGCCCTCGCCGGTCCCAAAGCACTGTCAGCCTTACAGGGATTTCGAATTATTCTGGCTCGTGCTGTAACCTGTCTGGGAACAGCGCTGTCGGTGGTTGCCTTGGCCATTGCCGTTGGCTTTGGTGGGACTAATGATATTGATAGTATTCGCTTTACTCAAACGGGGATGGCAATATTTGGTATCAATTTAGGCGTTTTATTACTGACAGCTATTTGTAGTGTATTGATTGCCTACATTGGCGATCGGCTGCTGTTTAAGATGGGGCGTGTTCGCGGTGGTTTAATCATCCTTAGTTTTTGCTTTCTCGGGATGTTTATGGGGGGAGCGTTAGGTCTTGCGATCGCCAGCTGATAGCATTTTAGAATCAAAACTTGAGAGAGGAAATGGGTCGGTCATTGCTGAACTAAAGCGGATTCTTAAGGTCAGTAATCCCAACCATTAGTTTTGATGTTCAAACGAAAATACTCTGAAAAGATAATAGGCTCTATTATATTCAATGGTTTTAGCGATTGACTTTGGCACTAGCAACACAGTGCTCTGTCGGTGGAATGCTGCCACCCAATCCTCTGAAGTATTAGCCTTAAATACTGTTTCGCAACGTACCTCGGGGCCAGCTGTGGTGCCGAGCTTGCTCTATGTGGAAGACGCTCAGCAAAATCAGGTTTTGATTGGTCAACCAGTGCGCGATCGCGGTTTAGACCGGTCCGACCGTTGCTTTAAAAACTTTAAGCGGGGTATCGGTACATCCATCCAGGGGTTTTTGCCGGATTTGGATGGTTGCACCCTATCCTTTGAACAAGTGGGGGAATGGTTTTTAACCCAGGTGATCGACCAGGTAAAGCAACAGGAAGAGGGTCTGGATGAGCTAGTTCTGACCGTTCCTGTAGATAGCTTTGAAACCTATCGCAGCTGGCTAGGCACCCTCTGTCAAAGGTGGGATATCAGTCGTGTGCGGATGATTGATGAACCCACGGCAGCGGCGTTGGGGTACGGCATCACGGACAATAAAACGGTCCTGGTGATTGACTTTGGTGGGGGTACCTTGGACCTGGCCACGGTGCAGCTGAGCGGGAGACGGTCCCAGGCCCTGGGCTACATTCTCAAATGGGGACAGAAATCAATGGGCAACTCGGCCCAGCAGGTTTCAACGGCAAAGGTATTGGCAAAAGCAGGCGAAAACTTAGGGGGGGCCGATATCGATCAGTGGGTGGCTCAGTATCTGTGTGATCAGCATGGTCTCCCCATGTCTTCCCTGATTCTACGTTTAGCAGAACAGCTCAAAATTCAGCTCTCCGCTACCCCCAGCGCTAATGAAAGCTACTTCGACGATGAAACCTTTGAGAGCTATGACCTCACCCTGACGCGGGAGCAGTTTGATGCCATCCTGCAACAGCAAGGATTTTTTGAGCGTTTAGATGAGCGCCTCACCCAGGTCCTACAGCAGGGCCGTCGCCAGGGGGTGGATGTGGCTGATATTGATGCGGTGCTACTGGTGGGGGGAACGACTCAAATCCCTGCTATCCAAAGCTGGATCCATACCCAATTTGATGGCACTAAGGTTTGCTGTGACCGTCCCTTTACAGCGGTTTCCTCTGGAGCCCTGCAGCTACAGCAAGTCAAACTGACGGATTTTCTATACCATGGCTACGGTATACGGTTTTGGGACCGACGTAATAACTGCCATGGTTGGCACTCGATTATTCCCCAGGGACAAGCCTACCCGATGATTCAGCCTGTGGAGTTAGTCCTGGGTGCCTCGACGGAAAAGCAGCCCAGTATTGAGCTGATTATTGGCGAGTTGGGAAGTGAGCAGGGCAGTACTGAGGTCTATTTTGAGGGTAACCGTCTGGTCACTCGACGGGCTAAAGCGGGTCAGGCTGCAGCCCAATCGTTGAATGAAAAAGCACCTAACATTGCTACCCTGACTCCTCCTGGTATGCCCGGAGAGGATCGCATCAGGTTAAGCTTCACTGTCGATCAGGATCGGTTGCTCAAGGTAACGGTCGAAGATTTGCTGACTGAAGAGGTCCTAGCTAAAAATCAGGCAGTTGTAGAGCTGTCCTAACCTACTTCTCTTGGGTGGCTTCTTCCTCTAGACGCTGTACCTACTTCTCTTGGGCGTCGTCTTCCTCTAAACGCTGTCTGAGTTCTGCACCGGCCTGTTCTGCTTCAGCCTGGGTTTTGGTAATGATGAAGGTTTGGGTGGCCAGCAGGACGATGACAAACAAAATTCCCGATAGGGTAAAGCTCAGTTTGGTGGAGGGGATACTTTGACCTAGGGCATAGATTGCGATCGCAAACACCGTAGCCAAATAAATTTTGCCCATCACCGGCATCGCCGATGCCGACCAACAGAGGGCCACTAAAATCGCATTAAAATATAAGGCCAATAGCCCTAAATGAATGCGTCTGGCATAGATTCGCTGGCCCCGTTTACGATTACCCGCAAACGGTAGCTTTAACCGGTTACCGGTAGAGTTCAACACATCCATCAAGATGTAGAACACTGGAATGATGACGCTAGACACAATGACTAGCAACTGAGGAGGGGCCTGTAGCGTTTGATTGATGGCCTCCGATGACAGCGCTAAATTAACGGCCTGGCTAAAGAGAAACGCCGCAATAGCCGCTACTAACAAAATCAGAAAATCAACTCCCAAGACAGGGACAACCGATATTGGGGCGTTGCGTGTTTTCATAAACTGAGTCTAGTTCCCTTGTAAAAATACGTTTTAGTATGCCGAGTAATCTACTTACAGCTAAAATACCGCAGCGTCAGTTAGATAATGCAGATTGACTGATACACGTACAAATAAGCCAGGGATAAATTTAAACTAGCATTACACCTTTGTTAAAGGAAACACATTGATGACTTCAGCTCCAGTTTCAATCGATCAACACAAGGTGAACACCGCTGCTAATGAACTATCCCGTCCTGCCGAAGTCTCTTCAGAAAGCTCTGCCTGGACTATTGAGGAGAGTGAGGAACTCTATCGCATTAACGGTTGGGGGGAGCCCTATTTTTCCATCAATGCGGCGGGGCATGTGATTGTTTCACCCCAGGGTGATCGAGGCGGTTCCATCAATCTACATGAGCTGATCCAGGCCCTGCAGGTGCGCAAACTATCGCTACCCATCCTTGTTCGTTTCTCCGACATTCTGGAAGACCGGATCGAACGACTCAATTCTTGTTTTGCCAAAGCCATTACCAAATATGGGTATGACGGTTGTTATCGAGGCGTTTTTCCGGTCAAATGTAACCAGCAGCGTCATCTTGTAGAAGATCTCGTCAAGTTTGGTCAGCGCTACCAGTTTGGGTTAGAGGCAGGGTCTAAACCTGAACTGATGATTGCTCTAGCTACCTTAAAAACACCTGGAGCTTTGTTGATATGTAATGGCTATAAGGATCGGGCTTATCTGGAGACGGCCATGCTGGGACAAAAGCTAGGTCAGCAGCCGATGATTGTTTTAGAACAACTGGATGAGCTGCCCCTGGTGATTGAGATCAGCCAACAGCTAAATATTCGTCCCCGATTGGGAGTACGGGCCAAGCTCTCTGCCAAGGGCATAGGCCGCTGGGGAGGCTCTGCTGGTGATCGGGCAAAATTTGGTCTGACAATTCCTGAAATTTTGACGGTGGTAGAACAGTTAAAGGCCAATGACATGTTGTCATGCTTACAGCTGCTGCATTTTCATATTGGTTCCCAAATGTCATCCATCAGCATTATCAAGGATGCTCTGCGGGAAGCCTGCCAAATCTATGTGGAACTGGCTAGTCTTGGGGCCAATATGCAGTATCTGGATGTGGGCGGTGGTCTTGGTGTGGACTACAACGGTTCTAAAACCAATGTTCCAGCGTCTAAAAACTACAGTATTCAGAACTACGCCAATGATGTTGTTGCAGAGGTAAAAGAAGCCTGCTCTGCCAAGGATGTGCCTGTGCCCACACTGATCAGTGAGAGCGGTCGTGCCATTGCCTCCCATCAGTCTGTGTTGGTTTTTGACGTGCTGGGCAGCAGTGAGGTGCGCCCCCAGGTACCCTTTGAGCCTTCGTCAGAGGATCATGCCATTCTCAAAGAGCTTTACGAGGCCTATCAAAGTATTAATCCTAAAAATTATCAAGAGGTGTTCCATGATGCCGAACAGTTTAAGGGTGAAGCGGCGAGTTTATTTAACTTTGGCTATCTAAGTTTGACTGAGCGGGCCAGAGTGGAAAATCTCTTTTGGGCCTGTTGTCAGAAGATTATTCAAGTGCTACGCCAGGAAACCTACGTCCCTGATGATCTGGCTGATCTGGAGAAGATGATGGCCTCTATCTACTATATGAATCTCTCCGTATTTCAATCGGCACCGGATACCTGGGCGATCGATCAGCTATTTCCCATCATGCCTATTCATCGTCTGAATGAGGAACCCACCTGTCGGGCCACATTGGCGGATCTGACCTGTGACAGCGATGGTAAAATCGACCGGTTTATTGATTTGCATGGGGTGAAGTCAGTGTTGGAACTCCATGAGCTCAACCATGACGAACCCTATTATCTGGGCATGTTTCTCAATGGTGCGTATCAGGAAATTATGGGGAATTTGCACAATCTCTTTGGGGATACCAACATGGTGCATATTCAGGTCACACCTCAGGGATACACCATTGAACATGTGGTAAAAGGAGATACCATGAAGGAGGTTCTGAGCTATGTACAGTATGACTCTGAGGACCTCGTCGAACAGATTCGACGGCGGTCAGAGGTATCCCTCAAGGAAAAACAAATTACCCTCATTGAGGCTCAGCTACTGTTGCAAAACTATGAAGAGAGTTTGAACCAGTATACGTATTTGTCCTAGGGGGTGGGCACCGTTGCCCACCGTTTGTAGAGGCGTTGCATGCAACGCCTCTACAAACGATTTTGAAAAGGGTCTCCTAAATCGACTGTAGTTTAGATAGATCGGGTTTAACCTTGAGCTTCACCACCAGAGCCGTGATGTTGTCATGGCCATTATGCTCATTTGCCAGCTCAATTAGGTCAGCCACCCCTTCTTCAATCCCTTTATGACCTCTGAGAATAGGTTCAATATGGGTAGAGCAATGGGTCTCTAGCAGTCTGTCATCGCTAAGACCGTCGGAGCACAGCAGTAGTAATGTATCTTCGGTCAAATTGAGATAGTTAAAACTAGGATCCAGGGCATCTTCCCCACAGGGACCCAGGGCCTGGGTGAGCTGATAAGCATCAGGTCTAGCATAGGCAATAGAGGGTTCTACCCCCCGCTTGATTTCTCGCTGGCCAACTTCATGATCCACCGTAATCTGCTGGAGGCCCAACCGTTTGGTGTAGCGGTAGAGACGACTATCCCCCACATGGGCAGCCACGGCCTGGGTGCCCTTGACCAACAGCATGACCAGGGTGGTCCCCATGCGGGCACTACCGGTGCGCTCCTCTACCTGGTTTTTGTCGTAGATGACCTGGTTGGTGAGGCTAATGGCCTGACGTAGTTCAGGTTCATTGGGCAGCTCAGTTTGCCAATGTTCATCGAGATAGTCATGCAGGGTATCCACGGCCAGCTGACTGGCGATTTCTCCCCCGGAATGTCCTCCCATGCCATCACAGAGGATATAGGCACAGCGAGCATCCAGGGTTTGACTAGACAGGGTTTCCTTGCGACTTAGGGAGGATTGGATAAAGTAATTATCTTCATTGTGGTCGCGCTGCTGGCCCACGTGGGACTGTCCGGCATCTTCTAGCCCCGTTAGTTTCATGGGGAGCACCATTGTCGGTGAATCGATGCTATCCATGCCGGCATCTTCAGTCAGGTCGATACCTTCTAAACCTGGAATATCTAAGTCTTCTAGAACATTGGCCGACGGTGTAGTTTCTGAAGGCGTTGTGGAAATATCGGTGCCTAGCTGATACCGGTCTGCGATCGCAACCAATGTTTCCTTGAGCAGATCAAGCTCATCCACTTTCCCTTCAGTTACCTCGGCGGCTAGCTCAATCAGATCGGCCAGGGACTGCTCATTGGACTGGAGCAGAGACTGCCAGAGCAGCCCCATATCGGCCAGTCGATAGTCATTGCGATAAGGTCCCATCTCAATACACCGCAAGCACACAATCTGATCTTCATCCATACACAGATTGCTAATGTTGAGTAAACTGCCCTGACCTTTAAAACTGGCCATGGCTTCCCACAGTTCGACCATGACGTAAAAGCTGTGAACCTGCTGCAGAGGGTCGAGGGTAGCCTGCTGCCAAATAGTCAATAAATCCGGTAAATGCCGCCGGTCCTCAAGGATCAGAACACTATAGTTCGGTTCAATCCAGGCCTGCTGCAGTTCGGGGAGCGATGGGAAAAACCGACCGTGCAGAGCCAAATAAGGATAAGCCATCAGCGGCAGCAACTGAGTTTCGTCTGTGGCTGCTTCTAAGCTGACCAATGCAAACTGCTGGCGCTGCTCCAACAGAGAAGAGGCCATATCATTGGGCTTTGTATCCGTCACCTGGACTTCCATGGGCTTTTGACTATCGGTACTGAGGGATAAATCCTCAACCAACCGATAGCGCTGCCCAGAGCCTAGCCAATCTCCAGCTGTTTTAACGCCTACTGCATCTGCAGCCATCGGCATGACCTGATTTTCAGTCACCTGTTGCCAAATATCAGCGTCGTCATGATCCGACTGACTGCCCTCCATAGAGAGTGAACTCGCCAGCAACGCAACTGATGAAGTACCTGGTAGGATCAGCGCTCTCCAGAGCTGTAAGGGTGACCCACATGACTGGCAAAACTTGTGCTCAGTAGGATTATTAAATTGGCAGTATGGGCAAATGATCATCAGTGGATAGAAAAAGGCCGTTGACAATGACCGCAGATTAGTAAAAATAACGCTTTATCGTTCTGAGATAGAGCGTAACCATAATGACGATGCCATAATCCATTATTCCTAAAGTTAAAAATAGCCTTAGAAGCTAAAACCATTAAGAATGGGACATTACGACAGCGAAATACAATTCAGCATAGCCGATAAGAAATAAAGATGTTGATATAAGAGCAACCAAATTAATTGTAGCGTCGGCGAGGGCGAGAGCGGGAGCGCTTGATTTGCTGGGAATTAGGTTGGTCACAACCTTTTGTTAACTGATCTAATTTTGCTCGTTCACCTGATGTCAAATAGCGCCACTGCCCAGATTGTAGATGGTCCAGACGGAGATGACCAATACTAACGCGAATCAGCCGTAAAGTAGGAAAACCAACGGCAGCGGTCATGCGTCTTACCTGACGGTTCTTACCTTCTCGCAAGGTGAGCTTGAGCCAGGCGGTTGGGATATGTTTGCGAAATCGGATGGGGGGAGTTCGGGGTGGCAGTGGTGGGGCCTTGGCCAAAAGGTCTACCTGGGCTGGCAAGGTGGTGTAGTTGCGAATGGTGACCCCCCGGCGCAGTTGGTTCAAACTATCCGGATCGGGAATGTGCTCTACCTGAGCCAGATAGGTGCGGGGGTGGCGAAAACGGGGATGACACAGACGATGCTGTAGCTGCCCATCGTCTGTTAGGAGTAGTAATCCTTCGCTATCGCGATCCAGACGACCGACCGGGTAAACATCGGGGACTGAGATAAAGGATTTGAGCGTAGTGTGACCGCTGTCGGTAGCAGTGAACTGGCTCAAGACATCATAAGGTTTGTAAAAAATCAGATAGCGATAATCCATAAAAGCTATCAATTCTTGAAGCTGTATTGAGAAATGGTGAATTAAGTTAAGTCCCTAGATATGCTTGATAAATCTGATCCACATGAGTATGGCCAATATGAATAACGCCTCTAAGTACCGGTTTGTTTGCACTCTGACCTTTGGTGATATTTATGGTCAGATCATTGTCTGGCTGATTGTACTATTTCTGAGCCTGGCAACAGCCCTGGCGTTAATGGGGGCTAGTCGTCCTATTTATGCACTGGTGTGTGTAGGGCTAATTTTGGTGCTGTCACTACCATTTTTACTATTTGCGTTTGTTACTACCTTGATCAACCATATCGAATTTAGTGAAATGGATGCTGTGACGGCAGCAGATAGTCAAAGTCGCTCGTTTAGTAATCAGCAGATGTCGAGTCAGACAGTTGCCTAGGATTTGGGAAACGGCAGATCTTGGATGGAAGAGGGCAATAGGCATAAGATTTTGCCTGTTGCCCTCTTCCTCTATTTAGATTGTTTTATTCGGCGGTGTCTGGAGTTGAAGCTTCGGCAGGCTCATCTGGAGTTACCGCTGGTTCTGTCGTAGGCGTTGAAGCTGGGGCCGCATCAGCTGGCTGGCTGGCTTGGCCTTGATTAATCAACTGCTGGATCCGGTCTTTGAACTGCACAGGTGCCAGGGATAGGGCCGTTTCAAATAAGGGCTGAGCTTCGTCTTCTTTGCCGATTTCTCGGAGGATAAGACCCTTGGCCAGCATGGGACGAAAGTCTGGGTTTCCTCCTATGCTCTGGGCATCTTGGATAGCGGTATCGTAGGTTGCGATCGCATCATCATAGCGAGACTGCTCAGCATAGACCTGCCCTAGCAGCAGCTTGACTGCAATGACATCAATGGTCCCCGGCTGAATTTGGTTGGACTGATCCGCTGTCTTCAACGTGTCCTGCAAAAGACCCACCGCAGCCTGGGGACGCTCTTGCTGCAGTAGCAGAGTGACCAACCCTTGCAGGGCTTCCATATTCCCAGGCGTTGCTGTCAATACAGTGCGATAAGTTTGGGCCGCACCTTCTAAATCATTGAGCTGTTGCTTGGTTTGAGCCAAAAGTACAGAGTATCGAGGCTCTTGAGGATTTAATTCTGCCAATCTGGCCAGCGGTTCAGCCGCTCCTGCCAAATCGCCCAAGCCAACCCGTGCTTCTACCAGTCCCTCCAGGGCTGCTTGATTATCAGGCTCCCGCTGTAACACCAGCTCATAACCATTGGCTCGACCTTCTAGCTCTGCCTGGCGATCCGTTTCAGTCGGTGTGGATACAGCATTGTTGTAGCCGCCACCAGGATTCTGATCAAAAGCCGCTTGGATCAGAGGTCCGAGGGACACCGCTAGCAGTGCAGCAACAGCTATAAATAAAATTCCGCCAATCAGCCAGCGATTGCGCTTGACAGCCACGGGACTCCCTCCTTCAAAGCAACTTGCCCATATTAAACCCAAATGACCCAGTCCAGCTCGGCTCTCAATCTTGGTCTGCATTAACGTTCGTAAGGCTGATCGTTGACGCTGACATTTCCCAACATTCAGACTAAAAAAGAGTAAATATTTTTTTATAAATTCACCAAACTACTATCTAACTTAGTCAGATCATGAATAGTGAGGTTCAAGATATTTGATTGCGCAGAATATCCTTAAATTGAGCTGACATCTGTCAAAATCTGTGAATGGTAACCTAAAAGCGGCTATGAACTTTATGGACTGTCACCCTTTAGGGAAATTTTTTTTCAAGATAGGCTTGGTTTATTAATCTAAAAGCTGTTAGGTTCAACCAAATAGCATTCCATTCATATAAACTATTTCATTTGTATGTCTTCTAGATAAGGACAGACCAGATATAAGTAATAGGTCAGATATTCAAACCCGTAGACAACTCCATAACTAAAGTTTGAACACATAGTTCAAACTGCTAAGTAAGCTGATTTTCCTGATTGAGGAGGTTTCGAAATTAATGAGTTCTGCAGACAGTCGCCCCCCAGAAATGCCTAATACTGCATCCGATGGTAATCCGGATGATGCTAGCGCAGCTGCTGACTCTAATCGTCCTGCCCTCAAACAGCCGCCTAGACGACCTGTTAAGCCTGAGCCGCCCGTTGAGAAGCCGATTGAAGAGCCTGTAGAAAAAATAGTTGAACCGCCAGCTGCCGTGGAAGTGGTGGAGGTGGTGAAAGCCGTTAAGGTCAAAGAAACAACAGCGGCAGATGCTGCGGCAGATGCTGCGGCATCTGCCGCTGAACCCACTGAACCAGTTGAAAGCACCGATGTAACGACTGGTGAGTCGGAATCAGAGGGGGCAGCCCCAGAGGCACCCCCTGAGCCCCAGCCCAGGCTACAGCCGATTGCCCCCCCTAGCGAACCAATGCAGTATCGGGCCATTGGTCTATTAAAGGGGCGCTATGAGCCTTCTGAGGAGTCTTTTAATCGTGGCAACATCGTCAACCACGATGGGACCACCACCTGTGCGGTGCTTTTGGGACGGACTACGAGTCTTGTTAAAAAGCACTTGGATTTAGAAAAAGACCACCTATGGGTGGTTTATCCCCGCACTATTTTCCAGGACGATATTGGTATTGCTGTACAAATTGTCGGTGTTTGGGAGCCTGAGACTCTCGGAGAAGAGGACGATGAGACCATCGCAGCCCCAGAGGACGCTATTCAACCCGATTATTTTTCTATTCGGGGTGAAGTCGTCAAATTTGATGAGCGTAAACAGGAAATCACCGTCAGCATCGTCCAGAAAATGCGTACGGGTAAACAGCCCAAGCGTCCCTTTAAGCTAGTGATTAACGGCAGCATCGGTGTTAAAACGATCGGCTACTTCTGGGATATGCATGTGCATCGAGAAGGTAATCAGTTTGTGCTGAATGAAGGTAGCTATGTGGCCGCTGTCCCTCCCAAGAAACGCTCTAAGCGCCGCCCTGGTGGTAGCAGCGGTGGCGGTGGCGGTGGTAAGCGTCGACCACCGGCAAAGCGTTCTGGTGCCCCTAGGCCTAAACCCAATCTAGCCAAGGGGGATGGGGGCGAAAAACCCAACGTAGTCAAAGTGGGTGATAGTAGTAGCGCTGTTCCTGACACAGACAGCTCACAGGAGGATTGAGCCCTTTCCGGTTCACGGTCGTGTTTTTACCTCAATTGTTTTGGGGTAAAAACGCAGTCTGATTTGGCAAGGGGGCGACCGGTTCACTGAGTTCAAAGTTGCCCTGCATAATCCAATCTTTGAGTATAGTGGCAACCCTACAACCTAGATATAGGCTGGAAAGGGGGGCCGTTCTCACTCGACTACCGTTGATGGTCAGACGGCCAGATTTGAGTTGCTGATAGCTAACGAGACCAAAGCTGGGGCGGACTCGTCGAGGGATTGAAAAATCAATCACTGGGGCAACAATGTCTTGATCGCTAATGGCACAGCTCTGCATCACGGCCTCATCCAAAACTGGAATCGGGATCCCTACCCCTAACATCAGTGAGGGACCATAGCCGCTAAAGTAGCAGCCTCGTACCCACTCGGGTTGCATTTGTTTGGCATCACCAATCAGAGCGACGGTGGCTGATGGCCCGATGGGGGTGCCATTGGGTAAGCGCTTTTGCAGTGGAAAATGTTGGGTCCCTTCCCAGGCGATATAGCCAGGGGCACCACCGATAAATAGTCGGCTGCCAATACCGATTGTCCGCATCTGAGGATCATTGAGCATGGGGGAGAGGGCTCCCCCATTGGCATAGACTGCATTACCTAAAAAAGGCTGCAGTGGACCCAGATAGGTGAGCAGTGGCCGGTCACTGCTGTTCACACCTACGATAAAGTTTTGGTAAAGGTTGCGCGGATTAAAGAGGTAAAACTGATTGATGGTGTCGCGGGTGATGGAAATATCCAAAGTAGCGCGAGGATAGCAGTCGCTAACATGCCCCAGGGCTCTGAGATGAACTGATTTCCCGGCAATCAGCTGGGCGATGACATGCCCCCCCCCGCGCTCACTGGGGATATCACTCTCTGACGTATCCCCCCAGCGATTGCTACTCGCGACCTGGCTGGCTCCTAGGTAGAGATCGACGGCCCCAAACCCGGCATAGGCCATGATGCCATCTAGATAGCATTCACGAATATTAATGGGGGGATCGGTATGGCCCAGGTTAATGATGGCTCCTGAGGATTCCATGGGCTCAAAGGTGCCGGTTGTCACCACATCAACAGCCGCTGTGGCAGCTGCCACACCCATTTCGGCTACCTTGGTTTTGGTTTCTTCAACGGTCCATACGACAACACGACCTTCGCGAATTTTGTGATTGATTTCGGCAATGGTGCGGGTGGTTGCCATCGCTAACCCTGACTTAAACGACGCAGTAGTAAACCCCCAACGATGACTGTTGGGAGTAGCACCATGATCAGAGCAGCCGATTCGGATAGGGCAATGGTCGGGCCAACCCATTTGATCAGGACGCTGATCAGAGCGGACGCGATCGCAATTTTTAACAAGTACAGCCCGTTATCCATAAGCATCTCCTTATGGGCGACGGATATTTAAACAACACCAATCACCCCGTCGCCAGAGAGTGGCTACCATCCAACCATGGTCTTCGAGGGTATCGGCCACCCATTTTGACTGATCCAGCAGGATACCGCTTAGAATGCCCCAGGTGGACGCTTTAGCAATGTCATTAAAGCGTGGAATCAGCTCAACAATGATTTCTGCCAGGATGTTACACATAAAGCCATCTACCGGCTGTTCTAGTTTGAGACTATCGATGCTGCCCTCAGCCACATGAATGCGCTCGAGATCAATCCCATTAAGGTCTCGATTTTCAGCCGTGGCCTTGACCGCCAGCGGATCGGTATCTACTCCATACACCTGACTAGCCCCTAACAAAATCGCCCCGATCGACAAAATGCCCGAACCACAGCCAATGTCGGCCAGCGTGATCGGGGTGGGACTTTTTTCACTAAGGCGCATTTCCAAGGATTCTAGACAAAGCTGTGTGGTGGCATGGGTCCCTGTCCCAAAGGCGGTACCTGGATCCAGCTTGAGCACCAGCCGCGATGACTCCGTCGGTAGCTCCATCCAAGCTGGATTGATCAGTAGTCGATCCCCCACGGGCTGGGGCTGCCAATATTTTTTCCAGCTTTTAGACCAGTCTTCATCCTCAATCAGACTCCAGGTCACCTCGGGTAGTTCATTCACCCCTAGGCACAAAGCATCCTGCTGGAATCGTAGAGCCAGTGCTGCCAAATCCATGTTGCCAAACTGCTGCTGGGGGAAATAGGCTTTCACCCTGCTCTGGTGCCGCCAACGTTCACTGGCGGTGCCGCGCCCATCCCAATTTCCAAACCGCCAGAAGACTGTGTCCTCTAGAAGCGGAGAACAGGTAACTTGTATCTCCCACCAGGTGTTTGCCAAGGATTTTATTGATGTCTATGGAATCAGTGATCGCCGTGTCGAGGCACCCTAGGTATTCGACACGGCTAATCTACATCATCTTATAGGGCAACGGTATAGGCATCGCGGATGCCGGGCACTTTTGTAATCTCTTCGAGAATGCCATCGGGAAGGGGATCATCAATGCTGAGTACCATAACCGCATCACCACGAACAATCTGGCGTCCCACCTGCATACTGGCGATGTTGACGTTAAAGCTACCCAGCAGTGAGCCAATTTTGCCAATGATGCCTGGCATATCTCGGTGCAGGGTAAATAACATGTACTTGGTGGGGGGCACATTGATCGGGAACTGATTGATATCCGTAATCCGGACCTCAGTCCCGCCCAGGATAATGCCTGTCACAGAATGTTCACCCAAGGAGCCTTGAGCGGAGACATAGAGAGAACCACTAAAGTCCTTGACCCCGGCATCACGGGTCTCAATGACCTGGATGCCCCGTTCCTTGGCTTCAATGGACGCATTGACGTAGTTCACGCGCTCTCTCAAGGCGTTGGTGAGTAGCCCTTTGAGGGTGGCAATGACAATGGGTTTACTATCCTGGTTTGCCAGGTCACCTTGGAGCGTGATTTGCACCTGTTCTACTCGACCACCTGCTAACTGACCGACCAGGTTCCCCAAGGTTTCAGCCAGCTGCAGATAGGGACGTAGTCTTTCGAGTACATCAGGGCGTAAACCCGGAATATTGACAGCAGAGCGAGCGGGTAACCCCAGCAGCACATCTCGAATCTGTTCTGCAACATCAACGGCAACGTTAATTTGGGCTTCGGCGGTGGAGGCTCCCAGGTGGGGGGTGAGGACTACAGACTTACCCAGTTCTCGCAGCGAACTCTCCCCCAGGGGCTCTGATTCGTAAACATCGATGGCGGCCCCTGCGATCGTTCCATTCTTAACCGCTTCATGGAGAGCGGCTTCATCAATGATGCCGCCCCGAGCACAGTTAACAATGCGGGCGGTGGGCTTCATTTTGGCCAGGGCCTCGGCATTGATCAAATGGGCTGTTTCAGGAGTTTTAGGAATGTGGAGCGTGATGTAGTCAGCTTCTTGGAAAAGCAAGTCAAGGTCCACCAGGGTGCACCCTAATTCGGCTGCACGTTCTTTGGAAATAAATGGATCGTAGGCCAATATGTTCATCCCCATGGCCCGAGCTACCGTGGCCACATGGGAACCAATTTTGCCTAGACCGACAACGCCGAGAATCTTTTTATAGACCTCTACTCCTGTAAATTTCTTACGATCCCAGGCGGATGCCTTCACTGATTTGTCTGCTTCAGGGATGTTGCGTGACAGGGACAGCATCATCGCCAATGCATGCTCAGCAGCTGCGATGGTATTGCCTTCGGGGGAATTAACCACCACAATACCTCGCCGAGTGGCGGCGGCGACATCGACATTGTCGACACCGACACCAGCACGACCAATGATTTTGAGTTGGCTAGCCGCCTCAATCACCTCGCTGGTGACCTTAGTCCCCGAACGAATCATCAAGGCATCGTAGTTGGGGATTAGCTGAACAAGCTCTTCAAGCGGGAGCTTAGTTTTTACATCAACCTGGGCCACCTGGGCCAAAATATCGAGACCAGACTGGTCGATCGGGTCGGAGACAAGTACCTTGGGCATAGCTGCGGGGATTTTTTTTCACGAGGACCTATCGTACTGCATCAATGCAGGGGGACAAATCCTTTCTTTGGCAAATTATGGATCGTGGATATGGTTGCCGATGTTACAAAACGTTTAAGTTTTTGGAGATGGTCATTGATCCCCAGCCAGTTGTTCGATGCCATTAAAGAGATCGGCTAGAACGGTGTTAGAGATCAAAAAACCATTGGGATCGCTAAGGCGTAAGCGATTGTTGTCCAGGATCACCTGACCTGAGGATAGATAGGGTTGCAACCGATTGTTGAGCATGGTTGTAAAGCGATGGCCCAACGTCTGGGTAAATGGGGCCAGATCGATGCCTTCGACGAGGCGGAGACCAACCATTAGACGGTCCGTCAGTTGTTCTATCGGGGGTAATTGGGGGGCGTCAAGAATACCGCCAGTCTGTTGATAATGGTCCACCCACTGACGGTAGGTCTGCCGGGTACGGGGACGGGCCACCCGCTGGGTTTGGGTATAGCTAGTGGCTCCCATGCCAAATCCGTAGAAGGGTCGATTTTCCCAGTAGGTGCGATTGTGACGACACTGGTGATCGGCTTTGGCATAGTTAGAAATTTCGTAATGGTCATAGCCTGCAGCTGTCAGGGTGCGCTGGGCCAGTCGATACATGTCGACGGTGGCGGTTTCGCTGGGCAAGGGATGCTCACCCGGCTGGTACTGCTTGCCAAAGGGAGTTTGGGGTTCGATGGTGAGGTCGTAGACGGAGATGTGATGGGGGGTGGTTGCGATCGCACGTTCTAACCCTACCTGCCATTGCTCCAAAGTTTGCCCAGGCAATCCTGAGATTAGATCCAAACTCCAGCTCGGTACCTGGCCCCGGTGCATATCATCCACCGCCCGATAGACATCAGCCAACCGATGGAACCGACCGCAGCGTTCTAATAAATCATCATCAAACGCTTGAATTCCAAGGCTGATACGATTTACCCCCAGGTTGCAGTAGCCCTGCACATGGGACAAATCAAAGGTACCTGGATCCATCTCCATGGAAATTTCCGCCTCTGTCGCTACTCCCAACTGCTGGTTGAGGACATGCAAAATTTGCTCAAGCTGCGCCACAGAGAGCAGAGACGGAGTCCCTCCCCCAAAGAAAACCGTTGTTAGCATTGGCCCCAACGATGATGTGGCCCGGATCTCTTGGCATAGCCAATCCACATAGGTGCTAATAGTGCCAGATGTTTCACCCCGTTGACGATTGCCAATGACCGAAATGGGAAAGTCACAGTAAAAGCAGCGGCGGCGACAAAACGGAATATGAATGTAGGCCGATGTCGGCGCTAGGCCACTTGAGAACATAGCCGTTGCTGATTAAGAGGATGAATCGATCGCTCAGAAATACCGCTCAGAAATACTGGCCAGCATATTTTTAAATGAGATCATAGTTCAGACTAGCAATGCCAGAACATAAAAGCATTCAAGGCGGAAACCAATCGTGGGAGCATCAGTGATTATAATGTCGTTGTTTGGGCCTTCTTTAAGGATGGTCTATCATTAACCATCGCAGCAGGTTCACACTAAGGTCGACATCATTCGAATGCTAGACGCACTAATCATTATTTCATTCATCGTTGCGGGTGCAGGCGTTGGCTTTTATAGCATTGACCTTTTGCCTCCCCAAGTTTTAGAGCAGGTCAATAATATTGAAGGCCTGGGCACTGTTATGGCCGGATTTGGTGCTTTGATTGGCACCGGTTTAGGCATTGTGTCTCAAACCAGCTATCGACGCGTCGAAAAACAAATCCGCACACTGCCCCCCGATCGTATTTTTGCGCGAGCCATCGGCTTGATTTTGGGGTTATTAATTGCCAACTTGATTTTGGCTCCGGTCTTTTTACTGCCGATTCCCAGCGAGTTTAGCTTCATCAAGCCCCTAGCGGCAGTGATGAACAGTATCGTATTTGCAGTGTCAGGCATGAACCTGGCCGATACTCAAGGACGGGCTCTGTTGCGTTTAGTCAATCCTGGCAGTGTGGAAAGCATGCTGATCGCAGAAGGCACCCTCAAACCCTCGGCCTCGAAGATTTTGGACACCAGCTGTATTATCGATGGCCGCATAGAAAGCCTTTTAGATACTGGCTTTTTGGAGGGGCGAATTGTAGTTCCCCAGTTTGTCCTCCTGGAGCTGCAGGCTGTAGCCGATGCTGCCAACGATCAAAAACGAGCCCGAGGCAGACGGGGGCTGGATATTCTCAACCGATTGCGGGGAGCTTATCCTGATCGAGTGGTGGTCGATCCGGCTGATTATTCAGATGTGGCCACCGTGGATGCCAAGTTAGTGAAGCTGGCCCAAGAGATGAATGCTATGCTGCTGACCAATGACTACAACCTGAGTAAAGTGGCCAAGGTGCAGCAAGTGGCCGTACTCAACATTAACGATCTGGCCAAGGCCATCCGCCCGGCTTATTTGCCCGGAGATGACATTGAAATCAAGATTCTTAAAGAGGGTAAGGAGGATGCCCAGGGCGTCGGCTATCTAAACGACGGTACCATGGTGGTTGTGGAGTCGGGTAAGGGATACATTGGCAACAATGTGCTGGTGGTCGTGACGGGCGCGCTGCAGACATCGGCAGGGCGCATGATCTTTGCGCGTCCAAAAGGGGCAGCGGTGGTTTAGGCGGGTGCAGCAGGCGACAACGGAGAAACCCGGTTTCTGACTTGGGATTACCTTTGGGGTTATTCCAAATACAGAAACCGGGTTTCTAAGCTTTAGCTAGGCCCTATTCCCACTCGATGGTGCCAGGGGGTTTGGACGTAATGTCGTAAACGACCCGGTTGACGCCATCAACCTCATTAACAATGCGGTTAGAAATCACCTCTAGTAAGTCATAGGAAGGACGGGACCAGTCCGCCGTCATACCATCTTCGCTACTGACAAAGCGCAACACAATGGGATGAGCATAGGTGCGCTGATCCCCCATCACACCAACGCTACGTACCGGCAATAGCACCGCAAATGCTTGCCAGAAGTCATGATATAAACCCCGATTGCGAATTTCCTCTCGCACAATGTAGTCAGCATCGCGCAGTATATTGAGTCGTTCTGGCGTGACTTCACCCAGAATCCGAATGGCTAAACCAGGTCCAGGGAAAGGCTGACGCCGAACAATCTCATCCGGTAGTCCCACAGAACGGCCTACATTACGCACCTCGTCTTTAAAGAGTTTGCGTAGAGGTTCGATCAGCTTGAATTGTAAATCCTTAGGTAGACCACCAACATTGTGGTGGCTCTTGATTTTAACGGCTACCCGCTCACCCGTTTTCGGATCAACATTAGTATCAGCAGACTCAATCACATCGGGGTAGAGCGTTCCCTGGGCCAGATAGTCAAAGGGACCCAAGCGTTTGGACTCTTCTTCAAAGACACGAATAAATTCGTGACCAATGCGCTTACGCTTTTCCTCAGGGTCGGTGACGCCTTTGATCTTTTCTAAAAATCGAGCCCTGGCCTGTACATACTCCACTCTGATATGGAATTTCTGGTCGAATAGCTCTACTAGACGCTCAGGTTCACCTTTTCGCATGAACCCCTGGTCGATAAACATGCAGGTAAGCTGATCACCAATGGCCTTGTGCAATAGGAAAGCCAGGGTGGAGGAGTCAACGCCACCTGAAAGAGCGAGTAGAACTCGCCGATCACCCACTTTGGCACGAACCTCGCGGATCGCTTCTTCCACAAAGGCCTCGGTTGTCCATGTGGGCTCACATTTGCAGATGTGATAAACAAAGTTGCAAATCAGAGACTGACCATCAACGGAATGCACCACTTCGGGGTGAAACTGCACACCATAGAACCCCATCTCATGATTGGCTACAGCGGCACAGGGCGTATTATCAGTATGCGCCAGAACCTCAAACCCTTTGGGTAATTTGGTCACTGAGTCACCATGGCTCATCCACATGGTAGAGCCATCCCCCACATTGGTTAGCAGATCGGTGGGATCATCAATAGATAAGGAGGCTTTGCCGTATTCACCCCGTTCGGCATTCTCTACCTCGCCCCCCAGCTGTTGCACCATGAGCTGCATGCCGTAGCAGACACCAAGGATGGGAATCCCCAGATCCCAAATAGCAGGATCGCACTTGGGCGCATGGTCAGCATAAACAGAACTCGGTCCGCCAGAGAGGATAATTCCCTGAGGATTGAGCTGACGAATTTTTTCAGCTGGGGTCTGATAGGACAGGACCTCTGAGTAAACCTGGGTTTCACGAATACGACGGGCGATTAACTCAGAGTATTGGGAACCAAAGTCAAGGATTATAAGCATCTGGCGGTTGAACTCAGGTGATTTCGCAGACACTGTATGGTTGATAGCGGGAGTTTTTGCAGTCACGAATAAGTCCTGAAGCTTGATGGGCAGGGAAAAACGTATTTCTTATACTCTAAGTGAGTGGTTTTAAAAGGACTATTTGCCGAGGTTGGGAGCACCTGAGATCTAGGTATGTAAGATGGCTAGTACTTTTCCGGAAATCTGTAAAAAATATTCTAACTACATTAGCAAACCCACGGTATTAATGCTCCATCTTCTAATCTCTTGATCAGAATCTCAGGATGTGGGTTCGGTAAAATGAGCCCTCAGTTAAATAGGCAAACAACCATCTGATCAGCGATTCGGTCAACTTCAATCAGCTTAGAAATCGCTTTATAGCGGTTCAAGGATTAGTCTTTGGTCGAGGCCGATGGCCTATAACGACTAAAAGATAGGTAGTTCATAATAGAAAATACGGCGAGCAGACTTCATAACACCATGAACCCGATTGATTATCTTCGTATTAGCCTGATCGACCGTTGCAATTTTCAGTGTGTGTACTGTATGCCGGAAGGGGCTGACCTTAGCTATGTGCTACGGGAATTTTGGCTAAGTCATGAGGAAATTTTGACTTTGCTGAAGGGTGTTTTTATCCCCCTGGGGTTTACGAAATTCCGCTTAACCGGTGGAGAACCATTGCTACGTCCAGGCATTGTGCAACTGGTGGATGACATTGCCCATCTGCCAGAGACAACAGATCTAGCTTTAACGACCAATGCTTTTAAGTTAGAAAAATTAGCTCAGCCCTTGTATGATGCTGGCTTGCGCCGCATTAATATTAGCTTGGACTCGCTGCAGCCAGAAACATTTGAGGCGATTGTTGGTAAACCTGCTGGGGCGAACAAAGATACGTCATCCAATCATGTGCGTTGGCAGCAGGTCTGGAATGGCATTCAAATGGCTCATCAAGTAGGATTCGATCCACTAAAACTTAATGTTGTTGTTATTCCAGGTGTCAACGACCATGAGATTTTAGATCTTGCCGCTTTGACCGTCGATAAGAATTGGCATGTAAGGTTTATTGAATTTATGCCCATTGGCAATGATGAGCTATTTGCTGACAAGGGATGGGTGGATTCTGAAACAATTCGGCAACAGATTTCTAATCGCTGGGGTTTAGAAGAATCAAGGATTCGTGGCAATGGGCCAGCGGATATTTTTAAGATTCCGGGTGCCAAAGGCACTTTGGGGTTTATTAGTCAGATGTCTGAATGTTTTTGCGATCGCTGCAACCGCATGAGACTCTCCGCCGATGGCTGGCTGCGGCCTTGCCTACTGAATGAAGTGGGTCAACTCAATCTGCGGGAAGCCCTGAGGGGTGGGGACTCGATTCACTCAATTCGCGATCGCGTGGGAGCCCTAGTGGCAGATAAGCCAGACATTAATTTCAAGATGCGAGAATCCGGTACAACGGGAGCCTACAGCCGGACAATGTCACAAATTGGCGGCTAAGGAATAAGGATTTCATAAGTTATTCAACTTAATCCCCTCCTCGGGAGGGGTGCCTGAAAGGCGGGGTGGGTTTCGATCGTTAGTACTCACGGCCAACCCACCCCATTGCCCCTCCATCGCCGCCATCTTTCAAGCATGGGCTCATGCTGAGATCTTGACTCTTAACGTAAGTCCAGTATTGTTTTTATTAATCTTAATTTGAGACTTTGGGTGATCCCAACCCTATTGCGTCAATTTCAGCAGATAAAAATCCGAGTGATCATTTCATCCAGCACGGCTATTCTGAGGGGCGTATATTTTGAGGGGCTTAGTGACGTTGGCTAGTCTGTGTTGTGCTGAGGATATGGGCAATATTAAGGAGCAATCAATTTTGTTCGCTTTTTTTGCCTGTGGCTGCTATGTTGAGACGTCGTTTTTTGCAGGGGTACGGTTTATTGTTTTTAGGGAGTTGTGCCCTAGCTAAACCAAGTGAGTCCACTGCTCAAAACAAAGTTAAACGCCCCAATAAACTGCATTTCGCGGTGACGGATCTCAGCGGCTACGATGCCTTGGAACAAGACTTTGGAGCGTTTCGACAAGCTTTGGAAGACATGCTGCAACTGCCAGTTGAGTTTTTTGCAGTTGAAAACTATTTAGCGGCAGCACCGGCACTGCTTACCAATGAGCTGGATTTTGTCATGGCAGGCCCTTCGGAGTATATGCTTCTGAGGGCGCGGGCATCGGCTGTGCCTGTTGTGGGTATAACCCGGCCTCAGTATGCTGCCATGGTGATGGCCCGTATGGAAAGTGACATTAATCAGCTGAGCGATTTAAAAGGCAAGACCATTGCCATGCGGACTGAAGGGTCGACTGCCGGGCATATTATGCCGATGAAACTGTTGTTAGATGCGGGGGTAACCCCCGGTGACTATGACGTAGTCATGCTCAACCGTAAAGGATTTGATGCATTGCAGTCGGGGCAGGTGGATGCCTGGAATGATTCCTACGATCGCTATGTGGAATATGTGAAAAACCCAGGATTGGAGGATAAGGAGATTAAAGTCCTTGCTGTGAGTGAGAACTTACCTCCGGATGTGTTTGTGGCCAATCCTAGTCTAGGAACAAAGTTCTTAGACGAGTTGAGAACGACAATCCTGCAAAATCAAGAACTGTTGATGTCAGCGTTATTGACCTCTGAGGCCAACCAGAAATACACGTCATCGGATTTGGTGGCGGTAGCCGATGCTGATTATCAAGTTTTGCGAGATAGCTATTACGCCATTGGCCAAGGTTCAGCGATTGAATAGTGTCCCCAGGACAAGCAAAGGAGGGGGCAGAGCCATGGTTATACCATTATCTCGTTGGATTGCTGGCCTGAGTAGGCGGCTGGGTATTAATCGCAGTATTTCCAAAAAAATTAGCTGTGGCTATGCATTGGCGTTGGGAACAGCGATATTTGGTACTAGTGCTGGGTTGTTGGGTGGGTACTATGCCGCCTTTCCTGCTCGAAAACAGGCGAAGAATACTCTGAGAAAAAAGCAGTTGCTCAGTGAGTTTAATAACCATGTGTTGAGCATTCAGCTGCATCCCCAGCGACTATTGGCGATCGCAGGTGAAAGCCGCATTTGGGTCCAGTATGAAACCAATCAATTTAATACAGAGCTACGGCAGCTACGACAGCAATTAGGCGACATTGAACAACTACCTCAAGATGCTTCTAGTGCCGACACTCAACGACTCTCCTTGATCGACGGGTATGAATTAAATTTGCAGGAGTATGAACGCTTTATCCAATACCTATGGCTTGAATTAGGCAAAGTTAACAATCAACAAATTGCCTTGCAAACCATTGCCGTTGCCTTAAGCAGCGATGAAGCCCATCAGATTTCCACCACGTTTGAGCAACTGTCTGAAGACTTGACCCGATTGCAGCAAACGGTCGATCGGCAATATAACTACTCCATCGTGTATCGACATAGAGCCGAAAAATTAAGGCTGGTGATTATTTTAGGCAGTATGGTTTTCTCTATCGGGTTAGCCATTAGCCTGGCGATGATCACCAGCCGGGCGATTGCTGAACCCATTGAACAGCTCACGCTCATATCTCGTCGAGTCACTCAAGATAATAATTTTCAGCTGCGGGTCTCGATTCAAACCCAAGATGAAGTGTCTGTGTTGGCCGAATCGTTGAATCAGCTGGTTAGTTGGGCTGGGCAATATACCAGGGAATTGGAGGAAGCCCGTCAAACCTTAGAGCAGCGCGTTGTGGAGAGAACCCAGGCATTGCAGAGGTCTGAGCTATCTTTGCGCAAACAGGCTGAAGACCTCCAGCAGGCATTGGTGGAATTGCAGCAGACCCAATTGCAACTAGTACAAAGTGAAAAGATGTCGGGTTTGGGGCAATTGGTGGCTGGCATTGCCCATGAAATCAACAATCCGATTAGTTTTATCCACTGTAATCTCAAGTATGCCATTACCTATATCGAAGATGTTGTAATGCTGCTCGATTTGTATCAGCATTACTATCCTGATCCAATAGTAGAAATCCAGGATGCAATTGAATATATTGATCTTCCTTTTTTACGAAAAGATTTTTCAAACCTGGTGCAAGCGATGCAAGAAGGAACGGTGCGGATTATTGGCATCGTTAAGTCTTTACGGACCTTTTCGTGTTTAGATGAAGCGACTATCAAACAGGTAGATATCCATGATGGTATCGATAGCACGCTGACGATTTTGAATAGTCGTATAGCCTCAGCACTGGACCAACCAGAAATAGAGGTTGTCCGTGACTATGGCCAATTGCCTTGTATTGAATGCTATGCGGGACAGCTAAATCAGGTGTTTATGCACATCCTAAGCAATGCGATTGATGTACTCCGGCGTGTTCCCCCTGAGGGCATCGCCAGGGTTGCGATCGCAACCCGCGTTGTGGATAGTAAATGGGTCTCCATTGAGATCAGTGACAATGGCCCTGGCATACCCGAATCGTTACGCAGTCGACTTTTTGACCCGTTTTATACAACCAAATCAGTCGGCAGTGGGACTGGCATGGGTCTTTCAATCAGCCACCAAATCATTACCAAAACCCATAGAGGTTATTTAGACTGCGATTCGGATTTGGGCCAGGGGGCTAAATTTACGATCAAATTACCCATCGAGCTTCACTAAACCAAGACAGCTAGCCTCAGTTTGAGACCCAATGTAAGACAGGTCAATCTTGAATTAAAACTGCCGTGTGAATGAGCAGCGAAAAATGGTGGGAGCTATAATCTAAATTGACTCCCCAAAATAAGACTACAAGTATTTTAAGTAGACTCACATTGAGTCTATTGGTCTCAAGCTAATACAGGCCCCATCCATTAGGAGTAAAATGTACTGTGATTATGGGGTAAGGGCAGGCGTAAAAAATTTTATGGCATGACTATGAGGATTGTTTCTCGGCAAGGGGGTAGACTTTTTTGGGCCGCTTGTCTCTGTTTGCAGCTAGTTGCCTGTGGGGCAATGGCTGAGACCAGTGCTCAGATATCTCAACAAGAACTGATTACCCGGATCGAAGCTGGAACCGCGCCATTAATTTTGGATGTGCGTACCCCAGAGGAATATGAGGCGGGTCATATTCCAGGGGCAATCAATATCCACTTTCGAGAGATTGGAGAACGGTTGCATGAGATTCCCCAGGATGTTCCCATTGTGGTGTATTGCGAGCGGAGCATTCGGGCCAATATTGCGACAAGAACCCTACGGGAAGCTGGTGTAGACTCCTTACTCCATTTGGAGGGAGATATTTCACTGTGGCGAAAGCATGATTTACCACTTGAGCACGATAGTTCCTCATCTTCTACTTCTGAAGTACCGACGGAGTTTTCAGAGTTAGTCAAGTCTTTGGACCAGCGATGGATTGTTAGTGCCGCCGAAGCAAAGCGGCTGATTGAGCAAGGAGCAACGCTGCTGGATACGCGAAAGCTGGCCCTGACGCGGTTACAGAATTCTGTCTATGCCGATTGGCGGCAGTTTTCTCCCCAGGCTGTTGCTGATCGAGGTAAACTCTTGGAGCAAGAAGACTTGCTAACCCAACAAATCCAGGAGATGGGTATTTCACGGCAAATGCCCGTGGTGGTCTTCGCTAATCCACCCAAGGGCTGGGGAGAGGATGGTCGGATTGTCTGGATGCTGCGCACCCTGGGACATTCACAGGTAGTCATGGTGGATGGCGGCGTTGAGGCCCTGGTGGATGCCGGTGTCCCTGTACAATCTGGCCAAAGTCATCCCCCTAAACGAGGAGATTTTGTAGTAGAGCGAAACTCTACTTGGGAGATTCAACGAGATCAGCTGCAAGCAGAGCTGGGCCAGGACAAGCTGGTAGTGATCGATACCCGTGAGGCGCGTGAATTTGCTGGAAAAACTCCCTATGGAGAACAACGTGGGGGGCATATACCGGGGGCCATTAATCTTTACTTCAAAGAGTTTTTAGGTCAAGACGGCCAGCTACTACCCTTGGATATAATCCAGGCAAAGCTTGACGAGGCTAAGATTACGCCTGACACTCAAGTTGTTGTCTATTGCACGGGAGGTATTCGTTCGGGATGGCTGGCGGCGGTGTTAGTCACCCTGGGGTATGACGTTAAAAACTACGCCGGTTCCATGTGGGAGTGGTCAGCGGCACCTGCGGATAGTTATCCTTTGGAGATGTTATAGGAAACCCATTGGAGGGGAGATACCGCTATGCCCGATTGTCTGGCTCTGATTGCCCACGACACCAAGAAAGATGACCTGGTGACGTTGGTAACCCATTATCGGCATATTCTCTCTCGATATGATCTGATTGCTACGGATAAGACAGGACAGCTGATCCAGACCGTAACGGGGCTGACGGTGGAACGCATGGCGGCTGGCTCTCTGGGGGGCGAACTCCAGATTGCGGCTCGGGTAGTTTCCGGTGGGGTGGCAGGGGTGATTTTTTTGCTGGATCCGGTCTGTGTAAATCCCAATGAACCGGATATCCGTGCTCTGTTGCGGGTATGTACGCTACACAATGTGGTGCTGGCCACCAACATGGCAACTGCTGAACTGGCGATCCAAGCTGTTGCTAAGCGGCGGGATGCCTATCTGATTTTTAATCCGGTGGCTGGCCAGGGTAATCCCGATCGGGATTTAGCGATGATTCGACAGATCCTGGCACCGCAGGTGAATCTGCATACGATCTTTACCCAGCCGGATGTGGACCCCATAGACCAGGCGAAGGACGCGATCGCAACCATTCAATCCAGCCAAACTGATAACGACACTGGGTTTATCATCGCCTCCGGTGGGGATGGGACCGTGTCTGCGATCGCAGGTGCCACCATCCAAACCGGCATCCCCCTGGGCGTCATTCCCCGAGGCACCGCCAATGCCTTTTCGGTGGCCATGGGTATTCCAACCGACTTAAAGCAGGCTTGTGAAGCGATTGCAGCAGGCAATACCCGTGTGGTAGATGCCGCCTATTGCAATGACATTCCGATGATCTTACTGGCGGGGGTTGGCTTTGAAGCAGAGATGGTCGACAATGCCAATCGAGAGCTCAAAAATCAGCTGGGCACCTTGGCCTATATCCTGTCTGGAGCACAACAACTTTTTGCCCAGGAGCTGTTTAAAGCGGCCATTGAAATCGATGGTCAGATAATTGAATTTGATACGGTAGCTGTCACAGTGGCCAATGCAGCTCCGGCCACATCGGTAACGGCCCAAGGATTTGGCGAAGTGATTCCCGATGATGGTTTGTTGGATGTGACCATTCCCATTCCTCAAACTCGGCTACAGGGGGTGGATATGTTAGCGACGCTGTTTACCTCTGCCCTGGTTAAAGTACAGGCTGAACGAGAGGATGTGATTTGTCTGCGGTTGAAGCGGCTGAAGGTGACAACGGATCCGCCCCAGAAGCTGGTGGTGGACGGAGAGCTATGTGAGGCAAATCCAATTGAGTTTGAATGCATTCCAGGAGGACTAACGATCTTTTCACCCTTGTCGACAGTGTGATGAGCACCCTGGCCTGCAAACCTCATGAATGTTATTCTCAAAATGAGACCATTTTGTCTTTTTTGGGTCTAGAATTGAGAATAATTAATCTTGAAATAAGAATAGGATTTTGAGGTTATTCAGCAAAACAGTCTTATAGGGGTGCTGTAGTTAGCTAGGCGAATCACCTCACGATGACCCGCCCGCCTTCAAAACCGTGCGTGAAGGTTTCCCTTCACACGGCTTCTCTCCTACCGTTTCCCCACGCCAAGGACGAACCGGGCACCAGCCCTGTTTATCCCATCCTGTTTTGCGGTGATGACAGGTTGGATGCACGATTTGCAGATTGTCATACACGTCCAATCCACCACTGGCCATAGGCCTAACGTGGTCTCTCTCTATGGAATCGTGTAGGTCAAAGAAGCCTCTACAAATAGGACACCGACCGCGCTGACGCTTGAGTAAGGTTGCCTCCCTGGTGTTGACCATCGGATGCTTCCCCCGTCGCGCCGCCCAGTACGGCCAATCTCCGTCATACCAGCTTTTATGTCCTCTGACTTTGTTATGTCTTCTAATAGACATATCCGAGAATTTGACCAACTTATGAATGATCTTTCCCGCTTGCTTCACTCCAAACACCCAGTGACGTCGCCCCACCGTATGCCAGTATCGGGCTTTCACCCATTTCCGGCCTTGGTTAGGGTGTCTACGCCTTGCCCATCGTCTCAGTTGCCAATACAGGACTGAATCGAGGTAGGCAAAGACCCGACTAGCTGCATTCGAGCGGTGATAATTGGCCCATCCCACAATGACAGGGTTGAGTGCCGCAATCAGCGTCTCTTGAGAGCAGCCGTGATGTCGTTTTATAATCTCTCCTAGTTCGGTCACCAACCGTTTGAGAGATGATTTACTGGGTTGTATCAGGGTTTTATAGGGCCGCTGGCTTTTGTTGATCCTTCGTCGCCTCGCGCGGTATTGCCGCACATGACATCCAAGGAAATCAAAACCAGTAGGATACTCAACACCCCCATTGAGAGTATGGACAATGCGAGTCTTATCAGCCCTTAGTTCTAGCCCCTTACTCGATAGCCACTGACGAATTAAGGTCTGGGCTCTGAGGATGGCTTCACGGTCATGATGAAAGACCACGAAATCATCCGCAAATCGCACCAGATGAGCGCCTTTAATTGTCGTTTTGACCAAGGATTCCAAGCCATGCAAAGCGATATTTGCCAACAAGGGTGAGATCACCCCGCCTTGAGGCGTACCTCGTTTTGTAAGTTGGATTTGGCCATTGTCCAACACTCCTGCTTTCAGCCATGCTTTGCACTGTCTGGCAATGGATGGATGACTTTGGGCGAGTCGGGCAACTAACGGGCCGTGAGAGATTTGGTCGAAACAAGCCGCGATGTCGGCATCTAAAACCCACTTGGGCTTTTGGCAGATACATCGATGAACCTGTTCGAGCGCATCTTGGGGTGAACGGCCTGGTCTAAACCCGTAGGAGTTAGGGGCGAAAAGCGCTTCCCATTGTGGTTCTAAAGCAAGTTTGGCAAGTGCCTGTTTTGCTCTGTCGCGCATAGTGGGAATCCCTAGCTTCCGATACTCTGACTTTCCGGGTTTTGGAATCAGCACCCGGCGTACCGGGTCTGCCGTCTTATCCAGAGTCAGATTCTTGGCTAGTGTGGTGCGCTCTGGTGCTTTCAGAGAAGCTATCCCATCCACACCAGCGGTCTTTTTTCCCTTGTTTTCCTGTGTGACGCGGCGAACGGCGAGCATTCGCGCTGACCAGGATGTACTGAGTAAGCGTTGGAGTGATTTAACCATGCGGGTATCACCCCGTTGTGAGGCGCGATAGATACGCTGTTGGAGGCGGAAGACAGTGCGCTCGACCTGGGGCCAGTTCACTGCTCTCCAGTCATCAGATATTTGTTGAACAAACTCCGTCATAATTTACTCCGACGTTGTATCGTCACCTTGGCAGCAGTGTGTACGTCAGCATATCCATCGGCTTTCCCGAGGGCCTTGGCTTCTTACACAATCCTTCTCCTCTGAACGCATACGCCGTGAGTCGGTTGCTTCAGCCTTTCAACGGAGAGACTGAAGAGCGTTCTTGAAGAGTTACTTCGTTCCTAGAAGTCAGGTATTTACGCTGATTTAGGCTCCTACTCTCCGCCGGGTGCTCTGTGCGCACTCCAATGAAATACGCTAGTTTCATTGAGCGGCACCTTATCCGTTTTGGACGAGGGGTATCAGATTCAATTTCCCCTCAGTTGACATGACGACGGTTCAGGCATAGGTTCGTCTCCTAGCCTTGTCAGCTCACCTAGAACCACTGATTCGTAGAATCTCAAATTGTTGGTCCATTTCACCCCGCTTTACGGATTGATGCTCAGTCGCTACCGTAGGGGTAATGGTGCTGGGTCTGTGCTCGACCAGTCAGGCTTCCTCTCAGATGTAAAGTCCGATAGGGTACTGATCCGACCTCTAAGTTGTCTAGGTTCTGTTGAACCTCGCTAGCTGTACGCCAATTCAGCAATGAATCGACTTTCCAGCTAAACGAATCACACAGCGTAGCTGCAACGAAGTGCCATAAGCTTAAAATGAATAGCCAGTAATCAACGAGTCTCCGGGCTTTCCCACACTTTTTTTCGCTCTCCAAATACCAATGTCATGTACCGGACTGGGAAATCCAGCGCTATCTGATTTTTTTTAGAAGATTTGTTAGGAGCACTCTCTTTTGGGTACAGCAGTTGTCCTTTACTTTTCTTAAAACTCCATCTCTAAACCTCTAAACCTCCGTTGGTGTCCTTAAAAATAAAGGATAAATTCGACAAAGTTTCTATGGAGTATATGTATAAAACGGAACGGGAATTGTAAAGATGACCTAATTTTAGATTAGGGAATTTTGCCTTGCATGCCTATGACACCTCTAATTAGCATTGCCCCGAGTTCATTAACTAAGCTTTCCGGCTATACCCTGATAGAAAAAGTATATGAGGGAATTAAAACGGTTGTCTATCGGGCGATTCAGGACGAACAGCAATGTCCGGTAGTGATTAAGGCACTGCGGCAGGATTATCCCAGCTTTAGTGAACTAGTGCAGTTTCGCAATCAGTATACGATTGCGAAGAATCTACCCATGTCAGGTATTATCCGCTCCCTCAGCCTGGAACCTTGTGGCCATGGCTACGGGCTAGTCATGGAGGACTTTGGAGGCATTGACCTAAAGCAATATGTCCAGCAACACCCCCTGAGTCTGACAGAGACGCTCGACATCGCTATTAAGCTAGCTGATATCTTCCACGAACTCCACCAACATCGGGTTATCCATAAAGATATCAAACCTGCCAATGTTCTGATTCATCCCGACTCCAAACAGATCAAGCTGATTGACTTCAGCATTGCCTCACTGCTGCCCAAAGAAACCCAGGCCATCCAAAGCCCCAAGAGCCTGGAAGGTACCTTGGCCTATATGGCTCCCGAGCAAACCGGGCGCATGAATCGGGCGATTGACTATCGGACCGACTTCTACGCCCTGGGCGTGACACTGTATCAACTGCTCACTGGTCAACTGCCCTTTACCAGCAACGACCCGCTGGAATTGATTCATTGCCACATGGCCCAGTTAGCCACTGCTGTCAATCAGGTCAATTTGGAGGTACCGACTATGGTGGCGGCGATTGTGGCTAAGCTGATGGCCAAAAATACAGAAGACCGCTACCAGAGTGCCCTTGGCCTCAAGCACGATCTCGAAGAATGTCGGATGCAGTGGCAAGAACAGGGGGAGATTACCGACTTTGCTTTAGGGCAACGGGATTTGAGCGATCGCTTTTTGATTCCCGAAAAGCTCTATGGACGAGAAGCAGAAGTACAGGCACTGCTGGAAGCTTTTGACCGGGTTGCCCAAGGGAACTCGGAACTGATGCTGGTTGCAGGCTTCTCAGGCATTGGCAAAACCGCTGTGATTAACGAAGTTCACAAACCCATCGTACGGCAGCGGGGCTACTTCATTAAAGGAAAGTTTGACCAGTTCAATCGCAACATTCCCTTCAGTGCCTTTGTGCAAGCCTTCCGTAGTTTGGTGGGGCAGCTATTAGGTGAATCCGATGCTTTCCTGAGTACATGGAAAGAGAAGATTTTAGATGCGGTCGGTTTAAATGGTCAAGTCATCCTAGATGTGATTCCAGAACTGGAGCGGATTATTGGTCCCCAACCTACGGTGCCAACTCTGTCAGGAACAGCCGCCCAAAACCGTTTTAATTTGCTGTTTAGTAAATTTATTCAAGTATTTACCAGCCCAGAGCACCCATTGGTGATCTTTTTAGATGACCTACAGTGGGCAGACTCTGCATCTTTAAACTTGCTGAAGTTGCTGATGGATGAATCGGAGGTAGGCTACCTGCTAATGCTGGGAGCCTATCGGGACAACGAGGTATTTTCAGCTCATCCATTAATGCTGACATTGAATGAGTTGCAAAACTGCAATACCCCACTTCATACTCTGTACCTAAAACCATTAATCAAACCTGATGTTAATCAGCTAGTAGCGGATACTCTTTTATGTGAACCAACAATAGCCACTCCCCTATCTGAGTTGGTGTACCAAAAAACCCATGGCAATCCATTTTTTGCCACCCAATTTTTAGTCGGATTACACGAACAGAATTGCATTTGTTTTGACCGGACTGTAGGCTACTGGATTTGCGATTTAACAAAAGTTCAGCAGTTAGCCTTGACTGATGATGTGGTGAAATTTATGGTGGGACGATTAAAACAACTGCCAGATACCACCCAAGATCTCTTAAACATTGCAGCTTGCTTAGGAGACGCCTTTAATCTGCCCACATTAGCTGCTGTGACCCAGCAATCTTATACAACAATCGTTGATACCCTATGGCCAGGATTAAAGATGGGATTAATTGTCCCAAAAAACAATATTTACAAGTTTTTTCAAGGAACTACGTTAGAGCAACAGCCTGAAAATATCCATGCTGCTTATAGTTTTCTCCATGACCGTGTGCAGCAAGCTGCCTATCAGTTACTTAACAGCAAGCAAGCAGAAGTTTTGCGCAGGCTAGAAATCGGTCGAAGACTGTTCCAAGAAACAGCGTCCAACAATGATCAAAATACACTTTTTCTTATTGTTGAGAACTACAACTATGGTGCAGAAATCATTGAAGAAGTTGAAGAAAAAACTACGCTTGTGAAGCTGAATCTAAAAACTGGACAACAGTCAATCTCAGCATTGGCCTATGATTCTGCTTGCTTTTTCCTAGAAAAAGCAAGGGGGCTTTACGAGAAATATAGCTTTGACAATGAGCAACTAAAAATCCAGCTATACCTGGTATCGATTGAAGCAGAATATCTCCATAGTCAATGGGATGCCGCGACAACATTACTAGAAACCTTATCTAGTTTCCCAGTAAATGCGCAACAACGCCTCCAAATGACAGCCTTAAATATTAGAGTGTGGGTAGCTCAACGCCGATTTTTAGAGGCGCTTGATTTGGGCGTTACTGTCTTAGCATCCCAGGGCATACAATTAGTTCACCCCAGTGAAAATGAACAGATTAAAGCCACGCTGTTAACGAGCCAGTTTGATACTATCCAACCCATGGAAAGGGAGTTTATCCCGAAGATGGTAATTTTGCTAGAGATGTGCAGCTCTGCTATCTTTTCCAATCCGGAGCTGTACTTCCAAATTATCCTCACACTGGTTTACCTCTCCCAAACGTTTGGCTACTCAGAGCTATCGGCTTTTGGATTTGTCAATTATGGCATGTTGCTAAGTACGATGGGTGACTATGCAGCAGCCTACGAAGCTGGGCAACTATCTCAAAAATTGTTGAATCACTTTGATGCCAAGATCATGCGTACCAAGGTAGACATGATTCACTTCACGTTCGTAGAGTCCATTCGATCGCCATTGCGTCATAGTCTACAGCCCCTGGTAACGGCCTATAAAAATGGGTTAGACATTGGCGACTTAGAATTTGCAGGATACTGTGCAAACAACTATTGTGCATTGGTTTGGATGAGTGGCACCCATCTTGTAGATACCATAGAGATTCAAAAACCATATATTGACTGGCTAAGATCTAAGGGGTTAAAGGTTTCGTGGAGCTATGCTCAGTTTTGGCATCAGTTATCACGAAATCTTTCCGGTCAGTCAGCTGATAAGACTCAATTTAAGTCGAAAGATTTTGATGAATCTGTGGTATTACCTCAACTAGAACAGGCTCAGGCAAGAATGCATCTCTATATCTATTATTTAGCTAAGGGAATTTTGTTCGTTTATTTAAACCAGTGGCAAATTGCAGATGAGACGTTTCAAGAAGCTGCTAAATATCAATCCTCAATCGGCGGTTACCAGTCATGGCAGTTGACATTCTATCAAGGTTTAACTGCTCTAAATACTCATAATTCCATAGAAAGTAGCATTCCTAATGCTAAAGAAATTCTAGCTGAACTAGCTCGATTCTCGACCGAGAATTTTAAGCATAAACATGATTTGCTTTTGGCAGAATTGCATCGCTTACAAAACAATCATACCGATGCAATTTCCTGTTACGACGCATCTATTCAGGGAGCAAAAGAGAATCAATATCTTCAAGAAGAAGCCCTAGCTAATGAACTGGCTGCTAAATTCTATCTCGATTGGGGGAAGGAAAAAGTTGCCGCAGGTTACATGCAAGAAGCTTACTATTGCTATTCCCGCTGGGGAGCTAAGGCCAAAGTCGCCGATCTAGAAACCCTTTATCCTGAGCTACTGCGCCCCATCTTACAACTATCAGCAACATCGGGGGATGTGTTGACCAACCTCATGCTCTTTGCTGCGCCGACAACCTCTGCTCATACCAGCACACACCACAGTTCCAGTAGTACCAGCCTCAATCATCAGACCCTTGATTTTGCCAGTATTCTTAAAGCGTCTCAGACCCTTTCTGGCACTATTCAGCTGAATGAGCTGCTGCGTCAACTGACCCAGATCATTCTGCAAAATTCAGGTGGCGATTGCTGTGCCTTAATACTCCCGGATAAAAGTGAAGAATGGCAGGTACAGGCGATTGCCACATCGGAAGAAACCCATCTCCACACAGGAACATTGACCAGCAATCCTAATTTGCCGATCAAGCTGATTCAATATGTCAAAAACACCCAAGAAACTGTTGTTATCGATGACTTAAATACCGATCTACCTGTCATTGATGACTATCTCAGACATCATGAACCCAGAAGCCTGTTGTGTTTACCCTTGCTCAATCAAGGTCAGCTTATCGGTATTTTATATCTCAAAAATCAGCTCACAAGCAGGGTGTTTACCAAAGATCGTCTTTTAGTCCTCAATTTCCTCTGTGCCCAAGCAGCCATTTCCCTAGAAAATGCTCGACTGTATCAACAAGCCCAGACCTATGCTCAACAGCTGGAAGAATCACAGTTGCAGTTAGTGCATCATGAGAAAATGTCAGCGCTGGGTAATCTGGTTGCGGGGGTAGCTCACGAGATCAATAATCCCCTTGGTTTTATTGGTGGCAACATCAGTGAACTCCAACTGTCAGTCAATGATATTACCCATTGTTTACAAGCCTATCGTGATGCATTTCCTGAACCGGGAGAGACTATTCAGTCCATACTGGCAGAGGCGGATATTGATTTTGTATTAGATGACATCCCGAAAATACTGACATCTATGGAAACGGGATGCGATCGCATCCGTGCAATCAGCACTAGCCTGCGGATCTTTTCCCGTACCGATACCGATACCAAATTTAAGACCAACATTCACGAAGGTCTAGACAGTAACCTATTGATTTTGAAATATCGGCTTAAAGCCAAAGACTTCCGACCTGAGATCGAGATCATAAAACACTATGGTGACCTACCAGAGATTAACTGTTTTCCAGGGCAGCTAAACCAAGTATTTATGAATATCCTCGCCAATGCCATCGATATGTTTGACGAAATGGCTGAGGATCAATCCTACAATTATCTTGAGACCCATCCTCAGAAAATTACAATTTGTACCTGCGTCATCGACAATAGTGTGACCATCAATATCAGTGATAATGGCAAAGGAATAGATGTCGAGACCTGTAACAAAATCTTTGAGCGCACGTTCACCACAAAACCCGTGGGTAAAGGGACAGGGCTAGGGTTAGCCATTTCCCGCCAGGTGATTGAGGAAAAACATGGTGGTAGCTTGACTGTAAACTCTGCCTTGGGTCAAGGGACAGACTTTGCCATTTATCTGCCGATATAAGAACGATATCCGTCGTGCCAACAACAGACGCCGAAGAACATTGGGTCTGTGTGCCCAAACAGTATGAGGACCCTATCCGTCGTTTCAAAAGCTTTACTGGAGACCTGAATGCTTTGGCCGATTGGCTCACAGAGGCCTTTGTCTAGACATGGAGAAATTTTGGTCTCTAAGGACTCTTGACACTCTATGCCTAACGAGTTTTCAATGCTTTCAAGCTTTTCTTCTGTATAAATCTCATCAAAGCTGAGCATAAATACTCAAGCCCAAAAGCCTTTCAGAGAGAGGCTTTTGGGCTTAAAGGCCAAAATTTCTCGAACTCTATACACAGGCCTTATAGCCTACAAGTGGCGAGATCAGTTACTCTGAATTATCTCTGGACTATTTTTAGTTGATTAATGCGTTGAGAGAGTTATCTAGTCAAAATTCTAGAGCTGTAGGCCTTGTTCTACCATTGATTAGTTGCCTGCTGGGCAACCAAATGGGCGAAAAAATGGCATTAGCTGAAGTTATCATTTGCGCCAAGATCGCATCGGGTAAGACATCGCTTAATCCTTATCGGGAGTTTCTGCACAGTTACTCATTCAACTCCCTTATCGCGTAAACCCTATACATAGAGCGGATCAACACTTGAGTCGTTCTATACCTTTTCCGCTACATATTCATTAGCTAGCGTTAATTGAGACTAAATCAAACTTTTCTTAAAAAATAAAGCCACTATCAGATTCATTTTGCCAAAGGGGAAACCGTTGGTCATATCTTATATTCGAAGTAGCTAGCATTGAGATCTAAATTTGAGCTACCTTGCACAATGGCAATCAATTCGTCTGAGAAGATACTCTGTGTTTTTAGATAGACGGCAGTACCAGAAATACCAAAAATCGAGGCAGAACCGAGGGCATAATTACTCGCTTTTCCCCATAGCTGAATGGTATCTGACGTTTTCTCAAAATCCGTAATCAGGGCGTAGTCACTGCTGCCAAAACCATTAGAGTTGCCATCATCATAAAAAACATGGCCACTTTGACCGAGCACAAACTGGTCACTCCCTGCGGCCCCAGTCAGCGTATCGATAGCGCCAATTCCTTTATCCACTGCACCGACAACGTTAAAGTCATCAGTACCAATGAGAATATCATCGCCGCTGCCTCCCATCAGGTGATCAGCGTCTGCTCCACCAATCAGACGATCATTGCCATCATTACCATCTAGGATGTCATTGCCTGCATAACCCACCAGGACATTTGCACCGATATTACCAGTGATGACATTATCGAGGTCATTGCCATAGCCATTAAAGTCAAGCTCCCCTAGGGGTGAGCTAGCAAAATGCCAAATCTCCCTCCTTTCTGATAGTAGGGTAAGATTTTCAAGATGATTACCCAGGGCAAAGGTCCGCTCAGCCTCGACCTCATCAATTCCCTCATTCTCATGCTCGATGATTGTGACCGAAGAGATAGAACTGACAACAAAGGTATCGTTTCCGAGGTCCCCACGGAGTACACCCTCATCAAGGATAAAAATCGTGTCGTTTCCAGCTCCACCCGAAATTGTGTCGTTAGAATCTCCCAGTCTAAAGATATAGTCATCGCCGTTGCCGCCGGAAATATAATTGTTGGCTTCAACATTGTTGTCTAACAAAATATAGTCGTTGCCATTACCCCCGTAGATTTTTTGAGTTCCTACTCCGCCGCTCATAATTATCTCATCGTTACCATCACCACCTACAGCGATGTTTGAGCCCTGGCCAAAAAGAATAAGTAGATCGTTTCCAGCTCCACCATAGAGATAGTTATCCCCATTTCCCCCATGTAATATATCATCCCCATCTCCTCCGTTTAGATAATCATCTCCAGCACTTCCCCATAGGTCATCGTTACCGCCCAACCCAAAAATCCAGTCATTTCCTAGCCCGCCCGAGAGGACGTCGTCGTTGTTGGTGCCATAATACTCGGTTATCATTTTCAACCTCCAGTGAATTTAAGATACAGTGGAGCAACCTGAGCGTCTTTTGTCGCAAATTAAAGCGACTCCATGAACCTAGCTTCTCAGCTTTGTGAGCCTGCTCTATAGCTGTCTAGAATAACTCATTTTTCTATATATCTCTTGATATCCCATACATATACAAGTCGCGCTGTGGGAAAGGAATCATGATGCCGACTTCAGCGAAGCGGACCTTAATTGCCTCGTATAGGCCTTTGTCTAGACATGGAGAAATTTTGGTCTCTAAGGACTCTTGACACTCTATGCCTAACGAGTTTTCAATACTTTCAAGCTTTTCTTCTGTATAAATCTCATCAAAGCTGAGCATAAATACTCAAGCCCAAAAGCCTTTCAGAGAGAGGCTTTTGGGCTTAAAGGCCAAAATTTCTCGAACTCTATACACAGGCCTGACTCCCCACCCAGTCAGGATTTCTCGGCTTAAATTGATACCCCTATCTACAGTGTGAGGAGAACCCTGGCCTGCAAACCTCATGAATATTATCCTCAAAATGAGACTATCTTGTCTTTTTATGGGTCTAAAATTGAGAATATTAAATCTTGATGTAAGAATAAGATTTTGAGGTTATTCAGCAAAACAGTCTTATAGGGGGTCATGGTATGGATTCTGACGAAAAGGTGTCATAGGGCCTGAAACCTTTTCCAGGTATAAGCTTCAGGTGAAAATCTCGTGTAGACTCACCTTGATGTACGTTGGTTCATGCGTTAGTCATCCACATTGAGCTATGAGGGCAGTTAAACTTAGCTGACCATGTCGCAGGCACCTTGTAATTTTAGGTAGATCACTGCAAATCTAAATCAATGCCGAAGCGAAACTTCTGGGTAGCTCTTAACACTCCGTTTAAGATAACGGCAATGCTAGCCATAGCGACTATTGTGGGGTGTAATCAACCATCTGTACCAACCCCAACAGGTGAAACGTTACTTGATTCAGAGCTAACAAATCTGATTGCAGAAGATGTCCGGCAACAGTTAGACATCGCCAACACCCAAAAGCATGAAAAAACGGTTGCTATCTGCCCAGAGAACTCAGCAGAGATGAAAATTGTGATCGAATCAGCCCAAGATGAAAAGACAAATTCCCTATACTTAATCAATGTCGCCATGACCCTGACCAAAAACGATGGTTTTCAGATCGGCGCAGGAGAGCATGGCAACCCAGTAAATCTAGGTGATGAAAGCACTGTAATCATGGCACTTTCGTATCTCATCTCTTGTTCGAAAGTGAGCCATTTTAATCAGTTATCGGCTCAAAGCCTGATTGAGGTCCATGCAGACGGTTCTGTAAACGTGCAATAACAAAAACTCTAGGTAACTTAGACAGAAATCCTGGCTGATAGCGTCCAGCATCGCAGGGCATCCACAAGGAAGTGCCCCTACAAGATTGTCTATTTTTAATCGGGCTTAATGAATTCGGATTTGGTATTAGACAGAAATTATTACACAACCAGTGAGTATCAAAGTGAGACTAAAAAACCTCAGATTAAGTCCCGCATTGATACTCACTTGTCTTTTTTTGAGAATTTGTTGCTATCAGTCTGCAGGTAAGTAAACTGTGGCTGTAGTGCCTGTTTCTGGGGTAGAGGTAAATGTGAGACTACCTTGATGGGCATCGATAATGCGTTTGACGATGGCGAGGCCGAGGCCATTACCGGAAGACTTGGTTGAGAAGAAAGGTTGGGTGAGGCGGGCCAGGGTATCGGGGGGAATCGGGGTACCGCCATTGTGAACGGTGAGATATGCCTGCTCTGTTTGGGAGAGAGAGATGGTGACTTGTTCTCCTTTGTCGATGGCTTCGCAGGCGTTGCTGATAAGGTTGATCAAGACTTGTTTTAGTTTGTCGCGATCGCAAGCCACATATACCGCTGACGCAGCCAGCTTTACGTTCAAACTGCGTTCGGCAATATCAGGCTGTTCTGAAAGTGTCTCAACGGTCTCCTTGATCAGCTGATTGAGATCGCATTGGGTAGTCTCTAGAACCTGAGGTTTGGCATATTGCAAGATGCCATCTAACAACTGCTTGAGGCGAGATTCTTCTTCGAGGGCGAGGCTGAGGCGGTTGCGATCGCGTTCAGATAGGTCCAGAGCCTTGAGGGCATGCAGCCCCATCCTCACCGTGGTCAATGGATTCCGAATTTCATGGACAATCATGGAGGTAAATTCGCCAATGGCCGCCAGCCGTTCTTTTTCGATCAGCTGGGTCTGGGCCTCTTTTAGTTCGGCGGTGCGTTTGGCCACCTCGGCTTCGAGCCTTTCATTGAACTTCAGCTGTTGTTGGTACATCTGAAAGTTATCAATGGCGGTGGTGGCCCGCTCAGCAAATAGCTCCACGCATTTGACTTCTTCTGGATCAAAATTGCGGGGCTGCTTGTTGAAACAGCAGATGGTCCCCAACAGTTTGCCAGCCGGTGACTGTAGGGGGACACCAAGGTAGGCCCGATAGCCCTCCGGTGTTTCACCATATTGGGTTTCACATTGGCTATCGGTTACCGTCAAGGGGCGTTGGGTTTGGACAACGGTTTTAGCAACTGAGCCATGGATGGGATAGGCTTCGTCAGAGCCCTCTCCCAGGTCAATGTTACTGGCCAGGATTTTGTTATAGTCCCCCCGGTTAAGGGTGACAACGGACCAGTCCATGGCGGTGAGTTCTGAAACGCCACGGGCAATGTCATTGAGATATTGCTGTAGATTCCCCTGACGAAAGCTGAGGGACATCAGATAATCTAGCGTTGTCTGTGCCAGGCGACTGAGGTGAACCTTTTGCTTATCTGTTGCCGGGTCCACAGTCGGGTCCACTGTTTCTGGCGCTGGGGTTGGCTCTGGTTGCATGGTCAGCTGTTGGCTTGGAACTGCTCTCGAATCGTCTCTACTCGTTTACGATTCACACCCAGGTCTGACTTGCCTAAGCGGGCGGCGGCTCGCACCTGGATCACTCCAGACTGCCCGGCATAGAATTCAACGTCATCCACAAAGCCCATGAGCTTACTGGAAAATTCGGCGTAGAGGTAGGTGTCGGTGGCTTCGTTGATGGTGGAGCGTTCCATGCCTTCGATGATGGCTTTGAGGGCCGCGATCGCATCTCCTGGCGCTTTATTACTGGCAATGGGTTCGATAAAGTGCTCCTGGTCGCTGGCGTCAGCCTGACTACAGACACAGTTGGGCGTGCTGGGGCAGGCGAGTAGTTTACCTTGGTTAACGCCTAGATTGTCGGGACGTTTACCTGAGAATGAAAATAGAGACATACAAACACCCTTTAGATACTGCTAGATACTGCGTAAGGCCAGTGACGCATTTACAGTAACTCATACCAGGTTAAACCAGTACCTTTAAAGACTACAGCAGACTATAGGGCTTCAACTTCGGTCAGTAATCCGGCGACGAATTTTTCAACATTATCGAGCAGGTCCATTTCACCCAGGGCTTGCCATTCGTCGGGGGTGTATTGTCCGTCATCACCGATGACCTCTTGGACCCAGTGGGCGAGGTTATCGGTGTCTTTGAAGAGTTCTTTGGCTTTGGCGTTGACATCGCCGTCTACTTTGGCCGCCAGGCAAACTTTTAGCAGTTGGCCCAGGCGGGTTTCTGGGGTGGTGGAGAGGAGGACGGCAATGGCGATGGTGACGGCTTCTTGGTTGGGAGACATGGTTAGGGTGCAATGGGGTGAGGGTTTAGGATCTATTTTCAATAGCCACCGATACAAAGCAGGACGGAAGACCTTGGAAGTGTAAGGGACTCTCTACAATTTTACGACTCAGACAATGCACCGTATTCTGATGGATAGATTAGGTTGATCCTCCTGCGTTAGGAGTTTACAGGGATGTTTTAGAGGTACAACAGTGGCTGACCCATTCAACTTTTTTCATCATTGGTATCCTGTCACGCCGGTCGCTGACCTCCGCCCTGATTATCCAACGGCGGTGACGGTACTGGGCGTCCCGATCGTGATCTGGAAACCGCGTAATTCTGATACCTATCGGGCTTTTCTAGATCAGTGTCCCCATCGGCTAGCCCCCCTGAGCGAAGGACGGGTGGATGAGCAAAGTGGTCATCTGATGTGCAGTTATCATGGTTGGCAGTTTGATAGTAAAGGGCTGTGTCAGGCATTACCTCAGGCAGAGGCTGACTTTCAACCAGACCAGCGATCGCAACTGTGCGCTACGGTCCTACCCAGCCAAACCAAGAATGATCTGCTGTGGATCTGGCCTGATGCCGCCAGTGCTGATATCGCCCACGAAACCCCACTGCCCCTGTCTGCTCAAGTTGACGCCAGTAAGGGATTTGTGTGGGATTCCTATGTACGTGATCTAGAGTACGACTGGCAAACCCTGGTGGAAAATGTAGTTGACCCCAGCCATGTGTCCTTTGCCCACCATGGTGTCCAGGGCAATCGAGCCAATGCTGCGCCATTGCCGATTAAGATCCTTCACTCTACAGTCGAGCGGATAGAGGCCCAATCGAAAGGACGTTTTAAGAGCCATCTCACCTTTGAGCCCCCCTGTCGAGTCGAGTATGAGCTGACCTTTGGGGATTCGGGGAAACAGGTGGGGCTGGTGACCTATTGCATTCCGACGGTGCCGGGTAAATGCCGGATAGTGGCTCAGTTTCCCCGCAACTTTGCCCTGAGGCTACATCAGGTTGTGCCGCGCTGGTGGTCCCACGTGACCATGCGCAACGCGGTGCTGGATGGGGATATGGTGTTGCTGCAGCAGCAGCAGCAACGGTTACAACGACAGCTGCAAATCCAGGATTGGAAAACCGCCTATAAGCTGCCCACCAGTGCCGATCGCTTTGTGATTGAATTCCGTAAATGGTGCGACCTCTACCTCCAGAATCAGCCGTTTGGGGAGGTGCCTATGCCAGCTCTTGCGCCTGCAGCAGCCCAAAATCATCGGCAAATGCTCGATCGGTATCATCAGCATACGCAACATTGCCAAAGCTGTCGCAGTGCCTTGAAAACAATTCGTCGCCTGCAGTGGGGGTTGTTGATTTTCTTTGTCGTCAGTTTGACCGTTGTCGCTGTATTGCCAGATTCCCTGCGATTATGGCCTGGTTTATTGCTGATGGGCTTAGGGCTAGTGGGTCTGGGCGGAGCGGCGGGACTACGTTTTGTTCTGGAGCCTAAATTTCTGTTTGTGGACTACATTCATGCAGAGCGTAAGTAAGTCACTTTACTTTTCCTGACTATCTTTGTTCAAGCCTTGAAATAGAGCATGGAGCTTGTATGGTTTCAGGCCAAAGCAGCTACTGCCGTATTCTAATGTTAACCATTGGCGTTGGTCTTGATGGTCGACAAACTGTATGAAAAATTTGGATGTGCTAACTCGACTGCCCCCCTTATAGGCAAAGTTTTTAATTCTATGGCGAGGCAAGAATAAACAGTTCTTTTTTTGTTCAAATGCTGCAAAGTGTCGGCCTACAACATTATGTTCATCAATGATCAGTCCATAGATGTGGGCTCCTGCTCTTTTCTTACGAATGAACTCGATCATCACCTGGATCATCTTCACAGTGTAGACACCCATTACAGGGGGTGGAATGCACACTATCAAGGTGCAGAGAATGAAGACAACCCGAGGCCAGGTATTCCAGGCCCACATCAAGGGAAAGTCACCGAAAAACCCTAAAAAGGGTGCCATCGACCATAAGAAAAGCACCGGCAGGGCCAACAATATGAGGCAGACAATATCTTGTTGAGGGAAGAACCGTATTTTCTTTATGTGGTTAGGGCCAAGGTTGAAAAGCTCTTGATACTGTTGGGGTAACTGTTTGAAGGTGCATTTACCCAGGCTTGTCTGATGGATACTTTCAGTATTAGGGCTTTCAGGGAGGCACCAATTGGCATAATACTGGGCTTCCAGGTAAGCAGAATCATCCATTGCCCGGTTGGATAAAGCCGCACTCTCTTCTCCCAGGTCAGTGAGGATGTCCTGAATAGCAATCCAGGCGTGCTCTAGATCGACGTTGCCTGCCTGGTGGTAGAGCAGGATGGCGTCTGCTTTGTTGCCTTCACATAGGAAATCAACAATTTTTTCTAATGTTTCCTGTGGAATGGCTTCGGCATTCACAAGACATCTCCGAGGCATAGTGCTGATGGAGATACCTTAATCGGTAGGTGCGTTCTATGCCAGCTTGGTTAACGGAGTGCAATGATCGCGATTCTGCCTATGGTTGTATTCATGGTGCTGACAAATTCAGTACACTAGGTCTGGAAGTAGGAAATGACATGGTTAGTACTGCACCCACACCGTCCACATTAGTCCTTGATACCTGGGTTAAAGGTACCTGGGCTGATTTTTTGGGTTTGATCGACCACCCAAACACAGAAAAGGCTCGCTTTTACTACGATATCGGCTGGATGAGAATTGAAACGATGCCTATTGGTTCAGCTCATAGCCAAAGTAATTCGCTACTGGCGGCTGTTGTGAGTTTGTATGGGACGCTTAAGGATATTAAGTTTGTTTCTTTTACTAACGGTAGTTTTCGAAAACAAGGTGAACAGGAATGTCAGCCGGACTTGGCTTATTACATTGGTCCTGAGTTGCAACGCCCCACCCAAAATAATCAGCCCATAGATATTGATAGTTTTGGTCCACCGACGTTGGCTATTGAGATTTCTGCAACGACGTTAAGTGATGATTTAGGTCAGAAGCGTTTGCTATATGAGCGTTTAGGGGTAGCAGAGTATTGGGTGGTGAATGTTGAGGATGGGACTGTTTTTGCGTTTGAGGTTGCCAATGGGGGGAGTCGGCAAATTCAGGTGTCTAGTGTGTTGCCGGGTTTGGCTATTGCTGTGATTAAAGAGGCGCTGAACCGTAGTCAGACGGATGATGATGGGGCGGTGAATCGTTGGTTATTGAAGCAGTTTAGTGAATCCTAATGGGTTCGGTGCGATCTCAAACCTCAGATCCCATCAACCTCTGATAAACGGTGGGTAAGTCAAGGTATTGGCAAACTGCAACGGTTATTCCGGGGGAGTTACCCACCCTACGGGGTTGTTGCTTGACTAGAAATGTTTCTATTTAATTTTTGCTAAAGACCATTGCATCCAGGGCTTTGTTTAGCATTTGCATTTGTTGGTCAGCTAAAGCCTGTAACCTTTCTGTACTCTGATTTTGGCGCTGTACGACTTCTTGGAGAAAACGGTTCTGGCTTTCCCAGGTGTTGACCATGCGACCTATCCCTCGTTCGAGTCTGTTGAGGGCTTCAAGGAATGTACGCATTTCACCGGATAGTCGATCGATAGAGGTTTGTGTTGTTTGTCCTTGTTGCTCAATGGTTGCTCTGGTTTGTGTGTCTTGAGTTTTTATCACTTCAGCTTGAGCTTTCATTGATTCTGCCAAGCTGATGACAGCTTCTTCTAGACGCCCTAACTTGGCATTGGTAGCTTCTGCTAATGAATCAATTGGGCTTTGCTTTGGTGGCATAGCGATAGAGTGGTACAGATTAACTAATTCTAACTCGATTTCTGGTTTGTGGGTTGTTTGTTTACCTTATTGGGATGAGGCGATCGCACCACAAGTTTCTAGATAAGTTGGGATGCGATCGCAAAGTTTTAGGGTACGTTCGCCTGATGATAGGAGGTGGGCAAATCGGTAAATTGGTAAATAACAAGAATTATTTCAAGAAGTTGCCTTTCCTAAATGGTTTTGCTTTCTTTTACAGCTCTCAAATCGTTATGAATCCATTAAAAATACCCCCCAAGGGTACTTTTCATTCAGATTGATTCAGGTATATTTGCTTAGATAGGGTAAATTTAGGTCTTAAAGTGCGTTATCGTTCATCCCTCTTGGTCGGCGATGGTTTTTGAGCATGATATTTTTATTAGCTTTACCCACGTTGATAATTGGGTCGCGGAGACAGATCAACAGGGCTGGATCGATCATTTCCATAAGGGCCTAGAGATCCGGCTAACGCAGTTGAGAGGAGAGCAGCCAAGGATCTGGCGGGATCGCCAAAATCTCCAAGGTAATGATTACTTTGGTGACGAGATTATAGAACGGCTGCCTAAGGTGGCTCTATTAGTATCGGTCCTGTCGCCACGTTACTTAAAGTCTGAATGGTGTTCGCGCGAGCTGAAACACTTTTATACTACTGCCAATCAGCTATTGGGCGTTCGGATTGATAATAAATCACGTATTTTCAAGGTGATTAAAACGGCAGTGCCCCTTGAAAAGCATCCTGAAATTCTTAAACCGCTGCTTGGATATGCCTTTTACGAAGTGGATGATACTGGGCGTCCACGGGAATTTAGTCCAATTTTTGGAGTGGAATCGAGAAATAAGTACCTGGCTAAATTAGAGGATCTGGCCTACGACATTTGTAAAACTCTAGATGCTCTTGAGGCGGCCACTGCTCAAACTTCAGAAGCTCCTGAAACAGCTCAACCGCTTGGCTTACTATCAAGTATGCCGACAAGCCCACCGCAACCGGACAAGCAGCAGATTTACCTGGCTGAGGTACCCATAGGCTTAGAAGATGAGCGGGATCAAATTCGGCGTGATTTAGAGTTAAAGGGCTATCAAATATTTCCCAGTGAACCGCTTCCCAATGATCCCAGCGAGTTTAATAAAGCGGTGCAGCAGTCTTTGCAGACGAGTCGGCTATCAGTGCATTTAGTCAGCAATCCACCCACGGTTGGCAGCTCCTATGCTGATATATTTCAACAGATGGCATTTGCTAGAAGTCAGGAGCAGGTACAGCTGGCAGCTCAGACGGTACAGACTCGTTCTGACTTTAGCCGTATCCTTTGGATGCCATCGACAGAGCAGCCGGTTGATGAAGCATTGCAAGTATTACAAAATGATCCAGATTTTCTCAATACTGGCTTAGAGGATCTGAAAACGTTTATTCAGGATCGTCTGGAACGACCGACTGCTGAGCCTGCTGAGGCCAATGGTTCGCTCAAGGTATTGCTGGATTGCAATGAGCAAGATTTGGTTTCACCCACGATTGAGCCACTGTATGAGTTTTTAAGTGAGCGCTTTGAAGTGCAGTTACCTGACTACGAAACAAGTAGTTTGGCAGCTTCGGAAAACTTATTACGACAGTGTGATGCGGTTTTAATTTATTATGGCCACGATGCTAGCGGACTTTGGTTAAAACGGCGTTTGCTAGCGCTGCAGAAAACCCTTTATAAACGTCTGCGACCGTTATTGGCTAAGGCGGTGTATGTGGCTGACCCTCAAAAACAGATGGCGGCAGCAAATATTCCTGTGATTCAGGGGGCTGATGGGTTTACGCCCAATAGTTTAGAGCCCTTTTTGGTGCAGGTAGCTCAGGGAGGAGGATAGTTATGGTTGCTTCACCTACGATAACAAATCCATTTCCGGGTCTACGCCCCTTTGACCTGGATGAAGAGCATCTGTTTTTTGGTCGTGAGGGTCAGGCGGATGAGCTGCTAGAACGTCTGCATCAAACGGGCTTTTTAGCGGTGGTAGGCTCCTCGGGTAGTGGTAAATCATCATTGGTGCGGGCAGGGTTATTGCCATCGCTCTACAGTGGTTTCTTGAATGAGGCGAGTTCTCACTGGCGAGTGGCGCTGATGCGGCCAGGGAATGCCCCGATTCGAAATTTGGCTGAGGCGCTGAATCAGCCTGATGTGTTTGGTCAGGCTCCAGAGGATGCTGATCGTGACTTATATACTGAGCTTACGGAAACTACTCTGCGGCGAGGGGACTTAGGTCTGGTTGAGGTGGTTAAGCAGGCCCGGATGGCGGTGCGGGAAAGTTTGTTGTTGGTGATCGATCAGTTTGAGGAACTGTTTCGGTTTAAGCGCATGGCTGATACGGTGGCGGCTGACGATGAGGCGGCTGCGTTTGTGAAGTTGTTTTTGACGGCGGTGCAGCAGGAGGAAGTTCCTATCTATGTGGTGCTGACGATGCGGTCAGACTTTTTGGGGGACTGTGCTCAGTTTCGTGGGTTGCCGGAGGCGATCAATGACAGTCAGTATTTGATTCCACGGATGACGCGGGACCAGCGGCGGAGTGCGGTTGAGGGTCCAGTGGCGGTGGGCGAGGCAACGATTATGCCAAGATTGGTGAATCGGGTGCTGAATGATATGGGGGATGACCCGGATCAGTTGCCGATTTTGCAGCATGCGATGATGCGGACGTGGCGGCGGTGGTCCCAAGATCATGGTCCAAATGAGCCTTTGGACTTGCGGCATTATGAAGCGGTTGGTGGCATGACTGGGGCGCTATCGCAACATGCGGATGAAATTTATCAGTCGTTGGATGATCGCTCACAAACGGTTGCGGAGAAGTTGTTTAAGTGTTTAACAGAGAAAGGGCCAGATAATCGTGAGATTCGGCGGCCTACGTCTCTCGCGGAAGTTTGTGCCGTTGCTGGAGCTACACCGGAAGAGGTGATTCGGGTAGTGGATACTTTTCGGGCAACGGGGCGTTCGTTTTTAATACCCCCAGAGGGGGTGGAGCTGGGTGAAGCCAGTGTTTTGGATATCTCCCATGAGAGTTTTATGCGGGTGTGGCGGCGTCTGAAGGATTGGGTGGATGATGAGGCGCAATCGGCTCAGATTTATCGGCGATTGGCGGAGACTGCAGCATTGCATGAAGCGGGGCAGGCTGGTTATTTGCAGGATCCGGAATTGACGGTTGGTTTGACCTGGCGACAGGTGGTGCAGCCTAATGAGGTTTGGGCGGGGCGCTATGCACCTGAGTTTGAGGAGACGATGGCGTTTTTAGATGCCAGTGCTGGAGATAAAGAACTGGTCCAGCGTCGGAAAAATAGAGTGCTTTATAGTTTTATTGGTAGCTTACTCATGCTATCTGGTGTGGCTATGGGTGCAGCAGGATATGCCTATGTGCAATGGGGAGTCGCAAATGAACAAACAGAACTAGCGAAGGAACAAACAGAACTTGCTAATGACCGTGGTGATGAGCTAGAGAAACGGGGGAAAGATTTAGAAGATGCCCTTGGTCATGCTGAATTAGCGCGTAAAGAAGCAGATAGCAAACGTTCTGAAGCTGTGGAGGCCAAGAAAAAAGCAGAAACTGCTAATACTGAGGCGCAAAAACGAAAACAAGAAGCTGAGCAGGCGCAAGAAGCTGAGGCTGAACAGCGTCAACTTGCAGAAACTGCTGTGGTGAGGGCAGAAGAGGGAGAGGCGGAAGCTCAGCGACAAACAAATATTGCACGTGATCAAACTAAACTTGCTGAGGAAAATGCGATTCAGGCTCAACGTGCCACAGCAAGAGCTGAACAAGAACAACAGAAAGCTAAAATTCAAGCCTTGAATTCTGATATTCAAGCAGAAGCACTGACTGTCGAAAATCTCATGGCTAGCAATCTGAACTTTAAGGCTTTGCTAACTGCTTTAGAACTAGGACAAGAAATTAAACAACGAGAATCAATCTCAAGTGTTGGCCAGATTTTGTTAACTATGAAATCTCATGGCAAGCTGGTCTCAGCGGTTAGTAGCGATCTAAAAAGTTCAATTTTACCTAGCCGCCGACTGCAAGCCATTTCGGTACTGCGAGAAGCCTATTATGCGCCCGATTATTTAGAACTACAAACCCTTGGAGGCCATTCCGACGCGGTCTGGAGTGTGAGTTTTGCTCCGGATGGTCAGACCCTGGCTAGCGCCAGCGGTGATGGTACGGTGAAACTATGGGACAAAAGTGGGCGAGAACTGCAAACCCTTGAAGGCCATTCCAACGCGGTCTGGAGTGTGAGTTTTGCTCCGGATGGTCAGACCCTGGCGAGCGCCAGCACTGATGGTACGGTGAAGCTATGGGACAAAAGTGGGCGAGAACTACAAACCCTTGAAGGCCATTCCAACGCGGTCTGGAGTGTGAGTTTTGCTCCGGATGGTCAGACCCTGGCTAGCGCCAGCGCTGATGGTACGGTGAAGTTGTGGAATTTTGAGCTGGAAGATCTAATTGCCAAAAGCTGTGGCTGGATCAGTGATTATTTAACGACCCATCCTCAGGATCTAAATACGTTAAAGGCTTGTCAGACTCCTTCGCTTTTGGCGGAAGCAGCACCTACACTAGTTGTTAAGGCCCTGCAAGTTGCCCGGCGTGGAAAATTTGATGAAAGTGTAGCTCAACTACAAATTGCTCAAAGCTGGAACAGCTTGGTTGATCTGGATCCAGATACTGATGCATTAGACAGTGACCCCAGAATCGTCGCTGCTAGGCGAGTTGCACTACATAGAGTGGAAACTGGCGAAAGACTTGCAGAGCGAGGCGATGTCGAAGGAGCAATTATCGCTTATCGAGAAGCCCTGACTTTAGATCCCACTATTGATTTGATTCCATCAACTGAGGACATTCGAGAGACTGATCCGGTTGCGCTTGTGGCAACTGGCCGACTTAATCAAGGCAAAGAACTGGCTCAAAGTGGAAATATTGACGAGGCGATTTTAGCCTATCAACAGGCTCAAGATTTTGGCGCAGATATTATTGCTGCGGATTGGGAAATGTTGTGTTGGAATGGTAGTCGTTATGAAGCCTCGGCTGAAGTTTTATTCGCCTGTGACAATAGCCTTGCTCTAGCACCGGATAATAATAAATGGGGCTGGCAAGCTCGCAGCATAGCCCGAGCCCTTGTTAATGATTTGACTGGTGCTGCTCAAGATTTGGAGGTTGTTGTAGACTGGCTCGATAGTGATCAGATTCTATTTTTGCCAGGGGAATTTAAAGCCCTCCGACAACAATGGCTCAGCATCTTACAGAATCTGGAAAACCCATTTACACCAGAGATTATTGAACAAGCTTCTACAAGCGCACTTCCTCCCGGAAATGTGCAAGTTACTCTGGACTGGACTGGACCCGTTGACCTAGACATGGATGTTTTTGATCCTAACGGCGATAGACGCGACATAGAAAGATACTCTAACTGTGCCGAGCCATTTCCAACGACAACCCAGATTGATAATGTCCTATGGCCATTAGACAGCTCTCCTCCTCTAGGCAACTATACTGTCACAGTAAAGTTCGATGAGGCGTGCAGTGAAGATGGGCCAACTTCCGCTGACTTCTCTTTAAATGTGTTGTTTCAGGGAAACCTACATACCTTTACTGGCAAGGTTAGTGTAGAGAATCCCTCAGAGGAGTTCGAGTTTTCAATACCTCCTAACCTTAGCGGTCAGTAAGTAGTTACCTATCTTTGCAAGTTAAATTTCATTTAACAGACTACCGACCTCATCCCCTCTCGGGAAGTGTGCCTGTAAGGCGGGGTGGGTTTCGATCACTAGCGCTAACGGTCAACCCACCCCATCCCCTTTCCAAAAGGGGATCCATCCCGAGAGGGGATGAGGTATCGCTATTCGCATAAAGACTGCATTTGCGACCTTTGACTATGAATCTTTTTCCAGATTTTGTTGCTGCAGCTTAAATCGACGAATTCGTCCTTGAATTTCACCCATAATAGTTTCAACCTCAGCTAAGTCAGTAGCCAGGAGGTGCTTAGACAAAATAGCAAACAAATTATCGATATCGATCGAATATTTCAAAAGTAGCAACAGCAGATCATTTTCATAAATGCTAGCCCGACCAAAGTCTCCTTGACGATAAAGCGAAGGCAAGGCATAACACTTCAACAGAAATAATCCCTCGACAGTGGCACAGCAAATGGTGCGTTCTCCAAACTGTCTTTCTGTAGAAAATTGTTCTAATACCAATCGAAATAAATCATTCTGCGTCAACAAAATGTCAACCTGTAATCGTTCGAAGGCACCACGAATAAAATTTTTATTTTCGTCCCTAACAGTAATTTCTGGCAGTGCATCGAGGGCAGTACGCCCCAAAATCAGATCAATATCTTGAGTATTACGCCCCTCTACATAGCTGAGTAAAGCAATGCCACCCACCAATACATAGTCAATTTCACGCTCTGACAACGTATTGAATAATGCATCAACCGCCTGAAAAAACTCATCTGCCGTTGGCATAGTCATTGACCAATTTTTGACATCAAATACATTTCCATTACGGATGATTTCACCAATCGCTGCCGTCATTGGCCCTTCCTTTTGTGAATAAGGTTTAGCTATCACTATGCAGACACCTGACACTGTATAACAGCAGCAATCTCATCAGAGTGAGTGTCTGCATAGAGCCAGGCATTCGCTAAATCAGTTGCCGCCAAATCTGGATAATCCTCAAGCAAATAAGCTTCGGTCGCCCCCTGGTGACGCAAACTTACCAGCAACCAAACCGGAATTCGCGTTTGACGAATACAGGCATCCCCACCCATTACCCCCGATGTTTTTTTAATCCCAGGCCAACTATCGCTAAGACTAGCTACTAGTAGATTTATGGCCTGAGCCTTTTCTTCTGCAGATAGGGCTAATAACTGAGGTTGAAGTTGCTGGAGTGTCATAAGGTTACTGTCCGTGCCAGGTGCAGGAGCTTAGTAAGCCTATTCTAAGCAGCAAATCCTCGAAACTTGAGCCAATCTAGGGTTGACTAATGGCAAAACCGGCTGCGTGGGGTCCCTCCGAGTTCCCCACACCCCCATGGTTAGGGCGTTCCGTCGCCCTAGAACCCACGAAAAAATATCTAGGATATTCCTGGGAGCCTGTGGGGGCGCTCGGTGAGGTGGCTTAGAATTTTGCGCGCTGCGACAAAATTCTAAAAGGAAAGGTTGCTGAGTTCTTTGCTTGATAAATATGCCCAGTCCAATTTTGCTGTCTTTGACTAGTTGCGTATTAGGCAGTTACTCAGCTTCTTGAAACATCTTATTTGCAGGGCCTATGAGGTCAAGACTTGCTTTGGTGGACTAATAATGGACTAAATTTATACTCTTACTTTCTGGCCGCCGAACCCCTTGCGCACAATACTTTACACCCATAGAAGCAACTGGCAAAGGCCCTGTACCTCCCTGATCTGTAACCACACGGTTCCGAGCACCTTATGCTGCTACCAGCTTTTCTGCCAACGCTGAGAAAAAACCTTACCGATGCTGCTCTCACCCTTGAACTTTCCTTGGCAAGATTCCTCAACTAAATCCCACGGCTGTTTCAACTTGAATAGGAATTTCAATCGTAAATGTTGTTTCCTTTCCCTCTGAAGACTGGCAGTAAAGTTTGCCATTATGTTGATGCACTACAATTTGGTAGCTCATCGCCAGACCTAGTCCAACACCTTGCCCAACTGGTTTCGTTGTGAAAAATGGTTCAAATAGATGTTTTTGTAAATCTGGCTTGATACCCATACCATTGTCGGCAATGTGAATAGCGATAGTATCCTTTTCCACGGCAGTACTAATGTGAATGCAAGGTTCGAGCTGCTGATTCTTTACACCTTTATCTAAGGCATCAAGAGCATTGGTGAGAATGCTCATAAAAACCTGGTTGAGTTGCCCAGGGTAACAGTCAATCTTGGGTAGCTTTCCATATTGTTTAATAACCTGAATCTCAGATCTTTTGGCTGAGGGTCTGAGTCGATGAGATAACAATACTAAGGTGCTGTTAATACCTTCATGCAGATCTGCCACCTTCTTCTCCGATTCTCCGAGTCGTGCAAAATTCCGAAAGGAGCGCACCAGCTCCTGAATGCGATCTCTACCAGTTTGCATCGAACCCAACAGACGAGGTAAATCCTGTTGCACAAAGTCCAGGTCACAGTCTGCGATCGCAGCTTGAATATCAGGCGATGGATTAGGCATCACCTGTTGATAGCGCCTGACCAGCTCTAGCAATTGATTAGTATAAGTAGAAACATGGCTGACATTACCAACAATGAACGTATTAGGATTGTTGATCTCATGGGCAATCCCTGCGATCAACTGCCCCAGAGAGGACATTTTTTCACTTTGAACGAGCTGAGCCTGAGTTTGCTTCAGATCCTGTATAGCCGCTTGCAACGCAGCTGTACGTTGTTCCACCCGCTGCTCTAACTCTTCATTAAGTTGCTGCAGTTCCAGGGTGGCCCGTTGCCGTTCCAATTCTGCAGCCGCTCGAGCGGCAAAAATCTGTAGAATGCTTTTGTGTAACTGACGATCCAAAATGGGTTGACTATCGACAATAATCAAATCCCCCAGGATTTTACCCTCCACATTTTGCAACCCAACCCCAATATAGCTATCGGCCCCAAGCGCTGACAAAACCGGGTGATTTGGAAACAAGTCTTGAATCCCATAGGGACAGTAATATTCATTTTCAGTTAGTACCGTCTCACAGGGACCATCCATCGGGTCATAGCTGATATTTTGCTGCAGCTGATCATCCCGGAAAAATCCTAACGTATGCAAATGACCATCCTGCCTTAACTCAGTCACCACGCAATTTTGTACCCCTAAGGCTAAAGCCAGATTTTCCACTAACGCTGAGAAGAAATCTTTACCCGTAACGGCGGCAGTTCCTTGCACCACCTTCTGAAGCACGGTTTCAGCGGAGCGACTTAGTTGGGTGGTTGAAAATTGTTCTAAATTGCGTGTCATAAAAGCTTGTTACTGCGCCCAGATCTACACTCATACACCCATCGATGAGCATACCCTTACTATGACTTGTACATTTCTAATGCTCTGGGTTCGGGATGAAAACGGATTGGGATTTAGCATGTCAGACCATAAGATGCTTAGGGTTGTTCAGATGTACAGTCAGCAAAAATTATCCTAAAGACCTGCCGCCAGCTGGGGCAATATGTAAAACATAGCAGTCTACGTAATTATAAGGCTAGTTTTTCCGACTGCCCCTGGCCCCTATCCTTTTTAACTAGAAAACTTGTAATGATTAGCACATTGCTCAATAAAGATGTGCATGCTGTTATGGGTAAGACCCATTAGCAGCGCGATCGCACTGCCCTATGGAGCATTGGCTCATCCCTTTCAGTCCACACGACATGAAACTCTCAGTTGTCATCCCTTGCTTTAACGAAGTTGGTACTATTAGCCAGGTTATTCAAGCCGTCAAAGCGTCACCCATCAACGACATTGAAATTATTGTCGTCGATGATTGTTCCACAGATGGCACCCAAATGCTATTAAAAACTAAGCTGGCTAATGAGATTGACCGGATTGTCTATCATTCCAAAAACTTGGGTAAAGGGGCAGCTCTTCGTAGTGGATTTGCGATCGCAACCGGCGATATCGTCATCATCCAAGATGCCGATCTAGAATATGACCCCCAGGAATATCCGGCTATGATTGGTCCTATTTTAGCCAATAAAGCCGATGTCGTCTTTGGGTCTCGATTTCAAGGAGACAACCCCCATCGCGTCGTTTACTACTGGCATCGAGTTGGCAATGGCTTTTTAACCACGTTATCCAACATGCTGACAAATATTAATCTGACAGATATGGAATGCTGTTACAAAGCCTTCCGCCAAGAAGTTATTCACAAACTCACCATTGAAGAAAAACGCTTCGGGGTTGAACCTGAGATTACTGCCAAAATTGCTAAAATGCAGTGCCGCATTTACGAAGTTGGCATCTCTTACTACGGTAGAACCTATCAAGAAGGCAAAAAAATTGGTTGGCAAGACGGTGTTAATGCTATTTTCTGCATTCTGAAATACAATCTATTCTGCCGATAAGACCAATTTCCCCAAACGTTTATTTGCCATCTCAACCACCGCTAATAAAAGCCCCACCCATACCAGCAAACACCCAATACAAAAGTTTAGAGACCGCAGTTCAGGGCTAGGCAACCATACAACAGCAATAATCTTAAGCAGGATTCCCCCCGAGAAGATAAGCGATAGAAGGCCAACTATATTCTTGGCACTCCAGCGACCAAAGTCGAACAGCCACAGGATTGGAAACAATAACAGCGTGTAATAGTGAGACCACACCAAGGGAGACAATGCCAGCGTTGCTGTTAGGGCCAGACTAACTACCAGGCCTGTATTCTTAATAATCTCAGCCATCACATGGATGCTCTGATGGATTGCTATTTTTTTTCTTAGAGCAGGCAGAATAACAGCTCCACCTAATGAGATAGCTAATAGCGAGAAAATGCCAAGAACAGCAGCACTAATATCAATCTGACTAACGCTTGAAAGCAGCCACGTTGTTGAAAAATTACCCGCTTCAATTGGATAAGTTAGCCGATCTTTAGAACTGGATAGAGTCTCATACCAATCCAACCAAACTCGAGACGACCCTAGGAATATACTTGTCGATGCAACAATAAGCGCTATAAATGCCATACCCACAGGCACTAAAACCGTTAATTTAGGGATTCCATACTTCAACCCAAATGCTAGCCCCAGAAACAATATAGGTAACAAAAGGCTAGGTTTTAGCAGCACAATAAAGATAAATAGGCAGAGGACTATGACCCCGCTCTTAGTCCTCTCACGAGGAATACCGCCCGTAGCCCTATCGACTAGTAAGGTTGAAATAGTGACTAAAAAGAGCTGAATAGCGTTTAAGTTAGCAACTCCTAAATCAACTGTAAAGGGGACAAAGGTAGCCGATAGGACCAAGGCTAATGGCCAAAAACCATGGGGCTGCCCCTTTAGAATGCCGATCAGAACAATCGCCGTAACAAACATCAATATTTGTAGGCATTGATAACTGGCTAATGCTCGCCCATAGTGTTTGGGTAACGTTGCAAACAATGTATACAGCAGAGGAGTACCGGTTAAGTCCAATACCTGACGATAAGCATTTGCAGCCTTAAGCCTTGGATTGTCAACTGACGCCGTATACCGGTTTAATACAGTGGCATAGGCATCTGGGTGGATGTAGGGACTAGCCAATGGAAAAGTGCTTAGCTGCTGGGCTTTTGCAACTCCCCAATAATGATAAAAATCAATACCTGGCCGCTTTAAATTTTCTGACCAGGTATTGAAACTCAAAAAGAATAACAGAAGCAAGACGAGTACCCTAGCTTTCATACATTCGAGTGGCAAACAACTGGTCTCGGAGAAACCAGTTCATTATGTCAGTCTTTGCAAAATTTGCTGCAGTGATATTCATATCTCCACCAAGACCATCCTGCAGGGGCACTCCCTTGTAGATGACCTTCGATACCGGGTGCTATCAGTCAGGATTTTGTCCCTCTCAATGAGTCTCAAAGAAAGATTAGTGGTATTGAAATAGGACTCGTTATGAGTGCATTCAGTCTTAAAGGTAGACAGTTTTGCTGTCTACCTTTAAGACTGTGAGGTATTGACATGAGGCTCATTATGAGTACAGTGTGTCTAACCATAAAATAGAGATTTGGTCATTCCATGCCCGACATCATCAATGCATTAGACGGTGTAGCGACTGCTATCAATACAATTGAGCCTCAAGTTTCCGCCGATACTGATCCGCAAAACTTAATGACTGTCGAAGCGGTGCAAAAAGTGCTTAATCGTTCGCGAGCATCGGTCTATCGTTATGCCAATACCGATGCCTTGATTCTCAATCCAACTTTTGACCACACCCGTCTTAATCCAGAATCCAGGCAGAACAAAGAAGATCCACTTATGTTTCACCCCAATGAAGTGGCCCGCTTTGCTCAAGATGTCCTCGGCATCAAGCAAGTCACCATCGAGATTAGTCAACCCCCAGAAACCCTAACCCATCAGCTATTGCGCCAGGTACTTGCCGAACTCAAAATCATTCGTGAACTAATCGAACAAACCAATTCCAATTAATAATTCAGCAAATCATTAATATCTGTAGCGATTCTCATTTAGGTTGACTGCCCTTTCTATTGCTTGTGCCATATTACATTAAGGGACGAAAAGTCTAATTTTTCCCGTGCTTAGCTAAGTTCAGATCTACAAAGCAGTGTTAACCTTGAATCAAGTGAGCGTGTCTAGCAAATGCTAAGTTTTAGCACTTGCTATCAGTAATTTAGTGCAGACTAGTTGATGTTTACCCTAGTGGATGCTGTTATTCCGTACGCAACAAAAATCACTCGTTCATGAATAGACCACCGTAGGGCTGGACCGTTTTAATATCTAATTTTTTACCCGCTGCCTGCGCTTCAAGCTGCGTATAAACAACCGTTTTTCATTGATTTTTGTACATCTTCCAGCATGGAATCTGCCAGTCAATTAGAGTCTAGTTCTGAGACCCCCCATAGTCCGCTCGTAAATTTACTGGGTATGGTTATTGCTTTGGCAACATTGACCTTACCCTTATTTACAGTTGCCTACTTCTCCTCAACAACTATAGACACCTTAAGGGGACTGCCCTATTCAGTAATACAAACTAACGAATAAGATCTAGCCATATCATGGGTGCTGACTCCCTTTTCTCCTAAAATGCTATCGGGATAGACGATTTATAGGATCTATCTCGGTTAGTCATAAGTAGTTGGAGAAGTATCGTGGATTTATCTCGTATTGAGGCTCAGCCTAAACCAGGCTTGATCAATGTATTGATTGAAATCGCGGGTGGTAGCAAAAACAAGTATGAGTTTGATAAGGATCTCAACGCGTTTGCTTTAGATCGCGTCCTCTTTTCATCCGTCCAGTATCCCTATGATTATGGCTTTGTGCCCAACACCCTAGCCGACGATGGGGATCCCCTAGATGGCATGGTACTTATGGATGAGCCTACATTTCCTGGCTGTGTAATCGCAGCCAGACCGATTGGTATGCTTGAAATGATCGACGGTGGCGATCGCGATGAGAAAATTTTATGTGTTCCTGACAAAGATCCTCGCTATGCCGATGTTAAAACCCTTGATGATGTTGCCTCCCATCGCTTAGACGAAATTGCAGAATTCTTTAAAAGTTACAAAAATCTAGAGAAAAAGGTGACCGAAATTCTAGGCTGGAAGGGGTTAGATGAGGTTCAGCCTCTAATTGAGAAGTGTATCGCGGCTGCTAAGTAGTCCGGTCTTTGGTGAATACTCTTCGAATAGTGGATTAAGCATTATAGGGGCACATCGCCGTATAAAATGTGTCCCTATATGCTCACTGTTTAACTTGAGTTAGTCGTTTTGGGGACGACCAAACTTCTATGAGTATGCTTACAATTTGGGAATACATACTGTGAGTGTATCTGCCTATCGGTCAGGTAAAGAAAGCACACTTCAGTATCAGCCACACATCTCGATCAAGTTTTGGGGTGTGCGTGGCAGTGTGCCAACACCTGGGGCTGCCACAGCATTCTACGGAGGTAACACATGCTGCATTGAGGTTTTGGCTGATCAGCAGCGTTTTATTTTTGATGGTGGTACTGGTCTTAGGGTTCTAGGTGAAAGCCTTCACCAACAGTCAAACCCTGTAAAGGGACATCTATTTTTTACCCACACTCAATGGGATCGAATTCAGGGGTTTCCATTTTTCTTACCTGCCTTTGAGCCTGGCAATCAGTTTCATATATATGGTGGCACTGCAGCCAATGGGGCTTCGATCAAACAATGTTTGACTACACAGATGCTCAAGCCAGGATTTGCGGTGCCACTTCAGGCCATGCAGGCGGAGCTAATGTTTCATGACATTGTCCCTGGCAGCACTATTCAAATTGGTGATACCACCATTGAACCTATTGGCCTAAATGGTCATACCAATGCCCTCGGATATCGGCTTAGCCACCAAGGAAAGTCGGTTGTCTATGCTACCGATACCGATCCTGAACGCATTGATGAAAATCTAATATTTATGGCCCATCAAGCCGAGTTGCTAATATACGATGGCATGTACGTAGATATGTGCGACCAAATTAATCTTCACCCTTCGCCCAAACCTTGGCAAGCTGCTATCCAATTAGCGCAATCAGCTCATGTCAAACAACTGGCGATGATTCACTATGGTCCTCGCCAAACCGATACTATGCTTAATGCTTTGGCCCATCAGCTCAAAGACATTGAACCTCATATATCGTTAGCTCACGAAGGGTTAGTGATTAGTTTTTAGTCGTTGCTGATTTAGAGAGGGTTGCGCGAAAAGTTGCTACCACGACTGGGGCGTCTATTATCATCCCCTTTGGGCTTAGCCTTGTTGACACGTAGTTCACGCCCAAGCCATTCAGCTCCGTCCAGCTCAGCAATAGCCAGATCTTCTTCTTCATCTTTGACCATATTGATAAAGGCAAAGCCACGACGTTTTCCAGTTTCGCGATCAATGGGCAGAGTAATGCGGGAAACCTCGCCATACTCAACGAATACGTCTCTAATATCTTCTTCTGTAGCCTGGAATGACAGATTTCCAATGTAGATAGTCACGACTGCTCTCCGATGTGATGGGTTTAACTGCATCCAAACGCCTGGAAGCAGCATACTCGGGTGATATCATACCGCACAGCTTTTGACCTGGGTGGCTGATCTAGCGTTATTTCATCTCTACATTATCAATTTGGTAGTACGGTCTACTCCCGGTGATGCGCTAATCTTCAGTATGCTTTCAACTGCCAAAATTTAGCTAAATGTTCAGTTCACGTTTCGAAAAAAAGATGTGTCGAACTACCAAGATTCATCAATTATTCTCGGGTATATCACCAGTGATCCTAGGTTTACACAACATACTTGGGTATTCGCCGACATTGCTATCCGGCGGATAAGGAGAGCCCATCATGCACACATTTGAAGTGTTCGTTGATATCAAAGAATGCGCTGGTAAGCACAATGCTACCAATCGCATCATGGCAACTCGCTACGAAATCAATGCTAACGGTCGAACTGATGCCCACGATACTGCTCTATTTAAAGCAGAGAAAGAATATCCTAAAGCCACTGAATATGACATTCGGATTACCCGTCTTCTGAAATAGCTTAGTCTTCCCCAAAACTTTTACGCACACCCTTACTCATACATAGTCTGCATAACCCCGTTCTAGCTAATCAGCATAGCTAGAACGGGGTTATGGGTTTAGAGAGTTAGCGAATCTAACTTCCCCGGACATGATGGCTATTACCAGAAGAAGGTAAAAGATCGTCATATAGCAAACATCCTGATGCCTGCGAACGTTTACGCGTCACATTGGCACCGTAACTTAACGCTTCTAAGGCATATGAATTGTCCTGACCCATGTAATCAAAGCTATCTCTAACAAGGCCAAATCAGCAAAGGCCGATCAACCTAAGGGTATGCCAGAAAGTCTAGTCATTAATCTAGTTTCCGAATCTATTATTCCGTTTCATTACCTTAAAGGTCATTATTTACAACGGTTATTTTTAGCGTTGGTCAGTGCCGTTGATGCGGACTTGAGTCAACTACTACAAACTCACAAGCATCAAAGTTTTACACTGAGCCCACTGCAAATAGCCTCTCAACCGCAGTCCACATCTGTCCGTAATCTCAAATTTTTACTGCCACGTCAGCAGCTTGAAACCACACCATTTCAATATGCGAATAGTTCAGTCCCAGCTGGCTCTCACTGTTGGTGGAGGATTTCATTGCTTGATGACTCACTGTTTGCCCATGTTAGCCCCCGACTAAAACAGGCAGCGGCTCATAAAACATGGTATCTGGGGTCAGCACGGTTATATATCACTAATTTTTTGCCTGCCAATGGCCATGAATGGGCTAGCCATAGTACCTATCAACAACTCTATGAACAAGCCTCTGACACTAATCACGATCTGATGTTTCAACTGCTTACCCCAGCGGTTTTTCGCCATGGGGAGCGGGTATCGCCACTACCCACCCGTGATGCCGTCTTCCACAGTTTACGCAAATGCTGGAACCGCTACAGTGGCCTGGTGTTTGCCCCTGATACCATTCTGCCGATTACTGCACATGATTTTAATCTACGCACCGTTACCCTTTCCCTCGGCAATAACGAAACAGTCATGGGGTGTCTCGGAGACTTGACATTTCAAATTGCTAATAAAACAGATCCACTGATCGTTAAGCGGATCAATGCGTTAACCGATTTTAGTTGCTACTGTGGCATTGGGTATAAAACAGACCTGAGCTTAGGTATGGTACGTGCCCAAGCCACATCCAGGTTGAAATTATGATTGTCCTCACCGATGTGACCAAGGCTCAGGTGACCAACGCTATACTATGGCGACCAAATAAACTGCTCAATTAGGTGGGCTAGACGACGTAGATCAAATTTGTCCAATCGCGCCATCGAGTCACGGGCAACGATCCGTCGACCGATATCTGAGGTGTTGATGCCTTGGGGGACATTTACAAACGACCAGTCAACTACGGTACGTCGCCCTAAACTATAACGGACTGTTTTTGATAGTAACTGGATGGGGCGGACACCGGTTTGAATCAGTACCTGGTCTGATAGGCCATTAACATGAATAATTGTGTTGGCAGGCGATGACAATCGGATCAGCATGAAATATCCCCATCGCCACAATCCCACCCGTTGTCGATAAACCTGTACCTGTTCAATATGGCTAAGACGATAATGATTGACCCGTCGCTGACGTTTTCGACCACGGGGAATTTCATGGACAATGGTTAATCGATTAAACCCTTTGTTAAATATGCAGGTGGCTATCTCTGGATAGAGGGCTGGTACAAACGGCTCTACCAAAATCAATAATATACCTAACGCCATTAATACGACCCATAACAATGGAGCCTGACGATAGCCTAACCACACCATTAGGAGCAGACTCAATACACCTATACGGGCCAGATTGGTCACGCCCCCGGCCACGTGATAACGACCTAAATTTGAGAAGCGTAGCACTAGCTCACGTTTGTTTTGTCGAAACTGTCTCACCTGATTTGATTTGACACAGTGAATAGTGTCAAATGCTCCTGTTAGCGACAGTTGACCCTAGGCCTTGGGAATTGCAAAACACTTTCGTTATACCTGTTAAGATAATTCATCTGTACTATAGACGGACCATCGGCCGGTATCCGTTATACTGCCTCTGGCCCACTCTTTGACTAAGGTATCAAACTCTCAGTCCAAGCTTTGACCTCATTTTCATTGATTTTGAAGTCTTCACGATTTGCCCAGGACCAAGCTATGTGCTTTATCACAGTTGCCAATGGCATTGCCTAAATTATTGTCTGATTCAGACCTTCTCAGCCTTGCACTTAGTCACAAAGCTCGGAATCAGCTTAGTGATAAAGATCGGGCTATTCATAACTGGTATCGTTTTGTGCTTTCCTTTCCACCTCATTTGGTCAGGCATTATCTGCAACGATTTCAAGTGACCGAAAAGACTGTTGTATTGGATCCGTTTGCTGGTACTGGTACCACAATTGTAGAAGGCAAGAAACTCGGTTTGTCAGCCATGGGTATAGAAGCCAATCCCATGGCTCATTTTGCTTGTTCTGTAAAACTAGATTGGTCACCTTCACCCTCAGCTCTCTACCAAACAGCTGAGGCCATTGCTGCCGCAGTCCGAGATGAGCTTGCTCTACTGTCAAACTTGACTCCTACCCTATCTCCCGAGGCCAGGGCCCTGCTGTTCAAAGATGCGATTAGCCCACGACCGCTACAGAAGGTTTTGACCTTATTGGGACATATTGATCGCACTTCGTCCTCCTATTATCCCTATTATCGTCTCGCCCTAGCCAACTCAGCCATCTTTGCCAGTAATCTAAGGTTTGCTCCAGAAGTCAGCGTTGCCCGTAAGCACAAGTCTGATGCTCAGGTTGTTGATCATTGGCTAGAGCAGATAAATACCATGGCAAGCGATTTGACTATTTCGAGAGAATTGTCGCCAGCACAGCAATCTACTGTGGTTCATCTGGGAGATGCTCGCCAGCCCCATTTGCATATTCCGCCTGACTCTATTGATGTGGTGATTACCTCGCCGCCCTATCCCAATGAAAAGGACTATACCCGTACCACCCGACTAGAGTCAGTACTCCTCGGATTTGTAGAAAATAAGGCTGGCCTACAGGCGATCAAACACAACTTGGTGCGCTCCAATAGCCGCAGCGTTTATAGCGATGACAATGATGATCAATGGATTCAAAAATACCCACAGATTTTAGAAATTGCCCAGACCATCGATCAGCGACGGGCAGAACTAGGTAAAACCAGCGGCTTCTCTCGATTATATGCACGGGCCACCAAACTTTATTTTGGTGGCATGGCACGTCATTTAGCTAATTTGAGATCGCGACTGCGCCCTGGTGCCCAGTTAGCCTATGTCGTTGGCGAACAGGCTTCCTATCTGAAGGTCCATATTCCCACCGGTTCCATATTGGCTCAAATTGCCCAGGATCTGGGCTACGAACTGATTGATATCGACCTCTTTCGCACCAGACGTGCTTCTAAAACCGAGGTAGATCTCAGAGAAGAAGTTGTCCTATTGCACTGGTCGGGAGCAAACTCCACTTGGATTAGCGGGGATATTGGAAAGAAATCTGCAGTGTAACTCTTTGGTGTAACTCTTTTACCAAGGCTGGTGTTTTAACAGAATCTTGCGATCTGTCTTCAGACCAGAGCTAATTTACACGTTTAAGACGATCGCTACATGCCTGATATCACCTGAGGAGCAGTTTAATCGCAACTGTTTTGAAATGATTGTTAGCGAATTAATTATCCCTCCGAAAATCCTTCAAGGGATATCGCAGACGTTGTTCCCTTTAACCTGAAAAACTATCAACAACAACTACCGGGCGACTCAGCAGGGTACGCACCTGATCATCAGTCACTTGGGCAAAGTTATCGTACCACAGGCCAATCGCATACAGTCGATGGGGGATATGCAAACATACCAGTCGATCAACCTGCACTTTGAGCTGTTGATAGGCCCCTTGGGAGGCAATAGGCACGGCAACGATTAACTGTCTTGGCTGTTGAGATTGCACCCACATCACCGCTGCCCGCATTGTTGCCCCTGTTGCCAGGCCGTCATCTACTAAAATGACAATCCGATCGTAGAGAGTGAGTTTGGGAAGATTACCGCGATAAACCTGGGCTCGACGCTGTAGTTCCTGACGTTCCTGATCCGTAATCTCGTCAAGGACCTGTTTGGTAATCCCTAACCATCCTAAAACGCCTTGATTGAGAACTCGGGTACCGTTTTCAGCAATGGCTCCTATAGCACATTCTTGATTATTGGGGTCGCCCAGCTTACGGACAAGACAGATGTCCAAGGGCAGATTGAGGGCGCGGGCAATTTCGTAGGCTACGGGGACACCGCCCCGTGGCAGGGCCAATACTAGACTATCGGCACGATTGGCATAGATCCTTAGCTGTCGTGCTAGCTGCTGTCCTGCTTCGGTGCGATCGCAAAATCGAGTTTTCATGATCTTCTTTCCCCACCATGTCTCCCACAGTAAAACAACAATCTGAGGAAGCTGTGAAGAAGCCTGTTCAAGTACCCATGTCAAACAAAGGAAGTGAGTGGTTCGTGGTTGGTAGTTAGTCCCTGCCTGGAGTTTAACAACTAACTACTATCTTTCAGAAAACGTCCCGATTACAGATAGATCGAAAATTGGTGCCCATTAGTTGTTAGGCGTAAGCAATGTCCCTAAAGCCCCTACTGTACAAAGGTTG
>NZ_JADOES010000023.1 GCF_018739885.1 Leptothoe spongobia TAU-MAC 1115 | reverse complement strand
CCATTCGTATCACTTCATGTCTTTGCTATCTTGTCAATGCGTAAGTCCTATAATAATTGAATGCTTATCATCCCTCTCCCTAGTAGTGACTTCTGAACAGATCCCTTCATTAAGGGACCTTTACCGCTTTGGGAGGGGTATTTATTATGTTGGTATTTTTTCGATTAAGGTTTCCTCAAAAATGAAGAAGTTGTACTGAGGGATTCTTGCTCTAACGCTTTGCTGTATTGGAATGCAGGGTTTTCTAGGTAAGTCCAGGGGCACTGACAACTCAGATATCTTCAGCTCTACTTCATTGGACGAATAAGTTTTCAGGGGCGAAGCGGACGACCCCTTGACAGGCACCCTATAACCAGCAACAGGAGTACCCATGACCAAACCAAAGCCATACAAACGACCCCGCAAATGGTGGAAATGGGTGCCGCTCATTATTGCTGTGATTACCTGGCCCTGGACGGTTGCTGAGCGGTTGAGGCGGAATGCGTATAGTCGGAAGTATCGGAGGTGATTGATGTGAATGCTGCTTGGTTCGTTTGGATAGCAAAACCCCCAGGAAAGCATCGAATTCCTGGGGGTTTATTGTCTTTACTTCTGGCTAACTAGCTAGAAGTCGAGATTATGGCTGTGTCGTATGAAAGCGGTGATTAAGTGGGTGGGGGCTCAGGAGAAGGGATGCAGTTTGAGACTGCAGCGGTTGATGGGTGAGTGAGCGGGTGTTGGAGTTACTTGATGGGAATGTAGCGGCTTAGTTTATAGCCAGTTACCCTAGAGCCAAGTCAACTTCCTGAGGTCAGTCATGTGGGACAGTATCATCAGTAGCCTTGCGGTTCCTGTCTTTGAGCAACTTTGGAAAGGTGGTCGGTTCCTGATTGGCCAAGCCCGTGATGCGAAGCAAGGTGTTCAAAAAATAGAAGCAGGCATCAAAGCCTTGCAGGAATACCCCAAGCGTTACGAAGACCTACATGGACAGGTCAAGATCATGCCAGGGCTTATGAAAGAGCCCATGCCCTTGGATTCCATTTACACAGCTGTTAAATTCCTTGATGAACGTAACCGACGCTACTTTGCTTCGCCAGAAGACTTAGAGCAGTTCTATCGCGATCAAGGTAAACGCAACTTTCAGACTGCCGAAGAGCGTCATGATGGGATTTCTATTGCTAAAGAGAAACCGTATTTAATGGTGCTAGGCGGACCGGGTATCGGTAAAAGTACGTTTTTGAAAAAACTTGGACTAGAATCCTTCAAAGGAAAGCAGGGGCAGCTTCAGCGTGAGTGTATTCCAGTCTTCATTGAGCTTAAGACCCTGAGAAGCGAATCGATTGACCTGGTTAGCGTCCTTGCTGAGGAGTTTGAAACCTGTGGACTGTCGGATGCCAGAGCATTTACTGAGCTATCTCTTAAGAAAGGTAATCTGTTGATTTTACTAGACGGCTTAGATGAGGTCCCTACTGCCAATACGAACCGCGTTATTGAAAAAATTGAGGCCTTTGTCAGAAAATATCGCAAAAATACCTTTGTGGCCTCTTGTCGTACAGCCTCTTATCACAGTAGTTTTAGGCAGTTTAGCGATGTCACGATTGCTGATTTTGATGACGACCAGATTGAGCAATTTATCCGCCGCTGGTTTAACTCTAAATTAGACCAAGAAGCTGATACTGCTAACCACTATTGGGAGTTGCTACAGCGACCTCAAAACAAAGCAGCCAAGGAACTCGCTCAGACACCCTTGCTTCTGACGTTTCTGTGCTTAATTTATGAACGAGAACAAACGCTGCCTAGCAAACGTAGTACGCTCTACGGGCGAGCTTTGAATATTCTTCTAAGCGAGTGGTCAGCTCAGAAACGACTAGAGCCAACCCCAATCTACGAAGACTTTCATCCAGATTTAGAAAAGGTGCTGCTTAGCGAAATTGCCTATACCAGTTTTAAAGAAGATCGCCTTTTCTTTTCTAAATCAGACATTACTAGCCGTATCACCAGCTATCTCGCTGATACCCTGGATGCTCCAGACCATTTAGACGGTCAAGCTGTACTACATGCTATTGAGGTTCAGCAAGGTATTCTCGTAGAACGAGCAACCGATACTTATTCGTTCTCGCACTTAACGCTTCAGGAATACCTCACAGCACGTTATATCAGTAGAAAGAATCTAATGCAGGAGCTGGTTGATCAGCATTTAACAGATGATCGCTGGCGAGAAGTATTTTTATTGGTATCAGGATTGTTAGAAGAGCGAAGCCAAGAACTTTGGCTATTGATGGAGCAACAAGCCAATACTTTCATTAGCTCATTGAAGCTACAAGGTTTATTGCAATGGGCGATGATGAGATTAAGTGATAGCTCACTTCCCAGTAATCAAATACTGGCGTTAAGGGCGAGGCTTTTGTCTTCTGCCATCGCCATCGACAGCGACAGAGCCAGAGCCAGCGACAGAGCCAGAGCCAGAGCCAGAGCCAGCATCATCGCCAGCGTCATCGACATCACCATCACCAGCGACAGCGACAGAGCCATCACCAGCGTCAGCGACAGCGACAGCGACAGCGACAGCGACAGCGACAGCGACAGCGACAGCGACAGCGACAGCGACAGCGACAGCGACAGCGACAGAGCCAGCGACAGAGCCAGCGCCATCGCCAGAGCCAGCGACAGCGTCATCACCATCACCAGAGCCAGCGTCATCACCATCGCCATCGCCAGCGACAGCGACAGCGACAGAGCCAGAGCCAGCGCCAGAGCCAGCGCCAGAGCCAGCGCCAGCGCTATCGCCAGCGCCAGAGCCAGCGACAGCGTCATCGACGTTGACTACGAAGCGCTTTCAAAAAAGCTAGACGAACTAAAACAACAAATTCCTTCTGATGAGGCTACAGCTGATGAATGGAGAAGTTTTGCTGATCAGTTACTTGAAACCTTTCTAACCTTCTTCCACTTAGACAGAGAGCTAATAACGTTCTCACTTCCAGAAGCCCAAGCCTTAGAAAAATACCTCTACGCCACCAAACTGATCATCGACTGCAAAAATGCGGCTGTTCGAGTCTCTCGTAAGGAATGGGAAGTGATTGAATCCAGGTTGTTGACGCCTCCAGGGGAAAAGATCAAGAGGTATAACAAAGAGCAGTCAAGATTAACCCAGCTAATATCCAGATTAGTGAACTGCCGTCAGTGGCATTGACTGATAAAGGGTAGCTACCTGAGGCGTCCGCAGTTTATAGTGTTGTCCCGTCCTGACTTGAGGATTTCTGACAATCGAGGATGTCAATTTTATGTCATACTCAAATCGAGCTATTTTGCTGGGTTGGTCTGTCTTAGATCAACCCTTTGTTATAGATGACTTCAAATCCTCAATCCCAGTTATTTCAGCTACTTGCTCAGGCCAATGAGCAACGTAAAACAACCGATCGCATTGGTGAGGAAGCTCGCAATCAGTCGTCAGTAACTCAGTCTTCTCTACTACCTGATATTGATTCGCTGAGGACTCAAATTGAGTCAGCGGGGGTTGGAGCAAATCCAGAGCTAGAAGATGACTACCTGGAAACCCTTAGAACATTCAGACGTTTGGGGCAGGTGGCTCAATCTGGCTCAAGTAAAGTCACTACATCTGTATCGACTGAGTTGGCCAAAACGTTGCGGATTGTCGATCTATATCAGTCTGTTTATGGACAGGGTGCCCTACGAAAATCGACCGGTGGAAATGTGCTGATAGGGATGTTGTATGCCCATGGTGCAAGTGATGAACATCTACGAGGGGTAAGCTAATGACTTCATGTTGGCTGCTTGATGGGCCTGGGCTGTGCGATCGCAAGGATGGCGAGGATTTATCATTTGCGGCTAATGCCCATTTATTTGAATGGCCAGCTGCTTTGGTATCGGCTGAGAGTGGGGTGGTGATGACGGCAGACATGGATCAGCCGTTTCGTGATGTTGGATATAAGCAATGGAAGAACAAACGAGCCAGGCATGAGCCGCAACAGATTCCGGTGCCTATTGTGTCTGGAGATCCGAGTGACTTTAGCGTGATTGATCGGCTTAGGGCTGCGGTCCAGCAACCTGAGTCAGCACCCATTTATGGATTCTCAAGGCCAAGCCAGAGTTCTGCATTTAGGTTGGCACAACAACTGCCAGACGTATCTAACCCATGGATAGACAAGCTGGGCCTGAATTCTTTCAAGTCATTACCTGAACGTAGTGACAAAGCCCCCACCCAATACGAAACCTTGGGAACACTATGGTTGCTCAATAGCATTTCTGAAGACTTCCTGTCTTTGGCAATGTTCAACTTAGATATCGTTGAACTCATTGGACCAAAGGGCGGTGCATTTGCTCTGAGGGCTGCTTTACAGAATCAAGGGGTAACGCCAGAATCGTTCGACAATACGGTGCGTCGATATCAGTCGAGAGTGATTCCCCAGGTATCGCAGGCGATGGATTCTCGCATGACGGTTGTAGAAGGCAATATCCGACAGTGGTTAGCTGCTGGCAGAAAAGCTGTCCGACTGCCCGATGGGACGGTTGATGAAACCTTATCTCGGGTTAATGCCATCACCGCTTTACATGGGGCTCAGCGGTTAGCTCATATTGGGCTGCGGATGGATGGCTTTGCCTGGGCTGCGAATGACACCCTAAATTGTTTGATTAACCCTGGCCAATAGAAGCTTCCGCCATCCTTTGCCATCCATTGGGATACTTGCTGGTTTGTCGTACCACCGAGCCAAGGAAGTATTATCGATGCCAGATACCATCAGGTGAATAATCTCTGATGTTTTAATTCCCTGCTCGCGTGCCCATAAGTCTTCTGGGCTAACCGGGTGTGTGGCATGGATTAATACATCGCATTGTCGATGAGTGCCGTCTGCGATCGCAGTCTTCATGCCATTAATATCAGCACCATAGACCAGGATGAATTTGTCGGCAGGGTTTAGCCGTTTGTAGGTGGTGCTCCAATCAGTGTGTTGAATAACCTGGTCCCTTAACTCTCGTTGTATTTGGCCAAGGGCTGAATGGGTAATGTCTCCATCCATGAATTGTTCTTCTGCTATGGCCAGTTCGTTAGCAATTTCTAGGCTTGGGTGTAGATATACCCAGTTGCGTTGCGGTTCTACCTCAGGCTGAGGTGTAGAGATAGTGTGAGCTGAATTGATGTGATTCCCAATAATCCGATCCACTGCAGCCAAGGAAATCCTTAGGTGTGTTGGGTTCATCCCGATCTCAACATCGGTACCAGTCTGAAGTCCTAACCGATGAATGCGCGATAACATTTCATCAGGAGATTTAGGCGATTCAATAGAAATAAAGTCAGACATGATTAGCTTCGCAACGCTTTTAGAGAATTTGGGTAAGGATTTGGTCCTCTTGATAGAAACACCCTGCACCCAAGTGGAACAAACATCCTCTTTGGATCCAGATACACTCGTCAGACAAGAAGCAGTTCGACGTGCGATCGCCTGCCGCTGCTCCGATACGTTTGAGCCACATATTTTAAACCACGTTACACATTAGCTGAAATCACATCTGACAACATAATTCTCTTCTAGCTATGGCCTGGTCTCCTTCTTCTCCAGATGATTTTAGTCAGTTCGAGCCGACCGATATGCTCGACTTTCTCGACTGGTTCGAGCGTAACTACACTGAATCGCTGGCCATTCATATCGCTGATAGCTTCATCGAAGGTGTTTCGGTTCCCTACGCTGAGGCGATCGCACGCGGGGAAGATGCGGACGTACCAGACTGGATAGAGACATTATTTAGGTATCGGTTAGCGGCACAGTGGACCTATCAGCGGGGTTATCCAGTTGCCCAAGGATTGAGCCGTAACCTAGCGTCAGTCTTATCTGATGAGTTGCTAGAGGGATACATGAGCAACTATCGGATATCGCCTAAGGATGTGGCCGATATTCCCCCAGGCATCCGCCAAGCATTTGTAGAAAGTGCCAAGTTCTCTATGGACTGGATCAAAAACCTATCCGCTGAGGCGCGGGAGATGATTGGTGATTTAATCTCTGTCGATACTTTGAAAAACCGTACTCCAGCAGTCGCAGTACCTCTGATCGAGAAAGTACTCCAGCGTGAACTCGTCGCCCGTGAGCTGGGCCTGGTCCCCGACGACATATCTCCCGATCAGGTATCTGAATGGGCAAGTCAGGCTCAAGCCAAAGTAATCAATGCGATCTCATTCCGTGCGCAGATGATTAGTCGCACTGAATCAATGCGTGCCATGAATATAGGGGCTATGGCTGCACTACAACAGGATGGGCATTCGCACGTTTATGTAATGCCCCATGCCGGAAGTTGCCCACATTGTCGGCGGCTGCTCGATGGTCGTGTGTTCGATATTAGAGTGCTTCAGGCCAATGTCTTTGCTAATTTCGGCAAGCGTCCTAAAGATTGGGTCGCAGCATTGCCGCAACATCCCCAGTGTCGTCACTCCGTTGGTACGGTACCCATTAAATATAGAAAAGCGGTGTCTGAACTAGGCAGACTACCGCTTGACGGTGTAGTGCTGGAATTTTATGGGCTGCCGGGTGGGGAAGCAGCGATGCGATCGCTTAAACTTCCAGTGACCGATTGGCTGTCTGCATAGCTCATTACTCGCTACGGTGCCAGGTACCGCGATCGCTGAAACGCCCTAGATTCGTAGATGCTGGCTTCTGTGGAAGGTACGCTGGGGTTGGAAAACTGTTAAGCCTGTACATTTTCAGGGCTTGTGTCGTTTTTTAAAAAGAATTGCTAGAATCTAGAAACTATCACGACGACGTATAGAGTGGTTTTTCATCTCTTCAATCAAAATTTGAGTCAAAAGATTTTTCATTAGCAACCACTCCTGCTTTTGTACTCGATTTTGAACCTAATACCTAGTAAGGCATCCACGTTTAGTGGTCTAGTCTTTGCTCTTTATCGTACCGGCAATTTCATACTGCCAGTACGTGAAGGCTGTCTTAAGGTCTTGGTTCAAAATCGGTGCACGAATACCCGTGTCAATAGTTTGAACTGAAGAGTTATAGACGCCACTAGCGTAGATACTGCCTTTACTGGGTTTTTTCAAACCACAGTGAGGTGTAAACATGTCAGAAAAATCACCCCAGAAGTCTGACTCAGGGCTCATTATTCGAGCTTCTGTAGAGGTTTCTCGGGAATTAACAAAGGACCTAGTTAGTGGGTTAAAGCCCTGGCTGATTCCTATCGGCTTAGCTTTACTCACAGGCTTAGGTGTCCTGTCGTCCTCCGACTTCAGTCAACCAAGTCAACTGGAACCACCAGCTCTAACACAGACTGAGGAGGGGAAGTGAGGACTCAGATTACCTAGCCAATAATCAATAACCACATTGAGCGCAAAAGCCTGGGCCAAGGGGTCTGGGCTTTTGTGTTGAAGAGCTAACCCATGTCCTCACAGCTCTATTGTAGACAGATTTTAAGAGGGCTTTTATAAAGTAATCTATTCGTTTTATAGGTTTGTTCGGATTGATTGGTCGTGCCTCAATAAAACGTGGAATAGTTGACAACTGTAGTGCCAGACTCAAGACCTAATATTACAGTTGTAGCATGAAGAATCAGGAATTATTCTCTTCTTGTAATGTCAAAATATAGCTGCGACCTGATGTTGTCGTCTTGAAACACCCTTGTCCTGTGACACACATCACATCTGAGACAAATTCAAAATTATTCACTATAATTCGGGGAAACCTTAGGGGCAAAACCCTATGCAAGTAAAAGAATCGAAACGGAGCGTAGAGCTCAGGCCAAAAACCGTCTTAGGAAAATTCATACATATAATTATAAGAAATTGTGAAGAATCAATAGAGCAAATTGGCTTAATGTTGATGGGTGAACTTTGGCAATCAGTTTACCTATCCATTAAAGATATTATTGCGCTCAGCGTATTATTTCGAGTTCCAGGAGTTCTTTTTTTCTGGATAACAAAAGAAAATTTTACAGATTTCACCTCTTGTATGGATGAAAGTCCATTAAGCGCATCCTTTTATGCTTGCTTTGTTATTATTTCATCTGATTTAAGCTTATGGATTGTCTTGGCTTCAAGAACTGCTAGTCGTTTTTTTACGGCCTTATTTATTCGTAGAAAAAAGCTGTAGGAGGTAAAAATGGCTTTGAATCAACAAAAAAAAGGCAATTTGATAAAGCTGACTATCGAAAGCACTTCATCTTTATTGTTACAGTATCTTTTTGTCTTGATAGTTATTGCAGGTACCTTCATTGCATTTCAAGGAACTCCTGGTAAGCTTGTTCTATTTTTTGTTATTTCTATTTGTAGTATCACTGTATCCTTCTTAGAAGGAAGACGATTTTCCTTATGGCATCAGGAAAATCCAAAACAATTCTTTAATGTATCTAATTTTTATCTGTTGCTTGAAGCATTTTCATATTTAGTAAGTAATCACATTGTAGCTCCTACCGACTCCTGCACAAGAATACTGGTATCTAAAGGGGTACAACTGTCTAAAATTAAGCGAATTTTTAATTGGGCCAACACAAATTTTATTCGCCCTTTATCAAAATATGACAATAGCTTCCGCCAGCATCATGGGCTACAAGACAAGTTTATTGTTCTTTACTCAGGTAATATTGCTCGTACTCAAGGGGTGCGTATCATTATCCATGCGGCAAACACCTTACGCGATATTCCTGATATTGAGTTTGTCATTGTTGGTGAAGAACGTCAGCTAGGTGACTTGGATAATTTACGTCGTGAACTGGGCGTTGAGAATGTAACTTTATTGCCATTTGTTCGCCGCGAAGAGCTACCTACTATGCTGGCGGCGGCTGACGTGTCTCTAATTATTCAAAAAGCAAGTGTCGTAGGATTTAATATGCCGTCTAAAACAATGTTGCTGATGGCTAGTGGTCGTCCTATTGTTGCTTCTGTTCCAGGTGATGGAGCAGAAGCCCAAGCCGTTCAAGATAGCATGGGGGGAATAGTTGTAGAACCTGAAAAACCCAACGCATTAGCTAGGGCTATTTTGAAGCTTTATAACGATCCTATTAGCCTAGAACAGTTGGGTAAAAATGGGCGTATGTATGCGATCTCAAACTACTCCTTCGAACAAGCCCTGGAGGATTATGAGTCATTGTTGAGCAGTTTGACCGTTTCTCCACACATAACGGTAGCAGCTTTACAGCCTAAGGATACTTCTATTAAGTCTTCGCAGTAGCTCATCTAATTTCTGGATTAGATAAGCCTACGATTCTGACACAACAATGAGATTTAGTGAGTGAGTTTGATACAATGCGAATTCTTGTTTACTCGTCCAACTATCATCCTGAGCCCATTGGTATTGCTCCTTTGATGACGGAGTTGGCAGAAGGTTTAGTAGCTAAAGGTCATGGAGTAAGGGTCGTAGCGGCAATGCCAAACTACCCTCAGCGAAAGATCTATCCTGATTATCGTGGTCAGCTCTACTGTGAAGAAGAGCACAACGGCGTTAAAATTCAACGTTGCTATGTAGCTGTTCATCCCGACCCAGGTGTTATCACTCGTATTTTGCTAGGTAGTAGTTTTGCCTTATTTAGCTTTTTTCATGCACTTAAAGGGTGGCGTCCAGACATTATCCTCTGGACCAATCAGCCAATGTTGGCTGTAATCCCAGTCGCCTGCCTCAAACTTATTTATGGCTGCCCGGTGGTTCTATGTCAGCCGAAAGATCTCCAATCAAGTCTAGCTTTATTGCAGGCATAGCTTGGCTACAGAGCTCAGCGTTCGGGAAAGTCTGGCTGCAAAACAAAGAGACTCCCTTCAAGTAGTCGAAAATCTGGCAAATTTTGTCGTTCATAGCTATGAGTATAGCCGCGCGAAAACGCTAACCGTCCTCATGACAATCTGCTGAGACTCCCCAAAGACAGCTTCTCTTGCTTGCTTCAAGAGGGGAGTTGGCACCTTGGTCAAACTCTCATATTGAGTTCCAGTCAGCGCGATCGCAGCTTTTAAGATAAGATTCGCCTCCTCACGAAGTTCCGCTAGAAGCGACTCAAAGGCCTGACGTTGAGTCAGCGATTGAGTGACTGGCCTTGGTTTTACATCTCCGTCAAGAGCAAGTGCTAACTGCATTCCGGTGGGTTGACAACAGTGGTTTCTGTGTCTAGGATGTCATTGACAATCATGATTGTCAATTAAATGCCAATAAAGTGTTATTCAAAAAATGTCAGCAGAACTTAAATCACTAATAGAAGCAGCTGTTAGGAGCGTTGTGGCTGAGCAGTTCAGTCTTGGTTTATCTAGCGGTTCACTCCGTCGGCTTGATATAGAACGAGGTACAACGGAGGATGGCAGGCAATATTGCTGGGGCTATTGGGACACATATGCCAATAGCCTTAAGCCTGAATTCAACACCATGCTGACCGGATACATCAGGAGGATAGGGGTCCGGCAAACTGAATACAAAAGCAAAAAATCTAATCAATTACTTATAGAGGTTTTGGCTGGACCTACGTCCTATCGGATCAAGGCTGGCTTGGAGTCAGCAGCTGGCAAAAATTTGGTATGTGCGATCGCAGTGCTAACACAAGAGCGGCTTGCTAAGCCAGTTTCGATACGTGTTCGACCTGGTGACGATGACAAGGTTGTACTGGTCACGTTGTTTCAGGGTGATGAAATGGTTAGAGGCTTGCCCTGGCCAGGAGATGTCACTGCTCTGCGTACTGCTTATAAGCGAGCAAAGCAGCATTTAGAAGTGATGCAGTTCGACGAAAACGGACGGGTGATTAGGAATTGAGGAATTCTCTATGCCGATGAAGCGTGAGCTATATCCTGAGAATTGGGAGCAAATTGCTGCTGGTGTAAAAGATAAGGCTAATTGGACGTGTGAGGAATGCGATCGTATTTGTCGCAAAAAAGGAGAGTCAGTACTTGATCTTGCGCAGAGGATAGAGGGTAAAAATAATCAGTTTTTGGATTGGGTTAACCAAACAGCGTTGGCTGATTTGTTTGATAAGCCTCAGCGTTTTACGCTGACTGTTGCTCATCTTGACCATAATCCCGCTAATTGTGAACTCAGTAATCTGAAAGCACTTTGTTCTGTCTGCCATCTAAGATACGACCAAGAGCATCACAGGAAGAGTCGAGCTAGAAATGCAAGACTGAGGCAGGAAAAGGATGGGCAGATTCCGTTGACAGGAGTTTTAGATTAACTGACATCTTTAGTTATCAATTTATTGCCATAAAAACGCATAGCTTCTAAACTGTGTGTAACCATGGCCACAAATAAATATTTCTCATTTGGAGCAACGCTCGCTAAGTCTGCTGGATCAGACTTGAAAGTAGGGGGCGTTGCTTCTGCGTTTCTAAAAGATTTAGACGGGGATGCCCTAGAACCCGATGCCATCAGACGGGCAATTCCTGCATTTATGGCCGATCGCGGTCCTGACGGTATTCAAGGTGGACCTATCCGGCTCAACCACAACCTATGGAGTCGCTTCTTAAAGGATGCGATCGCAGCGCTGCGGTTATCTCCAGATGAGCAAATGGAGATGATTGCTTCTATTTCACTGCCGTTGGGTCGGGTCACCAAGATTTGGGTGGATGAGGCCGGTGTCACGCAGTGGCAAGGGATGCTATCGAAAGCGAATCCTATCGCTGGTGTGGTTTGGAAGATGCTCAAAGAAGGGTTAGTACATCTCGGGGTCAGCGTTGGGGGGCAGATCCTTGGTGTTCGTCGGGGGTCGGATGCCAGGGGAATGCCTTGCAATCTGATCACAGATATTCGTCTGGATGAGCTGAGTGTGACCGATAACCCAGCGTTTCGATTAGTGCAGGGAGAAACTGAAGACAATGGAGCTTACATAATGGCGCTGGCAAAATCAGCAGGCGTTGATGCCTGGCTGCAAAAGACTCTAAACAGTAGTGCGCCCAAGCAGTTTACGAGCGGGTCTTTTGGTGAAACACGTACTGGACTAAGTCATGGCATTGGTGAAACCAGCCTACGACCTAAGGGATCTCGCAAAATCAAACTGCAGGCTGTTCCAACCAAGACGGGTATTGGGGCTCCTACTAAGAAATGCGATCGCGCTGGTCAACAATCCGGTGCTGGCCATAAGCAAATCGCTACAGATGTATTTGGTCTGACCATTGGCCAGATGACGAAAGAACTTGCTAAAAGTGCTGCCATCAGTGACATCAAGGCAATGTCAGCCCCTGATCATCTCCAGTTTCTGACTGATTGCTGCTATGGGTTGGCAGGATCGATGGAATCTCCCCCTGGTGCGATCGTCAACCTGATGAGATTTCTGGGTGAATTCTGCAAGTTTGCAGGCATGTTGCCCCATATGGATGGATATCAGGCCAGTGGGACCATTGCGGAGATGGGGCCTGCATTGATGAAAAGTCTAGAAGACTTTGAAGAGAAGTTCCCGAAAGACCTGATGGGAACACCGGTCAGACCTAGCGGCTCTCCACGTCCTGTTTCTCAGACGGTGTTATTTCCGCAGCAATACGTTGTTTATAACTAAATAGGACTTTTAACAATGGATCCAAATGCAGCGCAGCAGCTATTAGGCTTGCTGCAGCAAATGACCACGCTTATTCAAGGTATGGCCGGTGGTGATGCTGGTGGCGATGACCCGATGGCAGATCCCACAGGTGGCGATCCGTCAGGGATGGAAACGCCAGATATGACGGCAGATCCTTCTATGGGAGATCCGACTGCCGGTGATCCGATGGCCATGGGTGATGCTGCGGGTGGTGACAACCTGCATGATCGGGTGAGCCAGCTGGAAGAACATACTGGCTTGCAGAAGTCTGCCGGTGCAGGGCTCTTAACTAGAATCACCAAGTTAGAAGAAGCATTGTTGGGCGTTGAGTACCAAGGTGCTGCGGTGGATCGGGTAGATCAGCTCGCTAAATCTCTTGGGATAGTGACTCCCCAGCAACAACCGGTTTCCACTGCTTCCTCAGGTGTGTCAGATGATGCACCTGAGGAAATTCCTCTTGAATCCCTGATCAAAGCCGCCATCAGGTCAGAACTGAGTACGCATCTTCAGAAGTCTAGTGAAGCGACTTTGCCTGATGTCAGTGATTTACGGCAGGCACAGCCAGTCATCCAGCGTCAGCCTGCACGTAGAGAGCCAACAACGTTGCAGACAGACGATGCATTGATGAAGTCTGCAGCGCAGTTTGGCTGGGAAGAAAGCGATCTAGATGAAGAAGTCACCTTTGGTGATGTGCTCCAGCTTCAATACAACGCCCAGCAGGGGGGCTCTACTCTCTTCAGCGACGACGACTAACGCCAGCTGAAGCCACAGATTTTCTACTTTTCTAATAGGTAAATTATGACTACACGCAGGGCTTTGTTAAAGTCCCTTGGTATTGGACCAGGGGGCGGTACTGAGGTGACGCTGCAGGAAACTGTTGCGTCGGAGGTGATTCCTCTCATTCGTCAAAAGTGCTTTGTTCGGCAAGTGGCTGATAAAGCTAAGACCTTAGTCAATATGACTAAGCCAAAAATCCGGGTACCCAAGCTGGTTCGTGCTCAGGGAGCTTACTCGGTAAAGGCCGGTCAGCCTGCACCTGAATTCCGGGCACGTATGGACTCTGTTCCCTTGGAGCCAGAGAAGATTATGGCTTGGTTGCCCATTGATAGTGAGGTCTTCGAAGACTCTACCATCAAGGATATTGAAGGCATCCTGAAAGAAGAGATGGCGAAGGAATTCGCCCAGGCAGAAGAGTTAGCCTTTCTTCTGGGTGATACCGACATCCATCACGATGATGGAGATCCCCGCAACGTCTTCGACGGTCTACTCAAGCAAGCTGCGGCTACTCCCCATGTCTACGACGCAACCTTAGACGATACAGAAGGGACGACTCCGGTTTCGAACATCATTCGCGCGATCGCAAACCTGGGTATCTACGGTCGTAACAAGCGTGAGCTGGTTGTGATGGTAGGAACTGGCTGGGAGCAAGCGCTGATCCGGAATAAGGCATTTCAGACGATGAGTGCTTATGCCTTTGGGTCGGGTGCTGGCATCTTCTCGGGTGAGATTGGTCGTATTGGGGGTGCTCCGGTAGTAGCAACGACCTTCCTGGATGCTCAGCCTGGTGAGTCAACCTCAAAAGCCTTTGTGATGCATCAAAGCTGCTTTGCGATCGGTGACTGGCAGAAGTTTTCGATTAATACCTATAACGAGATTTTGAGCCAGACTGACCAAGTTGCGATTCGGGCACGCGAGCGGATTGCGTTCACTGTTCGATATGCAGAGGCGATTTGTGAGATCTTAAATCCGCCTGCCTTCCTGTAATTCACCCTGGCAAAACAATGCATCAGCTAACCATTAGCAGCAACAAATATCCAGGCATTCAAATGAGGGTGCCTGACTTGCCGGGGTTCCCTGGTAAGTCAAAACCCCAAGAAGGGGTTGGTGGTGTAGTAACGTGGCATCGCGATCAGACATACCTTGTTACTGATGCCACCAAGGAAGCGATTGAACGAGAATTTGATCTCTTCCCTGGTCGCGTTTCCAGGCATTACAACCTGGTCTGGACTGCCTTAACGCCAGCACCAGCCGAGAACAAGGAAGCAGCACCGGAACCAGCTGCAGCGAAGACGCCTCCAGCTGAACTATCAGCCGAAGATAAAGATCTCATCGACATTGAAGTTGGTAAGTTGCTGGGTAAAACAATTGCTGAGGCAACACCAGTTCTGACCGCGACAGCCACCAATGTCGATATTGCCCTAAACCTACGGATTGCATACCTGCAAGCTGTCATTGCCCATGACGATATTCAGAAGGGTCTGCAAGACGAAGCTGAGGATCTTCTAGAACAAATCCAACCTGCTGCATAGACGATGGGCATCGAGTTTGGCGGTTGGACTCAAGTCAATTGGTGGGCTGGTTATCCAGTGGATTATCAGCTCTGGCAAGATACCAGCCACTCTCCCGGATCTGAAGTAAGTTTAGTGGCGACCTTGGCCAGAAATCTCACCCTTACAGTTCGGTCTGCGACTACAACAATCCAGGCATGGACTGAAGCGGATGCGGACTTCCCCGCTGTCATTACAGTGCCTGAACGTGGCTTAGTTCAGGTTTCATTGCCTAATGATATGTGGCTGGGTCTGAGTCAGGCTGAGCCATATTGGCTCGATATCTCAGCATATGGTCAGCTGCGGTTAAGCCAGCAGCTTAGATTGTCTCTTCCTGAGTCAGGCAGCCAGATAGTAAACGGGGTGGGGCAGTACGGCTCACCACGACAAGTACTTGAGGTGATTGGCCAGATACCAGGGGCATCAACACGGATTAGTGTTGATATCTCCAATGGGTGGACCCAAAATGAGCAAGGCTATTGGACAAGGACGTTCAGTACCCATCAGCCAATCTTCGGCCTGTGGGTGAATGACCGGCATTCGCTCAAAGTCGACTATGCCGATCTGGCAACGACTCATCGTGGTCATGCGATCGCAGAGAGTTCCGGGTCGTATGAGGTGTTTTATAACGGTCCTGAGGAGTTAGGGGCGTTTGATACGTTTGTCGAGACGGCATTCAGCATCTATGTGTGGCGCTGTTTGAAGGAAGCGACTGCAGAGATAGATCGAAAGACAGGACGGTTCTTTAATCAGCGGTTGATGGTGAGGGATCCGTATCGGGGTCGATACCGGCAGCACCAATTGATTCCAAAGGTTAGCCCGATCACTGCCGACAACCGATTTCGGCTAGATACCTATTCACGGTCCTATACGTTGGTGAGGCGATACACCCAAGAGGATCTGGTGCAGAACGCTGGTGGGCCAGCCTCTGTTCATCAACGGATTCATTTAGAGCCAAAGACCGGGATGATAACGGTCGCTGAAGCCTTCTGGGACTGGTTTGACCATGGGTTTCGGCTGGGCCTGGATGATGGCATTGGCGCTCTTGGACGGATGCCTCAAGGTGAATGGAACCTGGAGCTGACCTATACCGGTGGCTACGAAAAAACACCAGTCGATATTGACGAGGGCTGCGCCAACCTGGCAGCAATTCGGCAGGCGATCTTCTGGCAGCAGGCACTTACCCAGGGCATGAGTGCTATCTCCATTGGCTGTACCAATTTGAATTTTGGCGATATGACGTCACGTTGGTTTCCTTCCTGGCAAGCTGGCGCGGACGCTGCGATCGCAGCACATCAATCTATCTACATAGAGGAGTTTTAGGCTATGGCTTTAAATCCGCAAATCCATCCTTTTCCACCAATCCACCAGTCAGAACAGTCTTGGGACCATAGTCTACGGGCGTTGGCTCAACGGATGTTTCCAGGTGGCCGTATTGGTAATGGTCTGAAGCTGGGCATTCCTGCTACTACGGGGTTACTGCCTACCCTGACCGATGGATATATCAATTCTGGTGACAAGGTCATTGGCCCATTCGGTGCGCGATTGATTTCGACTGCTCCAGCGAGCGCTACTCGGGGACTTTACTATGGCTCCAAGCAGATGCGTTACCTGGCGGCGGCGGATGCCGATCCATCCGATATCTTGATCGGTACCGTAGTCACAGATGCCGACAGCATTGTCTCAGTCGTCCAAACGTTTTATCCGGCTCCGGGTAAAGTCGTCGTCCGGGCGCTACTGAACCTGCCCAAGGTAACAGCGGGAGCAGACGTTAGTCTGGGTACCGTCACCTTAGAAGGCTATGCCGGGTTCCGAGTTGCTCATGCCCACACCAAAACCGCTGAAGTTGCGGCGACTACTGCCGGTGGTGACGATGTAGTGATCAAGCATGGCTCCACCACTCTCGTTACCCATAACCAAGCTGCCCTAGATTCGGCTACCGGCCTTGCGATCGCAAGCCCAGGAGCCACTGAAGTAAGCCCAGATAGCAACAGTGTCGAGTTGTTCTACAACAGCACCCAGGGCACTGCCTTTACCGCAGGCATGGTTGAGGCCTACGTCGAAGTAGAAGGATTAGTGTAGGGCGCGTACTTTCTTGAGATGTACGCGCCCTCGATGAATCTTGGTTTTCCGAGTCAACAAGAGTTAATCGTCGAAGCGATTCGGGCACAGCTGCTCAACCCCCTACTTGCGGTAGATGTTGAGCATTGGGTTGCCTGTCATGTTGATTCGGAAAATTTCGAAGAGGGGCAATATCCCAATTATCTGGGGGATGATCCAGGTGAATTTCAGACTGGAGTGAGGTATGAGATTTCGGAGCACAGCCCGCTCAGGGGTGTTATTTGCGAAGCCAAGTTTAATCCCTGGCAGGCGATTGCGGGCATTCGATATCAGGCTGAAAATCGCCTTTATTTACCTGATCACCCTGGTGAGATATTTAAGCTTCACGACTCTCTTCCCAAGCTCCAAGATAAATTCATTATTCGTGGCCACACTCACTACGCAATGGGGCCTGCTACTCCCTGTCACTCTGGTGAAGTGGTAGCAATGTGGCAGGTCGATTTAGCTTCCCAACGTATCCCCGTCGAAGATCATGGCTATCAAGATTATTGATTCTAAAGGTGAGGCAGATTCTGTTACCCTGCCTGGCTTGGGTCGACTGTCAATCGGAACAGCTCTAAACGGAATTCCCGTCAGACTATTGCAAACAAAGCTCAGTGCTTCATTTGCAGACCGGTTCACCATTGAAGAGGTTGCCGACAAACCGGTAACTCCTAAGAAAACTACTCGTAGCAAGAAGCGTGGCGTACAGAGTTCAGATTAGGCCAAAGCAAGAAGCACTTGATCTCTTCCAGAGCTTAAAAGAAGGGCTTCCGGGTGTTCTTCGTGAAATTGTTAGAGATGCCGCAGACATCACAGCGCAATATGCCAAACAGAACGTTTCGGGCGTTCCATTTGAGAGTGAGACTGGCACGCATACTATCAATAAGCGATCTGGCCAGCTTGCGGCGTCAATTCAGTATCAGCATCCGTACGGGTCTCCCTTCCGGGCTCGGATATTTTCTAGCGCCAAGACCCGATACGCTGATAACCCAGAAGAGTATGACTATGGAGCCATCCTTGAATATGGGCGAGGGGAAATCGTACCTAGATATACACCCTCTGCCAAGGCAGGCAATACCGGGCAAGCAAAGCTTACTATTCCTGGCGGTGCGCATCAGCTCAATAGTGGTACGGGTGGTTTTCGTGGTGTGTCTGGAGGGTATGCTTTTGTCTCTCGCATACCTCCCATGGAAGGTAAATACTGGATGCAAGCCGCTCAGAAAGCCGCTCAGCCGGACATAACAGAAATGGCTCAACAACGGGTCGATAGCTTTATCGAGCAGCAAGGGTTCTGATGACTACCTATCCCGCTCTCGCTGGTCAACCGTCTCCCGTCTTTGGAGAACGGTTCACCTATCCATTTGATGGGAAAGCGGTTCTCCGACAAGTTACCGATGAGTTTGCGCGAGAATTTAATGCAGGTGCGATCGCATCGATTGAAACGTCTGGTGAGAGTGTTCATCAACGGATTGCGCAGTTTCGACGGTTGACGGTAACCAGTGCCTTTCCAACATCTAAAGATGACTGTCCACGGATTGCCCTACAGAGAACAGGGTGTGCGCCACAACCATCTGGCATTGGTCTGGATTACGACGAAGCGCTAGTAACGCTGGATGATGATACTGAAGCAGTTCGGGTCTCGTCTTCTGAGGTGGTCAAGGACACCATTGAAGTGTCTATCTGCACGACGAATGAGCGTCTACGGGATGATCTGTTTACCTGGTACCGGATGTACCTGATCGACTCAGTTCGGCATGTGCTACCGCAATTGAGAGACTATGGGTTCCATGATATTCGCGCCATTGATGCAGCAGACGGCACTGTTGAATATCAAGGTGGTCAAGGGCAGCCAGGGTTTCAGTTTTATACGGCTCAGATTATTGTCAACGCGACTTATGAGCTAACGGTCTTCAGGGATGTTGACGTTTTGAAGGGATTTTTTAATTGGCAAACTGCCTGGCCAGCTGAGCCATTAGCAACTGGTCAGGTTGGTGAAACCGGTGACGGTCAACCGCCAGATTCTGTCTTTCAACCTACATAGGGGTAAACCATGAGTGGTGTTTTATTTGGTCAGCCAAGTTCGCTGATCCGTCAGCCTGGTGCATACACTCGGGTCGATGCATCGGGTCTAGTTCTAAATCAGGCATTTGCCAGCAATATTGTTTGTATTGTTGGGCAAGCGTTGGGTGGAGATCCACTGCAGATCTATAAGTTCAATGATGCATCTCAGTCAGATGCGGTCTTTGGGCCAAAGTCGCCTTTAGCTCAAGCAATCAAGCTTGCTTTTCGGGGTGGTGTTAATGGTGGGGCTCCATTGGTCTACGGAGTGCGGGCGGATAATTCTGCTCAGGCTTCCGGGGTACTGACAGCTGTCAACGGTACCCAGATCCAGGGGACCATGAAAGACTTTGGCGGCTATGGCAATACCTTCTCAATTAACTTTGAGGATGGGTCTGTGCAGGGTACCAAAGCCACCGTCCTGGGCACCAACGTTCAGGGCAAGCCATACCGGCAGGTCATTGACAATGAGACTTCGTTCTCTCGCTTGATCCAGCGTCTATCGGATGAGTCCCCGATGGAGCTGTCCGTTTTGACCGGTGGCCAGAAGGCATCTCAGACGCTAACCATTGCGACATCAACCGATGATGGTAAAGCCACGATCACCGACCAAGGCAATACAACTGTATCGACTGAAGGATACTTCTACCAGTATCCTCAATCCCTTGGCATCGTTGACTCTCAGAAGTCTCTGCTATTTGCCTTTAATGCCACCATTAGTTGGAATATATCGGCACTTGCCACCAGTACATTCACAGCGCCAGGCCATAGCCTGACCGATGGCACTCCGATCAAATTTTCGGGAACCACCCTGCCGCCAGAAGTGAGTACCGACACCATCTACTATGTGCGGGATACTTCCGGGGATAACTTTGCGATCGCAGCCACCAGCGGGGGTGCAGCATTGACACTGACCGGGACGGTGGACAGTGCCACAGTGATTCGTGCCTTTGGGACTACGTTGATTGCGTCAGCGCTGCCAGCGGTTGTTGAAGGATCCTATGCAGCGGCGGCGGATGCGGTCACGGATGCCTATAGCCAGACGCCTACAAACAATATTTCGGTTACAGACACTGCCTATGGTTCGAACATCTACCGCATGCGGATGTCCGGTGTGGACCGGTGGGGGCACAATGCCGGTCAGGGCCTGATCGGTTCCATCTTTGCGGTGACCGGTGGCGACTATGCCGGTACTTACCAGATCATGCATCAGGAATGGGATGGACTCTCAACAGACCAAACACGGGTGGTACAAAAGCTGACCACAGGCGATCTAACACCGGGCACCTTTGCTGGCACGCTCGACTTTTGGCCCAGTCTACGATTGCCCAAAACACAGCCTGCTACCGAAGCAATCGAAACCCAGCTACCGGCCAATGGCAACATCTATCGCGGGGGACAGTTCCTCACTATCTCCTTAGATGTACCCGATGAAGACACAATTGCTGTCTTCTACTCAACCGAACCTGGTGACACTATCGAGTCCATTGGTGAGAAGATTGTCGGCCTGATTAATGAAGATGCTGCCTGGGATGATGTTGCGATCTCAGCAGCTACCTATAACGGGGGGACATTTACCAGCACCATTACCATTACTGCAGTTGATCCAGGGATAGTTGGGAATAGCTATAAGCCAAACATTTTGGTAAATACCCAGACAACGGTGCTCGTAGCTACCGGTGGCCTGACACTGGAAGATGGCGTTGATCCAGAACCGCCAAGAGATGCCCTAGGCAATACGACTGGGGCGCTGATTATGGCATCTGGATTTGATTCGGTGCCTAACTACCAACGGCACCTAGAAGCGTTAGAAGCTATCAAATTTGAGCCGCTACGGTGGATTGTCTGTCTATCGGATGATGCAGCAGTCCAAGCCGCATATTCAGATCATGTGACTCAGATGAGTAGCACTCCCCAGCGTCGAGAGCGGATGGTCATCATGGGCCATGGTCTGGGCTGGACTGATGCGGAAATCAGGGCACGGGCAGAAACGTTCAACAATGAACGAGTCGTGTTTGTCAGCCCTGGCCTGCGAATGGCCGATCTAGCCACTGGGGCCGGTGCCCGAACCTACAGCAGTGCCCAGGCGACAACCGCTGTTATTGCTGGGATGCTAGCCGCTGAAGGCAATGGCATTTCTGATCCCATCACTCATACATTCCTCACGAATGTACTGGCAGCCGAGAAAGAGTATGTCTCTGGCTCGATTGCACTCGATGAGATGCTGACATCTGGGGTGCTGACTATCGAGAAAGATCCCACCCTGGTTCGAGAGTCGCGAGGATACCGGGTGACTCGGGGGCTGACGACTTGGCGAATAGATAACAGCCTGGAGTCAATCACGGTCGTGAACCAGTCAGACTTCATCGCCCAGGTGATTCGCGATCTAGAAGAAACGTTGTTCGTCGGCAAAGCGTTGGTCCCAACAACACTGCCAGTCATTGTGGAGTCCGTTAATTTAGAGCTCCAACGTCGATCCGAAGAACAAATCATTTACGGATTTGAAGCAGGGGCGACGACCGCCACGATCAACCCAGATAACCAGGGTGCTGTAGATGTCGCTTACACCATCTACCCAGCACCCGCACTGGAATTTGTCTTGAACACCCAAATACTGCTGCCTATCCCGTCAGACAGCTCTAATTAGTACAGGATTTAACCCATGGCTTTTAGGCAAACTTATAGTCGAGTAGAAAACTCGGCCCAAACCCGTATTGAGCACTCGCTGGATATGGCAATCATCATCAACGGATTCCGAATGGGCCGAATCCAAGGGTTCTCTGCCTCTGGTCAGGCTTCTCCTAGGCCAGTGACTGAGATTGGATCAGATAGAGCCGTTGAACATGTGCCAGGTATCAAGATGTTCCAGGCGCGGATCCAGTCGATGTCTCTTCGTTACGGCACTCTGCCCAAACGATTAGCCTCAGTGGCAGGGGGTGTTATTGACCAGCGATCGCTGTCATCGACGCTCACCAATATGCCGGAATTTGATATTGGCGTATTCCGTAGAGGCTCAGCAGGAGCACCTGCGCCACAGTTGTATGCACCTGCTCAACAGCCTGCAAATCTGTCTGGGACTGGTGGACTAGTAGAGCTTTATCAAGGCTGCATTATCGATACGTTTGAACGGTCAATCTCCGCCCAAGAAGCAACGATTATGGAGAATGTCTCCATCCGCTATATCGATGTAATCCAAGGTAATCCCGGTGTTTAATAAGGTTTTCCCAAAGTGTTAAATCATTCCTCTGGGCATTAGTTCAGAGGATTTTTTCGTTGTAATCCCTCTAAAGCAATGCCCGACAATAACGAATGCCTGAATAACTCCCATGAGACGATGACGATTACCCATTTCGAGCATTTGGGGTCTGTCACCGTCCGTCCACGCACTAACAACGACATCATGAATGCCGTGCCAGCTGAAACCGATCGGCGGCTTGGTAACAACATGAACCCGTCGATGACTACCCGCTACAACGCAGCATTGCAAGCAACCATGCATATCGCTGTTGTCAGCCCTCCGGGATTGGTCGATATTATCCTGAACTCCGAAGATGTTCGAGATTTACGAGTTGAGGTACCAATCGACGATAGCGGGGATGCCAAAGATACTCGCGTAGTCAATGTATTTCAGCAGTTCTCAGAAGAATACGATGCCTGGTGTGCCGATCGCATTAGTCAGGCATCTGAAAAAAAGTCTGGGCAGGAGATGACGGAAAGTGGGACCGAATCTGTTTCGTAGTTCGCGATCGCTACGGTCTGTTGCCCACCAACCGTGACTGGTTGGCGATGACCGAAGCTCAGGTTATCTGGGAATATCGACAGATAGTAAAAGCAGAAAACGAAAAGGCCAAGGCGCAAAATCCAAACGCCATGACCTTTGAAGAGGAATATAAGGATCCAACCTACGTGGCAGGTGATCCGGGTGAAATAGTTGAGATTGATTACTCTGGATTGAGCTATTCATCAAACTCTAAATAGCAATGGGCTATGCCAATAGTTTGACGGCAATAAGCCCATGTCTGATTGGATATCTGCAAACATCGCGCAAGCAGGATTTTCAACTCAGATTAAGTAACCAGCCTATTTTATAAGTCAGCCATAGCAAATCGGCTCACTGCCGTTAAAGCATCCATAAGATATCCTATGAGGGTAAATTTTCCGCATTCGTCATGGAACCTCTCACTGCGGCGGCCCTCGCCACCCTCCTAGTTACCAAAATGATTGAGAAACTAGGTGAGTCCCTGGGCGAAAAAATACCTGAGCTGGGCAGCCACGTATGGGAGCAGGTTGCCAAATTAAAAGACGTCATGAAGGCCAAGTCGCCTGAAACGATGGCCGTTCTGACTGCAGCTGAAAGTGCCCCAGGTCTAGTAGACGCTCAGCCAGACGTCTTTGGGTTACCGGTACTCACACAAAAGGTAGAAACCCTGGCTACCGCCGAACCCGATGTGGCCGAGTTGATTGAGGCATTGGATGCTGACGTGCGCCCTCAACTCCCGACGGCGTTTCAGGAAAAGCTGGTCCAGCAAGTGTTATTAAAAGGGATCAAAGGGAAATCCATTAAAGCAACTGACTTGAACCAGACCGCTGCCGCATCGGCGACCAAAGTCAGTCAGGAAATGCTGGTGGATGTCGACGTTGAAGGAGGTATCGATGTGAGCAGTGCTAGTCAAACGGCTTAGGGAAGCCGTCACTGGAATGCAGCAAAAACGCCTATGACGTCATCGGACGTTCCACAGCCATCACCAAACCCTGCTCAAGAGGCCTTTAAAAATGTTAGAGCGGGGCGAGATATCAATGCCACGATTAATCAGGAACTCAACTACTACCCCGCACCGCGTGAGAAACCAGCGGGGATTCCCAATAATAGTCCGCCTGGAACGGGGAAATTTGTTGGGCGCACCCAAGCCATGACTGTGCTTCATACCCAACTCATGGAGCATTCGAGTGGGGTCGCGGCAATTGTGGGTATGGGGGGCTTAGGGAAGAGTGAATTAGCAATTCAATATGCCAGTCGTTATCAAAATTCCTACCCAGGGGGGATTTGCTGGTTGAATGCCCGGACGGGAGATGTGCTGACCCAACTGATTCAGTATTGTCAGTTGCAGTTGGGTATGGTGCTGCCCCAGAAATTAGCCCAACAGTCCTTGAGCGTTGTCGAGACCGCCACCTGGTATATCGCCCACTGGCGACTTGACGGGACTGTTCTGGTGGTGCTGGATGATGTGGTTACCCTATCTGACTGCAAACCCTTGCTGGACCTCTTGAAGCCGCCATTTCGGACGCTGATGACCACTCGCGATCAGTTGTTGGATGCGAGCTTCTTTAAGGTGCCGTTAGAAGTGCTCTACCCGGACGATGCCTTGGAACTCCTCACTGCTCTAGTCGGCAATCGGATTCAAGCTGAACAGACCACCGCCCAAACCCTCTGTGAGACATTAGGATATTTGCCCCTGGGGATTGAATTAGTCGGGCGCTATCTGAGCACAAACCCCTTCGTATCGGTTACGGAGGTGAGCCAAAACATATCGTTGCGGAGTCAACAGCTCATGCCTCAACCGGTTTCCATGATGGCAAACCAACGGGGGGTGTGGGCCGCGTTTGAACTGAGTTGGAATCAACTGGATGAGGCTGCTCAACAGTTGGGCGAACTGTTGAGCTTCTTTGCTCCAGGAGATATTTCGTGGGAACTCGTGGAGCAGGTTATGGCTCTAACCGATTTGGAGGAAGCCGCGTTAACAACGGCCCAAACAACGCTGTACCAGCAAAGCCTGCTACAGAAAGCTGACGGAGAAACGCTGCGACTGCATCCATTAATCCAGGAATTTTTTACGGCACAGCGACAGCAGCATCCTCACCAGGAGGACTGGCAGCAAGCTTACATTCAGGGACTGGCGAATTTTGCAAGCGACATTCCCTATGTCTTGGTGTTGGAGGATATCAACCGACTGACACCCGCTATCCCACACATTGTTGCGCTGCTGAGGCACCCCCTCGACTTGATCTCGGATGAAAATTTGGAGCCTTTATTCACGGGGACTACTCGCTTCTACCACAGCCAGGCGATTTATACCGAAGCTCAACACTGGGCAGAACAAGGCTATGCCGTTTTGAAAGAACGCCTTGGCGAGGAAAATCCCGATATCGCCCGAATTCTCAACGATTTAGCCAATTTATACTCAAACCAAAGGTGTTATAGCGAGGCCGAACCTCTCTATCTGCAAGCCTTAGAGATCACGAAACGGACTCTTGATGAGGAGCATCCCTATGTCGCCAGAAGTCTCAACAATTTAGCTATTCTATACTATGAACAAGGTCGCTACAGCGAGGCCGAGTCCCTCTATCTGCAAGCCTTAGAGATCACGAAACGGACGCTGGGTGAGGAGCATCCCAATGTCGCCAACAGTCTCAACAACTTAGCCATTCTATACTATGATCAAAGGCACTACAGCGAGGCCGAGTCCCTCTATCTGCAAGCCTTAGAGATCACGAAACGGACTCTTGGTGAGGAGCATCCCTATGTTGCCAACAGGCTTAATAATTTAGCTATTCTATACTCAAAACAAGGTCGCTACAGCGAGGCCGAGCCCCTCTATCTGCAAGCCTTAGAGATCACGAAACGGACTCTTGGTGAGGAGCATCCCGATGTCGCCAACAGTCTCAACAACTTAGCCATTCTATACTATGAACAAGGTCGCTACAGCGAGGCCGAGCCCCTCTATCTGCAAGCCTTAGAGATCACGAAACGGACTCTTGGTGAGGAGCATCCCAATGTCGCCAACAGTCTCAACAACTTAGCCATTCTAAGACGAGGGAAGCATTTTAGAAGAGCTCTTTCTATTGTTCGCTTAGGTTTGTTAGGGCTACTCCTTGGTATTTCTATTCATATATTGATTGTGTTCTTCGGAACTCTAAATCCAAAGGTGCTGTTTTGGCTTATTATCTTTTTAATAGTGGGAGTTTTCCTATGGAAATGGCATCCCAGATGATCGTGTACAAATCGGAAATGTACATGATCAATGAGATTTTTGTATTGATTCGCCAGACCGCATCTCCTCTCAATCCCAGGATGCAATGTTGGAACAGTCGCGGTTTCATTGCATAGGCGGTCTAATGGGATAGGTCTTGTGTAGTACTTCATGGATAAACGTAAAGTCGAATTAATTTTTGGTATAGATCTCAATTCGTTTGATGCAGATCGCCAGGAATTAGAGAGAAAACATCAAGACACTTTGCAAAAGATGCAGGCTGGCATTGATGTCGGCACTAGCATGAGCGGGGTGTTTCCTCCGACTCCATCACCATCAGCAAGCCATGATGCGTTGCAGGGTGCGTTAGGTGCTGCAGGAGATAATGTCCCGTGGCAAGAATTAATCAATGCAGTTCGTAATCTAACCGAGATTACGTCGCAGAGTGCTGAAACATCTCGTAAGGCGAATGAAACAGCTCAACGTAATCTTGCCTGGCAACAAGCCAATGCACTACTAAATCTGGGCAACCAAACTGTTAATCAAGTCGCTCAGGGTAACTTTTTTGGTGCTGCCGGTGGTGCGATCGGTGGGTTACTCGGTTTACCGTTTGGGCCTGCCGGGATGGCTGCCGGTGCCAGTATTGGCGGCATGGCTGGTAACTTCTTACAGGGGTTATCGACTGGGGCCGGTGGTGCTCGCGCCTACACTGCCGATGCCACGGACTTAGCCAGACGGTTTGGTGGCATAGATCAACTGTCGCCACTGCAAGACTATGGCCTGGGTAGTGAGCAAGGGTATAAGGCAGAAGAGACCCTATCCCAGATGGGACGACTACAGGCAACCCGTATTGCGGGTAGTGCTGGTGAAGCGGCTGAACTGGTCCCCGCTATTCAGCAGCTGACTCGGGCACTGGGCCTGAATGCTGAAGCAACCATAGACCTGTACCAGGGCTATGTACAAACCGGTGGCGATCGCGGGGGCGCAGAGTTCCGTGATTACATGGCTCAAGTGGTGGGCGGTGCCATCTCGGCTGGGTTTGAGTCCAATATCCAGATGTATGGCGAGCTGATGAACTCGGCTCGTACACAGTCGGTGGCTCAATCTGGCTCACTGATGAGCGATCGCGCCTTTGGTCAGCTGCAGGGCATTTTGGCTAACCTGACCGGGACGGATTCACGGGCATCACGACTCTTTAGAGAAAATCCCCAGTTTGCTCAGGCTGGGATGAACACCTATCTGTCCATGGGTGGGGCCGGTGATCCATATTCCACCCAGGCCGGTTACTTACGGCTGGCTGGTGTGGCTGAACATCAAATTGACCGTCGGTTTACTAATCAAGAAACCCAAATGGCCAACGCTGGTAAGGCCATGGATTTCTTGGGCGATCAGATGATGCAGTATTCCGGCATGAGTCGGGAGCAGTTTCAGGCGGCGGCCGACGCTGATCCTAATTTTGTTCGCTCTCAAATGGCCGGTAACGTCAACCTGCAACGGTTGATGGGTACCCAACTCCTACCTGGTCTCATCGGACGAGACGCCACTGCCCAAGATATGAGAGCCTTCGAGCAGCTATCTAATATTGCGATCGCAAACGGTGGAGCTTTACCAACGGGGACAGCCGATGGTGCGGGTCAGGTCGATAAGCTGTTGGCTCAGTTGAATATGTCGCCTGCAGACCAGGCGCGACAGGCTGAAGCAGAACGGCACAATAAGCAACTGGAAGTAATGGCCAACTTCCAAAACTTGATGACTAAGACCGATGAATGGATGGCCAATATCTATGGATGGATATCTGAGAATTTAGACCTAGCGGCCATAGAAGAGACCATCCTATCTGTGATGGACCGGTTTGGTACGTTTGTCGGTGAAACGGCCATACCGTTTATTACCGATCAGGCAATCCCATTTGTTCAGCAAGGACTGGAAGCAGCTCAGTCCTTGGCTCAATGGGCAAAGGATAACAATATTGCTGAGCGGCTTGGCGCACTTGGGAGCGCTGCCGGTGATGCCATTGGCGGCATAAAGAATAGTGCTGTTGGCCAAGTTATCCAGGATGCTAACCTGGGTCCCCTGGATTTTATTGGTGGCCCCATAGGGGCTTTCAATGTCACTCGGAAATTGGGCAGGGCTATTCATGGCCGATTTAATGACACACCTGGTGATGGGGTAACGGCTCAGCCTGGTTACAACACATTCCAGTTTGCCGAAGGTGATCAAGTCTTCGCGGTTCAGGGTGGTGGTAATACCCTGGGCGATCTGCTCCAGGCTTTAGAAAATCTCCTAGGGTTAGGCACTGAATATACAGAACTGACCAAAGAACTGCACGAGGAAAAACAAACCCTGGCCACAGAACAGTTTGATGTACTTGCCCTATCCGGTGAGCATCATGCTCAGATCACCGAATACCAAGCAGAACAAACTGAAAAGATATTTCCGTTAATGGAAGCTCATCTGGGTGCGATCGCAGATGCCGTCAACCTGATGCCATCCGTTGATCAATCACTTCGAGATTTGATTGGGGTAACGGTAGATATCGCCACGATGGTGAACACCCTGCAGAGTAATGGCGGCGGTGGCATGATGGGTGCTGCTATGGGTGGAGGTTCAGGTGTAGCGCAATTTCCCATTAGAGGGATGACCCTGGACGATGCCAGAATCACATCCGGATTTGGGTGGAGAAACATCTTTGGTCGTCGAGATTTTCATGAAGGCATCGACATCGGTGTTAGTGGTGGAACGGATGTCCTTGCCGCTAGGAGTGGTGTTGTCTCGCAAATTAAGCCCCTGGCCGATCAGCTGCAAATTGCGGTTGAGTCAATGGATGAACAAGGCCGAAAAATTGAAGAGTGGTACATTCACACATCGGATTCACTGGTCGAAGTAGGCGATAGAGTGACTGCAGGTCAAAAGATTGCAGAGGTAGCTTCAACGACCGCAGCGGCAAGGGCAGCGCAGGTATCTACAGGAGATCATTTGGATTATCGGGTCACTGTTGATGGTGACTGGGTGGATCCGATGACCATGCTAAAAGGTCTGCCCGCTGGTGGTACTGCACCAAGGTCGATGCCAAATGGTGTAATGCCAGAGGGTCTGACTGTTAAGGGTCAAGCTATCAGTTCCGATCAATTTTCTATTGCTCAGCGCATTTATCAGCACGGCAGTGAACTTGGAGCTAGTGATGATGAGATTAGGGCTGCGATCGCAACAGCTATTCAGGAGAGTACTTTAACCAACCTGAGTGGTGGAGATAGGGACAGCTTAGGAATTTTTCAACAACGTCCATCCATGGAATGGGGCTCAAGAGGTCAGATTCAGGATTTAGACTTTGCGATCGAATCTTTTTTTGAAGGGCGTGGCTCTAATCCAGGAATGATCGACAATCGAGGTCGAGCCGGTGGGGATGCTTATTATCAGTCCCATCTCACTCAACGCAGCGCCCACCCTGATGCTCCAAGACAATGGGATCAAGAAGCACAAAACTTGATGAATGCATTTCAAGGCAACAGCAGGGTGGCTCGTAACAACGCATCTGCCTATGTTCCACCTTGGGAAAGGAGTGGTGGTGGACCTGACGGAGGAACCAGAGGATCTTCCACTGGTGGGCCTGTGACTCTCAATATCACAGTGAATGTGAATGGGGCCGGTAGTAATGCGCGACAAGAAGCGTACGAAGGGGCTACCGCTGCTGTTGATGAGTTTGAACGACAATGGCGTTCTGGCTCTAGCAGAAGTCAACCAGAATCTGCCAGTGACTACAGTTACAGCTGATGCGATCGTGTACATTGCCGATTTGTACTAAAGCTTATTCTCTTCTCATCTCCATTACGACTTCCCGAATGCCTGCGGTAATTTCGCGAAAAGCTTCATCTTGATTAGCCCAAGTAGTGATGGGCTGGTGTTTTTTAGGTAAAACATCAAGCTGGCTAAAGGGAGCACCGGCCCAATCTACAGGACGAAGAAGAATAGGAATGACACAAGCCTTGCCTGCCTGGTGTCGTTCCATGGCTCTTTTGATTTCGAGGGAACAGGTGTCGTCAGCGAGAGAATTGGCGCTAATCAACAGCAGAATGATGTTGGCGATGTTGAGGTGTTGGTTGATGATTTTCGCGGATTCGTCGCCAGGAAGAATTTGACGGTTATCCCAATTTATAATCACGCCCTCTCGTTGCAAAAAACTGAGGTGGTCAATCAATTTATCTTTCAAATCTTTATCTTTTGAGGCATAGGAGAAGTAGAGCAAAATAGCTTTATCTGATTGGACGAAGCCACTGGCTATTTCATAGTTATAGAACTGGAAACGATCTTGAATGGCTTCAATGATAGGTGCAAAATTATCATCTGCTATGAACTGCCGTTGATAAAGAAAAAATAGGGTTGAAGGTGTCCCACTTGTCTTTAACGCTTCTGCAGCACTCCAGCGAACATCGTTGTCTGAGTGTTCCAGAGCTTTGAGCAATCCGGGAATTACGGCCTCACTGTCGCCTATTTGTCCTAAGGCCTGTGCAGCTCTCCTGCGGACATCAGTGTCTGAATCCTCCAGAGCTTTGAGTAATCCAGGAATTGCAGCCTCACTGCCTATTTTCACTAAGGCCTGTGCAGCTCTCCTGCAGACATCAGTGTCTGAATCCTCCAGAGCTTTGAGTAATCCAGGAATTGCAGCCTCACTGCCTATTTGCCCTAAAGCCTCTGCAGATCTCCTGCGGACATCAGTGTCTGAATGTTCCAGAGCTTTGAGTAACCCAGGAATTGCAGCCTCACTGCTTATTTGCCCTAACGCCTCTGCAGCGCACCAGCGGACATCAGTGTCTGAATGTTCCAGAGCTTTGAGTAATCCAGGAATTGCAGCCTCACTGCCTATTTGCCCTAAAGCCTCTCCAGCTCTCCTGCGAACATCAGTGTCTGAATGTTCCAGAGCTTTGGGTAACCCAGGAATTGCAGCCTCACTGCCTATTTGCCCTAAAGCCTCTGCAGCCCACCAGCGGACATCAGTGTCTGAATCCTCCAGAGCTTTGAGTAATCCAGGAATTGCAGCCTCACTGCCTATTTGCCCTAAAGCCTCTGCAGATCTCCTGCGGACATCAGTGTCTGAATGTTCCAGAGCTTTGAGTAACCCAGGAATTGCAGCCTCACTGCTTATTTGCCCTAACGCCTCTGCAGCGCACCAGCGGACATCAGTGTCTGAATGTTCCAGAGCTTTGAGTAATCCAGGAATTGCAGCCTCACTGCCTATTTGCCCTAAAGCCTCTCCAGCTCTCCTGCGAACATCAGTGTCTGAATGTTCCAGAGCTTTGGGTAACCCAGGAATTGCAGCCTCACTGCCTATTTGCCCTAAAGCCTCTGCAGCCCACCAGCGGACATCAGTGTCTGAATCCTCCAGAGCTTTGAGTAATCCAGGAATTGCAGCCTCACTGCCTATTTGCCCTAAAGCCTCTGTAGCTCTCCAGCGGACATCATTGTTTGCATCCTCCAGAGCTTTGAGTAACCCAGGAATTGCAGCCTCACTGCCTATTTGCCCTAACGCCTCTGCAGCTCTCCTGCAGACTGAAGTGTCTGAATCCTCCAGAGCTTTGAGTAACCCAGGAATTGCAGCCTCACTGCCTATTTGCCCTAACGCCTCTGCAGCGCACCAGCGGACATCAGTGTCTGAATCCTCCAGAGCTTTGAGTAACCCAGGAATTGCAGCCTCACTGCCTATTTGCCCTAACGCCTCTGCAGCGCACCAGCGGACATCAGTGTTTGCGTCCTCCAGAGCTTTGAGTAACCCAGGGGTTGAGGCTTGAGATACATCTAAGAACGTTGAAGCATTCTCTGAAAACTCTGAGGAATTCTCCTTCGAGTTCTGAAAGCTCTGAAATTCTCTAGGTCTGGTTTGTTTAATTCTCTCCAAACTTTCATTGGCGGTCCTTTGAACATAAGAAACTGGATGTTGTGATGCTTTAGCTAGAACCTCAATAGCAGCTCTTGAAGAAAGTCTCTCAAGAATATGTGCTGCTTGTCTTCGGATTTCAAACAATTCACTTTCCAGGGATTGAGCAAGCGATTCGACAGCGCTCTCTGGATAGACTTTAGTCAGAAGCTCAGTCTTAAACCAATCAGTTACTTGTAGCTGATTAATGACCTGAATGGTTTGCTCTTGAATAGTCGGTGGAGCACTACCTGCAAGTTTTGCCATTAAGATCAAATCAACAGCTTGAGCTAACTCAATAATGTTGATTGCCCTAGCTTTATCATTTGAATGTTCAAGCAATGCTATCAGAACAGAAAAAGGTTCTGTCCACTTTTGATAATTGAGATACTTCTTTTGCAATTCAGTATTGCTTATTTCTTTACGGTCTAACAGTTGCAGCACATACTCAGCTGCATAGTATTCCTGAATCAGTTGATGGCGAAATTCAAGTTGGTCACCAGTCTCTTGAATCAGATGATGCTCAAGTAAATCATCCAAACACTCTGCCGCCCTGTCTCCTGGATCAGTCACCTTTCCCTGAAAAAATCGCTCGAAAATGCTTCTGGCTTCGTTACAAGGAATAGACACCAAAGCTGACGGTGGTGAAAGCGGGTGAGGGGGATTGGCTTCTGGTTTACCTTCTATCATCACAAATGCTAGATATTGCATTAGCTCTGACCACCAGCGGCGTGACTCCTTCGAAACAGGCACATCTTGCTTCAAGTTGCGCTCATATCCTTGGGTAAACTGGCGAAAAACCATGCCCAAGTTGGATGGAAGCTTCCCCATCTGCTGAAACAGGCTACAAAGCATCCACAACAGTAAAGGGGTTTCTGCAAAGCTGCGCATCCGACCTTTTAACTGATGCAGTAGTTGCTCCCCTTGATTCGGCAAATAAGCCATGACAAACTGCCGCATCTGTGTGTCGCTCAGCGGCTGCATCTCCAGCTTTTTTGTTAGCCCAAAATCGCCACCAATGCTCAAATCACGAGTGGTAAAAATCATCGGGGCTTGGGGATAATCTGTCTGGAAACGGAGTACATCCTGTTTAGCTGCTGTGGAAGGCAACTCATTCAAACCATCCATCAGCACCAAAATGCGTCCCTGCCTCAGAAGGCTAGGCAAAGTGGATTCATCCATCTCCAGGGCTGGATCATGACGTTTAAAGAATGCCAGGATTCGACTCAATACCGACGTATTCCAAAATCGCAGCTCCACAAGTACCGGAATCGGTTCGGAGTCATCAGACCGTTGCTGAACCCGAGATGCTTCTTCTAATACAAGCCTCAGCAACGCTGTTGATTTACCGGACCCCGGACGTCCGACCAGCAATACATGGTCATTTGCATATTTACGAATGCCGTCCAATACAGGTAAGAGTTCCGTTGACTCTCGTTTTTCCTGGCATGAATTAACGTCAGAACCAGCCAGTTCTCCTTCTTGCTGAACTGTTTGCACCATTAACCCAAAGTCGAAAGGCGAAGAAATGACCTGCCCCTTTTCTGTTTGTCTAACTTGCCCAACGGCATCAGTTAAGGCATAGAGTTTCCACCACTGCTTATAAGTCGTGACCAGGGACCGTAAGTAGCACTCAAAATTAACCTTCATGGATTTTAGTAGCCGGATGAGCCACGGCTCCTAAAAGGAGCAGTTTTGATTCCCAGTTTGGCATTACTGCTCACAATTTGCCTAGTTTGCAGACGATGGAGCAATAAGTATTTTCAGTTTTGATATGGATACCACACCCATTTGAAGATCGCGATCGCCAGAAGTGCGATCATTATGAAGCTTGGCAAGTCACCGCTTTTGGTCAACGAAGTCTGACCAATCCGTAGAAACGTTATTGAAAATTGATGCCATAGCGCACATCCAAATTGCCGCGTCAGGGGCTCCCACAAAATCCGCTCCCCAGTTATGGATAGCACCTTCGTTGTAGCCTGTGATTCGTTAGTTCCTTGACGCAGAGCTTACGATATCCACGCTTTTCAGTAGTTGTATCGTAATAATACTGCCGGTGGTGACTACTTGTAAGCCGGGCTGTCACAATGGTAAAAACCGTTCCCCGCTACAATCCATCTACTGACCTGAACCGTGAGCAGCACTCAGCCTCTATCCGGTTCGATATTCGGGTAATGACTCGGGCTGGTGAGGTGCTAATCGACTTTGGTGAATTCGGAGATCTCATCTCCTACAACGATTCGCTATCGGTGGAATCGCCTGCGGGGTCTTTCAACCTTAAGATGCGGGCAACGCTGGCCAATGAGGAGTTATTAAAAAAACTCCATCCTGGCATGTTGGTTGAGGTCTACTGCGCCCGTAATGCAGACCCACTGACTAATGTAGAGGCGTTTGTACCGGCCATTGGAACACCGCGAGTATTTCAGATACAAGAAGATGGTTCAGGGTTGGCTGAGGAATTTAAACCATTAGAAGGAGCGGTGCAACCTCCGCCAGAACCAGAGGAAGCCGACTACCTGGATAACGCACCTTATTTACTAATGCGTGGAGTGACCACTGCCTATGGCCGGTCTACTACCGTGGCGGCTGGTTCGGGTGCCGAGACTCTTCTTACCTTGTCTGGCGAAAGCTACGGCAAAGTCTATCGAGACGCTCAGATCCTGGTGGATGAAAAAGCGCCAACGGCTTTGGGTAAGGCCCTGGAAGTACGCAACAGCACTCAGGCACCGTGGACGGTGGTCCCTCTCTATTACGGTATTCTTCGCCATTGGATAGAAGATTTTTGGGATGAACCAACCGGATGGGAAGCCCGCACCAGACCCATTCCGGTCCCCCCTGACATCATGGCCAAAATTTCAGAGGGATCCGCCTGGGCTGCCTTGCAGTATCTCAGCGTTCAGGGCCTGTTTCACATGTTTGTGGACCACACTGGTGCAATCTGCTGGGAGAAGTTACCCTACTCAGCCAAGTGTGATGCCCTAATTGATGAGCCACTAAAGTCTTTTGGCTCCGGTGAGCTACGAAACTGGGAAGATTTACCCCTAATCGAAGTACCCAGCTGGATGTTAACGACCTGGGCCGATCGCATTAGTGTAGACCGGTTAGCCAACTACATTCGAGTGCAGCTAACTCAGTATGGTGGTGCAGCTGCCGGTGGGTCTAGCCTACATGCTGGGCAGGTATACAACATGGGCTCCATCCGACAGTATGGTGGGCCACGGAAAATGGAACTGCTCTACCCTGCCAGTCGGGGCACCATCGCCCTAGAACAAGTCACTGACCAGACCGATAGAGATATTCGTTTGCGATCGTTTATGGACCGCTGCGCACTGGAAATTGTAAGATGGTACGATAGGCCAGTCCAGCGATGCATCCTTGGCTTGAGAGGAGATGCGGTCTGGCGAATTAATACCAAAATTTCAATAACAGAAGATTGGGCAAACCGTCATGCTATCCCTGGCGAGTACTATGTTCTCTCCCGTGCTCACAATATCAATCTGCAGGCTGGCAATTGGACCACTCAGCTAGAATGTGTTCGCGATCGCAGAACTCGGTATCTAGGGATTGGGTTAGAACCCGTTGAACCGGACACGATGGGCACCGAAGAAGATGGACTGGAGCTACCCACCGAACCAGATGAATACTGGTGGTTTGACGTCAATGCCCAAGGTGGTAGCAACATTGTTCGAATTGAAGATTGGGAAGCATTGGTAGACCCACTAAGGCCAGTGTGCGAAGAAGAATCAACTGAGGAAACAACCGAGACGCCAAGTGAACAACAATAATAGCCAGCACTACACCGTACTCACTTATGATCCGGTGTTACGTCTGTGTAGCTTGCAACCATCCTCTGAAACACCAGGGGGCATCCTTCGAGATGTCCCCATTGCGTGTTGGTGGGGTGGTAGTTGGCTCAAACAGGCTCAACATCAGCCAACCTTAGACGCTACAGATGTATCGAGTTGGCCTCAATTACCGCATGGGCCACAGTGGGGTGAAGCTTACCCTGTGCAGCCTGGCGACTGGGCCGAAGTTGTTTTTATCAATGGGGACCAGTCCGCGCCAATCATTACAGCCTTCACCCATCAAATCGGTTGGTGGGGGGTTCCCGATGTTGCGCGAGCAATGGGGGAGCCGACAGAAGATAGATACGACTTGCTGCATCCATCCGGGGCATGGATGCGGATCCAGGGCGATGGCACATGGGTGATCACAACACCCAGCATCGACACACCAAGTTGTCGTATCACCATCAGTTCATCAGGGGACATCACCATTGATGCTGGCTCAGTCACTGTCAATAGTGATGCATTCACCGTTAACGCGAGCGCCATTGATCTGAACGGCCTGACAAAGGTCTCTGGCAAAGAAGTCACCGTAATTGGTGGCACAGATTCAGCAGGCCATCCAATTGTTAATTCGGGACAATAATCACCATGGTTTTAGGATTCATCAAACCGCTAGCTAAAGCATTTGTTGATGAGATCGACTCACGATCGCTTGTTGAGCGTGGTGTCGATGCACTGGCTAACCGACTTCTGGACAATGATACGGTTGCCAAATATCTAGGAAAGCTCAATCAGGTTACTTCTGTCATTGCTGCTCGGTTTGATGGCTTGGGCTATAAAGGGGTTCTCCTGAAGAACCTTGTAGCAGCTCAGCTCAGCGATATGACAGACGACATTCCAGGGCTAGAAGCCGCATTAGCGCACGGTGACAAATTCCTGGGACTGATCTTTAAGCAGCTAACGCCAGAAATCCTGATCGATGCCATCAAACCTGTACTTCGTCGGGTTGCGATCGCAGCGGTACAAGAGCTGAATGACCTGGTTGACGGAAATGAAGGCAGTACGGCAGTTGATCAAGGGAGTAGCGTATAAAACCAAGAAGTACGCGACATGCCACGTAACAGAGCGACATCACCTATCTTCTTTCGCCATGTAGGTGCGACAACTCGTGATGTGTATCTGAGGGTAAATCCTCAGGCTATTCGAGTTCAGCAAGGGAATAAGGGATCTGTTGTGGATACCCTTGGCGGATATTTCCGAGAGGTATTGCACAGCCCTAACCCAGAGAGAAATGGGCTGATGTTGCCCGATCTCACCATTGAGTGTGAGACGGGTGTAGGGTATCGGGATGAGCTAGCAAAGATTGCCTGGATCTGGCGGCATCATGCCGACTTGAAGGAGGACGGAACGCCAGCCGATACCTATTTCCTTGATTTTGTTGATGAAGATACACTGGCGTTTGCTGGTGGCATCTTCTCAGAGGATTTGCAAAAGGCATCCCTGAAAGCCAATGTGAATTCTCCGTCTCCACCTCGGTTGCCTACTCCGCTAACTGCCATTTCACAGTTAGCTAAGCTCAAACCGCTTTCCAAGAGTCTGGGGGCAAATCGATATAGACCAAGGGCATTTCTGATCGAGATTCTTAGCTTTGCCTGGGATGAATCAGTGAGCGATCCATATCGCATCCGATTCAATTTTCGGTGTAAAGTCCTCCAGGATCTGTTCTGGAAAATCGATGACAAAGTTGGCTTTACCCCCAACAAAGGATTTGCCGCTGCTCCAGGGTTTGGTCAGGGTGCTAGCGTTGGCGGGAAGTCTGTTCCCAGCATTGATCGCAATGGGGCCAATTATCCGTTAAATATATCGGCTCAGGTTGGTCAAATTGGTAGGGTATTAGAGAATTTTTTTCCTTCTTTACAACAGCCTACTTATGCCGAGCAAACCAGTTATTCTGGATCAACCAACAGTGTGCTGAACACTGTTTTAGGAATGACCGGCCTGGGACAAAATCAGGTGGCTCAGAAGCTTCTGAATCAAGGACAGTCGTTGTTTTCTCGTCAATCAATTCCGATCTATCCATCGGGCACCGTTGAGCAACGAGATGATGTGGTAGGAATACTCACTGATTTGCTCAATGGTTCCATTGTTCCTCAAGCGCCATCAGGGGGTCAGACAGTGGAGGTGGGCGGTTTTTCGGTCCCCGTCCTCTCGCTATCTCAATCGGTTCAAGACATCAATTTACAGGATCTAAAACTATGACTCAGAACTACATCGGTACCAAGTTGATTACAGCCTGGGAAGAGATTGCTAGCAAGAATACTGGAACCAGCAAGACAGGCGATCCTGGTTATGCCGTTAAGTATTCGGATGGGTATATCAGCTGGTCTCCCAAGGCTGTTTTTGAAAATGCTTACTTACCCATTGGTCCAGATGAGCCGACTGGATTTATTGGCCATGATGTCGTTGAAGATTTCATTGTCAGTCATGAGGTACTGTCAACAGATGATTCAGTGACTGTTCAGGCTACCTTGGTCAATCAGATAGTGATTGCACAAACAGTCGAAAAAGCCTCGCTCACTACTTTCAGCAGTGGTGATTGGGCTGAAGTAGCAGCACAGCGAGCGTCACAATTGATCGAGGCAGAGGTCACTAAGCATCTAACGTTTTTGTTGGCTTGTGCTCAGAATGGGATCTCATTTCCCCAGATTAAGGATGAGGACATTGAATTCTCAGATATGGATACAGAAGAAATCTTTGACGAAGAGTAATCTAAATGCCTCTGCTTGTAGAGTCTGAATACACAGTTGAAGCGCTGCAGGCGGATATTCCTCTACAGCGCTCAGCTGCCAACCTGATTCAGCTGCAGCTAGTTGCCCTGTCTGAGGGGTTAGAGCTGCAGCTGAATCCATCTTTAGCAACCGGTGATGCAATCTCAAATGAACATGTCTGTGCTGCATTTGAGACGCTTCCGATCATCAGTACTCAATACTATGGATCGCCAGACCGATGGCAGGCGATCGCAGCGGAAAACAATATTGAGTATCCCTATACCGTAATCCCTGGCCAGGTGTTAAAGATTCCGCCAAATGAGTAGCCTGATTGAGCAACGCTTGGAAGAGATCCATGGCCTGGATCTTGCCTTTGATGCAGCGACCAATGGTCCCCAAGATGTGTTGTTTTTGGAGACTGATTTTGAATATGCCACTGGGCTAAATGCGCTTGTTCAAGAGATATACCGAATTTTTCTGACTCCTCTGGGGTCTTTGGTTGATGACCCTGGTTATGGCATTGATTTATCGATGATCGGCCAGGCAAATGACCCCAGGATCACGATTGGTCTGACTCGGGTGGCGTTTCTGAATGCATTGCAGCACTCAAGCTTTCAGAATCGTTTCACAGTGGCCCAACTGGATGTGGAGTATAGCCAGAATCAACCCAATGCACTATCCGTTACTGGGCGATTAGAGGTAAATGGTTTTGAGGAGTTGCTAACCTTCCAGCAATTAGTTTCATCAAACTAGCACAGCAGATAAATTTCCATGGCATTAACCGTTTCCATCCCTCATGTCTCAGCCAACAATCTCCATCATCAATTTCCCAACCGGTGCCACCGTTGCACTGTCACAAGCGGGCAAAACACTGGATGTTCTTAACAATGCAACTTCTCCCTACACCTACCTCACCGACCCGTCCGAAGATGCTGTTTATCAGTTTGTTGTTAGTGCCAGCGGATTTCAGGATTTCGTTACCACATTAGATATATCTCAGATCTTAATTGCTTCCTATGTGGGTATTCCAGCCAATAATGAGCAAACGATTGATGGTACATATATCGACTTCTACGAGTTGATGGCAGCAGATGCGGCATTCTTACGAATAGTAGGGACCGATATATCTTTGAATCGTCAAGGGTGGAGTCTTGCCAGCTACAAATCAGAATGGAACACAGCTGTCGTTGCCGATGGCCCATTAGCAGCCGAGATATCAGCCTGGTCTGGGTACCTGGTGACGACTGGGTACTCATTCATCTCGTTTAATGCCACCACAGGGGAGGTCGCGTAACGATGGCTCCTCCAACGTTCACCGGATACACCCAAATCCTAAACATTCAAACTTTAAGTGGCGCACAGATAACCACAGATTCTACCTACGGGTCTGTCACGTTCCAAAGTAACCAGGGTCGTGTAAGGATCTCAGGGATTACGAATGTCGGGGTTAACGGGTATTTAGAAATAGATTTAGATGCACCAACGAATCTTTCTCAGTCTGTTGTTATATTTGGAGTTGAGCATAACTTTGATGGAGATAGCCTTTTAAGGCTTGGGTTTAGTTCAGGAGTCACCCCAGATCTCAACTACAGGGTATGGGATATTAGCCCAGAACTGAGGTTAAACCGGTATCAGATAGTCCTCGATCCAGGTTTAGCGACGGGTGCAACTGATACGGGAACTTTTGTTCCAACGGATGTGAGGAGAATCCGGTTAGAGTTTTTTGATGCGTCGAATAAACAGTTCCAAATTTACTCAAGCCCTCTTGTTGCCCCGAAAAGCACTGGATTGATTGGTGTGGGTGGGGATGGAGTGACGCCCCTAACCCTAGCATCGTTTGTTGAATTCCTCACAGAAGGTTACTACGGAATACTGGCAACGGGCTCATCCGATGTTTACAGTATGGAATTCTCACCCGTGAGAGAACTGGGTAACTATGTAGACATGCCAGTTCCCATCACCCTTGGCGATGGTGGGGTCACCCCAACGTTGATTAGCGTCGTTGCAGCTGCGATCGTCGCCGATACCCCCAATCAGTCAGGAGGCTTAAATCCTCCTAAGTTTGTCGGAGCATTAACGTATCGAGTAAATTTAGCGACCGCTCAAACCTTTACTTCGTTTCAAATCCTAGGGTCAAGTGCAGGCACACGATTTGAAGATAATTCCAGTGTCGCAAACACTTACCAAGCTTTCTACACAAAAGCGCTGTCTGGGGCAGACTTAGGCTTATCGACCTATGATGGCCTAGCTGAAAATTCAACTGGATTATTTTCGAGCCGGGGAGCTTTGTCGTTACGTTTCAACAACGTAACAGCTGCACAAGTATTGGAGTGGAGTTCAGCCACATTAACCTCTCTGGCAGGAACAATCTTTAATAGCCCATTAGCGACGAACTATATATCCTTCCTCTCAAGCATTCCAGATGGGTCTAGTCTCGACTTAACAGGGATTTCAATCACCAATCCTGCAACTGGAACTGCATTTTTAACGGACGTTCCTGCCAACGAAATTTTGACGTTACAGGTTAGCGCGAGTAGTGGATTTTCTCTATCTGATGTGACCAATAATGGGGCTGGAACCGTAGTGGTGTCAGCCCCAAGTGTCACATTTGCAGCGCCAAATTTGACGAATGCTGAATTCAACAATATTCGTTGCCGTGTTTCCCTGGTACCCGGTGGAGCTGTAACCCTGAATGATAATGGTTCCATTGCCACGGGTAGGGACTCATTTGAACCGAGTGCCGTAGATCTGGCAAACAATCACATAACACTTACAGGTATCGCAGGGAAGCTAAACAATAACAGTGTCATCCGTGTCTATGGGACCGACGTGCCCGCTCCCTTGGATGTGAGAGCGGTTTACTATCCATCGACCGATTATGACGGGAGCAATAACTTAAAACTTGCTGCTAGTCCTGGTGGAGTCACCATAGATCTCACAGACCAGGGTTCTAACCCGGTCCCGGATAACGGGTTCGGCATGGGCATTAGCCCATGGACTGAATTAGATATCCAGCTCATCACATCAGGAGCTTATACGTTCGATCTAACTGCTGCTGCAACATCAGCAGGGGTGACGCTTGCGACAAACGATATTCTCGTATTTCAGGCCATTCATCATGACACCCCAGGCACAGGTGGTAGTGCAGCGATATCCCACTACGCAGAGGAAGTTTTTAGTTATCAGGGGGTGTCCATTAAATCGCTGCGGTCATTATCCGAGAATTCTCAGGCCATGGCACTGCTCTCTGAAATTGGAGCTGACGGTAGCCAAGTGACGGGTTATGTATTCGATGCTGACACCCCTGGTAAAGTTCAGATCGATGCTTCAAAGACAACGATTGATACTCGCGAATTGGTTGCTTATTACTACTATGTCCAGTGGTTGGAAGCTGGTATACGAAAAATCAGAGGTAATGTAGAAATCAACAATCTCAATAGCATCGCGATTCGAGGGGCTTTCACGATTCAGGCTCTAGCGAAATCAACTATTTCAGGCCCCTATATCGAAAGGCTTGATGGTAAATCATTCATTGCCGATGAGAGTGCTCAAATTACCCCATTCTTTGAAGATACTCGGGCTGCCATTGTTGAGAAAGAAGTCGCGATTAATCTTCCAGATGAGTTTGCTGTGGCCATCCAATCCATTTGGGCGATCGCAGCTCAATTATTGAATAAGTCGGGTGGCGGATCAGGGTCGGGGGCTTCGGCAGCAGATATTTACAATTATTTTGCGACCGGGGTTCGACCGGATATCTTCAAGGCTAATGTTTCTGGTCTGAGTACCCATGGGCCAGCAGACGTATGGACTCAGCCTACCCGATCATTGACGGATAAGGTTGGATTCGGTCTTTCCACCATGGAACGGTCCACCCTAGCCACACAGATAGAAGCTGCTCTACTAAATGAAGGCGATGGCCAACAACTGATTGACGCTATCTTGCAGGTCATTAATTCTAATCTTGATTTACCAGCATTGGAGCTAGCTGCGATCTCAACTCAAGTACGGACAGAGTTGTCCCCTGAATTAGGTCGGTTAGATGTAGCGGTATCCAGTCGTCTAGCCAATGCAGACTACACAGCGCCATTGAGTTCAGCTGGGATTCAATCTGCCTTAACTTTGTATGGTGCTGCAACGTCCACAGATGTTGGCAATGTGATTACTCATGGGGATGTAAATTGGTCTACTGCGACTGGGTTTAGCACCCATGGGCCAGCAGACATATGGACTCAAGCAACCAGAAGCCTGACGAACGTCGTATTTCCATCTAACTTCGATGGGTTAATCAATCAAATTTCTATCGATACAGCAGCTGTTGCTCGGGGCAGATTCAAGGTTAATGCCACTGGGACTGGCACTCAATACAGATTTGATGGGGATCCATTGCAGGCATTTAACTTCTTGAATGCAGATGGAGAGCTAGCTAATCCGTTAGAAGAACAAATTTTTGAGAGGGTACCTGTATGATGTTTCCGTTTGGAATTAATCTTGGTTCTGTTGGTGCTTCGTCGGGCTCAACAACAGTTGTCAAAGAGGTTTCTTTTGAGATCAACCTTGCTAAACCCGTGATTGAGATAGAGCTATTGAAACCCTCAAAAAGAATCTCTTTTTCTGTTGATTTCTGTTGCGAAAAATGAGTTTTAAGGTTGCTCCTAAGCATGATTTCTATACAGGCAGTAGTTTGCCTGTATCTATAAAAGCGACTGTTGAAGGAGATCCCTTATCAACATCAACTACGCTTAAGGTTGCACTAATAGATACGAACGATTCGAAGAAAGAGAGCAAGCAGCTAACTGATGCTGTCGAGCTGACGTACAATTCGCAGACCAAAGCCTGGGAAGGTGAATTCCCTGAGTCTGAAACAAATAAGCTACTCGCCAATCCTTCAAGCCCTGGCAGTGTCTTGAGGTATGAGCGTGTTGTTTTAGAGATTAGAGCAGGCAGTATGACGGCACATAGAGCACTCACTGTAGGGAGAGGAGTAATCGAGTGAGCGATCGCGTTGATTTTCTGACCTGGCAAGAGATCTTAGATAAGCTACTTAGCCTGCTGCCTCCACAATGGAGAGCAAACTTCACGGGTAAAGTACTAAAGCGATTACTGGTCGCATTTAGCCTTTCCCTGGAAGCACTCTATGCTTTGTTGGCCAAGGTCTTGAGGCTTGCCATTATTTCTACCTCTGAGGGGCAATGGCTGAGGGCTCTAGTGGCTGGGTTTGGAATGGAGTCTTATGCCGGTGTAGCTGCAACCGCTCAATTGCAATTTAGTCGATTTGGCTCAGTCGATACAGATGTAGTGATACCGACAGGGACAGAAATCCAGGCAGGTAATGGGGCCAGGTTCACGACAGATCTGGAAATCTCGTTAGTGGCTGGCCAGAGTGAGGTACTTGTTCCGGCTACCTGCACACTACCTGGAACCATAGGCAATATTGCGACCGGTGAGGCATTAGAGCTAAAGACCGGCATCCAAGGGATTGACGAGGTTAGCAATCCCTACCCAGCTATAGGTGGTGTGGCGGCTGAGTCTGATGCGTCTATCCGTTCTCGAGTTCCGGTTTACCTGGCAATGCTGCACCGGGCAACTATTCCAGCAACCGAAGGTGCGATCGCATCAGATCCGGTCACTTATCCAGACGTGATTGATTTTCAGACTGAGCGCAATGCTGGGGTACCTGGCTACTTTCGTGGGGTAGTGACTGAGGCAACCAATGGTGATGCTTATCAGCCTGGGCAATGGTTCGCCGCGACAGGCTTTACCCAGGTTTGGTACACGGTCATTAGCTGGCCTGAGATAAACGGCTTGGTCAAAGTGGGCTGGCCATGTAAGCGATTTGGTGAGGTAACCAGGGATGAATCTGGCAAAGAGGTATGGTCAGCATCAGCCAGTATTGCCGGTGTGGAGCAAGGGTTTTATCGGTGGTTTTTTGATGCCCCTACTCAACGGCTCTACATTCGCACCCAGGGGCAGGATCCAAACACCCTGGAACTAGTGCTCTTAACCGGTATTACCTGGCGCGTGCTGCAAGACTTAGAAAATTCCTGGGCTGCTAATGGGGTCCATGTGGATGTGATTGTCTAATGGCTGACCAACTGCAGGCTTATACCGAATTATTTGATCACCTGCCGTTCAAATGGTTCAAAGAAACTCGCCTTACCCAGTCGGGACCCTTTCATGACCTGATCTGGGCCTTGGCCGGTGCGATCGCAACCGCACGATGTTCAATTGAAGCGGCAAGGGGTCAGGCGATTCCATCGCTCTCGTCAGATATATGGTTATCGCTCCATATGTTGGGCATCGGTTTGGACCGGGGTGCCAGCGAAACAGATGAGCGGGGTAGGGCTCGATATGCACTGGAATTTAGCCATACTCGCAATACCCGTGAAGGACTACTGAGGATTATTGAGTTCTACTCAGGACTGGAGCAGGGGGAATTCAGGTTAGAGACGGATTTTGCTGCGGGACAGTACGGGGCACTCAGGACCGTCATTGATGCCCCTACAAAGGCATGGCCTGATATTGATTTTGGCTGGCTTGATACCCTGGGCCAGCACTATGTAGCGAATGGGATTCAGGTATCGGTTGATATCGATCTTAAATGCCTGCGATCGCTCAGGTTTCCGGTGTATGAATATGTGACTCCGTTTCCAATGGCTTGGGGTCAGTTGGGGCCACTGTACGAAAGACCAGCATTTATTGATGAGCGTCGGCTGCGAATATCAAGAAACCAGCTCGCCTTCATGCAAGACTCAGCCTGGGCCAGTGAGAAAGCGTTAGCGACAGACCGATTTGAAATCACCCATAACCAAGGTCAGCCTGGCAATCAATATTTCTATTTGAGAGGAGACTGCGAGGAAGTAAACGGTCAATGCACTCCGTATATTTGCATTGACTATCTTCCTAGCGTGGTGAACGACGCGGATTTTGTATCCAGTCTGGCCAGGCCAATTAGATTGGATGGGTTTGATTATTGGGATACCTTTCCTCGGTGCGGTGCCCAAGTGCAGATTCGCCAAGAGTCCAGCACGATTGAGATTAATGGAGCACCACCGCTTGATGTATTTTCAACCTTGCCAGAGCAAGAGAACTACGAAATATCTCCCGTCTCCCTGGATGAGGCAATAACACTATTGTCAGCTGATGACTACAGCTTGCCTACATTAACAATTGAGTACTCGTCTGTTTTGATCGCTGGCCAGCAATTTGGACAACTATCGAGATTTACCTATTGTGCAGAGACGATTGTATTGCCGGTCAACGAAGAAATAGAAATACCCGACTACCTGACCGTTTCATTTGAGGAATATAGACCGGTCGTGGCTCAGTTTGAGTCATCCTGGCATGTTCGGGGAAACTACCATGCCATATCTCTTTACAGCCTGGAACCAGTGGAAGAAGTGGCGGCGGCGGATATGTTGCTGGATTCAGTTGATGATTCACCGCCAGGCATTGAGTTTAAAGATACGCCTCCATTGGTGGCTGATTTTCTTGAATATCAAGGCTATTGGTTTGTCTATGGCGCGGATCTGTCTACGGTCAGCCAAGTCTGCGACGACACCACTCAGCTGGTGAAATCTGGCTTTATCCCTAACGTAAATGCGATTTTTACTCGGGGTGAAATTGCTGAGTTTCTAGAAGTGATAGGGGTTACCATCACGGCCCAAGAAAATAGTGCTTTAGAGCTATTAGGTGCTGGGCCATGGGAATTAAAACTAGGGATCGGTGATGCTCGCTGGGGTGATATTCCCCCAGCAGGGACATCCCGCATCACCCAACCGATCGCAACTCACTACCCAAGCTCAGTCTGGTGGTTTGATCCAGATTCAGGTGAGAAATCACAAGCCCCGATCATTGGTCTCGACGGGAATGCTTATTTGGCGGTTGAATTTCTCTTTGAGTTTAAAGATACTCAGCTGATCAGAGAGCTGGAGCTAACCATCGGCTATGCTCCACCAGTTTTTTTGGTTTCCTTACCGGATCCAGATGCTGTTTCCTTACCGGATGCTATGTCCTTACCGGCCTCGGACAGCCTCTCCTTGGTAGAACCATCATCTGAGTATGAAATAGAACAATTTCCAATCCTTGATGTAGCCGATTATCGGCGTATGGCGAAAGTGGATGCCAGTGGCAACCTTGGCATTATCTACAAGATTGCTGCCAGGCTATCTGATAGTAATGAGATTATCGATCCAACTGAGCAACTATTGTTGCCTGCCTTCAGAGCTGGGCAGAGTGCGACTGGAGATCCACTCCGAGATCAGGATTATCTGATTGCTGCATAAAGCGCACTATAATACCGTTAAATACTTTGATCGATAATTGTTGCCTGGCGAGATTGCCGGGCATTTTTTATGAGATTACCTGATACTGATACCTCGCTATTTGTCGATGGCAATCCAGATGGCGGGACAATCGTTCGTGCTGCCTTTATGAATGCGGTGCTTGGCGAACTACTTGCCATACTCGGAATCGCCAACCTTGAGCCATTGGAAACGGGAGATGAACCAGGAGACCACAGTCAGATTGCGGCTATACTGCAGAGTCGCTTTCTACAGCAGCTCACATCTACCGACTATCCAGAATCAGCAATAACAAATCAGGTATTGATCGATCCATCCTTGGTCGATCAAGGTGAATACCCATTTCGGATATTTCGCAACAATGCATGGGAGCAAGCTGAAACGCCCTTTGTTACAACTGAGCAGCCTGGGGAAGAAAATGATTCTTTTGCAGACACTGATCATGGTCAGCGTGGTGGTGGCAACTTACACGCACTTGCTACTAGCCAGGTGGCTGGATTTATGGCACCTGAAGCAGTACAGGCCATCAACAGCTTGTTACAAACTGCTCCGTCGGTCTATCGCAGCAATTGGATCGACACTGCAGCCAATGAGATAAAGTCCTTTACCCATGGCCTGGGGGCTGCACCAGACCAGCTCTCTATTCAGTTTCGAGCCAACGAAACCTCCCCTGCCAGGCAGGTTACTTTCTTTGTCAATGAGTTAAATCGCACAACCGGTGCGATCGCCTACGACATAGGAGAAACGGTTGTACGGATATCGACAGGTGATTTTTTGTGGTCTGGTTCGACCGATAGTGGAATCCAGCGATTTTCCACAGGCCAGATCAGACTGATTGCTATTCTCTACGGTGGTTAACCGATGCCTATCCAAGTAGATCAAAAAACAAACGATGCACTAGTACAGTTTGTTGCGCCACAGACTGACACAGATGCACGGGTACCGACAGCTGAGGAGTTATCCGTAGCAGGTAGCCTTTTGCTCAATCACATCTATGAGTCTCGGAAGCTCAAGCCATCAGGTATAACAACTCGGCCTATATTTGCCGCAACGGTAGGGTCTAAGGGCGTTGTCATCCCAAGCGATTTAGGGTTTTATTCTCAAAAGCATCCAACACTAGGCATCTTGGGGGGCAACCACACGCTAGTGCTCCCATCATTGGCTGATACGGTCTCAGCGGTTAGCCGATACGATCGCATCTACTTGATGGGATTCCGTGCAGTCGTGACCGCTGACATCGATCCAGATATTCAGCTGGAATTTAGCTGGCGAGATCAATCGTCCACTATCCAAACTCAAACAAAGGAAAATACCCGTAGAGAGCGAGAGTTTTACGCCTTTGTCTGGGGCAGTGGGGAAGTAACGGCTAGTGCTGTGTGGGCTGTATTACCTGAGGTAAGTGGTGAGCGACAGTTGACCGCGAACAAAACGGCTGGCGGCATTGAGACAGGCACCCTGCAGATATATCCACTGGATAACAATTTAGTTGCTGATGCAACTTATACGGTGGTCGAAGACTCTCTTGAAATGATCGAACTCTTGCGTGTCTGGCGCGTTCAAAACACGATCCAAGATGGATATCGATGGGGCAGAACAGGGGAAAGTGATTTTCAAGAAAGATTCAACCTACAGCCCAGTTATCGGTATGTGGGGCCTGAATGGGATCTTTGGCAAGCAAGGCTATCAGAATCCATCCATCGGCTGTTTAGGGGGCTATCGCTCAGCGATACACCAACAGATAACAGGATTGTTCTGAATTTAGTCAATGGACAGGTGGCGTCTACGCTGGATGCTCCAGGTATTGCCACAGCTAGCCCTAATGGCAGCACAGCCCTAGCTAATGAGCAAAGAATGATTTTCACAAATCAAGCAATCCTTCAGCAAGAATTTTGCCTCCCGTTAACATTGGCTGACAATGGCGGTGCTGCAGAAGCTACCGTAAACTTCGCTGGAAATAGCCCATCTGGCGCACGTTTTGGGCCAAACAACACTGACCATAAGATATATAGCAAGAATGGAATTGAATCCAGTGATAACGGGTCTTACACCGGGGAAGGTGGAACAGGAGCGCTAACCTGGTTAGACACGAACGATACTGAAATGCAGCCTGGCGATATTGCGTACTTGGTGCCAGGGATTGAGTATCCTGCTGGGTCTGGTTTTCCAATTGCAGGTAAAGGGCTGGAAGCGGTTTACCTGAACTCTGTTGCCATTAACGCCAGCAACATCAAAAGTGCTGATCTAACAGCCTACGAAGAACCGGCAAATAGTGAAGATCACATCATTGTCTTTGATCAGGCCCGAGGCTCTATCAGGATCTACAAAAAGTACACGGTCAACTCAAACGGTTCCGGTATTGCTGCCATTCCTTCTACAGCCAGAGGAGTCATCGCCTTTATCGATGGTCCAAGCGCTCCCTCTGCCAGACAAGATGTTCCGATCCTTAGCGGGCTCAGCAACAATTCAACTTACAACTTACTAGTCAGCCATGCTCCACCAGGGTCAGAGCAGTGGCAGTTTCAATTTATAGAAGCGAGTTATGCCGGTCTATCATCTACCGGCATAATTGACGACTCAATTGTCTTGGGCGATCCCATATTTTTTGGTAATAGCCAAGGTGGTGGCAATGCCAACGATGGCGGAGATGGGGAACTCGGTCGTGAGTTAATAGCACTGCGCTTGCCAGTCAATACGGATGCAGGTGCTCAGGATGCATACTTGTTCAACACCAAAATCCAGCCAGCTGGAACAGCTGCGCTACCAGATAGCGCTACCTTCTCGCAACTTACCCATCACCTTGCTTCGAACGGCAATACCTTACCGAAGCAAGGTCAAACTCTCACTGCGATCGCCGCTGCCTCGGTTCAATCACAGGGACTAGCAATTCGACTGGAATCTGATGGGGTTTCACTTGGAGTACTTAAGACTCAACTTGAGTCAAGTTCAGCCTACCAACTAATAGTTGGCTTTTTGATTGAGAAGAATGAGCAACGCTATATGGTCGTATGTGCATTAAACGCTGGGGATGGCTCTACGTATGAAAGTACTCAGCTAAATACTGATGGACCGAATTACGCAGCCATAGATGTCTTTAACCTTTACTAGCTAAAACAATGGGCCAGTTTATTATTCAAGACGGTCGCAAGCTGTATCAGTTTGACGACAATTCAACCTGCGAAGTAACCGCAATTCTCAACCTTGATAATGGGTTGACAACCAAGCTGGTCGATGTTCAACAGCAGTTGTTGCAAGATATCAAGGCTGAGCTGGAGACATTAAATGCAGGCCAATCCAGCAAGCTTCAGAGGATTCAGGCAGGAGATGACTATGCTGTCACTTACACATATCTAGATCCTGGTACAGCTGACGAACGAGTTCAGACCATAACCTACACGTCAGTCAGTTTGTCGTTGTCAGTCACAGACACCTATTCATATGCTGGGTCAGCCGGAAACTACCGATTGACCGGTATTCAGAGGGCATAAAAATATGAGTTTTGATTTTGGTACCGTTGGCTTAATTCGCCAAGCACTGAAGAAGTTTTTTGCAACTGCAGCTCAAGGGGGGCTGGCTGATACTGCATTACAACCTGCTTCGGTCGGAACGATCATCCAGGGAATCAACCCTGGAATATTCCAAGGAAGATTATCGATTCATCCGTCCAATCCAGACTTAGAGAATCCGTCAGCAGGGCAAACGCTGTACCTACATCCCTGGGGCGGAAACCTAGCAGCACTCTTTTCTGGGGGGCAATGGACACTGGCATCGTTTGATGTCATTCCACTATCATTCTCTGGTCAAACAGCCAACAGACTGTATGACGTATTTGCCTTTCTGAATGGTTCAGATGTCAATCTAGAGTTTGAGTTATGGACGGCTGGTGGGGACAGACAGAATCCGCTCGAAAGAGAAAACGGGATTTTAGTCAAAAATGGTGACATCACCAGACGATATCTAGGCACTGTCTACTACGACGGATTATTAAGAGACAATGCTATCAACCGGTGGGTCTGGAATTTATACAATCAGATTGGCAGAGTGTCTGAATTTATCCTGCCAGGGCTTCAACAGCACGCTTATACGGGTGAAACTTGGCGGATATTTAACAATGATGCGTCTCAAAATACTCAGATTGTTAGCGGTTTACCTTTGAAAATTGTTGCCAACATAAACTGTGATGTTGGTAACAATGGCTGCATTGGCTTGGGTGTAAATTTTCCAGCAACTTCCCAATTAGCCAAATTCCATTACGAGCAGGTTGCAGGGGTGGAGATATTATGCAGTCTTGGTGGTAGCCAGGTTGTTAGTCTGGAACAAGGATTCAACGAATTTCATCTGGTCCAAAGAACACTCACCAATTTTGCAGAGGCTAATTTTGCAGCCGATTCTGTTCTCCAGACGTCCGGCATATCTTCGTTGCTTCAAGGGTAGTCAAGCCGAATTGGATCTGCAGATTTGGAATCTAGGGTTGATTTTTTTTGACCTGCGAGTTGAAACGAACTGGCTACACGTTTCTGAAAAGCAACGAAGGCCTCCTTTAGATTGACAATAATGGAACCCAAATCCTCAAGCAAGATCGCATTACTGTTTTGGGACAATGCTCCCTGCGATCAAGCTGGAACCTGTGTTGAATTTGAGCCAACTGTTGAGAAGCACGTTTGGCGAGCAGGAAGAGATGCTAAGCAGTGTGATCCAGGGCTTCATATCAAGAATGCTCTGATCTCGCGCATCCACTTTACGTTGTTCTTCCATCCAGAGGACAAAAAATGGTTTCTAATTGATGGTGGCGTCTACAAGGACGGTGGACAGGCTGAGCACTTTGTTCGACCGTCATCGAATGGCATTCGGATTAAAACCAAACGCGAATGGGAAAGAATCTCGGGCCAGGCTGAGATATCAGTTGGAACATTAATCTGGTTAGGGCCTGATTTTCGAATTGCGGTAGTCGAAGATTGCTCCGATATCACGGTCGGGCAGTTTTATTGGCTTGATGAAAACTGGCCAAACTTCGACAGAGTGAGCAAGGTCAAGATTGAACCAAAAATTGAAGAGGAACTGATTAGCCAGGCTGAAGTCACCGGATGGGCCATTGTCCTAGATATTGTCAACTGGCTTCAAGAGAAACCCGCTAACCGAACAGAGCTGCTGTACAAGCTAGTCGTCATTGCCTGCATGCTTCAGGCAATGATCATCCTTGCGGTAGCTGTCGTCGTCTGGAAAATCTATCCATCGCTGCACAAGAAACAAAATGACAGTCGCGTTAGGGTCGAACTAGTACGCGACATGCCAAACTTGGATCGTGTACATCTTCGGTTCCTACGCGACCTACAGAAATAACCTGACTGAGTCTGACTCGACTTGACTTAACCTGACTCAGTCTGGCTCAACTTGGCTGAGATTGACTTAAGTCCCTGTATTTGGCTTCTGTCTAAGCTGTCGATCCTTATATATCGGTATGTCTAGCGTTTTCAGCTGAAACCCTAGACATCGAGACACCTGATCGAGACAAACCCTAGACATCGAGACACCTGATCGAGACAAACCCTAGATATCTAGACAAATCCTAGACATCGAGACACCTGTCTAGATTCCTGTCTAAGCTGTCGATCCTTATATATCAGTATGTCTAGCGTTTTTTAGACATCGAGACAAGACATCGAGACATTAAAAAAGAGCGGTATATACCGCTCTACCCTGTGCCCTTATTTTTTGTCTAGCTGTCTCGATTCTGAGTATCACTTGAAGGTGACGGTGTATTTTGAACCGTCCTGATCCAGGAACTCTGCCTTGACGAGGGCCTTCAGAAAAGGCTCTGCTCGCTCTCCTTTTTTATCGGCAAAGTACCCATTTCTATGTCCATCGACCCCCCAGGCCGATGACATCAACTTAGCGGCAGTGAAGGTTACATGGTCTGTGCCATAGGTGCCCATCAGTTGCTCTAACAGCCGTACTAGCATTTGATGCTGCTCTTTAGTTGCTTGACCCCATCGTTCTAGCGCTGCCTCCATCTCGGGCATCGGTGGACGGACAGGCTCATCGTCAAACAGAGCACCTAACTCGGATTCGGCATCCGCAGGTGCTTCAAACAAACTGTCTAGCTCATCAGTTGCTGTCTCAGCTATCGGAGTCTTGTCAGCATCCTGCTGCGGTTTTTCCTCAACTGGCGATCGCAGGGTTGAGGCAGTAACGGGAACTGCCTCAGTCTTCTCCTCCTCGGGGTCTGATGGCATGGGCAGCTCACTGAGGATGATACCGTCCAGTCCCACAGGCAACCATGAGTCTTCGGCATAACCGATCCTGAGTTCTCCGACTGGTGAATTAGATACGGTTGGTTTGGTAATTTCAAAGTTGCGCGATACCTGGTCAAATAACTGCTCATCGAAGGTAACTGTACTTTTACCCCAAGCGGTTGACTTGCCAGGTGCAATGGACAGATAAAGCAGTTTGCATGCTTTGACGTATCGGCCTTCGTCGGTCATCTCGCCTGCCACTATCTTGGGGCCAAGGCAATAGATAGACTGCTCGCGCTTTACTCCACCACTAGTCAAGGTACTAATCGCATTTGCAATCGCACGATTTAGAGGAAGCACAACAGCGGGGTATTTATTCCCCTTTGAGGTCATCTCAGGCCACTCATCAACCCAGAGGATGGCTCGTTCTGTGCTTTGCCATTCATTAAATAGCGCCAGGGCCTCATCAACAGCTACCTTCGCCTCACGCTGATTGATGGTGAAGAAATCGGCCTTGACCGATTTGTAACAGTGCCTGGTGTACTCAATATCTTCGTTAGTCCCTGTCTCAGGCTTGGTGTAGCTAAGCAGGTTGATATGAAAGATTTTGATACCTTGGGCAGCTAGTAGCCGAGTTGCGATCGCAACGAAGTAACTTTTACCAGTGCGCTGCGCACCGGGAATGAAATAGGAATCGAAGGGAGAATCAAGAATTACTCTAAGAGCTGTTAAATTCGCTGCTCTCTCGCGAGCAGCCGACCGAGGGATTTGATCCTGAGCCATCCGCTGAGCATCATGAGTGCCTGGCTCAGCTTGAGCCAAACTGACTGGGGCATCATTAGGTTGATCGACCGCCTCTATCTCTGAAGATTCGACATCGATCACGTCCTCTTTCGGTTCTAGTTCCAGTTCTTCTTGGAGAATTTTTCGAACCAAGTAGATTGATTCTTCAATCTGAGGGGTGGCAGGCTTAGGCATATCCTTGATGACCGACTCCATCTCATAGAGCTGATCGTCAGTTAGCAAATATCCCCACTGACCATCTTTGATAGCCCGATTAGCCTTCTTCTTTTGTTTGTAAGCTTTAGAGGCTAGAAAATATCCAGCTGTACCGCTGACAATCGCTAATAGAACAACTGGAGCGCCAGGAATCGCAACCAGAGTTACCACTCCTGAGAGGGCAGTGCCCCCCAAAGCAGTCAAGATACCATTGCGGAATCTATCATTCACTTGGTTCCGCACTTGAGCACGGTAGAACCGGCTAACGTCTAGTGTCCCGTCCTTGATCTGGGTATTGATAGTCTCGATGGCCTGTGACTGTTGACCTTCTGGGATTCTTTCAAGGTATGACTGCATCCTTCCTGCTTCCTAACTAATTATTTTCCCTGAGAGCAGCAAATATTCTCGGCGGATTTTTACGAACCGCTTAACCACAAACGCAAACCCGAAAAGCGAGATACCGACTCGCATGATGTTGGCCCAGTCCAATAAGTTAAGGCCGAATGCAAACCTAATTGCATTCCAGACCACGTTGGTATAGCCTCCGACAAAGATCGGGGCATAAATTGCACAAACAAAAGCATCGACGATATAGGCCCAGAGCTGACGATTCTTGATGTCTTCGAGGTACGAGTCGTAGAACTCGTTTCTCTCTTCTGCTAAGTCCTTGACGACCTTTGGGTCGTTTGATGCGGTATTCACATACTGTTGTTGACTCAGTGAGTCGATCAGTCTATCCATTATTCGGATGTCGCCTTTTAGAAGGATGGGTGCGACTTCGGCGTATTGGATGTAGCCGTAGCAGATAACGGCTAATGTGCCGACTGCCGTCATCTCCATTGATTTCAACATTGCTGCAACAACCTTTAGAACAGAGGCAACCATCCATCCAATCAAGGGAAGCTTGCTAACGGCTTCGGCTCCTAGATCACCAAATTGGATGATTGACTGATCTGGGAAGATAGCCCGTGCCATAGCTGTATAAATATGGGCAGACTGCCAAAAAAGGATCAGCAATACTAAAATTGCTATCCACTGCCCTAACCACGAAATCCATGCATCTTTGTTGCCAGGGAATATCTTTTTTTTGGTTGTCCAGAGGTCATAGATACCTAGACCCACTCCACCCCAAGACAGAAGCTCTCCTAGCCATTGGTAATTGGTTCCGTTGTATACCAGGATGCCGAGCACCATTAGGCCAACTGATCGAATCCAACCAGGGCTCTTAACGGAGTCCCATAGTTCTTTGCCTTGCCCTTTCAGGGCTGTCACTGGCTTGGAGTTAGTGAATCGTTGAAATTTACTCTCTTTGGGTAGAGGAGGTGGGACTGGAGGTGTGGTTGGATCAGGGACGGGTGATGGTGACGGTGGGTGAGGGGTTGTTGTCATTGTTTGAGATTCCGCTATTTGATCGAATTACGGGGACTCCTGCTTTATCAAAAGAGTCATGAAACCTTTTGTTTATCAGCTTTGAGTCAGATGCACGGTAGATTTTGCCGATGTATCCAGGTTCCTTTGTCTCAGGGTGTAGGATCGCTTTTCCGACATTGCCGTTGTCGTCGCATAACAACTCTCCTTCAGCTACGGGTAGCCCAGTAGCACTATCTGTGTACTGAGTATTCTCGGTAACGGCCACTACCCTATAAAAGCCAGCCTCATCTCTGATCGTCAGCATGGTGCATAGCTGCTGATACATTTGATTGCCGACTTCAGCACTCAACTCCAACTCTTTGAGTGTGCTTTCAGCATCAGATACCAAAACAGCCTGCTCTGCACCAGCTTGGCTAATGGCATGGCCAGTTTCTCGGCCAGCCTTACCAGCTGGTGAAATCGCATATAAGGTAGCAATTCCTGCGATCGCGAAAAGCACTAAATGTTCAACACTGATGGGTAATCCGCCAAGAGGTTGTTCTTTTTTGCGACGTCTACGCTTAGTCATAGTTCACTCATGTCAATCTCTGGTATGCCAGGAGATTCAGTTGGAGGTTGGGGCTCTGGTTTCGTTTTATTTTTTTGGGGCTGGCTAGTGGGCTTGGGTAGCTCACTAGCGGAATTGAACTGGGGTGTTGCGGGTGTTGCGGATCCTGTTGGTGCTTGCCCTACCAATGCAGTGGCCATGTCTTGAGCCAGCGTTAGGTTTATAGCTGGACTTTGAGCTGCAGCCTTTGCGAAAACCATCAATATCCGCTTGGCCGTTTCATTAACGCTTTCCCCGTTCGAATTAGCCAAGTTCTGTAAAACTTCGGCCACCTGTTTTTCACGAGGCTTATCCGCATAAAGCCGCAATTGCACCCTTAGATCTTCGCCTTGATCCACGGGTTACATGACCTGCATAGACAACACATTCAGCATTTGAGCATCAACCTTGTCAACCATGACAATCACGTTGACATTTTTGATGGCATTCGCAAATTGCCGACAGTGGTAAGCACCACCACCGAAAAATATGCAGCCTGCCAGTCGAGCAGTAATGACACCTGAAGCCATTAACTCTTTCGCAATACTTTGCCGCCATTTAGAGGCAGCTTTTTCATATGGCTCTCCAAAAGGAACATAATCAGTGCTGCTCGCGTAAATGTACTTGTCAGGATCACCGTGATGCAAGGCTTTGAGTATTTCAGATACTTCCGGAGTGCCGTGACACTGAGACTGAATGGTAGAAGCAATCCTGGCTCCTAAAGCCTTGACTCCCAACTTGTCGAGAACTCGTCCTCGCTCGTAGTCGATCATCCCTGTACGGAGGTCAAATACACTTAAGGTGGTATCTCCGCCACCAACATCAACCATCACAACATCGGTATAGCGAGGTTCCGCTAACCAAGCTTGGAACACCTGCTCATTCCGCAATGATTGAAATACAGGTACACCCTCAGGAACAAACCGAACGTCATCTACTCTTGGACTGCACTTTTCTCCATTAATCACTACAGATGTAGTGCCTTTAATTTTGTCAGCGACAGAATTCCATAGTGCATTAAGGCGATTTTTACGAGCATCAGGAACCAAAAAACGCAACTCACCAATAACAGGATGCTTGTTTTCCTTAATGATTGGGGCGATCGCAGCGAAGAACAGAATATGTGCAATGTTTTCCTTGCCAGCCACAAAAGCTGGATCTCCTCCTGATTCAGCAATCTCACCAACAGCATATGATTTGCCATCGACGTCAACAATTGCACTCCCAGCGGGCAATAAACGTGGATCAAACTCATCGACGTCTGGATCCAGCTCCTTCACAAAAGAAGGCATTTTCCAGCTATGGCCATCAGTACAAAACTTGGTGAATGTATTGCCGGGGTCAAAGGATCCCACCCTAATCAATCCACTAACTTGAGCGGCTGATGAAGCCTTGTCTGCCTTAGCAGCACCCTTCATATCCATATGCACTCCTTAGTTAACGAAGGTTGACTTAAGCTGACTTAAATTGGCTCAACTTGAGTCATGTACATACAATAGAAAACCCCTCACTAAAAAGCAAGGAGTCTATTCACTCTTAATGAGTAAGTTTTTTATTCTATTCTTGCGGAGGAATAAGCCATCCATTGGCAACTGTATTGAGTAGGTCGGCCATATGACAAATCCGTTTGGCCTGGACGGGGGCATCCTCAAACCCATCTCCCCAGTTATATATAGATCCTTCTGTATATAGCGTTATTTTAGATAGCTCTTGTACGCATATCTTCTTATATCCTCTCTGCTCAGGTTCTTTCCCGTAGAGTCTAGGGATCCATTTACTGCAATAGTCGGCTGGCTGCACTGGCAAAAAATATTGAAACCAACTACACAGCTAACCAAAATAAGACAATAATGCAAGTCAGCCCACGACCATTCATTCATTAATAATGAGCAATATAAATCATGGAGAATGGGCATTAATCTCAAGCAAATTTACCTAATCCATTTAAAGCTTGAAATTCGTGTAAGCATTTACTGACACTCATCAAAGAATTCAAATACATAGATATAGTATTAGTCCCACTCTATGAAGATTCAAAAAATATAGACTTTAGTCTATATATGCGTTTAAGTCGGCTTCCGTGCATCTCCTGAATCGCTTGCTGCTCGTCACTGTGTTGAAATGGCGTCCCGTCGGAAGAAAAGAAGAAAAGGCAGATCAAAGCTGTCTGTAGGTGCACTTATGCAAAATCTTGGGGTAAACCCTAGACGCTGCAATATTTTGGAGGGTTTGCTGGTAGTTCGATGTAAAGACCCTTCTGAGTGTGGAGTTGTTTGGCGAAGGTACTTCACGTTAAGGCCAAGAGGCTGGCATATCGCTTTGTATTACGGTCCCACTTCGGCTTTTTACGGCTCGACTAAACCTCCTCCTCCTACTCGTTAGCTGCCTCAGATTCTTCAGCTTCCTCAGGCTCAGATCCTTGCTCCATTCGTTTCAGACTTTCCTTGGTTTTGGCAACCTCAGATTCCATTCGACCATTGGGCCATTCTCCAGTGATCTGGTTTAAGGCAAATCCTAACGGGTGAATCTGCTCCTCACTAGGCATCATTACCCCTCGGAGGATGGGCAAGACCATTACCCTTGTCCATTGGCCACGGTCATACTTTTCTAGGTAGCTCATAACCGTGGCAATACCCTCTTCTGTGCGCCAGTCAATCCCTGCTTCACGCAAGGAGTCTTGGATACACATACCAACCCAAAGCATCGGCCCTTCCAAAAGGGTCGCCATGGTTGCTTGCAGCTCCAGCACCTTTTCTTCAAGTACTTCGATGCGGAGAGACACAATCTCGTCCGCATCAGACTCAAAGTCAATATCGACTGCATGTAGCCAGGCTCTAACTTTCGCTGAACTCCATCCTCTGTATCTAGCGATCTTATTGATGGAATCGTCCTGCAAGGGAGAGCTAATCAGCTTCTTTAGCCATTTCTGGACAGTAGTGTAAGAAACGCCGACCACTGAACCGAAGTGGCGTTGACTTTCTATTTCAGGCTTTGCAAGTTCCTCTTCAACCCACTGGGCGAGCCTCTCTTTATACCCTTCAGATACTTCAGATCTTTTTGCCACTTGCTTTTCCATCCACTGCTATGGCAAAGATACCAAAGCCAGCACGGAAAGTCCTGGTCATTTACTGACATTCCCAGTGTGGTTACCAGGGTTGTCAACTGCGGAAACCAAAGACTATGATGTCTTTAGTTGTCAATAAGTTGTCACAAGTGTCAGATGGAAACCTCAAAAAAGTATTGGCCAGTGCGCCTAGATCGTTCGTATAAAAAGCCTGTAGACAGTTTTTGTACGAGGTTCGGCAGTAAGTATGGAGCCGCTGTTAGCCTCGTCCTAGACATTGCGATCGCGACAGATTGGAAAATTCTTCAAGTAGATAAAGAAAGCTTAACAAGCTGGATCGATAGTCAGTTTCAAAAAAATTAGTCAATGCGATCGGGTGTGTCTTGGATACAAGCACTTCATCTTGAGAAATTTTGAAATGGGGAAAATCGTCTTTTTAGTCTGCGATCCAGCAGGTCAGGAACTTAGCTCCAGGATGTTCAGCAACGAAGGATTGAAGGGGATAAGCTCATGAGCAAGTCACTTTCCAGCTGTCTGACGCCTTTTTGTCAGGAGGTGAGCTGATGATTGAAGTTAACGACGCTCGAAAACTTCCTTTTATCTGGCTCAACCTGGCCTTAGACGATGCTGGTTTAAACCCTTACGAGTTCCGCATTTATGTACATGTCGTCAGGCGAGCGGGCAAAAATGGGGAATGCTTTGAGACAGTCGCTAATATGGCTGCTAACTGCAACATGTCTACGGGTTCAGCTAAGCGAGCGCTTAAGGGTCTGATAGATAAGCAGATGCTAGCTAGAGAGTCACGCTCTGGCACTACCAGTATTTACCGGATTGAGGATATCGAGCAATGGGCGACTGAGGGGGATGGCCAAAATAGATCCACCCCCCTACCTGGATCTGAGGGATCCAGGGGTGGATCTGAGGGATCCAGGGGTGGATCTGAGGGATCCAGGGGTGGATCTGAGACGACCCACAAAGAAGATCCCTTTAAACAAATCCCTCTAAACAAATCCCCTGAAGAAAATTCCCCCCTAACCCCCCAAAGGGGGAACGGTGTGAGTGAGTCAAATAAATCTTTTGGAAAGCGGATTGATACACCAGAACAAACCGCCGAGGTTTTAGGAGGCACAAACATATCCCCTTCTGATCAGGGTGGTCAGGCGAAAAGTGACGGTAGTAAAGCGAAAAATAATAAATCCGCCGCGCCCAAGAACAAAGGTACTAAAAAGAAATCTGTCAGTGCCCGCAAAAGTCTGGCCGGTCAGACTGAGCAAGCCGTTATTGATTGCTTGGTTCATGATCCTGGCTTTGAGGATAGAGTCTCGCGCATGTGGGATCTATGGAATCCGTTTTTCAAGCTAATGAGAGGGACAGAGACTCCGGACAGCCCAATAGGATTTAGGTCTGGATTTGCCTGGATAATCAGCCCTTATGCTGGCAAGTATCGAATGAGCCCGGAAGAGGTAGAGGAAGCTGTTGAGTACTACGTAACGAATAAAACCAAGGCAGTAAATGCTGGTCAGAGTACTTCTCAGCCTCCAGCCGCGATCCGATTTTTTCAAGGCAAAGATCCGAAGCAGGCCGATCACCCAGAGCCATATTGTTTATTAGCCCTTCAGGGCAAGCGAGATAAGGAGTCTAGCGATATGTCAGCCCCAAGCAAGGCTGAGCGGATGGCCCAAGAAATGCTCAATGATTTGAAAGAAATGTCTCAGGAGGTGGCATGAATAATCCATTAGACGGAATGAATCCACACGCGATCGCAAAGGCGGAGACCAAGCGACCGGAGGTAGCAACGGGTAGGTTAACGATGGAAACGTTTTCAATGGGCTGGACTTTAGTTTGTGAGCACTACAGACGAGATAAGCCGAGTAAACAGTTGCTGAAGTTGTACTTCAGGATTTTGGCACCAAAGCTCAGTGATGATCAGTTCCAGATAGCTATTGGTACTGTGCTTGAAAAGGAACGTTTTTTTCCACCACTGGAAAAGTATGTGGAATATGGCAAAGATGAGGGGCGATCTTTGCCGCCAGAGCAGCGGCTGTTCATCGTGCCTGCTGAGGACAATTACGATCCTGAGTCTGCAGCAATGATTGAGGCGAGAAACCGCGCCAGAGGCATTGTGCAATCTACCGCCAGTCCAGAGACCGATCGCAGTCAAACCCAGGCCCAACCAACAGACATAACGCTAGATGGGCTAGCTGATTTGCTAGAGCGCAGCGGTTCTGATGCGGTTCAGCAGCAGTTGGAGATGCTGAGCATCCAAGGCATCACTATCAAAATGGCTGATGTTGTAGAGCGACACACGCAGCGATATAGCAATACTGCGAACTTGGAGAAGCTGGGTAATATGCTGGGTCAAAATTTTTTGGCCTCAATGACAACCAAGAATGTCAATAAGGTGTCGAAAAGTGATGGCGAAGTTAACTAAATCACCATGGCTAAACATCCCACCAGTGAGCGGGGTAACCGTCGATCGCATTGAGAACGCGATCGCATGGCTGCGGGGTAACAAAGTAGCTATTGCGTCTCACCTGCCGTTAACAATCAGTGGCAGTTACTTTGGCGCTGACTGGATAGACATCTTTTTTCGACAGTTATGGCCGTTATGGGAAGGCGAATGGCGGCATCATGAGTCGCTGGGGGCTGCCACGATTTACATATTTTCTGCTATTGGCGAGCTGCGCAAAGAGCTTGGAGCTAAGCCAGAACTCAAAGGTATTGAGCCAGCGTTGAGCCCATTGCAAGTTTTGAACGTAAAGCATGATCCAGGCTTGTTTGACCGTACGGATGTGGAATACATCGGCAGGCAATATCGAATGAAAAGCGGGCGAGTAATTGAAGCATCGCCCTTGGCTAATGATTTCGTGATTGGTCGTGATGGCAATCGTGCCGATGTCTGCCGCAAATGTAGAGAGCATCAAATCCAGCCTGCCATGGTTAACCGGGTGGGCATTACCTATGGCGAATTAAAGCGGTTGGCTAAAAAGTATTTGGCTGGAGAGCTGACAGCTGTCGCCTGTTGGTGTACGCAACCTGACCAGTTTGTTGAGTGCCACGGTCATGATGTGGTAAGCGCAATCCATACCCTAGCGAAAGAGATAAATGGAGTGGTCGCGTACAAATCAGAAAAGTACGCGACCCCTGAAAAGAGTCCCCTGAAAATACCTAAGGTGCGATTCGCAATTACGCTCCATCGGCCCTGGCCATATGCGATCGCATCCCTCAATAAGCGATTGGAGAATCGTGGTTGGCAACCATCTGGGGTGGAGGTAGGCGATTGGTTCGCTGTTCATGCTGGAGCGAAGTGGGATAAAGACGGGGCTCAATGGATTAAAGAGAGCGGGCTGGGTGAAGTCCCACCAGAAGAAGAACATCCACGGGGTGTGATTCTCCTTGCAAAGTACGGGGGCATCTCTGAGGGGCTTCTAGCGACATCTGATCCATGGTTTGTTGGGCCACTAGCTTGGCAGATTGATGACGTGATTGTTTTTCCAGAGCCTATCCCTCATACCCAGGGAAGACAAAAACTATGGGCATTGCCGGTGCATATCCAGAGACAGATTGCAGAGATGGAGGTACCGACATATGCAGCAGCTTAAGACACCGTTTCCATGGGCTGGTAACAAAACTCGGCAGATGTCGGAAATCTGGGCGCGACTTGGACATGTGGATTTGTTTATCGATCCACTCTGCGCCACATTATCGAGTCTTTTGGGTAGACCTGGCGGTGCACAGGGTGTGGAACGAGTCAACGATATCTGCTGCAATATCACTAATTTCTGGAGAGCGGTGATATGTGACCCTAACCAGGTCGCTCACTACTGCCAGTGGCCGGTCAATGAAATTGATTTAAATGCACGGCACTACTGGTTATGCGACAGAAGCTGGGGTGAGAACAGTATCAAGGCTCAGTTGATGGCCGATCCAGACTGGTTTGATGCAAAACAAGCAGGTTGGTGGGTTTGGGGCCAGTGCTTAGCGATGGGAACTCGGTGGTGTGCCGATCCTGCTATTTCTTCTCGTGGTCATGCTCGTCCCAAGGGTGCTAAGCCCGTCCACCAGAAGCCACGCACGATTGATACCTGTCCCGGTGTGGCCTCACCTAATGTTGATGCCTATGCCTGGCTGCAGGCATTGCAGCACCGATTGCAGCAAGTGCAGGTGCTAAATGGAGATTTTGCGCGGTGTTTAACCGCTGGTTCGACATGGAAAGCGTTCAGGACAGTGGGTATTTTACTAGACCCACCGTACTCTCAGGCGATGCGCTCTCGCATGCTGTACCCAACAGACTTGGGGATTGATGACCCTAACCAAAAGGAGTCTGCTGTCAGGACGCGGCAGTGGGCCATTAATAACGGGGAAAATCCCAAGCTTCGAATAGTCCTATGTGGTCTCTCGGGAGAGCATTCCATGCCAAAAGGTTGGATTGCTTATGAGTGGACCAATAATTCTGGCTATTCGTCGATTGGTGGCAAAGACCGCACATCCAATGAGGTGATTTGGTTTTCCCCTCATTGTCTAAAACGTTCAGTTCAACTTGATTTAGACCTAGCAGGGTAAAAATAATGGCCGAAGCAACAACTTTAACGAAAAACGAATCGATCGAAACATCTGTAGTGCTTTCTCCAGAACAGATAGAAACTTACTTGGAGTTAAAACAGGTTATCCAAGATAAGTTAGATGCCTTTATTGATGTGGGTATGGCGCTTGCTCGCATCAGGCAAGAGAAGCTGTACAAAGCTGACTTTGGTACCTGGCCAGACTTTTGCGCCTCTTTCAAATCATTACGGTATCCAGAAGGTCTTTCCAGTGGCCGAGCGGATCAGCTGATCCGGGCAGCTGAGGCTTCTGTATTGATAGAAGATATTGAGCTGCCACCACTCAATGAAGCAATTCTACGCGAGCTGCAAAAGCATGATAAGGAGAATTGGAAGGAGATTACCAGCCTTGCTAAATCCGTTTCTGATTCGACCGGCCATAAGATTACCGCTCCATTTATCGCTGCGATCGCACAGGAGATTGAAGTAGCGCCATTCTCTGAACTGCAAGAGATGTATGCACCGTATGGTGGCATCCAGCGAATATTTCCGAAGAATACGACTGAGCGTCCGTTTATGTATCGAACGGTGGATCATCCTGAAAAAGGGAGTGATGCATGGTTCAAGACAATGTTGGATGCTATTTCTTGGCACCAGGTAAACAACTTACCAGCAGGGGCAAAACTTCCTCGTGAAGAAGCAGAAACCCAGGATGATCCGGTGCGCGGTGCGGGTGGGCCTGCCGGACAAACCCTGGAGCAGATTGACCGTAACAGTAAGTTGATTGATGAGATAAATGATAGTGATGCATCGTCTGGGTTAGAGTCAGGTGTGGAGCCTAATAAGAAAGCTAACTTGTGGACAACATCGGCTAACGATGAAGACGATCCAGGTAAAGAGCGTGATGAGCGCTGGACTCCTGAGAAATATTGGTTGCCTGCACTGGATATGCATAGTCGGGCTGCATTTGACTTGGATCCAGCTACCTGTGATGGGGCCACCGTTCCTGCCCGATGTAGGTACACCAAAGAGAATAATGGGTTACTCTTACCTTGGGACGCTGATCTACTATGGGCCAACTGGCCGTATTCTGAAAACAGAGAATGGACCGACAAGTTCATTACCGAGTATGAACGGGGTGCGATCGCAACAGCATTTATTTTGGACAAGACTGATAACAGAACCTATTGGTACCAAACGTTAATCAGGGCTGCAGATGCCTATTGTTTGGTGGATCACGGCATTAGACACCTGAATACAGATGGTGGGGCACAGTTTGGTTCAACAATCTTCTACTATGGGCCTGATCCTGTGGCATTCGCCAAGGCTTATCAGCACTTAGGGTTTATTGGTCAAACGCTTCGATTGGCAACGGATGAACAATTTTGAAGAGTTAATTGCCAGATTGGACAGAATGGAGCTGCAGTTGGGACGAATCCAGCTGCAGCAACAAGAGATTCTTGCTGCCAGACAAGCTGAAGCACCAATACCAACTCAATGGCTTAAACCACAGGCGGCTTCAGTTGAGTGGAGCCTTAGCGAGAGTACTTTAAGAAAGTATAGATACAAGCAATGGACAGATGGTTCCTATGGCTGGATCAAGGGAATTCACTGGAAGGCCCGTATCGGTTACAATCGGGCGATCGTGGAACATTGGTTTACATACAGACACGATCACAAAACTCACCAAGACTATATAAATAGATGGCTTAAGGCGACGAATCAGTTACCCAAAAATCTCACTAGCTGATGACTGATGACCAGTCTTTACCCTTCCGCTCGAATGTTTCTATCGTCTTCTGCGGCTCTGACATGTGATTTGATGTATAGGGCATCTCTGGAACTTTTTTTCGGCCTTGGATACCACCCAAATAATGCCTAATTAATATCTCTGGATCATGTCCAGTGATGTCAGCGATGTCTGCTGGACTCCATCCCATAGCTGAGCAGTGACTAATAAATGTGCTTCGCATGATGTATGGGCGACGATAAGTTATTTGGCAATCTTCGAGCACTCGCTTCCATGCTCGATTCCTGAAGTTGCGATCGCTCATATAACCGCCATTGGGCGCAGGAAAGACTAGTTCAGTAGGGGGTGAATTTCCTTTGCGCTGAATAAGCATTAGAGCAAGAGAGTCAGGCAGATCAAATTCTCGTTGCTCGTTAGTTTTAGTAGCTCCTAGTTCACCACGTCCATAAGACTCTCCAATCCATACGTGGTCACACTCGGGTGTGAAATGTTCCCAGCGCAATGCAGCTGTTTCTCCAAACCTGGGGCCGCATCCAAACTGAAACCGTACGAAATCGGTATAGAAGTTGTAATATCGATTTTTTCTGAAACCAGCAATAATTGCCTGCACCTCAGCCTGAGTGAATGGAGTCGGTGCTTTTTTGGGAGGGACTTTGATGAGCTCCAGTGTTGTGCGCCACGGATTTTTTTCTACTAACTCCTGACCTAACGCCCACTCCCACGCTCCTTTGACTAAAGACAAGCGCTGCTTGGCCGTCAACTCACTTAACCCCTCGGATTCCGTCAGAAACTTAGCGAAGTTATCCGCATCAGCTTGGCTAAGCGTTTCAACCGTGCGATCTCCAAAAAACCTAGCGAGATTAGGTCGAGTGTAGTCATATTTTTCAAGACTTCGAGCAGTAACGCGCAGTGCTTTGTAATTCCGGTACTGATCCCAGATAGCTAGGATCGGTCTATTATTTGCCCGTGCATCTGCAGGACGATATTTGTCAAGGGTTACATCAAAGTTACCTGTGACAATGTCCCCCTCGATTTGCCGGGCAGTCACCTCGGCCATGGCACGGTTAAGTGGGCTATCCTCCATGCCTAAGTACAGAAACTTACGCTTCTTGGAACCAGGCGGTGTGAACACTAACCGCAATCGATTATTGTTTACATTTACTGAAACCTTTGCCATGACTGGTGTTCACAGTGATTGTCACACGTTAGTGGAGTCGCACACTCGTGTCACACTCCTGTCACAATCATCTACGAAAAACGGTCATTTGTGGGCCGAACTAGGATCGAAACTGGGTTCTTTTTTGGGCACCAAAAAACCCTTGCCCTCAGCCCTGATGACTGTATGACAAGGGTTTCAGCTGAATCGGAGCGGCGGGATTTGAACCCACGACCCCTACTACCCCAAACTTGAGCAGAGCCTATCAAAAGCCTTGTTTTACAGTAGCTGCACAATTTCCCTGCCAATCAACTACCTAATCACTACCTTCCGTCGATTTATTTCCCAAGCTGTGTTTAGTGCTTTGATGAATGTATCAGCATCCAGATGCAGCTTCAGCTTAGGCATGGATAGCTGCTGCTTCTAAGGCAACTCCAGATGAAATTGCATCATTTATCTCAGCCTTATGTGCCTCGTAAAACCTCAAGGCTTCTGCAACTTGTGCTGGGGATAGGTCATATTCCTCAGCAATTTTATTCACATCCCAGGCCCACTCAGTATTTGCGATGACAATTGTTTGTACTCGAATGCCCGTGCCTTTGATGCTTGCATTTGCCTGGCCACTGGTGCCAGTCCAGTATTGAATCTGGGGAAAAGCTTGCTCATCGTTTAAGGGTAAGCCTATCTCTAGCGTTTCCTGCTGAATTGAACCTAATAACTGCTGCACTAATTGCCAGCGGTCTTGAAGAGGTAACTGTAATACTCGCTCTTGAAGTTCTTGCAATGTCATAGAGTACCTCCTCCTACGATACACATGTTCCATTGTAAGTCGGTTTTAGTCTGCCTGAGACGGTTGTCTAGTCAAGCGAGCAGTTGCGCTATAAAGATCATATGCAGGTGCAGCTGAAGAATCCAGTGGACTGGCTAATGACCATTCTGAAAGCAGAGGGGGGCTCCGAAAAATGATGCCGATTGAACTAAGGGAAAAAGGATACCAAGCACTCATGGCTTCTTTAGGACCGATTAATGCAATCCGATTTTTGCAGTTAGCTGACTGGGGTACAGGTAACTACACTGCAGAGCGTCATCAATGGCTTGGTTCAGCTTCCCGAGAAAGCTTCTGGCAGGATATCCAACGTATTCGCGCCCGAAAAAACGTACAGCAGCAGTCAGAGACTTGAAGCTTCGCCTAAATTCTTTGAAAGAGATGAAGCTCTGACTTTAAGCAGGCCTATTGGGAGTAAATTACCCCATAGAAGAATCTGAAGGTAAATTTGCCATACTAAAATCACTGATACATCAGATGTTTTCCCGTGTGAGGCCTTCTATGACCGTCACCACCTACAAATGGACCATAGACCGTTATCACCAGGCTATCCAAGCTGGCTTGTTTGACGATCAGCCTGTTGAGCTGCTACGCGGAGAAATCATCATTATGCCGCCAGAGGGTGAACCCCACGCCTACTACAATCGAGAAGCAGGCGACTACCTACGAGGCTTGCTCGGCAATCGTGCCAAAGTCAGCGAAGCCCACCCCATCACCCTCAGCGACGACTCAGAACCTATTCCCGACCTGGCCATCGTCAAGCCCTTGGGCACCGTCTATCTGGAGCATCACCCCTATCCCAGTGATATCCACTGGCTGATTGAATTTTCTAACGCCACAGTTACCAAGGACCTGACCACAAAGAAAACCACCTACGCCGCATCAGGGATCCAAGAATATTGGGTCGTCAATTTGAAGGATAAACAGCTACATATTTTCAAAAATTTGCAGAATGGGCAATATACTTCGGAAGATATCCTGAAAACTGGCACCGTATCACCTGAGGCTTTTCAGGATGTGCAAATTCAGGTAAATCGTCTGATGACCTCATAGAGTAAGACTCACCCTATGCTCGGTCACGACAGATAAATGATGGTTTACCTCATAGTCCGACCCAATCCAGCTGGGATAGCAATTGTCTAAGGTCTCGTAAGATAGAGACGATCACGATAGCTTAGTTGTCTGATGCCCAAATGGTTTAACGTTGCGGGTCCTTGTAAAGCAGATATTCACTATATGCTCTCCCCGCTGGCTCGGGTGCCACAGTTAGAGCAACTGATTACCCAGCAAGGATATTTTGTGATCCATGCCCCGCGACAAACGGGCAAAACAACTGCCATGTTAGCGCTAGCCCAGCAGCTTACGGCCAGTGGTAATTACACAGCCATTATGGTGTCTGCTGAGGTAGGGGCTGTTTTTCCCCATGATCCAGGAGCGGCAGAATTAGCCTTGCTAGGGAGCTGGCGAGATCGGGCTGAAAATCATTTACCCCCTGAACTACATCCACCCATTTGGCCAGAGGCAGCACCTGGTCAGCGCATACAGGCTTCCCTAAGGGCATGGTCACGGGCATCTAAACGACCCTTGGTAATCTTTATTGATGAGATTGATAGTCTGCAAAATGAAACATTAATTTCTATCCTCCGGCAACTGCGATCAGGCTATCCTGATCGGCCTAACCACTTTCCTCATGCCCTTGCGCTGATCGGTGTGCGGGATGTGCGGGATTACAAGGTTTCCTCGGGAGGGAGTGATCGCTTAAATACAGCCAGTCCATTTAATATCAAGATTAAGTCGCTGACTCTTCGGAATTTTAATGCTGATGAGGTGGGGCAACTGTACTCTCAACATACGGCTGAGACAGGCCAAGGGTTTGAACCTGAAGCGGTTAACTATGCCTACGACTTAACGCAAGGGCAGCCATGGTTAGTCAATGCCCTGGGGAAAGAAGTGGTGGAAGAGTTGGTGCCTGACCCGACTGAAACAGTTACAGTGGCCCACATTGAAACCGCTAAGGAAGTCTTAATTCGGCGGCAGGATACCCATCTGGATAGTTTAGCCAGTGTTTTGAGAGAAGATCGGGTGAGGGCGATCATTAGTCCCATGCTGGCTGGTCAAGAACTAGGGGTCATCCACAGTGATGATCGTCAGTTTTTGATAGATCTGGGTTTGGTGGTGCGCAATCCAGCAGGTGGGCTAATGCCAGCCAATCCAATTTATCGAGAAGTGTTACCCAGAGTATTGGCTAGCGGTCCTCGGGATAGTTTGCCAGTGATTCGTCCCAGCTGGTTAGATACTGACAGTACCCTCAAGGCTGATCGGCTATTGGATTCATTTCTAAGTTTTTGGCGACAGCATGGTCAACCGTTACTTAAAAGCGCTCCTTACCATGAAATTGCCCCCCATTTGGTGTTGATGGCGTTTTTACATCGTGTTGTGAATGGAGGCGGTACCCTAGAGCGCGAATATGCCATTGGTACGGATCGGATGGATCTTTGTCTGCGCTATGGGGACGTTGCGATCGCAATGGAACTGAAAGTTTGGCGCGATAACCGTCCCGATCCACTCAAGGCTGGATTAGAACAGTTGGACCGTTATCTGTCAGGCTTGGGGTTGTCGACGGGCTGGCTGGTCATTTTTGATCAACGTGAGGGGCTACGACCCATTGCAGAACGGACGACAACGGAACAGGCGATGACGATAGGGAATCGCCCCATTACGGTCATTCGAGGATAGGCTAAAAGTACGTCCACAAGGTTATCGAGCCGTTCGTATTTTGGACACGCGCCATGCCCTCACCGTTTCCAGGGATGGATCCTTATCTAGAGCAGCCTAGGTTTTGGTCGTCTTTTCATAGTCGATTGATTGTCGCGATCTCAGATACCTTGGCCCCTCAACTTAGGCCCCATTCTTTCGTTGAGGTTGAAACTCGAACTTACAATGACAACCCTGATGCTGAACTGTTGGCATCAAGCGAACCCCATCAGCCTCAAACCCTTACGCTACCAATGCCAATTGAAATCAAAGAACGCTATCTAGAGGTGCGCGAGGTTGGTAGTAATGCCGTCATTGCGGTGATAGAAGTGCTTTCGCCTAAAAATAAACGCAAAGGTAAAGGCCGAACGATCTATGAAGCAAAGCGGCAAACGGTTTTAGGAAGTGCGTCACACCTGATTGAAATCGACCTGTTGCGGAGCGATCCGCCGATGCCGATGCAGGAAGCTACACGGCTGGCGCATTATCATATTTTGGTAAGCAGGGCTGAGCAACGCCCCCAAGCCGAACTTTATGCAGCTACCATACGTGAGCCGTTGCCTGAGTTTCCAGTGCCGTTAAAAACAGCTGATGAGGCAGTACTTGTTAACCTTCAAGCTATTTTTACAGGCCTATACGAGCGGGCTAGCTACGATTTACGCATTGACTACTCACAACCTTTGCCACCGCCTAGTTTCTCAGAAGCGGATCAAGCTTGGATCGCTTCATTGTTCCAGTCTACATAATCTGTTGTCTACTTAGCCCCCTGATCGATGAGCGCCTCATTCACGGCCCTGAGAACCTTGAACTCGGTTTCAACGGTATCTAATCGGCGTTCCAGCTCCGTATAGAGGGTGTTGAAATTACCTGATAACGCCTTGTAATCTTTTTTGAGGTGATTAATGTCCCGCTCAAGGCCGTAACTCTTTCTCACCCTGGATATACCCCATCCAATCAGGGCGCTAACCGCAGACACGATGGTGATGATCAGGCCTATGTTTTTGATGATAAATTGCATAGCTCGCTCTTGGAAAATAGAAAAGGCCGGTGTTACCGGCCCGACCTTTGGTTGAAAACGCTAATCTCCTGTTGTCCAAGGAGTCACTCTGTTTATGCGGTACGGGTGTAACCGGTGTTCCGCTCTAGCCCATTTGAGGGGCTGAAATATTGAATGGGCAAGGATTGTAGGCATTCAGAA
>NZ_JADOES010000022.1 GCF_018739885.1 Leptothoe spongobia TAU-MAC 1115 | reverse complement strand
ACCCCGAAGGGCTGGGCTCAGAGCTGGGGGATGAGGGGCTAGATGAACGGTTCATTTTGCAAGCTTTTGACTCAATCTGGAGGCTTCTCTGGCAATTCTATACCCTATTGCAACGGATGAAACCCCCTGCAGCTCTTACCTGAGCTAGTATTTCAGGGACGACTAAGTAGAGTAAGTCATTTAGGTGATTTTCTAGAGTTGCTGATATATAATCTGAGCACAAATAAAATTGCTACAGAGCATATATACGTAACATAATCCGTAGAAAGCTTAAGCATCTACCCTACCAGCCATGGACTTCGACTTTCTGAAGTTTTTTGACGCTTGTGATCCAAGCAGAACCCTAATCATTGGTAATCAAGAAGATCGTCAGTACTACACAGATTTCGCATCTGTTCGAGGCGGTAAAATTATCGAGCTTGTCAAACGCACAATTTTACTCAAAGCTCGGACCAATCAGCCTACGTGTCAGCTCTTCACCGGTCACATTGGCTGTGGTAAGTCCACCGAACTACGTCGTCTCCAATCCGATTTAGAAGCCCAGGGGTTCCATGTTGTTTATTTTGAGTCCACAGAAGATTTAGATATAGCTGATGTAGATATTACAGATATATTCTTGTCGATTATTCGCCAAGTTACAGAAAGCCTTAAAAAAGTTAATATTCAGATTAAACCAAGCTATTTTCAAGAGCTTTTCAATGAAATAGCAGATTTTTTGCAAACACCTGTTGAACTCTCTTATGAAAATGAGTTTGCCTTGCCCATGGGGCTAGGTAAACTCGCAGCCCAAACAAAAGAAAGCCCAAAATTGAGAAGTCGTTTACGACAATATCTAGAACCTCGAACTAGTAATATCCTAGAGGTTTTGAATAGAGATGTTTTAGGAGTTGCTACAGAAAAGCTTAAACTGCAAGGGAAACAAGGCCTTGTGGTAATTATCGATAATTTAGATCGCATTGATAACCGATCTAAATTTGGCGGTGCTCGAACTCAACCCGAATACTTATTTGTAGATCGAGGTGATCAATTACGCCAACTCAACTGCCACGTGGTATATACCATTCCACTAGTGCTGTTGTTTTCCAATGAATACCAAGCCTTGACTAACCGCTTTGGAGGTGGAGTTAAGCCCCACGTATTACCCATGGTGCCCGTTCTAAATCGAGATCAAAGTAGTCATGATCAAGGATTGGCATTATTACGACAGATGGTGATGGCAAGGGCCTTTCCAACGACTGAACCAGAAGAGCGTTTGGAGCATATCCTGAGAATTTTTGATAGCCAGGAGACCTTGGATCGTCTTTGTTGTGTGAGTGGAGGGCATATCCGTACCCTGTTAGGCATTTTATATCGATGCTTACAGGAAGATGATCCACCCATTTCTCGAGATTGTTTGGAGCGCGCTATTCGAGAGCATCGAGACGGTTTAACATTAGGCATTACCGATGACGAATGGGAACTACTGCATCAGGTTATCCAGCAGCAAACTGTAAGAGGAGAAGAAGGACACCAAACCCTATTGCGTAGTCTGTTTGTCTTTGAATATTATGATGAACAGGGTCGTTGGTTTGACATTAACCCAGCGCTACGAGAAACCGAAAAATTTCGTCAGTTCAATGGAAATTCGTAACCTCCCTCTAGATAGCCATGGTTGATGCTCTTCCTAGACAGATACTATCCCCTGAAAATCAGCGATCGCTCAAGAGTTTGCAGCGAGCTATAGTGTTGTCTAGTGGACGGCGGTTTTCCCTGATTTTGGTCCATTGCAATTATGCTCACCTGCAAGCACAAATCATGGAGCGGTTGTACCAGGACACCACGATTACGATGCGAGAAATAGCGATTGCAACTGACTCCCATACGTTATTTACCGCCATCAAATCAGAACTAGAGGATGATGTACCTCAGGTCTTAGTCATTACCGAACTGGAGAAAAACAAAAACCTAGAAACACTGTTATTAGCTGCCAACCAGGTACGGGACACATTCAGGAAGCAGTTTATTTGTCCATTAGTCTTGTGGGTTACCGATGATGTGCTGAGTCAAATGGTGCGTCTAGCCCCTGATTTTTACAGCTGGGCCACCAGTCCAATTACATTTCAACTGTCATCATCAGAATTGCAAAAGTTTCTACAACAGCAAACTGATCAATTATTTGCTAATTTGCTCAATTCCACTGGTGATGTATCCGTTGATGATCTATTACAAACTACAGAGCGTGCCCTCTCTCCCAGAGAAGTCAAAGCCGCTCGACAAGATTTACAAACTCAGCAAACAGCATTAGCTCCTGATTTAGAAGCTAGCCTACAGTTTGTTCTGGGTCAGGAAAGCCACAACAGAGGAGATTTTCAGGCGGCAATTGAAAAATATCAGACAAGCTTACGGTTCTGGCAAGAGAATAATCTTTTAGAACAACATTTAGAGCGGCAGGGACTTTTACTGCTGTGCCTTGGTCGTAGTTATCTGGCTTGGGGGGAGTCAGAATCAGTGGCCAATGAATCCTACTTCTTAACAGCTAACCATCACTTGCAAGACTGTTTGGCTACCTTTGATGCTGCTAATCGCCCTGATTTAAGGGCAAAATTCATTAGCTATCGAGGAGATGCTCTAAAACATCTGAAACGATGGGATGAGTTGCAAACTCTATTAAATGAAGCACAAGCATTACATAGGACTTATCCTGACACTGTTGAGCAAGCTAAGGTAAGTGGATTGTTAGTAGAAATCGCTTTGCAGTATACCAAAAACTATACTGATGCGATCCAACATGGAGAACATGCACTCCAGCTACTAGCAAACAAGCCTGATCAGAGGTTAATGCAAAGTCGCTATAGTCTTTTACTGGCAGAGGCATTACAAAAATCACAACAACCTCAAACCGCAATTAGTGTCCTCTGTCAGGCTCGTGACCATTTCAAGCCCAAGGACAAAACTCATCGTTATATTAAACAAGATCCTCAGCTTTATATCCAGATTCTGGAAAAGCTAAGAAATTTATATTTTGACCAAAAAAAATACCGCGAAGCATTTTACTGCAAGCGTGTACAACTGGTGATTGAAAGTCAGTATGGTTTGCGTGCCTTCATCGGAGCAGGTCGTTTACGCCCTAACCGTCAGACAAATGTAAATGCTAGTTCTTCAGGCACAATTGCAGAAGAAATTGCTGCGTCTGGACGTCAGAAGGATGTAGAGCGTTTGAAGGAACGTATTTTTCGCGATGATTATGTTTTAACCATTCTCCATGGTCAACTAGGAGTTGGTAAAAGTTCACTAATTCAAGCCGGGTTAATTCCTGCTCTAGAAGAAGAAACTATCAATGCACGAGATATGCTGGTTGTTCTTTTACGGAGATATCTGAATTGGGAATATAAACTCAAAGAGAATTTAGATTCGCAACTCCAGAAGTTACCTTATAAAACATCTGATACATCTTCATCCAATCAAACTCTATTGGAACAGCTTCAAGAGATTCAATATCATAACCTTCAAACTGTTCTAATTTTTGACCAGTTTGAAGAATTTTTCGTTAATCAGCCAGATAGTTCAAAACGCAAAGCATTTTTCACTTTTTTGAGTCATTGCCTTAAGATTCCATTTGTCGAAGTCGTTCTATCTCTGCGAGAAGACTATCTTCATCATTTACTAGAATGGGAACGATATAAAGATCTTGAATGTATCAATACTAACGTTCTAAACAAACACCATCGTTATGAACTCGAAAACTTTTCCATCAAAAGTGCTCAGGCAGTAATTCAAGGACTCACTAATCGTTTTCAACTTGCCTTAGAACCTAAATTGATTGACTGTTTAGTAAAGGATCTAGCTGGAGACTCTAAGCAAGTACGACCTATTGAGCTACAGGTTGTAGGAGCACAACTACAGGAAGAAAAGATCAGAACGTTTAATCAGTACATAGCTTTAGGTGACAATCCCAAAGAAGTTTTAGTACAAAACTATCTGGAAGGAGTAATTCGAGATTGTGGCCCAGAGAATAGACAAGCTGCTGAGCTGATCTTATTTGTGCTGACTGGGGAAAATAATACTCGGCCTTCTAAGACCCGTGAAGAGCTTGAAACGGATCTAAGTGACTTAAAAAGAGATCTACTTCCAGAAGCTGAAAAACTAGATTTTATTTTAGAAATATTTAAAGAGTCAGGTTTAGTATTCTTACTGCCTGAAAGTCCTTCGGATCGCTACCAATTAGTCCATGACTACTTGGTAGAGTTTATCCGGCGACAACAGCCTCGGATTGCTAAGCTAGCTAAAGAGCTCGAAGATAAGAAAGTTGAACTTGAAATTGCACACCTTGAAAAAGAGAATGCAGAAAGTCAGCAAAGAGTGATTGAGAAAAGACAACAGCAAACTGAAGCAGAACTAATGATAGAAAAAACTCATAAAGGTAGGCTATTATTTTTTAGTCCACTTCTCTTAGTGTTTTTCATTACTGCTTCTTATCTAATATTCAGAATTCAAAATCAACACTTTAAAAGAAAAGAGCAGATAAAGAACAAGGTTCTCACAAATCTGATAGCATCTCAGGCTCATGATGAAATTGAAAAACACAGAGAAAATGCAAAGAAATTATTGGCTGACGGGAGAAATGATGAGGCTCTCGAAAATATTCTTTATGCTGGTTCTTCTCTAAGCAGTCGCTTTGACTTCAAAGACAATTTTTTTGTTGTAGAAAACTCTGAATACATCATTGAAGAAACAATGCTGACTTTTCAAAATATTTTGATTGGAATAACTGCTAAAGAAGAAGATTTAAGTGTAACGATAGCAAAGACAGAAGAATTTTTAAGGAATCCAGGTTATCTAACAAGTGAGGAACAATACGATCTTCTTAGTGATCTTATGAAAGTAGGATGCACCTATACAGATGAGAAGAAACTTGATTCTTCAGAGTTGAAGCAGATATGTGGTTATAATTTATGAGAAGCTTTTGGCTTTCTAAGCGTATTACTCTCCTGCATTGGATAGGTTGGCAAGAGCTCTCTCATATTCTTCTTCTGTTTTTACGTCCATTACACCATCATTATCAAAATCCCAGTCTTCTCGATAGCAACTAGGTTTCCCAAAAGGAAAAAATGGTACTTCAATATAATGATTGCAAAGGATGCCTAATGTCCATTTGTTACACTCTTTTGCACATTCTCTAATTGTATCTTCCTGAGCAGAAGTAGCTTGAGCTACTTCTGCTGTTTTCAAAGGTTCATTGGCTCGATATGTCTGAAAACTGCTAGTACTCATAGTAAATGCTATAAGTACTCCACAAACAACAGAAATTAAAAACAAAAGTCTTTTAGTCATGACGAGGAACGTGTAAACAACCAATTGCTAATTCGTTTTTCTAGAAAGGAATATCCTGTCCGGACTAATTAAATCGACTTTTTTTGATTTTTAATTTTCTTTAGACAGAACTTTCCAAAAACGCTACTAATTAAGACTTGATAGCTTTTGGATAAAAAATAGTCAGCAATTGAATTCTGGCAACTTTCAATCAAAGATCCAGATATTCAAATAGCTGTAGGCATTGTGCCAACGCCTTTAGGGAATTAGCTAAATTGCTGACTAGAGGATCATTTTTTAGCAATTTCAGCCATGTTTGCTTAGAGAAGCTTGCCCAATCAATTTGCGTTAGACATTAGTGTTATTCCTGATGAGAGGGGACACTTTTTCGGCTGTACACTCTCATCCAGACTTACCTCTTGAGTAAATTGATATCCATGCTTGTAGTATCTAACTCAATTTGCCTATGGAGATTGTCAATCCTACAAACACCAGAATCTCTCCTGAAAACAAGGTTTCTCAATGCTTATCGGTTTTTACTGAAGTCAGTTAGTTCTGGGTAAAAGCAAGGCATACTCAGCTACTTAGCTGAGTTTCCTTTTGCAGGTAACTTTTTCCACTGATTAAAGCTGAATAGTCAACTATTCCTTAAAGTGGCATACTGCAACCTACAATCATCCTGATCTGCATCTCAATAGAATGAAAAGCTTGCGTACTAGGCTTTTGATGTTTCCTGGATACCTCAGCAAGGTACTCAATCAAACTATTAAGCTTGTACACTAATCAGGAGCGGCTTGCCCGCACAGGCATCTCAATGGATACAATACGGCAGTTCAACGCAAACCCTAAAAGTGCAGATACATCACAGCTGACTGAAACCATCAACCCATTGACAGCACGGCAAAACCAATCGCTAAAAAGTTTGGCTAGGACACTTTCCTTGTCAGCCCATCGGTTTACATTAATTCTGGTACGCAGCAATCAGCCAGGATCGTTAGACAACGTATTTCAACAGCTGAATGAGCATTACTCAGTTCAGCCTCGTATCCTATATCTACCAGAAAATTCTAGAAGTCTCTTCTCAGCGATTCAATCTGTTAGCCTGACATTTCAAGGCTTAATGGTAATCGGCTTAGATGACATTAGCGATCTAGATGAATTTTTAATTACCACCAACCAGATGCGAAACGAATTTCGCCATCAGTTTCATTTCCCCGTAGTGTTATGGGCTAATGACGAAACCATTGGCAAGCTTGTTAAACTCGCTCCAGACTTTTACAGCTGGGCCAGTGGCCCCATAAACCTGGATTGCTAGTTGGCAACCTTATGCCTAAGTTAGGTCACTGGATTTTCTGAAATAGAAAACACCACAAGCCGATTTCAGTCTGGCAGAATAGTGGCTATGAGCCCAGCGAAGTTCTGCCGAAGAAAATGGCTAGAGGCGATATTTTTCTAGTTCAGTTACCGGTTTCCGATCAGCGAGAAGAAAAAGGAAAACGTCCCGCCATTGCAGTACAGTTTGATCAAAAATTAGTCTGGAATGCAAACTAATTTTTGAACCTCAATGGCCACATTGGGAAACGATCTTGGATAAATAACTCCATTGCTGACAGTAGTTTGATTTAAAAAATCATCGTCTTTTAAGTCTCTGAATACCGTCATTTGCCTCTTTTTGACATCAATCACCCAGTACTCTGCGATGCCGGCTGAGGCGTAGAGCTTTCGTTTGGTATTCAAATCGTGGGTTAGCGTAGTGTCTGCAATCTCAACTAACCAATAAATATCGTCTGGATAAGGATGATGCTTTAGATAACGAGTATCGGGTGGATGCACAACGGCAATATCTGGCTGTGGCTCAGAGTCAGTTAGGGTAATGGGATGGGCTTCAAACACGTCTGCTTTACCCTGCATTATTTCTCGTAAATAATTGACACCTCGATGGTTGATAAACCGATGAAACTCTCCTTCTGGTGCCATGTCCCAAATTTCTCCCTGGATGAGTTCACAGCGACGCTGGTCAAGAATACCTAGATTGCGCATTCGCTGATAGTCTGCGACTGACCATTTAGTTAGTGTTTGCATGACCTGAACCCTCCATTACTTGCCAACCATTCTATTGGTATCCTAATTTTGCAGCCAGCTAAGCCGATGTTGACTGAGCGAAGTCGAAGTCAACGTTCCACAAACCCTCATTCCTGCCATAATACTAAGGTTTTGACTCAACCTTTTTAGCGCACCCATGGCGACCTTCTTACTCGAAGTCGGTACCGAAGACCTGCCGGCCAGCTTTGTCGGCGATGCCCTTAACCAATGGAAAGCAAAAATTCCAGCGGCCTTAGGGGAGCAACTGCTTAGCCCGGACAGTATCGAAATCTACGGCACCCCGCGTCGCCTGGCCCTGGTGCTGAATGGCATACCGGAACGCCAGCCAGACCGGGAAGAAGAAGCGAAAGGTCCGTCGGTTAAAGCGGCGTTTAAGGATGGTGAACCCACCAAGGCGGCGGCAGGGTTTGCCCGTTCCCGTGGGGTGACGGTGGATGATTTTGAAATTCGGGACACGAAGAAGGGGAAGTTTATCTTCGTCACCCAGAAAATTGCTGGGCGAGCGGCCACTGATATTTTGACTGAGCTGATTCCCCAGTGGATCTTGGGCTTGGAGGGTAAACGGTTTATGCGCTGGGGCGATGGCGACCTGAAGTTTCCCCGTCCCGTGCGCTGGTTGGTGACACTGATGGATGATCAGGTGTTGCCCATTACCCTGGCCAATGGGTCTGAGGTGTGCGTGAGCGATCGCACCACCCAGGGCCACCGCGTCCTCCACCCCGAACCCATCACCCTCAAGCATGCCACCGGCTACGTCGAGGCGATGACGTCCATCTATGTAGATGTGGACCCAGAAGAGCGCCGTAAAAAAATCGTCGCCCAGGTCAAAAAAGCAGCTAAGACGGTTAAGGGTAAAGCCATCGTTAATCCAGAGCTGCTGGACGAAGTGATCAACCTGGTGGAATGGCCCACCGCTGTAGTTGGCAAATACGACGAGGAGTTTCTAGAACTGCCTTCTGAAGTGGCCATTACCGAGATGGAAAGCCACCAGCGCTACTTCCCCCTCAAGTCTGGCGACAGCCTGCTGCCTAATTTCATTACCATTTCTAACGGCGACCCAGCCAAGTCCGACATTATTGCCGAGGGTAATGCGCGGGTGATTCGTGCCCGTCTATCGGACGGTATGTTCTTCTTTAATGCCGACCGTACCCAGACTCTGGCAGATTACCTACCTAAACTAGAGATGGTTACCTTTGAGGAACGGCTGGGGTCCATGCGTCAGAAAGTGGATCGGATTGTGGGTGTGGCAGGTGCGATCGCAACCCAACTCAGCTTAGACACCCCCCAAACCGACCTGATCAACCGGGCAGCCCTCCTGTGCAAAGCCGACCTCGTCACCCAGATGGTGGGCGAATTCCCCGAACTCCAGGGCATCATGGGCGAAAAATACGCCCGTAATAGCAAAGAACCTGAGTCAGTCGCCACTGCCATCTCTGAACATTACCTACCCAAAGGGGCAGGGGACAGTTTGCCCCAATCTCTCACCGGACAGGTTGTTGGTCTGGCCGACCGTCTTGACACGATGGTAAGCATCTTTAGCCTGGGCATGAAACCTACGGGTTCCTCTGACCCCTTCGCCCTGCGGCGGGCTGCTAACGCGGTTGTCAGCATCATCTGGAGCGGAGGATTAGACCTTAATCTGACTGAATTAATCACAGAAATCACCACGACTTTCGCAGCTGACCGTGACGGTGTGAACGTAACTGAACTACGACAGGAGCTAGAATCCTTCTTTGAGCAACGCGTACGCACCTTGCTCCAAGATGACGAGGCCATCGACTATGACCTGATCAATGCCGTAGTGGGCGAAGAAGACCCCGACTATCGAGCCAGGGTACTGAGTAATTTGTTGGATGCCCGCGATCGAGCCCGCTTCCTTCAAGAAATTCGCACCAACGGGACCCTGGCTAGCGTCTATGAAACCGTCAACCGTGCCTCCAAGCTCGCGACGAAGGGCGAACTTGACACCACCAGCCTGGACCCATCAGGCATCGTCGATCCAGACCTCTTCCAGTCCCCTGCTGAGCAAGCCTTCCACAAGAGCCTGCAACAGCTAGTCCCCCAAACCGAAGCGGCCCAAGCCGAGCGCAACTACCAAAAGCTGATTGACGGTCTCAAAAAGGCCGCCCCTGTCGTCGCTGAGTTCTTTGATGGGGATAACAGCGTCATGGTGATGGACGATGATGCCGCTATTCGCAAGAATCGCTTGAACCTGCTTGGTCTGTTACGTAACCATGCCAGGGTGCTGGCAGACTTTGGGACAATTGTTAAAGGTTAAGCCCCACTCCCTACTCCCCCGGTTAATCTGCTACATTTACTGACCTGGGTAGTAGGGAATTAATCATGGAATCAGCCAATCTAGGTCAACCCGAGTCTCAGCCTACTGCCTATGTAATTGGCCTGGGGCTATCTGGGGTGGCCGCCGCACGGCTATTAAAGCAGGAAGGATGGGATGTGGTCGTTAGCGATCGCAACAACGGCGAACGCCAACTCGTCCAGCAACAAACCCTGGCAGCAGAAGGCATTGAGGTCAAACTAGGGCATACATTCTCTGGCGACGATCCCATGGATTTAGCTGTGGCCAGCCCCGGAGTCCCCTGGGACTTACCAGGTCTGGTCAAGGCCAGAGAGAAAGGCATCTGCACCATTGGTGAGATGGAACTCGCCTGGCGAGCCCTCAGTCACCTACCCTGGCTTGGCATCACTGGCACCAATGGGAAAACCACCACCACTGAGCTAGTCGCCGCCATCTTCAAAGCGACGAATCTCAATGCTCCCGCTTGTGGCAATATCGGTTATGCCGCCTGCCAAGTTGCCCTAGACCCCGAACCCGACTGGGTGATTGCAGAACTCAGCAGCTACCAAATCGAAGCCGCCATTGGCCCCAAACCGAAAATCGGCATTTGGACCACCTTCAGCCCCGATCATCTCAGCCGTCACAAAACCATTGAAAACTACTACGCCATCAAAGCGGCATTGCTAGAGCGTAGTGAAAAGCGCATCCTCAACGGTGATGACGCCTATCTAAGAGAGACCCTGGCAAACCAATGGGACAACAGCTATTGGACCAGTATTGATGGCCCCAACGCCATCGCCCCCCTCATCCCCAGTACTTATATTGACCAACATGGCTGGGTGGTACACCAGGGTGAACAGGTCCTCATGGCCAATAGCCTCAAAATGGTCGGTCGTCACAACTTACAAAATCTCTTAATGGCCGTCGCCGCTGCCAAATTAGCCGGTATTCCTAATGCCGCCATTGCCATCGCCATCGAGAATTTTTCTGGTGTTACCCACCGACTAGAACATGTCATCACCTGGGAAGGTGTTGACTTTATTAATGACAGCAAAGCCACCAACTATGACGCAGCAGAAGTGGGGCTTAGGTCAGTCAATGGACCCACTATTTTGATCGCAGGTGGTGCCTCTAAAGAAGGCGATGATAATGCTTGGCTAGATCGGATCAAAGAAAAAGCCGCCCAGGTTCTTCTGATCGGTGATGCTGCCCCCATATTTAGCCAACGCCTGATCGATGTGGGCTATGGTCGCTTTGAAGATGTCGGCACCATGGAAAATGCTGTTAAACGGAGTAAAGAGATTGCCCTGGGACTCAAGGCAAAAGTTGTTCTCCTGTCTCCCGCCTGTGCCAGCTTTGATCAATACGCCAACTTCGAAGCCCGTGGTGATGACTTTAAAAACCAATGCGAGAGATTTTTGAAATAACCTTTTAGTGGCAGTGCATGCAGTGCCACTAAAAGGTTGTTAATTCCCAGATAAGTCCAATGAAACAGTTGTGTCGCAACATTCAAGTAGTGGGACTTCGGCAATGTCTTGCAAATCAATAGTTGCCAACAGGTTCTGCCAGTTGAATTTAGCAATATTATTTTGTGGTTCCGCTCGATAAAGTTCACCTAAAGTTGTTAACGTCTCTTGCCAGATACCATTATCAGCATAGGCTGAGGCTTTCTCTAGCGTTGATGCATTTTCTAGGCGAGCCTCTAAGTTTCCAGAAATATTGGTTCTAGCAATCCAGCCATGGACATGATCTGAAATGGTCTGGGTAGATGAATTGCAATATACCGAAAAATACCATTGATAAGATGTGCCAATACTGAGTGGGGGCGACATTTCAGGTAGGGAGAATTTTATAATACCTGGCTTATCAGTATTAAAGATGTATTTAGTCTGATAAACTTTGTTGCCTTCTTCATTTTCTAAGACAAATTCTAGGGCAATATCGTCATCTAATGCATAGGGAATATGAAACCAGAAAGATGGATATGCCTCTGTTGTAAGGCTCAATTCTGGTTTGCTGGAAGATGCTTCAGTAGCTGGCACAAGGGCAATTAACTTATTGGTTAAAGACGGCTCACCAGGGATTGCACAACCACGGCTAGCACCTCCGTAGCGATTGCCACTACGAGGACGATCACGATCGGTCAACACGGGAGGAGTAAATTCAATTGTTGATGTAATCGTATTGCTAGCAAAAAGTCGATCAGCAGTGCTATAGCCATTAGTCACATGAGTGAAAAATGGGTTATTTCCCGATACTGTTGGCAAAGCTGAGGCAGCTTCTGAAAGCCCATTGCCCCCAATAATATTGAGTGTGCTTGCACACATTAAAACAACAATTCGACTAAGTAATTTCATGATTTTCATGGATGATAGGTACATTACTTTGTGGGTGTTGTTGATCCTCGGGATGACTTCAGCTGTAAGATGCCGTCAAATAGTAATAGCTCTAGATCGGTTCGTCCTTTAAGTCAGCAATCGTATTCTGTGTTTGCCAAACGATCGCACCTGCCATACTTATAACAATTGAAACCGCAGCTCCCCCCCAAGGTAACCAATACCCCAGTTGCACAAGACCTAACCAGCACAGTCCAAACAAGCTTAATTCAAGCATAAGTCCTCCCATTAGTAGCCAATATAGGTAGAATTTTGCACGGGGTCTAATTCCATAGACTATCCCACAGACCAGACCACTACCAGCAGCCCCCCAACTAACTATCCATAGAATATCTGCCCATTCTGGCCAGGTTTGGATTAATGGACGCCTGTCTAGTATGGCACTCAATAATTGACTAACCATGTGAGCCTGCATAAAGACGCCTGCTGTGTCCTGCTCACCCTTTATTGTTTTATAGCTGTAGGGGGTGAGCCAATAGTCACCCATGCTACTCGCGGTGGTTCCAATCAAAACGATGCGATCGCGAATTAGAGCTGCATTGACTCGGTCTTCTAAAATATCGCTCAGAGTTACTTGAACTGCTATTTGATCGAGAGATGGTAAATTTCGATAATTTAATAAAACTTGATGGCCACCCGCATCCACGCCTTGATAGCCCCCAAAGTTAGGGGCTAACGGTTTAAAGATCACATCTTCGACTTGTAAATAACCGTTAGAAGAGGCCGTTGGTTCAAGGCCTTCCTGGGCTAGATACCGTAGGGCAAGTAATGTACTCAACCCATATCCTGCCTGACAGGGAGATACGGGCTCAGGTGTTAGTGCCAGCAGATGACGACGCAAAATACCATCAGAATCAGTAACAAAATCACTAAAGCCTATGCGCTCATTGGGCACTTCTAAAGGCGGTGCAATACCGGGAATATTCTTATCCGCACTGCTGGTTTTACAGGTAACCAATAATTTATTGTTGGTTTGCAACTGGTTTACTAGCCTAGGCTGATGGCGACTCACTGGAAAATCTCGATAGATATCAAGTCCGATGACTCGGGGCTCCATGGGTTCTAGCTTTTCTAATAAAGCTGATAAGGCTTCATCAGACAAAGAACCTCGTCTATATTCAGCATCCTGGGCCTGAATATCAGTTTCTGTGATGGTAATGATCAAAATACGAGAATCTGGTAATTCGCGGGGGCGAAGTTGCATGAGCTGATCGAGTGCCCATAGGTTCCAGTTTTGAAAGATACCTATTTGACGTAATCCCAGGAGAATAAAGCTGACAACAGCAGTGATCAAACTAGCACCCAAGACTACTTGCCAACTGCTTTTAGATAATGGTTTAACAATGGGTTCGCTGGTAATATTTGTTAAAGTTGACCACGTTGGTGGCAGCTCAGCTGGATTTTGGCAAATAATTGGCAACCATGTCGCACAGGGATAATAATCTTCCAACCCTTGTAGTTTTTCCCTTGCTTCTCGCACCGCTAAATAAAATGTCTCCTTACGAGCAAAAGCTTCCAGAAAGGCTTTTAGAAACTCATGGGCGACTCGGTCAGGGACAGGTTCTCGCATGACCAGTACCTGGGGAATATGGAGATCTGACAGTGCTTGAGCCAGTCCTAATCCATCGCAGGAATTAAACAGTGCTATTTTTAAGCCCCGCTTGATGGCTTTTGTTAGGGCGTGTTTTAATTCAGGAATGGTTAGACTGTCGGTGGGATTAAGTGATAACTGTCCAATGGATTTAACTGGAGAATTCGTCTGGCTAGTGCTGTGCCCAGCAAAAAAGAGAATATCCCATCCCTGGGGCTCCCACAGGTATGTCGTTAGTTGCTGTCGATTGGGTTCTACCAAAAACTGTATGTCAGCATTAGGTAAGTGATTCAACAAGGCTTGATCGGTTTGAATGTCAATTCCCTGGCTGTGGCCAAAAATGGCTAGAATCCTGACTTGCTGACGGTTAATGGGCTGCGGAGGAATGCTTTCATAGGTGGGAGCGCTGAGGGCAATTTCGGCTTTGGGGTAGCGATCGCAAATATCCCAGGTATGCCATGGCAATTGCTGCACCAGGGTTTGCTGGGTCTGTAGGATAATACGAACTTGATCTTGTAGCGTTAATTGCTCAAGTAATTTATCCCATAGGGGACGAAAGGTCTCTGCCTTCAGCCAACGATTAAACTCTTCAGTTAATTCTTGTGCAACAACAGAACAATCTTCCACCCTAGAAATATTTTTGGCAAATCCTTCTTTTCTGGCCTCCAGGCGGTAGGGCAGTCCCAGTCGTCTGTAGGCCGTCTGCCAGCGTTGCAAAATCTGCCGTAGCCTAGACGCAGGCGGCAAAGAACCGGTTAGTTCAGCAGTTGGTCGATAAACAGCATCACTAATTTGAAGAATGACAGAAAAACCTGTATCAAGGCTACCGTCTCCTAATTTTAGGATAACCAATTTCTCCATGGCCAGAGCCTGCATCAAACAACAAATTCTTCAGCATAGTGGGCCTCATCAAGACGAATGCGAACCTTAAAGTGCTCACCAGATGTACCATTGAACTTTAACTGAACACATTCATCCGTTTGTCTAGATTGGGCATCCATAAATACAATACCTGATGGTTCTAATACGGCCAATTCAAGATCAGAGGGTAGATAAGGATTTTCTCCAGCAGGGTAAACCTGTAAACTTATACAAGTTTTACCAGATGTTTCTGCTTTTAACTCCACCACCAGCACAATCTTCTGGCTACCTAGCTGTACCACTAAATCGATCAGCTTTGCCCGTCTTACATCCCCCTCAGTTTCAGTGGATGTAACATCAGCGAACGTATCTACATCAGACTGTCTAAATCCGTAGGCCAATGATAGACGATCAGAGTTAAGTAGCGTGCCCACTGATTGCCAACCTATGTCAAAGGTCTGCTCGAACCATCGGCTTAAATTAACAATAGTGCCAGCGACATCTGACACATCCGCTTCTGGCATGTCAGATGATTTCACTGCCTTGGACTGCTTTAAATGGTGTAAGTGCTCTAATAATGATTCAAGGGTATTGAGCTCAGACAGCGGTATTTCTTCCTGAGTTGCAACGGAAGTAAACCCTAGCAACTGTGCAGTCTGCAGTTGCTCATCAATTTCAACCACAACGTATCCTACCCGTAAGTTCCAAACTTCAGGAGGGACAAAACAGGTTTGAGCCGTCATGCTAACTGGACGACACTCTAGTTTTCCAATGCCTGGTAAAGATAAATCGGCTACATTTGCCATTATTCGCATAACAGGATTCCAACTATAACTCTGTTCAAGATCTGTCGGAATTCCCATCATCTGACAATAATCATGGGTTACCCAAACAGCCAGTGTATTGAGTTGCACTTGTTTTATCTTCTCTGATGTGGGTTGCACTTCCGCAAATTGTCGAGCAATGCAACGCGCCATTTCTGGAATAGGGAGTTGAAGCCCTGAGAATTTGCCCTTGCCTAACGGATTACTCATCGTCTATTTCTCCTAAGTAGCCTGATGTGATAACTGCCTTACAAATAACCTTGTGATTTAGCAAATTCGCACAATAGTGGCATGCACTTGCGCTGGTAGAAACTACTGAGCGTACTAATGGTAACGCCAAATTCTGTTGCTAGTTCTTTCCAGGGAGTTTCTGGAGGCAGACGCTTCAAAATCAGTAACTGACAAGTAATGTGAGGATGATTGGTAAGATGAATCCGAGTTAATTTCCGACCTGGATCTGACTTTGCCCAGGCTCTGATCTCGGCTAATAAAGGTGGAATATCAGGTTGAGCAGCCAGTCTATCGACAGGATCAGTGGATTGAGTGACAGAGTCTGTTCCTGACGATAAATGATTTAATGTCCTGGCCCGTTGCTTCTGAACATCAATATATCCATCTTGCAAACGCCTTTTGAGATAAGCATTTAGCCAGGTAATGACTGATGCTTTTTTAGGATCGTAGACATTTCCCGTTTTGCCTTCACACAGATTCTGACAAAAGTACATCCAGGTCTGCTGTAACGCATCTTGATAATAAGACGTGTTTTCGTGCCACAACCGATTAGAAATCAGATGAATAATTTTAGTCAGATGCTTTTGCCGCTGAAGACTACCTATGGGATGGCGGCAGGCCTCAGCAATTAGTATTTGAACTTGTTCCTGAAGATCATTCATCGGCAGTGCTTACCAATTTAGGGGCATGGGAACTAAACAAGCTCCCTGTAACCTTTCAGTCAGGAGCATGTTCATTATGCAAAAGATCGAAGTAAATCTCCAAAAAAGTAAAAATTTGATAGAGGCTCTGAGTGCAAGGTTTCCAGTGATCGCTCAGAATGTTTACTTTTGTAAATTAATAAATAAAGCTTGGGCAAGGTGCTGACAAATCAACATCAGTGTCAGAAAACTCTTTCGCTGGGAAAGTGAAGGTTTGAACTTTAACACTGGCATCAATTAAATCTCTTATTGCATAAGGCTTAAACAGTAGAAAAGTTTGAGCTGATTGAACACATTTCAATAGAACAAGTCTGTTCTAAGGAGACATCAAAATGGTTGAATTATACGTTGGCAACAATCGCGATAACGTAAAAAAAGCTTCTAAATCTGGCTGGGGACTATGGTGGGAAACCTGGAAAATGTATGGCAGAGAAGGTGATGATTTACTAATTGGTGGTGAAAATAATGACTTTATCTACGGTGAAGAAGATAATGATACGCTCTACGGTGGCGGTGATAGTGATCTACTAGATGGCGGTTCTGGTGTAGACAAACTGTATGGTGGTGAAGGAAATGACACTTACATTGTCGATCACTTGATGGATCAAGTGATTGAATCTGCTAACCAAGGATCCGATAAAGTTAGAGCTTATGTCAACTATACCTTGCCTCATTATGTAGAGCGCTTAGAGTTAATAGGAGCAGCCTATAAGGGTATTGGCAATAACCTGTCTAACTTTATTGATGGTAATTCCAAGCATAACGCTTTATATGGAAAAGCTGGCAATGATTTTCTCTCAGGCAAAAAGGGAAACGATGTTATATATGGTGGCGATGGGGTTGATCATCTCTCTGGTGACGAGGGGAATGATCGACTCTATGGAGAGAATGAGAATGATAACCTGTTTGGTGGAGAAGGGAATGATCAGCTCTTTGGCGGTCTTGGTGAAGATTCAATGTACGGACATCTAGGTAATGACATTTTTTATGTTGATAATTCCAAGGATTTCGTTAATGAATCCGTTGGCCCCAATGGTGAATTTCATGGAACAGACACTGTCATTTCTACTATTAACTATGTTTTGCCCGACTATGTCGAAAACCTTAAATTGACTGGAAATGCAGTTCTTGGTAGTGGCAATGAGCTTAACAATACCCTTGAGGGAAATAACCAAAATAATATTCTTGGAGGAAGATCTGGCTCAGATTATCTAATTGGCAAAGGTGGTAACGATCGGCTTGTAGGAGGTGGATTCTCTGGACAGGTAGAGTTCGATTTTTTAGAAGGTGGCCCAGGGAGTGATACCTTTGTCATCGGTGACAGTGATTTCAATCCTATGTTTGGCGATGATGGCGTTTTTTATAGAGGAGGAGGTTATGCCCTGATCACAGACTTTAATCAACTGGAGAATGATACGTTTGAATTTGGTGGTTACAACCATCATTACACCTTGGGAATAACCGATCGCACTGGCAATAACGTTTTAGACACCACCATTTCTTACAAGGGTGATTTGATTGCCATTGTTCAAGATGTCACTCTATCTTGGGCAGATTTCACTGGAATTCCATACTCTGCACCTGTTGATCCAGTCATAAAATAGGGTGAAACGGTTTCCTTTAGACGAGATCTTCTTGCGAAAAAGAGAAAATTCTTGGTTGTTTGGCAGGCAGAAAATTGTCTGCCAAAGCTTTTTCCTGTGAATAAAAGCTTCCTAGAAGTAAATTATTTACTTTTGTAAATCGCTGCACAACTCCTTCCAGAGTGCCTGATAAGTCATCAAAAGTGAGTTTTCTTTGGAAGAGAATCTATCAAGAAGCTTGCTTGAGAAGACAATTTTGAGGTCAAAACAATGTTTGCTAGCTATATTGAGGCGTTGCTACACAAGGATGGTATTCACTGGAATAATAATGGTTCAGTCGGTAATAAAGATGACATGGGTGATGGAGCCACCATTACCTATAGCTTCATAGGTGACAATCTCGACGACCTTGATGAAGATCGGTATAGAGACTTTGCCACTTTCTCAGATGAGCAACAGGAGGCCATTCGAAGTGCCTTGGCACATTATGAAGAAGTTGCCAATATAAAATTCCAAGCGGTTGACAATGATGGCACTCTGCAACTGGGATACGCTGAAACCTTTTATGACTGGAACGGTGATGGTGAGATCCAGGATACGGAGGGAGCGGGTGGTTTAGCAACAAGACCTAGAGATTCTGGTGCAACAGTCGTCATTGATAGAGGTAATACAGCACTTACCCCCGGCACAAGAGGATATAACATTGTCCTACACGAGTTGGGCCATGCAGTGGGAGGCTTTAATGATGTCACCATAGGCCGTAATCCAGGAAACCAATACACTGAGCGAGATGAGAGACGTAACCGAGGAATGAATGACCGCACACTGGGCGCTTGGCAAGACAATAACAAATATACATTAATGTCCTACATGGGACATCCAAATATGCCAGGGTTTCAACCTAGAACCTTGATGCTTTATGACATTGCTGCGCTTCAAGCTCTGTATGGTGCGAATTGGAATCACAATGCTGATGACACTACCTATTCCTGGGGATTGAATGAATCGTTTATTGAAACTATCTGGGATGGTGGTGGAGTTGACACTATTGATGTTTCCAACCAAACTCGGCGCTCAATTCTTGACTTAAGGGCAGGCAGTTTTAGCTCAATTGGGTCTTATCTATATGGCACCAAGGAAAGAAACAATTTGGCCATTGCTTATGGTGTAACTATTGAAAATGCAATTGGAGGCAGCGGTAACGACACAATACGCGGTAATAGCGCTCGCAACCGTATTGAAGGTAGAAGTGGAAACGATGAAATATATTCTTTTGCTGGAAATGACACTATTTATGGTGGGGAGGGTGATGACTATATCTCTGCTGGAAATGACAATGACTACATATTTGGTGAGATTGGCAATGATTACATCTCCGCTGGGGATGGTAATGATATTTTAAATGGTGGTTTGGGCATTGACCATATGTTTGGTGGTGAAGGTAATGATGCCTATTATGTTGATCATCTAGATGATGTCGTCATTGAATCTGTTGGAAATGGTCATGATGGGGTGATTTCATCAGTTAATTACACCTTAGGGGCTCACCTGGAAGATCTAAGAATTACTGGCACCGTGATTCAAGGTTGGGGTAATAATCTGAATAACACTATTTTTGGTAATAGTGAGAACAACTCCATCAAGGGAGTGGCAGGCAATGATATCCTCTACGGCTACCAAGGGGATGATACCTTTTGGGGAGATGATGGCAATGACACAATCTATGGGGGTGACGGTAATGACACAGCCTATGGTTATACAGAAGATGACTTTCTAAACGGTGAAGATGGACACGATAAACTCTATGGCCAGCAGGGTAAAGATACCTTACTCGGATTAGCGGGTAACGACATCCTCAGTGGTGGTGATGGCGATGACATCTTGCACGGCTATGGTCGTGGCATGTTAGAAATTGATCGGCTGGCTGGCGGCAGCGGGGCAGATCTGTTTATTTTAGGTGAATCACCCATAAGTGAATTTGTTTGGCTCCCCAATGTGGGTGCTTTTTATAAAGGCACTTTTGGTAACCAGGGCTTGATCTCAACAGTATCAACCGCAAAGACCGATCTGATCAATGCTCACAAGTTGCCATATCAAGTTACCACTATGCTGGGTTCTTTGACTGTGAACATTGGCGATATAACTCGTTTAGATGGATACGCTATCATTGAGGACTTCAATCGAGGTGAAGGTGATAAGCTACAAATCCTTGGTTCCCGAAATGATTATTCTGTTACTCAGCAAAATGTTTTAGGGAGTTCCGCACCGGATACTGTAATTAGCTTCGCCGGGACAAACGATAAATTGGCAATTTTACAGGATACAACCAATTTCTCTGCGATCGCAGACTTTGTTTCGGTTGCTTAATTTTCAGGAAGTTTTTTACTTCCTACCTTTATCAACTGCTAATGAATAGCAATTCAAAGTGAGACGTTTTCCCCAGGATGGAATTCAGGAGTCAAAAGCCAGAATAAATAGCCTTAATGATTTCTGGCTTCTGACTCCTGATTCTCCAGCTAGTCAATATTTCTTAGCTGAGGTTGATGCCTCTGCTAATTTCTGTTGGACCTCGTTTCTTATATTCAAATCAAATTGATAAGTATAGCAAGGAGATATCACAATGGTTCAAAGACGCTATGGACTTAACTCTAATGATGTTATAACTGCCCGTAAATCTGGCATATGGCCTATCCGATGGTGGGAACAGTGGAGAATCTACGGAGGAGCAGGTGATGATAGATTAACTGGTGGTCCAAAACCTGACCGTCTCTACGGTGAAGTAGATAACGATATCCTCTATGGGGGAGGAGGGAATGACTTACTAGATGGAGGTTCTGGTATAGATGAAATGCATGGTGGTCAAGGCGATGATAGATATATTGTCGATGACTACAGGGATCAAGTCATTGAATCTTCCGATCAGGGAAATGACCGTGTTCAATCCTACATTAGCTATACTTTACCCGACAATATTGAACGGTTAGATTTACTAGACCATGCCTATAGGGGGACTGGAAATAACCTTCGTAACACTATTGTTGGCAACCCATATAACAACCATCTAGACGGTGGACAGGGAGCCGACTACATGTATGGGGGAAATGGTCATGACACTTACAGGGTAGATGATCCGGGTGATGTAGTCTATGAATATAATAGCTCCGTTGAAGAAGTAGACAAAATCTACTCTACAGTTAACTACTCGTTGGGGAATAACGTAGAAAATTTGACCTTAATGGGGACTGCCTTTAGCGGTCAAGGTAACGACCTTAACAATAGTATTATTGGCAATAACTTCAACAATGCTTTGTATGGGAGAGGAGGGCATGACCGCCTCTATGCCTGGGGTGGCAACGATATTATTAGGGCTGGTACTGGCAGCGATCATTTAAACGGTGGCAGCGGTAATGACCAGCTCTATGGTGGTGATGGCAATGATACCCTTATCGGAGGTTTAGACAATGATATTCTGGTGGGTGTAGGCACCAGTAGTCAGGGTAATAATGAACGTGACATCCTCTACAGTGGCAGTAACAATGATCAGGATATATTTATCTTAGGTGCCTACGGAAGTGTCTACTACAACGACAACGGCGATATCGATTACGCTGTGATTCGCGATTTTGATATCTATAATTATGCTGATGAACAATCGATAGACAAAATTCAATTGGCAGGTAGCAGGTCATATTACTCAATTTCTAACGTAACAGTCGGAGACTTTTCAGGCAGTGGCATCTACTTTGTCGGTGACCTGATTAGCATTATTGAAGGGGTGAGTGCTTCTAGCCTGAATCTATCTGATCCGAATCAATTTGCCTTCGCCTAGTAACCAAATGAAATTGTGAGATTTTAGCTACTGATTGCTCAAAGTCTCACTTGCATTAGCATCTATCACCTAGCTATGAATCGATTTGGGTTACGAAAATCAAACTACATGCTCGACTAGCAGAAGAGTGCTATAGGATTATAAGGTATGAATATCTACTACATCGGGCGGTCTAAGCTGGCAAAGCGGCAGGTTCTGATCTTTTGCCTAATGAGTTATATCAAGGTGAAGTTGTTTCTAAATAACTAGCTACTCAATCAGTTTTGTCCATGTCCTTCCGCATTTATAGACGCACAATCATGATGAGACACATAAAATCTCATTTTCAAGCATCATGGCTGTTGAGTTTTGTGACATTGACCAGTGTTACGGCCATTTGGCCTCAAGTTGGCTTAGCCCAACTACTACCGGATGACACCTTAGGTATAGAAAATTCTGTGGTGGTTCCCAATGTCGATATTGATGGGGAGCCTGTGGATCTGATTGAGGGAGGAGCTACCCGTGGGGTAAATCTGTTTCACAGTTTTTCTGAATTTAATATCGAAGCTGGGCAGCAAGTTTACTTTGCAAATCCGAGTGACATTGCAACCATTCTCAGTCGAGTTACAGGTCAGAGCCCGTCTGATATTAATGGGGTAATGGGCGTTTTGGGAACAGCTGATTTGTTTTTGATTAATCCCAATGGGATTATGTTTGGCCCCAATGCTGAATTGGATATCCCAGGATCATTTGTTGTCAGCACAGCTGATGACTTTCAACTGGGAGAAGGGTTAACTTTTAGTGCCGTCAGCCCGGAAGAAGCTCCACTGCTGACTGTTCACATTGCGCCAGGAGTACAATATGGAACAATTCAATCAGGCACAACTATTAGCAACCAGGGAAAACTCTCCGTTGGACAAGACTTAACTTTAGCATCGGATACTCTTGACTTACAGGGAGAGGTTTGGGCAGATGAAAACCTCTCCCTACATGCCCAGGATATTTTGCAAATTCGAGATAATGAGGTTAATCCATTTATCGCAGCAGCTGGAGAACAATTATTATTGCAGGGAAATCAGACCGTTGATATTTTTGCCTTGAATCATGCCGAGAGTGGCATGTTTTCAGGCGGAGACATGGTCCTGCGAAGTATTAATCCTGTTAGTGGGGATGCACATTATTGGAGTGGAGGAAATTTCCGAGTCGAACAACTGGATAAACAGCTTGGACAATTAGTTAGCCCCTATGATCCAATTATTCGTGCTAGTGGTGATGTTGAGTTTGAAAGTTATGAAGGCGCTTCATTACATATTCTAGCCGGTGGAAGTGTGACAATCCCAGGGGAAATAATCATCACAGGTCCAGATGCTATAAATTCTATTCAGGCACTGGTGACGTTGTCCGATAGTGAAACTATGCTGGAAATTGATGGTAGTACTCAACCTACCGTTGATATTAGAGCTGGAACAACAGCCTTTGCAGTGCCAAGTATTATAGGCAATACGGCAGGCTTTATACCTGATATTCCAAATCCTAATGGTATAGGGAGCCGTGCAGATATTACTTTAGGAAATATAGCAAACCCAGGGGGATTGGTGTTTTTAACCAATCAATTGCAGCCGGATACGACATTGCCAGGTGGAGACATTCAAGTAGGGAGTATTGATACCAGCCTTACAACAGAAGTGTCACAATCGACTAATGGAATGATCAACCTGCAAATTCAAGGAGGAAATATTGTACTTGATTCGCGGGGAGATATTGAACTAACAGGAGATATGAAAGCTGGTGCCATTGTGCGGGTTGGTAGTTTTTTCTTACCAGTTGTTAGTAATGCAGAAATAGAAGCCATTGGTGGCTCAATTACTTTGATCACGAATAGAAATGCTATCACTCAGGAGCTAAACACGTCTGCTCGTGTAGATGTGAACATTACGGATGGTATCCCCGGAGATAGAATTGCAAATGGAGCTAGCGCCTTAGTAACTGGAGGAGAGATTACGGCTGATGTGGGTAATACCTTGACTATGGCTGATCTAAATACATCAGCCACTGTTAATGTCATTGCAGACGCAAGTGTAAGAAGTTTTTTGCGATCAGCAACTGCAGGCGAAATTAAAGATGTTAGAGCTGTGGCAGAAGGCGGGGAGATTTCTCTCAATTTAAAAGGTCCATTGTCAGCAAATAGTCTAAATACATCTGCAGACGCTACTGCCTTAGCACGTGCAAATGCGTTTACAAATAACAATCCGTTTGGTCTTTCACCAATTTTGGCGGTAGCATTTGCTGGTGATGTGGGAAATACCACTGCAGAAGCCTCAGGAGGCACTATTAATCTTGTTACAGAAAGCTCTCTCATACTCGGAAATTTGAATTCATCAGCTGAAGCAGATTCTATATCTGAAACTGAAGCAAGAGGATATGCTGGTACATTCGGTTTTTCTGGTAATACTGGTGATGCTATTACAGTGACAGTAGGGGGTGACATTACACTTAACGCTACAAACTCATTCATCACTATTGGAGACATAGAGGCTTTTGCAGATGCATTTGCATTTACATCTTCAAGAGTAGTGTCACAAGAAGATGATTTTTCGTTTAGGTTTGCCAATGTAGGTGACTCAGGAAATGTGAGTACTGTAGCCCTTGGGGGGGATATTAAGGTAAACTCAGACTCTCTTTTGACCAGGGAGTTAAATTCATCTGCAAATGGGATTGCTATTCCACTCGCACAAGCGGCTGTAGCGAGAACAGTACAAGTAGATCCTGGTAGAACTGGAGATTTAAGTGCCACGATAAAGGGGGGCACAATCACTGTTGATACATCAGGGGACCTAAGTACTGGGGATGTCAGCTCATTTGCAAATACAGTTATCCTTCCAATTGTTTTAGGGGGTAGCGAGGCTGGCGATATTCAGGTGGATGGACGAGGGGGGCCAATTCTTCTGAATGCAGGAGATAACCTGGCTACCGCAAATCTAACTTCATCTGTAGATGTCGATCTAAGCGTAGACGAAACCGGATTAGGTAATTTTAGAGAAGCTACAGCAGGAGGAGATATTACGCTCAATGCAAGGAATGCTTTAATAGCTGGGAGCATCGACTCATCGGCAGTTGCGCCTACACCTGGGGGTATAGACATAACCGAGGGAGTCATTGCTTCAGCAGCTAGTGGGGCAATCTCTCTGAGTAGTAGTGCTGGAGAAGTTTCTCTTATAGACGCTTTAATGTTGAGTAATATCGCTGTCGGCGACGGGAATGGTGGGGATATTATGATTGACGCCAATTCTGTACAGCTTATCAATACGGATATAAATGCTAGTATTGTTGGTCTGGGTGATCCTGGAAGTATTATTGTCAATTCTCGTGGACCAGCTTTATTTGATGGTAGTCGCGTTATTACAGGTCTAGAGTCTGAGGCTGAAGCGTCCCAATTAAAAGAGAGCAATATTTCTATTACGGCAGAGTCTGTGGAGTTCAGTAACTTTTCTCTCCTGAACACCACTACATTTGGCGTTGGAAATGCTGGAGATATTACAGTTAATGCAGACAGCCTTATCTCTCTAGAAGATAGCAGTCTGTTCAGTCTGACAGCAGGGCAAGGAGATGCTGGCAAAATTTTGCTTCAAGCTGAGGGTCCAATTGAAGTCAACGGCAATAGCGTCATTAGTACTGCAGTCGCTCTAGGAGCAGTAGGTGATGGTGGCCCAATCATGCTTCAGTCAGCTGATCGAATAAATATATCTGGTGTTGGAACTCTTTCTGATGGCAGTTCCCAAGGGGGGCTGTTGGGACCAGTTGTGAATGAGCAGGAAACTGACATTTCCTTTTTCGATTTTCCACTAGGGTTTGAGTCACCTGAAGAGGTAGCTGAGATCATTCAAGCCTTACAGGAAAAACTTCAAGACGCACAAAATATTGATGATTTCTTCTCCTTAGATTCTTCAGTGAATGCTAATCCCGATGTGGAGTTCTCAACAGAGATTCCCTATGTCTCGATATTAGGTCAATCTGGTAATGACACCTACGATATCTATAGCTTCACAGTTAAATCCGCAGGTACTCAATTGACTTTCGATATTGATAATGTTGAGTCACAGGAAGAACCGTTGAATACGGCCTTATCTCTTTTTGATAGCCAGATAAATTTATTAGCAGCTAGTAATGATGCTTCTCAGCGGTTAGGGGCTGATGGCAGTGTTAGTCAAGATGACGCGTATTTAACCTACATTTTCAATGAGCCTGGGCAATATTTTATTCGTGTCAGTGAATTCTTTGAAGGCGCTAATAGAGAAAGAGCGCTTCGTACTAGTGGAAACTATACTCTACAAGTTTCTAAGGTGGAAAATTTCTTGGTGAATAGTGGCATTTCAGCTCAGACTCGAGGTGATGGAACAGCTGGTAATACCACCATCAAGACACCTCAATTAAGTATTCAGAATGCAGGTCAAGTAGCAGTATCAGCCGATGGTCTTGGCAATGCTGGAGATATTATACTCGATGTTCCAGATCAGGTTGTTCTACAGGATGGCTCACGGTTATCCGTCAGTAGTCAAGGTGATGGTATTGGTGGAGATATTAATGTTAGAACAGGTCTGTTGAGACTTGAAAATCAAGCCAGCCTTTTTGCAGAAACCTTTAGCACGCAAGGGGGAGATATTACACTCAACATTGATGATTTATTGGTTATGCGAGATAACAGCTTCATTTCTACTACCGCTGGCACAGCTCAGTCTGGTGGTGATGGTGGTGACATTATAATTAATGCTCCAATTGTTTTCGCTGTTCCTGACGAAAACAGCGACATTATCGCTAATGCTTTCGATGGCAATGGTGGTCGTGTTGAAATCAATGCCCAGGACGTGATTGGCTTTACCCTCCGCAGCCGTGAAGATCTTCAAACTTTGCTGGGTACTAATGAACCAACAGAACTCGACCCAAGACGATTGCCCTCCAGTGACATTACCGCTATTTCCCAAGGAAATCCATCAGTAAATAGTCAGGGGGAAGTTGTTGTCAATACCCTGGGTGTTGATCCCGATCAAGGTCTCCTCGAACTTCCCAGTAATCTAGCTGATCAGAGCAACCAGATTGCTCAACGTTGTCTAGCCGACAGTGGTCAAAATGCTTTCGTTGTTACTGGTCGAGGAGGTGTCCCTCCTATCCCCAGCGAGGTCGTCAGCGAAGCCATTGGCTTAATTGATTTAGAAACCTACGAAGATGACCAATTGCCTGCCAGTACTACGACTAACAATGATAATATTTCCCCAGAAACACCGATAGTAAAGGCATCCCCTAGTCTGACTGAAGCTCAAAATTGGATTGTTAATGAAGTTGGGGAAGTTGAACTGATGGCTCAAGTTATCGCCCCTACCCCCCGATTTTCCCACACAAACAGTTTGTGTCCTACACCATAAATCGATGAAAACCAAACAAAATAAGTTAACAGCATAGTCTGGAACAGAGGCATGATCAGGTATTTGCGACATCGCTATTCTAAAATAGTTCTCTCAATCGTCATTTCACTTAGCTACTTTTGCTTATCTCTAGGAACTATATTAGGGGTAGGATTTTTCTGGTCAGGACAAATGGTGAAGGCAGTAGAACCCTCGACTTCCCATCCCCAAGCGACAGCAACATCTAACCAACTCACTAAGCAACTGCCCGCTCAGGATATCCAACAAGGTCGCCAGTACTACGCAACTGCTCAATATGAATCAGCTATCCAGGTGTGGCAACAAGCTACACAATACTTTGCTACTCAAAGGAATGTTCTCAGTCAGGCCAGTGTCTTGAGCTATATTGCCCTGGCTTACCAACAAATTGGTAATGTTTCAGAAGCCGATATCGCCATTAGTGCCAGTCAACAACTTTTAAATGATGATGGTCTTCAAAACCAGTCCAATTACTGGAGTGTTTTAGGCCAGACGTTAACAAATCAGGGAAATCTACAGCTGCTACGCTCCCAACCTGCCAACGCCCTAAACGCCTTTCAACAAGCAATGACTGCTTATACCACTGCAAATAACATAGACGGTATTTTGCGTAGTAAGCTCAACCAAACCCAGGCTTTGCAAGCATTGGGTTTCTATCGTCGTGCCCTAACAAATCTAACTGATCTCGAACCTTTATTAATTGAGCAGGCCTCACCTTTACTCCGTGCTGCTACGTTTCGTCAAATGGGTGAACTGTTTCGGATTACGGGTGATATAGACCAGGCTCAACACGTTTTGCAAGCAAGTCTTGATATTGTTGAGAAACTTGATGCTCCTGCGGAACTTGCCCAAACATGGTTGAGTCTAGGCCGCATTGCTCAGGCTCAGGGGCATAGTGACCAGGCCTTAGACTATTATCAACAAGTTATAGCATTTGCAGTTTCCCCTACTCTGACACTCAAAGCGAGTGTGGTTCGACTTACCCTTCGCTTTGAGACTGGACAGGCAGATGTGACTGATTCTGAACTAGCTGATATTCAAAACCAGTTAACCCACCTGCCTATTAGTCGTACGAGTGTCTATGCCCAACTTGATTTAGTTCGTAGTTTGCTCGATTTCTCACATCAAGGTTTGTCTTCTACCATTCCCTCTCTTCTCCAACAGACACTGGACCAGTCCAAAAAGCTAGGGGATAGCCGAGCCGAATCCTATGCACTGGGCTACTTAGGTGAATACTCTATGCAAGCTCAATCATTATCTGATGCTCAAAGCTACCTGGAACAAGCCTTAAAAATTGCTCAGACGATACAGGCGGATGATATTGCCTATCGTTGGCAATGGCAGTTAGGACGACTACTTGCACAGCAAGGAACGCTGGATATGGCGATCGCAACCTATAGCAATGCCGTTAAAAGCTTACAGACCCTACGTAATGAGCTGGTCGCTATTAATCCTGATATTCAATATGACTTTCGTGAAAAGGTAGAACCGGTTTATCGAGAATTAGTTAACTTACTCCTGACTCCGTCATCTGAAACTTCAGAAATTAGTCAAACAAATCTTTTTCAAGCCCGTGAGGCTATCGAATTACTGCAGCTAGCTGAATTAGAAAATTTTTTTCGAGAACCTTGTTTATCAGTACAACAACAAATTGACCAGCTGGTGGATGCGACTACTAACCCCACAGCAGTACTCTATCCAATCATCCTGCCTGACCGGTTAGACCTTATTCTAAAACTCCCCAATAAGCCCCTGCAGCATCGCTCAACACCTGTATCCCAGGCTGATTTAGACGCTAGAGCTGAAGAGCTGATCAATAAGATTGTTCTACCGTACAACTATACTCTCAAAGAGGCTCAGGCTATTTCAGAACAGCTATACGATTGGCTATTGAAACCTGTGGATACCGCTTTGGCTGAGGCAAATATCGAAACCCTTGTTTTTGTACTAGACGGAACCCTGCGAAATATTCCGATGGCGGTTCTCTACGATGGCCAAAATTATCTAGTAGAAAAGTATAATTTAGCCCTGGCTCCGGGTTTAAATCTGGTGGATCCACAACCCCTGACAGAACAAAGATTAGCTGCGATCGCAGCTGGACTGACAGAATCTCGCCATGGTTTTAGCCCCCTCGAATCAGTTCGCACTGAGATTGAGCGAATCCAAATGAACCTAACAGGTCAGATTTTATTAGACCAATCTTTTACCCAAGCAGCTCTAGAAAAAGAAATTAATGACACCCCTTTTCCTATTGTTCACTTAGCAACCCACGGTCAATTCAGTTCTGATCCAGAAGAAACGTTCATCCTCGCCTGGGATACCCCAATTAAAATCAACACCCTCAATCGGATACTGCGCAATAGTGAACAAACCCGTCAAGATGCCATTGAACTACTGGTGCTAAGCGCTTGTGAGACAGCTTCTGGAGATAAACGTGCAGCTCTAGGCCTGGCCGGTGTTGCTGTCCAAGCTGGTGCCCGCAGCACCCTAGCATCATTGTGGAACCTGGATGATGAAACAGGTGCCCTCTTTATGGAGAAGTTTTACCAAATCCTGAGCCAACAGAACACAACCAAGGCAAATGTATTAAGACAAGTACAGTTAGCTTTAATACAAAATCCTGATACACAACATCCGCGCTATTGGGCTCCCTATGTTTTAGTAGGAAATTGGTTGTAGGGACATTGCATGCAATGCCCCTACCCATGCAATGCCCCTACAGGATCAGTCATCCGGGTCATTTACCTGCATCAGCGCCACCGTCGCTCCCTGGGGATCCATAATTGTTGTAAAGCGCCCCGGTTCAATATCGATCGGATCCATCAATGCTTTGCCCCCAAGACGATTAACCACCGCTAGAGACTCATCCAAATCAGCCACATTAAAATACACCGCCCAGTTAGAGGGAATCTCTGCCGGTAAGTTCGCCTTATCCATATCGAACATGCCACAGTTAAGACGACCTTTCACACTGCCCGTCAGATAGTGCGGCGGTTTATCATCCACCTCAATATCCCAACCAAAGATCGCCTGATAAAACTCAGCCGCTTTGTCAGCACCTCGGGTTTGTAGTTCAGCCCAACAGAAGGTATTCACCTCATTCACCAAACCTGCACCGATAAACTCCTTAGGCTGCCACAGACCCACAAAAGCACCTGTCGGATCTTGCACCATGGCCATCCGACCAGAGTCCATAATGTCGCAGGGCGGCATTTTAACGGTGCCACCATGGTCCTGCCAGCTTTGCACCACGCCCTCTAGATCCTTCACGTGGATATAGGTCTGCCAATGGGGTGGCGTGCCATCCTCCATGGCAAACAGCGCGGCTACGGCCCGGTCATTCTTAAATGCCATGGAGTAAATACTGCCATTATCCACAGGCATATCTTGAAATTTCCAAGCAAACAGCTCTGTGTAAAACTGCTTCGCTGCTTCCTGATCGCTAGTCAGCAGATCAACCCAACTAAATACACCATTCTCGTAACTGTCTCGGATCCCCATGGGTGTCATCTCCGCACTTTAGACAATACAAATATACTATTCTTGATTTCAGGAAGTGGGTAGGTCCCCATATTACAAAAAGTAGGGGCGTTGCCTATCCCTGCGTAGGGGCGTTACATGCAACGCCCCTACGCAATATGGTTCTGATGCCAATGCCGTGCAATCTCTACCCGTCGACAAACCCACACGTCTTCATGGGTGCTCACATAGTCCAAAAATCGCCCCAGGGCCGCTGCCCGTCCAGGCCGTCCTGAGAGTCGACAATGTAATCCCACACTCATCATTTTGGGAGCGGTTTCGCCCTCGGCATACAACACATCAAAGGCATCCTTGAGATAGGTGAAAAACTGATCGCCCGAGTTAAACCCTTGATAGGTGGCAAACCGCATATCGTTATTGTCCAGGGTATAAGGAATCACCAGATGGGGGCGACCGTAATCTAAATTCCAATAAGGCAAGTCATCGGCATAGCTATCGGCATCGTAGAGAAAGCCGCCTTCTTCAACCACCAACCGGCGTGTGTTTGGGCTCAGACGACCTTGATAAAACCCCAGGGGACGGCTGCCCGTGACCTGGGTATGGATTTCAATGGCTTTACGAATATGCTCCCGCTCGGTATCTTCCCCTACATATTGATAATCAATCCAACGATAACCATGGCTCGCCACTTCCCAGCCTGCCTCCACCATGGCTTTACCTGCATCAGGGTGACGCTCTAGGGCCATAGCTACGGCATAGACCGTCACTGGCAGGTTGCGCTGGGTAAACAGTCGATACAATCGCCAAAAGCCAGCCCGGCTACCGTACTCATACATGGATTCCATATTGATATTACGTACCCCTGGCAGTGGCGCAGCTCCCACCGTTTCAGACAGGAAAGCTTCAGATGCGGGATCGCCATGGAGGATACAGTTTTCACCTCCTTCCTCATAGTTGATGACAAACTGCACAGCCAATCGAGCATTATTTGGCCATTGAGGATGGGGCGGATTTTGACCATAGCCAATCAGATCGCGGGGATAGGCAATAGGCATGGGGTTTAAACCTCCACAGTCAATACAAGTCAGCCAGAATATTAGCGTAAGGTTCGAAAGAAAACCGCTGCTGCAAGCTATAAAGATTCCATAGCGGTATTGCAGATTGCATGGCGAAACAGCCATCATATGGCAGTGTTTTAGCAGCAATGCCTTAAGGAAACTACTATGAGTACTATTACTACTGAAAACCAGCAATATCTAACCTATATTTTGACTGATGGTGACTCTCAAGTAGCTGTAGTACCAGAACGGGGCGGTATCGTCACTAGTTGGCAGGTCAACGGTAACGACGTATTTTATCTAGATGCAGAACGCTTTAAGGACCCCAGCCTCTCAGTACGGGGCGGTATTCCATTGCTATTTCCCATCTGTGGCAACTTGGTGGACGATACCTATACCCTCAAAGGCGAGACCTACAAGCTCAAGCAGCATGGCTTTGGTCGCACCATGCCCTGGGAAGTCACGCAACAGTCCACGGATGATGGCGCTAGCTTGACTATCACGCTGAAAAGCAATGATGAAACTCGTGCAAGTTATCCCTTTGACTTTCAGCTTGACTATATCTACACCCTTAGGGGCAACACCCTAGAGCAACGGTTTCGCCATACCAATCTGTCTGACCAGCCCATGCCCTTCTCTACGGGCACTCACCCTTATTTTGCAGTAGCTGACAAAACCAAGCTAATCTTTGATTTACCCTCTAGCGAATACAAAATTAAGGGAGCACCTGAGGTCTTTGCTTTCAATGGTCAGTTTGACTTTGACAAAGAAGAGATTGACTTTGCCTTTATTAATCTCACCGGACAAACGGCTACCGTTAAAGATGGTGATAGCACCCTAACTCTCTCCTATGACGAGAACTATTCTACTCTGGTTTTCTGGACTGTGAAGGGAAAAGACTTTTACTGTCTAGAGCCCTGGAGTGGCCCTCGCAATGCCATAAATACTGGAAATGCCCTGATTACAGTAGCTCCCCAAGAGACTGTGGAAACAGTCATTTCCATGACTGTTAACTGAGTATAGACCTCGGAAATTTTCTCTCTACTTATAAGCCCCAGTTAGCCCCAGATTTTTAAGCTAGTGCTAACTGGGGCTGTTTACTTGCATTCATACAATGAATCGCTAATGCCCTCTATGTGGCTGAGTAAACCCATGATTTCGCACTAAAGTTTCCTCTTAGTTTAAAGTTTTCTCCAATTAAGGGTGTACAGATATGGGAGGGCAATCTTCAAATCCTTCGCTAGGCTAATAGCTCTGATTAGATGTTTTCGTACTTTTTGGGGAACTGCATCATGGCTCAAATACTTACCTCACGAAGGTTGTCCCTCAGTCTTGCTCTATTATTGACAACCATAGGTTTATCTCTGACTGCACCCGTTGTAAATGCTGACTTTCCTAAACAGACTCAAGATGATGTTGAATTTTTGGTAGATTTTGAGGAGGAGGATGGTCTAGACCATGAGAAGGCAGGTTTCAATGCCGTCTATATAGACAGAGAGGGCAATGTACTGGGCACGTTTGTGAACGTGCCAGGAGCAAAGATTAAAGTGTATAGCGATGGTCGGATTGAACTCGAATCACGGGACTATACCACTGAGGTAGACTACAATTCCAACGGAGAAATTCGTTCTATTGGTGATGCTCGGTTGAGATACTTTAGCGGTAGCAACCGTGTCCGAGCCATTGATGATATTGATTTTCGATATCGTCGCAATGGACTCGTTGAGCGTATCGGGAATACAGAGTTTGACTACAGTAGTCGAGGACGTCTACGAAGAATTGAAGATGTTAGGCTGAATTATGACCGCAATGACATTCTAGAAAGTATTGACGATAATAAAACTCAAGATGGTATTCGCATCATCGTTGTGAACTAAAAACTCTACAAGTAAAAACTTGCAAACCATTTGCTCACTATTTAACTACTTGCGCAAAAATGGGCCATACCATTAGCACCTCTGGAATCTGTATTGATGGCAGCTACCTCTGAACAAGTCAAGGAAATTTTGGCCTTGCGCGATCGCAAAGTAGGTCCCAAGCAAATTGCCCGTAAATTAGGACTACGGCCTGCTGAAGTTAAAGACATTATTCATAATCAGGTCACCGCTGATCCAGAAAAATATGCTCGCCCAAGGCCTCTGGCTCCGCTTAAGGAATGCCTGATCGATACGGAAGGATTTAGGCATTTTTTTGGCGGTTCTAAAGGATTGTGGAATCGCTTTAAACAGCGCGATGATCTAAAAGGAATGTCTCAAATTTTTGTCACCCGTAAGGATGGTCCCAATTATTTAATGACTAACTTTCTTATAGACTATTGGTGCCTGGGAGTAAAAAATACCATAGGCCCCCGTAAAACTAAACTGGGTGACTATCAGTTGATGATTGAAGCCACGTTTACCGAAAGTATGAACGACTCCTATGAGACTATTTCTCTAGAGCAGGCTCAAGCAATTATCTATGGGGCAGTTGATTATGCTAAATCTCTGGGCCTTGATCCTCACCCAGATTTTGAGCGAGCGAAAAAGACCCTGGGTCCTCGGATGGAAAATTTAGCACAGCTTGAGTTTGGCCTAGATGGTCAACCCCACTACATCAATGGCCCCTATGACAACGCCGATCAAATATTGACTACACTTCGTGAGAATGTTGGTGAAGGGAATTTTAAGTTCACCTACATTAGTGATGGTGGTGGGCCTGATCTATTAATGTAGCAATATTAAATCGCACAGGCGAGTTCCCGTGACTTTTCAGTAAATAGAAGATTTTCGCCATAGTCTATCGGGCAATCAATCACCGCTGGCACATCAGCTTCCAGAGCCATTTTCAAGGTGGGGATAAAGTCTTCTGTAGATGTTACTCGATAGCCCTGAAGACCAAAACTCTTAGCCAGGGCAACAAAGTCAGGGTTGTTGAATTTGATAAAGGCAGACTCACCATAGTAGTTGTGCTGCTTCCACTCAATCAGGCCATAGCCGCCATCATTAAAGATAATGGTGACAAAGGGTGTGCCTAACCTCAGGGCAGTTTCTAGCTCCTGACAGTTCATCATAAAGCCACCGTCGCCGGTAACAGCGACTACTTTGCGTTGAGGGTTGACCAGTTTGGCTGCGATCGCACCCGGTATGGCAATCCCCATGGACGCAAACCCATTGGAAATCAGACACGTATTCGGTCGCTCACAATGATAATTACGAGCAATCCACATCTTGTGCGCTCCCACATCCGATAGGACAATGTCCTCCGGTCCCATTACCTGCCGCAGATCATAGAGCAGCTTCTGGGGCTTGATTGGAAACGCCATATCATCCCGATACTGCTCATAGTCTGCCCGCATTTCATCGCGCACCGCCTGAAATGGGTAGCTGGACTGAGACTGTCGCTCCACCCGTTGCAAAATCTGTTCGAGAGCATCAGAGATATCCCCAATCACCTCCACCACGGGCATATAGCTACTGTCAATTTCTGCCGGCGTCAGACCCACATGAACGATGGGAATTTGCCCATCCGGATTCCACTTCTTCGGCGGATATTCCACCAGGTCATACCCTACAGCAATCACCAGATCGCTTTTATCAATGGCACAAGAGATAAAGTCTCGCTGCTGCAGTCCAACAGACCATAGGGCCAACGGATGCTGATAGGGAATTACCCCCTTACCCATAAAGGTATTCGTGACCGGAATCTGCAGCTCATCAACCATTTTCATAATGGCCCCACTAGCCCGCGCTCGAATCGCACCATTGCCCACCAAAATAAGCGGTCGTTCCGCCCGAGAAATGGCATCAGCGGCTGTTTGGATCGTCTCTAAGGCCGCATAGGTTTTACCATTGCGGTCCCGCGTCAGCGGTTTACCCGTCACCTCCATATCCGCAATATTCTCAGGCAAGTCAATGTGCACCGCCCCCGGATTCCCGGTCTGAGCTAGCTTAAACGCTTTTCGAACAATCTCTGACGTATTACTAGGCCGCACAATCTGAGCATTCCACTGGGTGACCGGGGCAAACATCGCCACCAGATCCAAATACTGATGAGACTCAATATGCATGCGATCAGTCCCTACCTGCCCCGTAATGGCCACCAACGGTGCCCGGTCTAGGTTCGCATCAGCCACCCCGGTAATGAGATTTGTTGCGCCTGGTCCCAAGGTGGAGAGACACACACCAGCCTTCCCCGTCAGTCGCCCGTATACATCAGCCATAAACGCCGCCCCCTGCTCATGGCGAGTGGTCACAAACTGAATCGACGACTGTTTCAGCGCCTGGAGTACCTGGAGATTCTCTTCTCCAGGCACTCCAAAGATATACTCCACTCCCTCATTTTCAAGGCAGCGGACAAGGAGTTCAGCAGTGTTCATAAAGTTACCTAGGGAATGGGTAATAAATGTTGGGATTTTCTATGTAGAGTCGTTCCATGGAATGACTCTACATAGAAACGGATTAACTCACGCAAACCGTCTTAGCATTAACAAATTCCAAAATGCCATGTCGACCCAGTTCGCGCCCAATGCCTGATTGTTTAATGCCGCCAAAGGGTAAGCGGGGGTCAGATTTCACCATACTGTTAATAAAAACAGCCCCAGCCTCGATCTCATTGATCAAGCGTTGTTGCTCAGTGGCATCTTGAGTCCAGCCACTGGCTCCAAGCCCAAATGGCGTGCTATTAGCAAGCGCAATCGCCTCGTCTAAATCCTTAACACGAAAAATAAGCGCCACAGGACCAAAGAATTCTTCCTGGTCGGCAGGGGTGCCAGGGGGAATATGACTCAAAATTGTTGGCGGGTAGAAATTCCCCAGCTCTAGCTCAGGTGGCAAACTGGCCTTGAGTTTCTCCACATGACCACCGACCAGAGCCTTAGCCCCGGCGATGAGACAATCATGAACCTGTTTGTGGATATCTCGCAAAATCGATGGTGTTGCCAAGGGACCAATGTCTGTCTCAGGCTGCATGGGATCACCCACCACCAAAGATTCATACTTCTCCACCAGTCGCGCTTCAAATTCATCAGCAATATTGTCAACCAGGATAAAACGCTTAGCTGCAATGCAGGACTGGCCATTGTTCTGTAGCCGAGCTGTCACAGCTGTTTCTACCGCTGCGTCAAGATCTGCACTAGGCATGACGATAAAGGGATCGCTGCCGCCTAACTCCAGCACTACTTTTTTCAGATGTTGTCCGGCGACTGCCGCCACCTGAGATCCGGCAGGACCGCTACCGGTTAGACTTACGCCCCGTACACGGTCATCGGCAATCACAGCAGCAGTTTGGTCAGCACCAATCAATAAGGTTTGAAACGCACCGTCAGGAAAACCAGCCTTCCGAAAAACCTGTTCTATGGATAGGGCACACTTAGGCACATTAGACGCATGCTTAAGCAATACAACATTACCTGCCATCAGGGCTGGAGCTGCTAGTCGAAATACTTGCCATAGAGGATAATTCCATGGCATCACTGCCAAGATGATCCCCAGGGGCTGATAACGCACATAACCCACATCCGAGCGCTCATCTGCTAGATAATCTGCGCCATGGTCAGCATAGTGACGGCAGACCCAGGCACACTTTTTCACTTCTGCGATCGCAGCCCCCAGCGGCTTACCCATTTCCTGGGTCATAATCCGCCCCAACCCCGAGTCATGATCTTCCAGGTAGTCGGCTGCCGCTTGAAGCCAGTTGCTGCGATCGCTAAACGACGTCCATCGATAATGCTGATACTGAGCCTCCCCTTCCACCAATCGTTGCTCAATCTCTTCCGACGTTAGTGAAGGGTAAGTTTTGTAAACTTTACCAGTTGCTGGGTTAATACTCTTAATTGCCATCGCTGACCTCCCGTAGGTTCTCTCAGCAAGCCGTCACCCTGGGTACGTCAAGATATAACCATCAACGAGCAAGTGTCTATGGATGGACTGAATACACTGGACACCGTCCGGTGGCTAACCCAACCCCAGAGGTTATATCTACTGTGGCAATTTCTATCTATATAAATGTCTTTTCTGAATTGAATATTTACTTTATTAAGCAATACTAAACAAACATGAAAGTGATTTTTATCTGGTGACAGTTAAGAACTTATTAAGTTAGCGGCCGAATCACGATTCAGGAAGTTAAGGTAGTAACCAAGATACCTCCTAACTGCGTCTTCAGCCCCGTTGAATGCCTCTGTCGGCTAATTCATTGACGGGGCTGCTACTTGTTTAAAGGTATTTTTGGATTATTTTTTTACACTTCTTAATACCTTAAATAGCTCCATTCCCTTTTGAGTTATTTTTAAGTTTTTGTATCAAAATTATCAACATAATCAGAAACTCACTCTGACTAGGAGAATATCAACCTAGCCCGAGTGAGTTTAGACAAAGAATCAGCAACGCCTTAAAGACTTTTCACAAAATCAGTCGCTTCCTGACCACAAGTCTCATGGGAGCCGCCTAGGGTGCGGCACTTTTCCTTATAAATCTTACGAGCCAAATTAGAAGGTAGCTGAGCCGCATACTCCAAAGCTTTATCAAACATGGCAACACTCTCGTCCGTTTCGGATTGACGTCGGTGTAATTGAGCTTTGAGATAAAACAGTTCGGGGTTTTCAGGCGCTGTCTCCAGAGCTTGGTCGACGGCGTCCATGGCATCTGTCATCTGGCCCAAGTCACGATAGCCCAGGGCAATCCCTCGATAAGAGAGATAGCTAGGGTTGCCATACTGAGATAACCGTTCAATGGCTTCTGCAGGGTCGGAAAACGGTAAATTAACAGCCAACATCAAATCCATAAAGCCCTTAACCAGATTCAGCTCTGGATCAGTGCTATCAATTTTCTCAGCTTCACCAATGTGACCAAAAACCTGTTGCAACATAGCTAAGGCTGCAGGCGTACTGCGGGCCACACCCTGGGTACTCATCAGGTGAGCCCCTTCCATAAAGATACCAACGGCAGAATAGATGTGGCCTCGTAGTGGATTGGTTTCAAGTAAGGCCTCAGCAGTGGACCTGGTCAGTTCTGCTTCGGTTGCCACCGCATCCCAATCTTCGTCCAGATAGGCCATAGACGCAGCCATACCATGGACTAGGGGCTCATCCGATTCAGACTTCATGGCTAGATCTAAAGCCGCACGCGCGCCCACATAGTCACCCTCTTTAAAGAAAGCTTCAAAAGCTTCTTCGGCATGGGGACCAATGTCATGCTCGGTAGTAGAACGAAAAGGATCTCCCGCCAAGGCCGGGGTAGACGCTAAGGTCAGGGTGACCGCTGTCAGGAATCCTAAGGATTTTAAACGCCTAAAATTAGAACCTAATAAATTAAGGCCTAATTTATTAGGTTCTAATTTATTAGGCCCTTGCCAAGCAAAGGGTCCTGGCCAAGCCAGGGGGTTTAAAATTCGAAACGTCATGGTACCTATCCTTATAAAGTGGGCGTTGTCGATTTCTAATGCGCTTTCTCCGATCGAGTATAGCGATTGCGCTTCAAAACCACGGGTAATCTGTGAAACTCGCCCAGCTGGCATAGGCCAAATCTAGGATGCAGCTACAACACATTGGTATTTCTGTTGACCTGTGCCTTCGGTTTTGATCCGTTCACCAACGAGCGAACAAGTTTGACTTGACAGCACGACCTTTGGTGGGAAAGGAATCTGCCGTTGTGGCTCCACTAACCAAAGGGTTGATTTTTCGGCTGGAATTTTATCGCTATTGGTCAATTCAGGTTGCCAAGTTTCAGTAGTCGCAGGCTCTGTAAATGCAATTTGCACATTGGCATGAGATGGAATCGCTAATACATAACTCAGGGCACGGGCACGGTAACTATTGCGCTGAGGAGCTATCAACACCAGCGTAGGCTGAGCATCTGCCCCTAAACGACGGCCAATTTGACCAGGCAGGTAAGATTTGAGCAAGGCCAGGTCGTAGCTGATCAATAGCTGGCTGACAAGACCGGCTACGAGTACCACCACCACTACCCATTGACGCCGATAAACCAGGGCCAATGCTGCTACCACCGTCACCGCAGGATACAGCATAAAAAAGTAACGGGGTGCCAGGGTAAGGTCTTTGCCTAAACCATAGGTGATGCTGAGCATCAGGCCAAAGACAACCAGCCCATAGCTAACCAAAGGGGACCATAGATCTAACAAGGGTTCTAACCGCCACCCTCGATTGATTTGGAACAGTACCAGGCTAAATACTCCTAACATTATCAACGCTGATGTGATGGTGACCCATAGGGGCACCTGCTCCACAGGCAGCAAAATCAGCATAAATACAGCTGCTATCAAAGACTGCAGCCAGGGTAAGACAACCGTCTGCCAGATAGGGGTTGACTGACTCAGCCAGTTGGTGCCACCCTCGGCTTGAAAATGAGTCAGGGCATTGGACAACCAGGGTAAATAAAGCAGTAAAGTGGCCCCCATAGCCAACAGCCACGATAGGGTTTGAGCACGACGGTGCCGACGCCAGAGCAGTCTACTAATGGTGACCAACCACTGGGCAATTAAGCTAAAGCTGTAGAAATAATGGACGTAAAGGCCAAGGGCATTTAATCCAATCCAACTAAGCCAATGGCGTAGAGAACGGTCACCCTGTAGTAGCGCAATCCAACTAGATAAGGCGAATACTGCGATCGCAACCGCCAAACTGTAATGCCGTGCCTCCTGAGACAGATAAATGCCATAGGGTGATACGGCCATCAACAGAGCGGCCAGAGTTCCCACCTTAGGACCACCCACCCGTCGCCCCAGGTAAAATACACCAGCCACTGCCACCAGCCCCCACAGCACGGCAAACGCTCGCATACTCCAAACGGATATCCCCATCCCTTGAAACCAACCATTCATTGCCATAAAAAATAGCGGGGGATGGTTACTATGGACAGTTACCGCCTGGGCCGCCTGCCAGGGAGTCCCAGGATCAGCCAATAGTGACCAATAGCGTTCCGGTGGTAGCAAGGTCCCCAAGGGAATCTCCTTCAGACTCTTACCCAGGCTATAGAACGCGGTGTAGAGTTCGTCTACCCAGAGAGGTTTAGCCGCTAAACGCCACAGCCGAAGGAATGCCGCCAATAGCATGATTAACGGCAGATAGGATTGATTTGTTAGCCTCAGCCTAGACAAGGATCGACTCTCGCTGATACTGCTTCAGAATGGTAGCTGATTAGCTTAAGTTGAGGAAATCGGGTCTAAACCCCCCGTCCGTCCTTTTGCTGATCAACCCCGGAGTCCCCCCAATAAATAGTTTAAGAACGATTTCTCTCTATTATTACCGCTACTCGCCCGTCAAAGTTAGGCACCGGAGCAGTCAGTTTTGTCACTGTCACCTGCACTTTTTCTAGCCGGATGTCATGATCGAGGGCCTGGGTTGCAATTTCATCCGCCAGCCGCTCAATCAGCTTAAATTTCTCAGTCTGAATAATCCGCTGGGTTTGCTGAATGATATTGGCATAGTTATGGGTATCTGGCAGGCTGTCAGATTTGCCTGCAATGGACAAATCCATCCACAGCGTTAGGTCCACCTCAAACCACTGGCCCAAAATATTCTCTTCGGGCAGTGCCCCAATATAGCCATAGGCCCGAATGCCTGTCACATTAATACAATCAGCCATCTAAAGACTCTTCAAGAATTCAACAATAGGGGTAAGCGCAGCATGCTCCCAAGGCCAATAACCTTTTGCAGCAGCTTTTTAATTGGTTTTGGCTTCTTGATTTCTTCTGGCATATACTCAACGAACCTCTAGATAGCCTTGCATAGCACCTTCAAGGGCTTCGTTATCATAGGTAACAGTCTTAAATTTATCCTTGATACGATCTAGGCGATGTAGACGGAAATCACTGTTATCACTGTTAGCTAGAAAAACTTCGGATGCTGCCTGAATACACTCATAGCTATGAGTTGTTGCAATTACTTGAACATTAAACTGATTTGCTTATGCCTAAACTAACGCATTTAGACCAAATCACGATGGGTAAACGGTTTTGCATTCTCTCCTGAGTAGGTAGCCACAATATGGCCATTACCGACTACTTGGTACTTATAGGTCACTAACCCTTCTAAACCAACTGGTCCTCGGGGGGGCATTTTCTGGGTGCTGATGCCCACCTCGGCTCCAAAGCCATAGCGGAAACCATCGGCAAAGCGGGTGGAACAGTTGTGGTACACACCAGCGGCATCCACCTGGGCCATAAAGTAATCAGCAGTGGCTTGATTTTCAGTTGCGATCGCATCCGTATGTCGCGATCCGTAGGTATTGATATGGTCAATCGCCCCATCCACCGAGTCCACCACCCGAATGGCCAAAATCAAATCGCTGTATTCAGTAGACCAGTCCTCTTCAGTAGCCGCTTGAGTATCAGTAAGCACTTGACATGTGGCTTCATCCCCCAGCAATTTCACCCCTTCCTTTTGCAGAGCGGTTGCTAATACCGGCAACGCCTTAGCCGCAATATCCTGATGCACCAGCATGGTCTCAATGGCATTGCAGGCGGAGGGGTAACCCACCTTGGCATCCACAGCAATTTGGGTCGTTTTCCCTAGATCAGCGGCCACATCTACATATAGATGACAAATACCATCTGCATGACCCAATACCGGAATGCGCGTATTGTCCTGCACAAACTGCACAAACGCATTAGAACCACGTGGAATAATCAGGTCTACATAGCTATCCAGCTCCAGCAATGCCCGCGTCTCTTCCCGTGTCGTTAGCAGCTGCACCGCATTCGGATCCACACCGGCATTGGTAAGCCCCTGACGAATCGCTTTTACCAACGCTTGGCAAGAACGTACTGCTTCTTTACCCCCTTTAAGAATGACGCCATTGCCAGACTTCACCGCCAAGGTAGAAATCTGCATCACCGCATCGGGACGGGACTCAAAGATAATGCCCAACACTCCCAGCGGACAGGCAATCCGCTTCAGCACTAAGCCATCGTCCAACTCACGATGAATTTGTACCGCTCCTGCCGGATCCGGCAGATTAGCCACATCTCGGACACCTTTAATCGCTCCTTTGAGCTTCACAGCATCTAGCTTTAGCCGACCGTAGAGGGGCTTGGCCAGGTTATCCTCCAGCGCTGCTTTGAGATCCGCTTCGTTGGCGACAGCAATGTCAGAGGCTGCCGATTCCAATGCCTGGGCAATGGCCTCAATGGCCTCATTCTTTTGTTGGGTGGATAGGCTAGCAAGGGTGCGGGCTGCTTGGCGAGTTTGGTGTGCGATCGCAACCAAAGAATTCTCAACAGCAGCAACCGAAGATACAGACATGGGTTCTTTTGAACATTAATTCACTTATCTAGGATAAGACGTCCAGCACAACTGGCTATCACCAATACATGAATTAATCGACAGATTAGCCGACAGATCAAGCAATACAGCAGCCAAGGAAAAGAAACTTGCTCCCCTGCTCCCCCTACCCCCTTCACCTAAACGTCCCTCTCTTCCCCAGCAATCACCCGCTTCGCCCGCTGCCAAAGCGCCTCCAGCTCCTCAATACTATGGTCATCCAACGGCTTATCCGCCACCTGCTCCAGCAGACCAAACCGCTGCACAAAGCGACGATTTGTCCCCTGTAAAGCTGCCACCGGGTCAATGTCACACCAGCGAGCCACCTGCATTAGACTAAACAGCACATCGCCAAATTCCGCCGCCTGATTTTCAGTACTCTCATGCTTTAACGCATGGCGAAACTCCCCCAGCTCTTCTTCCACCTTTTCCCACACCCCGTCCAGAGTTTCCCATTCAAAACCAGCCTTAGCCGCTTTCTTTGAAATTTTCATAGTCGCCATCATGGGTGATAGCGTCCGACCGTAGCGAGCCAGCTTAGCAGTCAGTGTCGTGTCTCCCTGCGCGCCTTTCTCAGCCGCCTTAATTGCCTCCCAACTAACCCTCACCTCTTCTGGTGTCGCTGCTGGATCATCGCCAAATACGTGGGGATGCCGCCGGATCAATTTATCAGCAATACCTTGCGCCACATCTCCCAAATCAAACGCATCCGTCTCACTAAAAATTTGCGATTGCAGTACGACTTGCAACAATAGATCCCCCAGCTCCTCAGCAATATGGTCTCGGTCACCCTGCTGAAGCGCATCCACCACCTCATAAGCTTCTTCCAACACATAAGGCATTAGCGTCTCTGGCGTCTGAGCCAGATCCCATGGACAGCCGCCATCAGGATTACGCAACTGGGCAACGACCTCAATGAGATGTTGCAACGAGTCTAAAGTCTTGGATTGCAGATTGATAGTCATAGGTATTGGGAGGAAAAGCCGAAGGGCAATGAATTAGATCGTCTTGCATCGTTTTACCAGATATCCATTTAACGCAAACCATAAGGTTGAGACTCATAAAAAGCTCATCCTTAAGCAATGTCATCTGAAATTAAATTTTCTTTGCCAAAAGATCGCCTTTGGTCACTGTCATCTGTTAGTATTTACTCCTGTGCAAATGCGCAGTCCACGGACGGTTAGCTCAGTTGGTAGAGCGCCTGCCTTACAAGCAGGATGTCACTGGTTCGAGCCCAGTACCGTCCATCAAGGAAAGTCAAGCCTTAAGCCAGTTGTGGCGGTTTCTTCAGGAAACTGCCAAGCTGACTCAGCTAGTCTGAACTAGAATAAACTGACTAATTTTTAGATCAAAATTAGATCAGGAATTTGGGTTCAAGATGGGGCGAAAATCACTCACAATCGAAGCAATCAATGCCAGGTTGGAAACAGCTCAGCTGGGGCTAAAAATTTATCAACGTGGCGAAAAGCTATCCATTCGCGGTACATTGCCTCCCAAACCCAGTAGTAAGCGTACGAAACCCCATCAGCAGCTGATTAGCCTGGGGGTGTATGCCAACCCAGCCGGTCTGGAATATGCTGAGTCAGAAGCCTTTCGCCTGGGAGGTTTACTGGCCCAAAAGCGTTTTAGCTGGGAAGCAATTAGCTCAGACCCAGACCAGACTCCAGCTCAGGATCCTGAGGAAAGCTGCCAAGTGTGGATAGAACGCTTTCGGCAAGACTGGTTAAAGTATCAGGATGGAGATGAGGCGGTAGTTGAGCTGAAATGGCGCGAGCAGTTTTGGTATCCCGCCTTTAAGTGGCTATCCCCTAACGCGGCCCTCACGCCCTATTTATTAGAAAGTGTTGTGCAGCGGTGGAAGCCTAACAGTCGCAGTCGTCAAATTGCCTGCCAAAAATTGCAACGACTGGCAGACTTTGCCAACGTTAAATCAGATATTAAGGCTTACCAGGGAGACTATAGCCTCAATAATGTAGAGCGGATTATTCCGGACGATCCTGAGATTGTTAACGCTATTGACAGTATGAAAAACAAGTCCTGGCAGTGGGTTGCCGGGATGATGGCCACCTATAACTTGAGGGACCATGAAGCCTTTTTGTGTGAGGTGGAGTGGCGAAAATACGACGGTGAGCAATGGCTGGTGGCCTTGGTGCCCGATGCCACTAAGACGGGCAAGCGAGAGACCTTTCCCTTACCCCCCGAATGGGTTGAACGGTGGCAATTGGACAATGTGCGTCGGCCTGATGTCACAGCACGTATCAATAAGGAGTATGGAGATCGCACCTCCACCGCATTTCAGCGAGCCAAAATGCCCTTTCCTCCTTATAGTTTGCGCCATGCCTGGAATATTCGTGCGGCTCTATGGTTGGAACTGCCCACTGCAGTAGCGTCTCAGTTTATGGGCCACAATCCTAATGTGAATCTGGGCACTTATCAAAAGCATATTTCCAAAGCGCGGGCCGCCCAGGCATATTTTGAAGCGTTAAGGCGTAAGCAGGGTGGATAATCCCTTGAAGGATTATGCTGTAAACCGTTAACAGGATTTAGGAATGGGATTCCTTGATTTTTTTAGAAACAACAATCGCCAAGATAACCAGTTAGCTCTGTTTGAGGGTGAAGAAACCTCGATTATCGACAGCACTGAACCGTCCCGTAACCTGGCAAATAAACGCCTCATGGAAGAAGCCAAAAAACGAGGCGGAACTGCTCGTACTTATCCTGCTATCAATGCCTCTGCCATTCAAGAAATGCTAGGGGAATCACCCGATCAGCTCTATGATGCGTTGGATATTCCGCAAAGCGATCGCAGTCGTCTACCCCAGGCAGCTAAAGAAGCATTAATGGTTGGCGATATCGCAGCACTGGAGCAAATATTAGACGATAATGCTATTGGGCACCGCCCACTCATCCAATCTGCTACAAAGGGGTATCGTAAAGCCAAAGGCATTTTCCGTTGGAATCGGTAGTCATGCTAAGTCTCGACACATTACGCCAGGAAACCTACACAAACTGGGAAGTCCTACATTTTTGTAAGGCTGCTTATCCCCATGCATCACTATCTTGGAATGTAGATGACGCCACAGCCCAACGTTTACCGTACACTAACCAGCCTTTCAAAACCGATATTCGCCAGCAATTTGGAGACCTGAGAAAGCGCCATACCTGGCAGCAAGCCGCCATTTATTATGCAGCGCTAAGTATGCTCAGTGGTGATTTAGAAAGCTGGCAAGTCCTGTGCTGGGCCACTATCCCAAATTACCTAGGTCACGATCTGATCATGGAGCATTACCAGACTGAACTGCACGATTGTCTGTTTCAGATGCCCAGGTTTATTGAAATCATCAAAGCCGGTTTAGAACAGCTTTATCAACGCCCTGACCTCTCAGAAGAACGCGCCCAAATCGAAGCCTCTCGCAACATCAATTTGTTACCCGTTTGAGTTATTTGATTACAGTAGCTTATCAGATGGTGAGTTATTTTTCGGCTTCGCTCAGGATGAGGTGATTAAGCACTGCGGAGGGTGGTGCGTTTTGCGGCTAGGGTGCGATCTCGTGTTTGACACTTCTCAATATCCGCATACCAGTCAGGACGGCTAGACTGGGGAGAACGACGGTCTATGATCTCTTTGCCTGCTCGATAGTGACCAGACCTAACTTTATATAAACAGGCATCATAATTTTTGTAGCCCAACAGTTTCCACGCATCACTGAGCTTGACCAGTTTTGCCGGGGTTTCTAGTTCAGCATTGAGGCGATTATGCAACACCTGTAGTTGTTGCTCAATATCATCCAGCCTGTGGTGGAGCTGCCCAAACAACTCTTGCAGCAATTCTCCAGTATCCATATCAAATCCCCAACAGTGATAAATGGGTGAGAAACGGGGAGTATGCCAAACATGCTCAATATGCTTGGTGAACCTTGACGCCATTAATCTTAGAACACCTCCATCAGGCAGCCCTGTTTTCATGCTGATTACTTTAATTTTCTTAATTTAATAGCACCTGGATATCCTGTCAAAACTCTCCATTCACAAAAGCTTTGATTTCCTTAGAACCTTTCCTCTATTAGCTTTGATCGAAAAAATATTTAAATTACGCATCATGTCAGCATGGCTGTTAAATGTTGAGTTACGATTGAAGCGAAATTTTCAAAAGGTTAGCCCCATGCCCCGCAGACAAGATCCTTCCTCCACCCCCACAACAACCGCTGCTGGCAATAAAGCCAGGGTGCGGTTTACCTTTGAGCCTGACCGTAGTTCTCCCAACGGGGTGACCTATAGTTGGCTAATTCATAGAACCTATAGGGGCAAAACAAAAGCTGCTGATGCTGTAAGAGCTTTTTGGTTACCCTTTGCCTATCAGGATGCAAATAATCACTCTGAATCAGAACTCAAGGACCTTGCCCAACAATCCATCTGGCGAATGGAAGAACAAATTCAACATCTGCGGGAAACCTTTGGACTGAAAGTTCCACTAAGAAGAACAGAACCAGCAGAGGTTACAGAAATAGATCCTCTTGCAGCACTTACAGAGGAGACTTCTCGTTTGAACCAGATGGATCTACTTGATGACTTTTCCGATGTGCTCTAGGAGGCGATAGTGACAAAGTCATCCAATTCTAAAGTTTCATCTGAATCTCTCAAACTTTAAAGAGAGATTCTTGTATGGTAATTAATTTGTTATGCCAGGAACCCTATGTTCAGTTTCAATAGGGATAAAGGAGATTAATACTGGCTCCTGACTCAATACACTAAGGAGACTATTGCTCAGGTGCAATCGAGCCAAGCATGACAACCATTAGGGGAGACGATAGTTTCTGCTAGAAATCGCTCTCAATCCTTAGAATTCTTAGAGTATTAAATCTGTTCTTTATAGAACTGCAATCTCAATAATTCAACATTTAGCTTGATAAGAGGAAGTTCTACCACTGAACTACATCCGCAGCGGTTAAATGCAATAGTAGCAGGTAATTTAGCGCCTCAACACCCTGAATTTACGTTACTTAAATGTCTATTGATGTCGATGTATATTTAAGGAAATTAGGCCAATTCTAGTCCAGATTTAGTCCAGCTTATGCCGAAGCTTGAATACACGTTGGCAGCGGTTAATGCCAGGTTAAAGGCGAATAATACCAAGGTAGTCCTGGAGCAGCGGGGTAGTTCGCTGAGTATGCGGGCGACGTTGCCACCGAAACCGGGAAGTAATCGCATCGTTCCCTATCAGCAAAGGATCGCCCTTAACTTACCGGCCAATCCAGATGGATTAAAGCGGGCTGAAAAGGATGCGCGACTTCTGGGGGCACGACTGGCAACGAAAGAGTTTGACTGGATTGATTATGAAGTTCACTTGGTGAAGGTAAAACACACTGCCAAGGATGTCATTAAAGAATTTGAGAAGGATTACCGTAGTCGAAATGAGCTGAAGCAGTCTACCTGGAATGAGAACTGGGCCAAAATTTTTAAGCGCTTGCCACCGAATAAAAAGCTAACGACTGACATCTTAATTGGGCAAGTGTTAAAGCAGCCTCATAACACTCGAATGCGGCAACAAACCTGTCAGCGATTACAGAAGCTGGCAGACTTTGCACAAATTGAAGTGGATTTGATGCAATATCAAGGTAACTACGGACCCAGTAAAGTGCAGGATCGTGAGTTACCCAGTGATGAACTGATCGTGGAGTGGTTCGAGCGCATTCCCAATAAGGGTTGGCGATGGGTTTATGGAATTATGGCAGCGGCAGGATTAAGGCCCCATGAAGCGTTTTTCTGTGAGTGGGTTCCAGAAGGGCTCCAGGTTTTGAAGGGAAAGACGGGACCACGTCTAGTATTTCAGTTGTTTTACCCTGAGTGGGTTGAGGCATGGGGATTGAAAAATATTTGTCGCCCCCGTATAGATGCTGAACATGCCTACACCAAGGGAAATTTAGGCAAAAAGATTAACAATCAGTTTCACCGGTATGGATTGCCGTTTCAGCCCTACGATTTACGCCATGCGTTTGCAATTCGGACATCGGTGAATTTTAATTTGCCAGAAACAGTCAGTGCGAATTTAATGGGACATACGCCTAGTATTCATTTGGCGAGATATCACAAGCATATTTCTCTTGCCCATAGTCAACAGGCTGTGAAGAGAGCCTTGAATTCAGCTGATCGACCAACGCCACCTAAACAACGCGACGACGGCTCTGTTCTTTAGTCTTTCTTGCTTTGTAGGCTTGAACATCAACAACAAAACGGCGACCTCGTTTTTGGATCTCTGTACCCGATAAAAATTCACCTTTTCGAATGGCATGGCGAAGGGATTCGGGATTGTCAAATCCAAGCATATAGTAAGCTTCAGATGTGGGGTATAGCTGACGGGAAGATTCTTGGGCTTTGTTCTGTATTGCGTTAAACAAAGCAGCCTGTTCTGTTTGAATCTGCTCCATACGAGCAAATACCATCTCTAATGTTCGGTTGGTTTGCCTGAGTTCTTCTAACACTTTGGAGTACATATCCATGACTCCGTTCTCCATGATATGAGTTATCAAGCGGTAGATGAGTTTGTTGTTCTGCGGGTAAGCATTATTAGCCCAGAGGCAATGCTTGTGCTTCCTGATAGAGCCATCATATATCAAAGATATTTAGCTGTGCTGACAAAATGCTGGCGCAGAAACATTGCTTAATTTAATTTGTGGTTGAATATTTCATATAGGCGGATCGTCAACTTTTTTAACCTACACTTCTGAACTCAGACTATCTAAAGCTCTGGGTTTTGAAGGAACCTACTAAAGTTGTCAGCATAAATCACTGAAATATGGGCACTAACTGGTTATGTCTGATTAATAGATCAGCATAGGGCTCAAAACCACTGATTTAGTTGAGCTTTAGTCCCTAGTCAAAACTGTATTTGCTTGCTAAACTGCCCCTTGACTCAGTTAGAAGTTGTGGCTAATCTAAGCCTTAGGCTGTTCACGGCCTTTCTACAGAGCCCATAATTTAGCGCCATCGGCAGGTGCTCCAACACCATGCCGATGACATACACCTTCAAGCTGAGCACGCAGCCTGAGAGTGCAGGTTTAATGTACCTGATGCCACCTCAGATTGCACCTATGCAAGGGGTGGCTAACTTATGGCTCTGGTTTCCTTCTCGTCGTTTATCGGAGATCAGAGTCCATGTTTCTTGATAATAGTCAGGGCGCAGGTGCGCCCACAGATCCGCCTGCCAGTGGAGCATTGCCGGAATATCAGTATGAAGATGTCAGGCTAATGCTACTGGGTAGTCTGACATCGGTTCAAAATACCATCGCCCTATTGTTTAAGCTTAATTATGCGGAACCGAATGATTGGAGTCGCCCTCTTGCTACTGGTCGGCCCAATGAGGTGATGGCAATTTTGACGAAGCGCGTCAGGGTGGATTAGAACAAAAAATGAGGCCATGTTTGTCCCATGGCCTTGAGCTTGATTAAAGCCAATTGAAAAATGATGTCCCCCTCGGCGGCGGAATGATGTGTGCTCAGAGCAGGTCGCCGTTAATTTGGGCAAAATTTAGGTACATAGTTTGCACACACAAAAGACATATTTTTTACGTGAAAGGCCTAGTTGCGTGGTCGCGCAACTATTCCAAACGATAGGCTAAGAAATGCCTAAAAGTTAGTGTCCATAAGGCTCAATAGATTTATTGTTCACTGGCTTTAACTGTACTACTACAGACAAAACACCTTCAGGAATGATAGTTTTATCGTGACGTGATTCACCTGGCTAGCACACGTATCTCTATAAGCTTCGACTGGTGCAAAGAAATTGTGTTTGGGAGAAGGATTTAATGTCCTTAGCGGATCTGGCAAGGATTCGGGTGATGCCTGAAGCTGACATCCCTAACCTCAAATCGTTTGTGGACCAGACAGTAGGTGATGATTATTTCTACGAAAGTACCTATTCAGTCGTCAATCCTATACCTGTGGTAGTTGCTGAGCATCAGCAAAAGCTGGTGGGTGTTGCGGCTGTTTACCACAATAGCCTGCACCCCTACTGGGTTAAAATTTTGGTTGCAGTTGCAGAAGATGCGCGCAGACAAGGTCTGGGCAGAAAACTGCATGAAGCGGCATTACAGGCTCGACCTTTGCAGCAACATCATCTTGGTGTTGAGGGGGATTATGACTTTGGCAATGAAGCGGCAGAAGGTTTTCTAAAATCCCTGGGATATCAGCTCAGACTCGACTGCCACTGTTTTGAGTTAAGTCTTGAAGGTTTTAACTTCAGCCATGAGCTAGTGCCACCATCACAGGTAACATCAAATAGCCTCAAAATCATATCTTTGAAAGATCTATTTTTGACCCCAACAAAGCAGCAAGAAGTCTTTGATTTTTTAGTATCCCGATATACTGAAGAACATTTCTGGTCGCCCCCTCATCCAAAAGATCATCCTGAGTGGCAAAAGGTAATATCGAATAAAGGGATTCTGCCAGAGCTCAGTTTCGCCTTGTTAGCCAATGGTCAGGTTGTCGGTGCTACAACGGCAGGTGTTACTGGTGATGATACCTTAGATATGATTTGGGCCTATGTCAGTCGCCAGTATTCTACAGATGAGGCTATATTATTACTCAAGTGTCTTCTTGCTCATCAGTTTAAAGCAGCGCTTGATCGAGGGTTATCCAAGGCAGAGGGTGAGATCGATACAACAGATACGGTGTACTGCTCATTACTGAATTGGTTGCCTATTTGCAATGATAAGGTTTGGCGTATTCTTCAAGCACCCCGAACTCTGTTGAATCATTCCGACGCAGCAGATTGAGCTGAGCAAAGCTACAAAGCGATCGAGAACCCAATAACCAGAGCCATCATGGAGTAAAAACACATGGCAAGAGCACAGGCCATTGTCATAAAGGATATGCAGATATTGATGGTACAGCATAAAGATGCTCAAACTGAATGGTGGTGTTTACCAGGTGGAGGCATTGAGGAAAATGAATCGCCAGAGGAATGTGTAATACGAGAACTGTATGAAGAGTGTCAGGTTAATGGAAAGATCATTCGACAGACTAGCCATAGCGTACATGATGATGGCTTTCAAAGTTATACCTACTATGTAGACATTGGCCATGAACAGCCAACACTTGGGTTTGATCCAAATGAATTGTCGAAAAATTATAGATTGGTAGATGTCAAATGGATGAAATTAGAGGAAATACCCGAAAGAGACAGAGCATATTTGTGGGCTTCCGGGTTAATAGGCGTGTCAGATTTTTCAAAAGTAGTCGAGACATGGGGAAATGAAATCAGTCTTCCAAAGGGGCCATAACAAGTTTTTCAACTGTGCCAACGGCTTCACATGGTCGTTGATACAGCCATCTACTCGCCAGTTTCAATCACATCAGTGGATGGACCATTGGCCTGTAGATCTTCAAGCAGTGTTCCAAGTTTGGCGGGAACAAATCGGTCTGGGGAATCTTTGACTTCACTGACGGGCCACCATCGATATTCTCGAAAACACGATAATTCCGCATCTTCCATTGAGTTAGTCACTGGAACGAATTCTTCACATGGTACATAGAAGAATCTTTCTCGTTCTTGCAATCGTTCACCTCCGTTAAAAAACGTACCGTGACGAACCCAAATTTCCTGGCTGTTGCCAACAAGACTCAATCCAGTTTCCTCGCGTAACTCGCGCCGTAAGGTTTCGGGAGCAGTCTCTCCCGGCTCGCGTCTGCCGCCAGGCGTAATCCAGATTGTCCCCTTGGAACCTTTGATCTTCATAAGCAGCACCCGTCCTTGGGAACTCATCAGGACTGCCCTAATAGATTCAGGAATATCTTTCATAGGGTATCTCTCGATAGTGTTCTGTGCCAGATCAGCTGATGTTCGCCAGGACATTTATCATAGGCATTACGAACGAAACGGAGCAGTGTACACCCCATGCTCTGATAAAAGAAGCATGCTGGAGCGTTGATGTTTTGTGTTTCGACATGCAGTTCTATACAACTACGAGACCGTGCCCAGGCAATAGCGGCCTCAAATAGACGACGCCCTACGGACCTACCACGGTAGTTGGGGGCAACGCGGATATCCCAGAGCACAGCCAGGTCGGTTCGGCCTTGAAGCATATCCACACCTGGCGTATTATGGGCGACAACACACCCACCAATAGGCTGAGCATCATTACTGGCCAGAAAAACAGCCCAGTTGCTCAAGTCAAACCTGGTTGGGAGTAACAATAGTGAATTGTAGATGTCATAATCTTTGAGCCAGGGTTTCGGCACTGGATGCTCGCTAAGGGTGAATGAATCTGGGGAATTACCTGATACTTCGATGATCGAGTTGACCATGAATGAGATCGGAATCGTGGCGTACTGGCCAAGATCCGAGACTTTGGCTTGCTGGATTTGCATTGGGCTCGGAGAGATAATGTCCGGATTGGACTCGAATTTCATCATAGGGTAGAACACTAGTCAGTCCTTTATTCTTGTTCTATTCTCTTCCTTTCCACTTGTTGAATATCTGCGCTTCCAGTAGTGCCCTTCAGTGAAAATTCTAGTCTTTTCGAACTATACCAATCAATCGTACCAATTCGGTTAAAGTCATTGGCTTCCAGCAAAGCACACGATGCGTGATTATTGAGGTGAACACGAGCCAGGACAGTATTCTTCTGTAGGTCTCCGATAGCAAATTCGACGACTGCTCGGATTGCTTCTGATGCAAATCCCTGTCGCCGTGAATTTGGGACAACAGCATAACTGAGAACTGGAAGAGCCGTATTGGTTGCATGAAGAGCTACATATCCAACATACTCGCCAAAGGACTTCAACCAAATAGTCCAATATAGTGTCGATCCACTTTCGGATACAATACGTATTCGACGAATGCGCGACGCTACTACATTCGGATCAATTGGTCCATTTTCAACAATGAATGGGTGTGTCGATGAGTCGGTCAAGAGTAGTGTGTAGCCATCGATATCGCACTCTTGAAACTTAGTAAGTTGGAGACGTTCAGTTTCTAGCTGTCTAAACATTGTAATCATTAGATTTAGCCGCAGAATGCGGCCATCTGCAGCGACAATTAGCCATCTGTAGGATGGTGTGGTTCTGCCCCTGCTTCTGTGTTCAATTCAAGTCTGGTAGTCATTGGGCGGAAGCCTTGATCGAGGTAAAATTCTTGGGCTCCAGTATTCTTGTTCCACACGCTTGTTTGAACATACCGAAAACCATGGCTTCTTGTCCAGTCAATGGCAGCCTGGAAGAGGGCCGTGCCGATCCCCTTGCCTCGATAGGACTTGTCTACTACCGCGTTATCGATCAGGGCGAATTCGTGTGGCCGGAACATAGGGTACTTCGGATGAGCCGATCGCTCTACAGTGACGAATCCAACCACCTGACCGTCTAGTTCCGCCAGGAGGTAATCGGCGTCGTCCCGAAAAATCCACGTTTGCACTACATCATTTCCACGAGCGTCGCCAGCCACCGCTTGGAAAACCTCCGGCAGAAGCTCCGCATGGTGATCATCCAACTGCCTGTAGAGGCGCTGGATTTCTGGAACATCTTGGGCTTCAGCTTTACGGATAGTGGGACTCATTATTCTGAATAACCTATTCGGTGGTTCGCTTAAAACTGTAAATCTGAAAGTTTGGTACCCGCCATTCTTCGTTGTAGTACGGATCAGACAGATCAGGGAGTGGTTCGATAAATCGCGTTAGGACAAATCCATGATTGAGAAAAAGACCGAAGATATAGCTCAGGGGCCTGTGATAGTTTTTAATCCTGATGCCACGCCACTCCAGGTCCATGGCAAAGTGTTCCATGTATCGGTCAACCTTCCGGTAGGCTTTGTTCCCTGCCGCATCTTTAATCCAGCCCTCTGTAGTTGAGGCCATATTGCTAATGCTAACAACGATCAGCTCTCCCCCAGGACGCAAAACACGGGCAATTTCTTGAGAGGCTGCCTGAAGATCGGCAATATCGATAAACGTTAGGTAGCTGAGGACGATGTCAAAGGAAGTACTCTCAAATGGGAGGTCTTCAGCAGTCCCTTCAACATAGGTTGACATAGGGTCGAGGCTGCGCGCCCGTTCGATGAACTGTGGGACTGGGTCTATTCCTGTGACCAATGCACCATTGTCTTGCAGTATTCGTGAATATCGTCCCTCGCCACAACCCAGGTCGAGAACGGCTTTCCCCTTTGTGTTAGTTAGAAGCTTTTCTAGGGCTGGGTCAAGCACTGCACGACGCGCCCAGTCTCCTTCGGTACCCTGGTCTGCGATCCAGGCATCCGCTGATTGAATCCACTTTTCGAGTGCAGAATTAGCGCTCATGATTTTAGAAATTGTATGCACCTCTTTGTAGTATAACTTCAGGGAAATGAGGTGTTATTTCGCACAGAGACGGAGCAACTGATGTATTTTAATCAAGCTAATTTTGATATCCGCTGTGAGTGGGGACAGCAGGGCATTGAACAGCTAACCGCCATCAGTGATGTTGTCATCATTGTTGATGTTCTATCATTTTCAACCTGTGTAGAGATTGCCACCAGCCGTGGTGCGACTATTTTTCCATATTGCTGGCGAGATCACACAGCCAGGGAATTCGCTCAGACAATCGATGCAGAATTAGCCGAAAAGCGGGGCACCAGTCGTTATTCACTATCACCGGCTTCATTGCTTCAAATTGATAGCGGTACTCGGTTAGTCTTGCCTTCACCGAATGGTGCAACGCTGAGTTTAGCGACAGAGACAACACCTACACTGGCTGGCTGTTTAAGAAACTGTAGGGCCGTTGCCTTGGCCGCTCAACACTATGGCCAGTCGATTACAATCGTGCCTGCCGGTGAGCGGTGGCCAGATGGTAGCCTTCGCCCTGCGTTTGAGGATTTAGTTGGTGCTGGTGCGATCGCGCAAGCGCTGACTGGTCAGTTCGCAAGTCACCTAAACGGTCGATTATCACCTGAAGCCCAAGCCGCTGTTGCTGCATATCAAAGTGTTCAGTCAAATTTATTCGACGCGATCCAGCAGTGTAGTTCTGGAAGGGAACTGGTAGAGATCGGCTTTGAACAAGATGTTGCGTTAGCAGCACAGATCAATGTGAGCGATTGTGTACCCAAACTGGTCAATGACGCTTATATAAATTGCAACAGCGAGCGTTAACGTGGAAACTTCAAAGTAGAAGCTGCATTTCTCGAATATCAAAAGGCGTTGCAGATTCAACATGTTTTACGTTATTGGTGAACTCAAAGCCTGACTTGAGATATAGCGCTTTCGCTGCAGGAACCTCTATGGGCACCCAGAGGCGGATAGTGGAAAATTTCTTGGAGCGCGCCCATTGAATGACTGCATTTAGTAACAAGTACCCTATCCCCTGGCCTCGATACGCTGAATCAACCCACAAACCACCAACCCTGCCGCTAGCTTTATGTTGTTGATCAACAAGGCCATAGATAGTCCCTCGGGGTTTGCCGTCAACTTCTACGAGAAACATAATATGTGGGTCGACAAGAGATTCTGTCTGCTCTATCCAGTAGGATATCGGGCGGGCAGATGCCTCATCTGCGGATTCAGCAAACGATTCTGGCGCATCACGTAAGGCTGCAATACGAAGTTCACGGACTAGGGCATGTTCTTCCCTGTTAATTGACCGAATTTTCATAGTGGCCAAGCCTACATCGCTAATCATCTGAGGTTAAGTTGTGGACTTAAATTGCTTCGTTCTGCTTTTGTTTAAGAACATCAACATCTGAAACTGTCTGCTGTTTTTGCCAGGATTCTGCTGCAAGAACGATATCTATAACAAATTTATCTTTACCAGCCGTATAGGCCCTTGAATCTATGGGATATTGTTTGGCTAATTTACGCTTCAAGTCGCTATATTGCTGAGCTGCTTCGGGATGGGCAATCAAGTAATCTCGAAACAGCAAGTGACGCTTTACAGGTTCAGCATCTATCTCAAAAGCGTGTACATGATGGGTTCTAACACCGTTCGTATTGGCTTTACGAAAATATCGGCGACCTACAATGCCATATTCATCCATGACTTCATAGCCCAGCAAAATCATTTCTGATGATTTCGTATCCACTGCAGAGATATCTTCAACTATGACCAAAAGATCGACAATCGGTTTCGCGTATATGTCTGGAATAGCTGTGCTGCCAATGTGATGAATTTCTTTAGCCATAGCACCTAAAGCAGTGCTAAGCTGATGAGCTTCCTGCGCAAATAGACTACGCCATATCGGATTATGGGGAACAACTTGGACTTTACCCATTAGACATCTCCAAAATATAAATTCGGATAAAAAAAGGCGGTAAAACTCTAAAAGTAGAGCATTACCGACCAAATGAAAAATCCCTACGATTATATCAATCAAAATCCTAAGCGTTGTCAGCGTATGTTTGGGATTGGCTATCAGGAATTCAGTGACTTGATAGAGGTATTAGTAGCCCACCAAGCCAGCCAAACGTCCCAGGCAACTCAAAGCAAAGTCCGTATCAATGCCCCCGGAGGCGGGTGCCCTCCCAAACTGAGTGATGCGGAGGAAATCAGCCTGTGTCTGTTGTATCTCAGGCAGCACCCGACCTTTGAGATGCTGGGGTTACACTATGGCGTGTGTGAAAGCACAGCTCATGACATCTATCACGATTGGGTCGAGAGGTTACGTCAACAGTTGCCAGCGAGTTGGCTCGAAGAAGTCACTGACAATCCCGAGGAATTAGCCTTACTTCAGACAATTCTTGCAGAGCAAGAGCTGTTAGTCGATAGTACCGAGCAACCCCGTGAACGTCCTAGGGATAATGAGGTTCAGAAAGCTCATTATTCGGGAAAGAAGAAGCAACATACGTTCAAAAATCAAGTGATTAGCCTGAACACGGGTCATGACATTGTGGATGTATTGGTGGGAGAACCAGGACCTCGTAGTGATCCAAGTTTACTGCGTGAACAGCAGGTCAACTTGAGCGACGAGCAAATCTATGGAGGTGATAAAGCCTATCAGGGGGTTGAGCGCACTCGCACCCCGATCAAAAAGCCTCGTAAGAAAGCCCTGAGTACCGAGCAGAAACAGGCCAATAAGGAATTTGCTCAGGGACGAATTTATATCGAACACCTGATTCGGGTGATCAAAATTTGGCGGATTGCTCAAGAACGGTTTCGCCTCAATGCTAGATATTATGACACGGCTATTTTGGTCGTCTGTGGCCTGGTTAGACTCCGATTAGGACGCTATAAATTAGGGCATTTAAACCCTGCTTAAAAAATTGGCAAAGAGGACATTCAGTGGCTATAAAATCCCCCCTAAACTAACAACAATACAGCTCAAAGCTTGAGCTTTCGTTATTCATCCCTTTTTGGCAGTTATCATCTGGATAGCTGTACCCTTTGTCTATCAAAGCTTTTCAGCTCTGGAGATGTCTATTGTCTGTGACTATATTTTGGTAGCAATAAGCTGCAAGTCAGCCAAATCTTCTGAATGCCTGGGAGGTAAAACCTCCATGGTAAAGATCCGAAACCCGGCATTGATAACTTCTCGCAGAATGTCGTTAGAGTCGCCAATGTAGCGCGTTGCTAGATCCCCATGCATCAAGCATCGAGATTGAGGATCAAAATTCTCCTGCCAGTCAGCCTCCATGGGCACCTCATTACACATTGTATTAATGGCTAAAACACCATTGTTTTTGAGGATTCGATATGCCGATTGCAAGAATCGGGTGCGATCTTCTCCGATGATGCAATGGAAACAGTGACCGTCTAAGGCAAGATCAAAAGATTCATCTTCGATGTCAGACAGTGTCAGCACATCGTTGAGTAAGAAAGCTATATCAACATCTGCTTTAGCTGCGTTCTCTATTGCCCAGTTAATGGCAGTGGAGGCAATGTCAACGCCAGTTACGTCATAGCCTAACTGTGCAAACTTAATGCTGATATTCCCGGCTCCACATCCCAGTTCCAAAAGTTTGCCCGTTTTAGGAAAGTGTTTTCTTTGGATGAGCGGTTGCCAACAGTTTTGCCAGTCATCCGCTAAAGAGGCTGCTTCATTCCAGCCTGCATAGGCAGGATTTTGTCGTTTGCGCTGGTAGGCGCGATCATGGCCGATGTAGTCTGTTTTCATGTCTTTGTTAACTAAGGTGGCTATGGAGAGCTCTTCGCTATCAGTAAACTGCCGACTAGCATGGCTGTCATTATCCTAAAAGGTACTTTAGGTCAGGCGTAGTTCAAACAGTTGGCAATCATGAACACGCTGGAATCGGCTGTGGATAGCGTCAAATTTATCGGGTTGGCTGCAGTGGCTGAATGCCCATACGGGTTTTATGCTTGGATATGACGATGTGAGAGTCTGGGTCGCTTCTGCCCCTTGTAGGTAGACATGGAGATAGTTCTGGATATATTGGAAGTTCTGCTTCTGGTACCAGTCTACGGTAGATGGATCGTCTCTGGTCCAGGCTTCAAGTCTGGCTAAAGAATGGTGTTTTGAGATTTCAACTGCCCGCTCTAATAATGCCCTGGCTACCCCGCGACGACGATGATCGGGATGAACTCCCAAATCCCAAATCATGCCCGCTAAACCAGGCCGGTCAGAGCATATCGTGCCCGGTATCGTCTCACATTCGATATCGATGAAGCCAACAACGGTACCGTCTGCTGCAATGGCAACCAACTCAATGGTGGGATTATCGTATTGAGGTTTCGCTCGCTTCACATCATCAAAGTAGGCAGAATCTAGAAACGCCAGTACCCGACAACGTATCCACTGGGTTTCATCAGTGGGAATGTATGGACGAATGGTATAGCCATTGAGAGATGGAATTGCTTTTCTATCAATCCATTCATGCCTGAGAATACTGTAAACAATATCGTCCCATAGAGTGCCATCAAGTTCATGGTGTTCTCTGAGGATGCCATCCTTGTGGAAACCCAGTTTTTCTAGAAGCCTAATCGAGGCAACATTGAACGCGGCTGTTTGACAGTATAGTTTGTTTAAATCTGTTGTTGAAAATAAGTGGTCTAGAGCTTGGGTTACCATCTTTGTGCCAATGCCCTGGTTTCGATGCTTCGGGCTGACAATATAGCCAAACTCAGCGGAGTGATTGCGAGGATTAATATCGAAATACACAAATCGTCCGACTGGTGCCGACTGATTGATATCATCTTGAAAAAATGCAAGGGGAACCACTCGATTATCTGGTGTTGCACGCTTACCATCGATAATCGGACGACAGGTTCTTTCTTCCAGGCGAGATGCCCTATTCCAACTTTGGAAAATTGTCCTATGTTGCTCGGAGGCTAGACAAAATTGCATGATTTTCTATTTAAGTGCGTTTCTAGGAAAAGGGCTTTGACATTGTGTTGCACCTCACCATGACTATGAATTTCTCTCGACTGCCAGTTTTGTAAAATAACTCAACCGTTTGGAATTCCAGTGATTGCCAGACCCGTTGTGCCCTTTGATTGAATCCAGCAATGGTCACTCTGAGCTGGGTAGCTTGATAGCGCTGGATTCCATAGCGAGCGACTGCCATGGCATAGTGTTTGCCGTTTCCCTGGCCAATTAGGTCAGGTTTGATGCCCATGCCAATATCCAGTGCTGGCTCGCTATAGTCTCCCCCAGGTACTCGCCCATCGCTTCCGAAGGAGCAGTAGCCTTCTAGTTCTCCTTGCTGATTGAGAATGGCAAAAAAGGCATGTTGTGGTTCCAGGAGATACGGCAAATCTGCTTGAAGGTTATTTTCTTTGAAGTTGTAAACGTCATAGGGAGCAGGATATTGCCAGGCTAAAATAGCCAGTGCATAGTTCTTTGTAAGGGGACAAAATTTAAATTCCATCCGTATAGTTGAGATTTCATCGAGACTCATTAACGCAGAACAAACTTCATCGGTTCAACTCCTTTAGGCAGGGACTGATCGCTCTTACTTGGGATAAATCCCATGGCTCGGTAGAATGCGATCTCATCCGGTGCAGCATTAAGATGGATAGCCCGCTTGTCACTCTTTGCCCGACAGTCGTCTATGGCTGCCATCATCAGGGCTCGCCCAATCCCCTGCCGATGGCACTCTGGCACCACAAACAAGCTACAGAGGTTCCAGAATTTCTTAACCAAAATCACACCTACAATCGTTTCATTATTAACTGCCTTAAGATGACAGCCCAGCTCAGGATTGGCAGCCCACCATTCCAGATTTTTAGTGATGTTCTCAATGTAGCTGCTCTGCAAGTCTATCTCTTGGGTAACGCTGGTACAAATAACACGCGTCATCAGGTCAAGCAGTTCGGTTTTATCCTCAAATGCAACCGGAACAATTTGAACTTCCATCGACCCTAAATCCATCCTTAACTTACCAGCGGTTCCACCTGCACCCATTGTGACAGGTAATTAGTAACGGAATGCGACCAGCGTGTCAGAGTAGCCACATCCGCATGCTGGATGGCGTAGGCAATATTCAGGGCTCTCAATAGTAGGGCAATGCAAAGAGCTTGTTGAGACTCCATTTGTAGGGTCTCCATCGGTGCAAAGGTATTCCAAGCCTGTAAGTAGGCATTAACCCAATCTGTATTCACAATCTTTGAAAAAGCAAGTGTGGAATATTGACTGCCCATCACCGTTTCTACTAGCGGCAACAGAGAACAAAATGGATGGGTAATACAGGCATCACCCCAGTCACAGATATGCAGTTGATTCTGCTTGAATAGGATATTGCCCGTGTGTAGGTCACCATGGTCTAGTGCCGTAGCATAGGGAGTTCCAGAGAGTTTACTGCCAAGCTGCTCTAGGGTAGGTAGGGTATCCAGCACTTGTTTGGACAACTCCTTATCTAACCAGCCCTGACGAGTGCCAGTATTGAGCAATTGCTGGACTAAATAGGGAATCTGGCCGAGACGACGATTGGGGAGTGGCATCGCCAACAACTCACCAATATGCTCCAAAGACCGTTGCTGTAACCTGGCATAGTTAGACAACAGGGTGGCTAAGTTAGAATCCTGAGCTTTGAGGTTGGGCAACTCGCGTAAGAGAATGCCCCCATCTGCTATCAGTATCCAGCCTTGTTCAATGTCCAGGGCAAAAACATCTGGCATGATTGCCTGAGGCATTAACCACCTCAGTAGCGAGACCTCTTGCCAATGGTCTAGGCCACAGATTTTGAAATAAGCTATCCCGTATTCTGTCTTGATTTGATAGACCTGAGACCAGGGACGCTGCTTAACAGTTTCAACCTGTTGAATGGTTCCTAGTTTTGATGGTAGAGCGTTAGTAATCCAATCTATAGGAACAGCTGAATTATGGGAAATAACACTCATGCTTGGTTCTCTTCTTCCTTCCAATCAGCTGCGAGTAAACCATACATGACACGATCTTCAAATTGGCCAAATCTCAGGATGTACTGTCGATTGATCCCCTCATGCTGCATACCGATTTTTTGCATTACTCGCCCGGAAGCCGGGTTACTGCGATGGTGTCCGGCTTCGATTCGGTTGAGCTGCAATTCTTCAAAGCCGTATTTCACCAGAGCATGGGCGGCTTCGGTCATGTACCCATTATTCCAGTAGGGCATCCCTAGCCAGTAAGCCAATCCTGCCCGTTGGTGAATTAAGCATAGCTTGAGGCTAACCGCACCCATGATGTCTTGGGGTTCAGTTTCGTCTTCTTTTAGAGTCAGGGCCAGAGTGATCCAGGTTTTGTTATCCCAGTCAGGTTCGTGGGTGGCGATCCAGGCTTTTGCCGCACCGTCTGGATAGGGATGCGGCATGCTGAGCGTTTTAGCAGCGACCTCATAGGCACTGCATAGTTTTTGTACCGTGGGTGCATCTGCGAGGGTAAACGGTCGCAGAACGAGACGTTGAGTTTTTAAGGTTGGGAGCGACATGTTTCCCTTCTCAAGATCAGTATGATTGAAGGTCATTTGGATACGTTGGTCCGCGCCACGTATCTTAGTGATATGTGGCGCTGGCACCAGAGTCGTGACATTTTTGGCGAGAGTGGGTAGTTGCGATCGCAAGCTCTGTAGACGCAATCAACTCTGAATCACCTTTTTCCATCCGTATGTTTAGCGCCTGTTCAAAACACTGCAGGGCCTCTGCATACTTTTGTTGATCAAACTTGCACTTACCAAAGTGCTGATAGGCAAAGTCCAAATAGGGAGCTGCTTCTGGATCGTTCTGGCAGAGAGTAATGACGGCTTCAAACATAGTCTCACTTTCTACATATCGCTGCTGCCACTGATATACATGGGCCAGCTTAATTGAATTGGCGGCTTCAAATCGTCGATTTTCAATAGCCTTGGAGAGTGTGAGGGCCGTGCTCAGTGCCTGTTCTGCACGGTCTAAATTTCTCAATGTACGAGCATAACCACCAATTCTGCCAAGTAGTTTAATTCTCTGGAAAATCTCTAACCCAGGCTGATCAAGTTGAGCTTGCCAAAAATCTATGGCCTGTTGCATTTCGCCCGAATTATTCGGTACATCCTGTAAGTTATCGTCATAGTGATATGAGAGATCAAACGGTGTTTCAATCATGAATTATTTGACTCACTCTGGTTTTATCGTTATTCATTAGAGTTAACCTGGGGGCCTTCTGGAGTATCTTTTACGCTGTACCCAGCCGCCATAAGTTGATCCCTGAGCTGATCGGCGTCTTGCCAACGTTTTTCAAGTCTGGCCTGATGCCGCTGTTGGGCAAGGGCCATAATCTCCTCTGGGATCGTATCTGTTATGGGTGACCAGTCTGCCAATTGCAGTCCCAATACCTTGTCAAATTCAGTCAGTGTTGCCTTTTTGGTGTCATCGGGTAAATCACCTTTGACCATCTCCCAGGTCAGCGCTAAGGTCTGGGGCATATTTAAATCGTTATTAACATGGCTGGTAAACCGTTGGATATAGCTGTCGTCAGGGATACCTGCCTCACCCCAGCCATGGCTAATTGTGCGCAGTCGGTTTAGAGCAGTGCCAGCTCCATCTAAACTCTGCCAGGTAAAATTAAGCTTGGCCCGATAGCTGGCATTAAGACAAAAATAACGATAGGCCAGTGGGTCATAGCCCCGGTCAACCAACCGCTGTATCGTCAAAAACTCACCGCTGGATTTAGCCATTTTGGCATCATCTAACTGCAGAAAATAGCCATGCATCCAGAAGTTTGCCAGGTGGGTGCCATGGCATGCCTGGGTCTGGGCAATCTCATTGGTATGATGGACTGGAATATGGTCTTCTCCACCGCAGTGGATGTCAAAAAATGTGCCCAGATATTTGGCCGACATCGCTGAACACTCGATATGCCAGCCAGGAAATCCTCGTCCCCAGAGGCTATCCCATTCCATTTGTCGGGTTTGATCGGTAGGGCTAAACTTCCATAGGGCAAAGTCAGTCAGGTTTCGTTTCTCTGCCATGGCTACCCGTGCACCGGCCTGTAATCCTTCAATATCAAGCCGAGCCAGAAAGCCATAGTCTGATAGGCGGGAGGTATCAAAGTAGATGCCATCGGCGGTGCGATAGGTAAACCCCTGGGCCTCAATTCCCTGGATAAACTCAATCTGTTCTTGAATATGATCCGTTGCCCGACACCAGACTTTTGGTTCTAGAACATTCAATCGTTCCAAATCAGCTTTAAATGCCTGGGTATAGAGTTCAGCGATCTCCCAGGCGGTTTTGCCCGTGCGTTTAGAGCCCTTCTCCATTTTGTCCTCCCCCTCATCGGCATCGGAAGTTAAATGGCCAACGTCGGTAATGTTGGTGACGTGTAGCACGTTGTAACCGTTAAACTCCAGCACTCGACGTAGGATGTCTTCAAAAATGTAGGTGCGTAAGTTGCCAATGTGGGCATAGTCATACACTGTTGGTCCACAGGTATACAGACCAACAGTGGGAGGATTTAGCGGCTGGAATTCCCGCAGCTGACGGGAGTAGGTATCGTATAGTTGGAGACCCATAAGAAACTTGCGGATAGGGAACTAGAGGAGTTATCGAACCCTGGCATACATAAAGGCATCCCTGGGCTGAGGCGAAATATTTGGGCGTATGCAGTAACATCGCAATGTGCCCTCACGGACTAAACCGCACTTTTCTAGAACCTTTGCAGAAGCTAGGTTTTCCGTATCGCAGGTGGCCCAAACTCGATAAATGTCGGGTGAGTTGATGGCCCATTCTACAATTTCCTTAGCGGCTTCTGTAGCGTATCCTTGCCCCCAGTGCTTTCGATTCAGTAAATAGCCAAAGTCTGCCGCATGCCCCTCTAAGGAACATCCAACGGTGCCAATGGGGCGATCATCAGGCTTAACAGTCAGTACCCAGGAGAACGTGCCAGCATCCCACTGATCAGCCTTACTTTTGAGATAGCCTTCTAGCTCGCTCACGCTTTGACGCACCGCATAGTCCATGTAGTAAACCACCTGGAGATCGCTAGCATAGTCAAAGATCGCCGCTGCATCCGATACGCGCGGACGACGTAAAATTAGCCTTTGTGTAGTGAAACTATCAGGCGCTTGTAGCACGGTAGTATATTGCCTTTCCTTGAATAACCGTTGAAACTATAGATAGTTCAGTGTAACGGATATCATTTCTTTCAGAGGTCCCCATCAGGGTACTGTACCAATCCCAAACCGTATTTATCATGGCGTTGATTAGAGTCTAGGCGATGCAGCGTATGAACAAAAATCTACCAGCCGATTTCACCATTAGTGCAGTCGGTCCCGCAGACTTTGAAAATTGGGTTGAGCTAGCGCTAGAGCTATGGCCTCCAGAGGATGACTCAGATCGCGAAGACATGCGTAAGACTATGACGAAGATCCTCAATGCTGAAAACCAGACGGGGTGGTTAGTGCGTAATACGGCTGGAGATGCGATCTCATTTATGAACCTATCCCTACGGCGAGACTACGTACCAGAGGCAACCCAAAGTCCCGTCGCTTTCGTAGAAGGAATTTACGTCCGCGCCCCGTATCGCCATCAGAGAGTTGGAACAGCCCTCATCCAATGGGCTGAACAATGGGCACAACAGCAAGGCTGTGTCGAACTGGCATCTGATGCGTTGATTGAAAACCAGGACAGCTATCAATTCCATACAAAAATAGGGTTTGAAGAAGTTGAACGGGTGGTGTGTTTTATCAAATCTCTAGAATGAGCACAGTGGTGCCTCCTATGTTCACTCTAGTCTGAAACGGATTGCTAGAGGACAAGCACCATCTCTTGTTCTTTAATATGGTCTCTCGGTGGTGGTAAAGTCTTTTTCTGGCCTGTGGGTTTGAATCCTTTACGGGTGTAAAGTGCGATCGCAATTCTACTAAATCATCAATTCAAACTTCATACTCCTTTATCTACTATGACGGATGTCTTTATCTCTTACTCTCGCAAGGACAAAGCTTTTGTACAGGTGCTGAATCAGGCTCTGGCGGATAGTAAATACGATGCCTGGGTGGATTGGGAGAACATTCCCCTGACGGCAGACTGGTGGGAGGAAATTAAAGCCGGAATTGAAGGGGCGGATACGTTTATCTTTGTGATTAGCCCTGATTCAATTGCTTCAAAGGTGTGTGGTCAGGAGATTGACCATGCGGTGGAAAATAATAAGCGGTTGTTGCCGATTGTGTACCGAGAGGGGTTTGATATGTCTCTGGTGCGTCCAGCATTAGGCAGACATAACTGGCTATTTTTCAAAGAGGACAATGACTTCGACCAGGCGTTTACGGCCTTAGTGGAGGCCCTTAATACAGACCTATCCCATGTGAAAACACACACCCGGCTACTGGTCAAAGCACAGGAGTGGGATAAAAAATACCGTCGGGATGACCTGTTGCTGCGGGGGGATGAGTTTGTTATTTCTGAAAACTGGCTAGTGGAAGCCCTGGAACAACAAAAGGAACCGCTGCCAGCCACACTCCATAAAGAGTATATCCATGCGGGACGAGAAGCTCAGGAACGCGAGGTTAAGCAAGAGAAACGACGGATTTTGATTCTCAGGTCGCTGCTAGCAGTGATGAGTTTGGCGTTTGTTGGCGCGGCAGGAGCTGGAGCATATGCCTATCGGCTGTGGAAAACATCGGAGATTGCCCAAATTACTACTCTTGCAGAAAAGTCAAATCTCCTATTTTTCACAGATAAAAAACCTGCAGCGTTAATTACAGCCCTAGAAGCAGGGCAAAAGTTACAGCAACATACAGAGGGAGATCACAACCTCGTCCGCCAAGTCTTGTCACAAACTGTCGGAGGTATTCGAGAAATCAAAACCCTAGACAATCACGATGGTGCTGTTCGGGAAATTGCGATTAGCCCCGATGGCACCCTGATTGCGTCTGGTACCTCTCGCGGAGAAATCAAATTCTGGAATCAGGACGGCAAGCTGCTCCGCACCATTTCAGCCCATGAGGCTGGTTACAGCATTCGTCGGTTGACCTTTAGCCCGGATGGAGACGTCTTAGCCTCCGCGAGTGCAGATAAAACCGCCAAGCTCTGGAACCTCGAAGGTGAGCTGCTGCATACCCTGGCAGACCATGGCGACAAGGTGTGGGATATTGCCTTCAGTCCCGATGGTCAAACCTTAGTGACCTCTAGCCACGATGCCACGCTCAAGCTTTGGAACCGAAACGGCGAGCTGCTGAAGACCTTGAACGGTCATGAAGGTCGGGTTTGGGGGCTTGTCCTCAGTCCTGATGGCCAAATCATTTCCTCTCATAGCGATGACAAGACCATAAAGCTCTGGAACTGGCAAGGTGAACTCCTCCAAACCCTTTCTGGACATACGGTTGCCCCTCGCAGCAAAGCCTTCAGTCCTGACGGAGAACTCATCGCGTCCAGTGGAGCGGATAAAACCATTAGACTCTGGAGTCGCAATGGCGAACTGCTAAGCACCCTAACAGGCCATGAGGATACTGTGAACCGGGTAACGTTTAGCCCCGATGGGCAGTTGCTTGCCTCAGCCAGTCACGATTACACCATCAAACTCTGGACCCGAGAAGGACAGCTGCTCAAAACACTCATTGGCCATACATCCGGCATCAATTGGGTCATGTTTAGTCAGGATGGGCAAACCCTGTTCTCTTCAAGTAACGACGGCAGCATCAAACAATGGGATTTAGAGGGCACCCTACTGCAAACGTTTACAGGGCATCAGGGTTGGGTCGTGGATCTCACGCTGAGTCCAGACGGCCAAACGTTACTATCAGCCAGCGGCGACAAAACAGTTAAGCTTTGGAACTTTGAAGAAAACACTTCAACGACGCTCAAAGGCCACAAATCTTGGGTATGGGACCCTCAATACAGTCCTGATGGCCAAACCATCGTGACGGGAGAAGACTACGGCCAGCTCAAATTTTGGACTGCCAATGGCGAACTCATTCGCACGGTTGAGGCTTACGACATCGTGCATCGTCTCAGTGACTTTACCTTTAGCCCAGATGGTCAAGTCATTGCGTCAATTAGTCGTAGTGGGCCTGTCGCTCACCTCTGGAGTGCTGAAGGCGAGCGGTTAAACGTTCTAGAGGGTCACGAGGGAGAAAGCACATCATTTGTCGCGTTCAGTCCGGATGGAAACATCCTCGCCACCACCCGGAATGATACTGTCCGCCTCTGGAATCTGGATGGAGAACTATTACACACGCTGACCAACAACGCCGACTATATCGGCGGCATTGCTTTCAGCCCCGACGGCAAAACCCTGGCTTCAGCCAACGGTACTGATGGCACCGTCAAACTTTGGAGCACCGAAGGTGAATTACGACACACGTTAGGCAACCGAGACGAATACACTTATATCGCTTTCAGCCCGGATGGGAAATATTTGGCGGCGGCTGGTGATAATACTTTGCAACTATGGAACACCGAGGGTGAACTGATTCGCGACCTAGAAGGCCACACTGATCCAGTGGTGTGGGTCCAATTCACCCCTAATGGACAAATTATTGGAACAGCTGGCTTAGATGGCACGATCAGGCTATGGAATCTGGATGGTAAGCTCCTGCGGACGATTGGCAATGAAGACGATAGGCTAGGAAAATTTGTGTTTAGTCCTAATGGTCAGTTCATCGCCACGGCAAGTGAAAACGTCGAAGATCATACCGTCAAGCTTTGGTCAATTGAAGGGGAGCTACTACAAACTTTTGTGGGTCATCGGGATTGGATTTTGGACTTGGCCTTCAGTCCTGACAGCAAAAACCTGGTCTCCAGCAGTGCCGATGAGACGGCCATTTTGTGGGATTTAGAAGCGCTGAAGTTTGATGCCCTGATGCAGCGAGGCTGTGAATGGTGGCGCGAGTTCACCGAGTATCAGGACAACCCACCTGATCAGCAGCAAACCATCTGCCATGGTTTTGAAGATTAAAGGGTTGAAGGGGCAAAAAGAAATATCCGTCACAACGCTGATGGTAAAAATTGATTTAAGCCAACCAATTTCCTACCTACTTTAGCCATGTCAACGTACTGCCCCTGACCATTCGCCCAATTGTAGCCGATAGTTCATCAGGCAGAAATGGCAACATAAGGCGCATCCTGAGAAGCTGTTACTGTGGGATAGTAAGTTTGTGATTGCTGAGCTGATGGACAATGTAGACTAGAGGCCAGATGCTTCCTTCAGCCCACTGATAGTTCAAGCACCATCTCGTGTTCTTTAATATGGTCTTTCGGCGGTGGTAAGGTCCTTGTCTGTCCGGTAGGTTTGAACCCTTTACGGGTATAAAGTGCGATCGCAGGTTCATTTTCTTCTGCCACGTCCAACACTAATCGGGCATACTTTTCCGAACCGGCCCAGGCAATCACAGCCTCAATAAGTGCTTGACCAATGCCCAACCCTCTCGCTTTGGGAGCCACCCATAGCGAAATTAGATAAGCCAAGCTAGGATCGTCTGGATTGCTCGCTCCACGCACCATACCGCTATCTACACCATCGACAACGGCAATAAACGTGGGCAAATTTTGCAGCTGTCGCTGCCAGCTTTCGGGTGGGAATGCCACCGCTGTCTGAAAAGTGGTTTCAAAGGCCTGCGGTGCGTCCTGTAAAGCTGTTAGCCGAATAGATCGCAGGCGAGCGCATTCGTCTAAGCTAAGGCGCTGAATCTCCATTTTCATAAGGTCCTCGCAAGCCAATTAAATTTCCAAAAGGGTCGGTGACTTGACACATGCCTAAACCGTTTTCAATGGCCATCGGACCCCGATAAACAGTTGAGCCTAATGCGACGAAATGTGAGATCGCCTTGTCGAGATGGGCAACCGCCCAATACAAAACAGAACCAGCCTTTCCACTGGAAACTTTCTGGTCAGCATGTACCAACTCGATGGTGAAACCATCAATATCAAGCGAGACAAAGTCCTGTTTCTCAAGGTGAATTTCCGTTGCCATTGGAAAAGCCTTTTTGTACCATTCCCTCGCCTCTGCCAGAGAGTGAACATGAATTAAGACCGCTACGGGCTTTACAGACATCAGCTGATTTGCTCAATAATGTTTAGTGTAGAGCACTGCTCTTTAAGGGATGTAACTAAAGTCGCTGTACCAGCACAATGATAGGCAATATTGAACTTCCAAAATCGCTAAGGGCACTGTGCAATACCTACCAAGTAGAAGAAGATCGCGAAGGCGAATCACCAGCAGACGTCTTCAAACTGACAAGTAACTCTGAGACGTTATATTTGAAAATTGGACATCAGAAATTTTCTAATACTACATACAGTATAGCCAGGGAAAAAGACGTAATACTCTGGTTGAACCAGCAGATAAAGGTGCCAGAAATACTGGATTATTTAGAGAATGATAAGCATCAATTCCTGCTTATGAAGCAGCTAGAGGGCGAGGCGCTATATGAGAAACAAGAAACTAACCCCCATGAATTTGTGGATACGTTTGCTGAAGCTATCAACCAACTACAGGCTATTGAGATAACAATACTCCGGACAGAATTAGGAGACTAAAACCCCGTATTCACAAAGGCTCGAATAGTTGGGATGTGATTTAATCAAAGTCTCGTCTAAATCTAAGTTGTGAATAAATGCCTCCAGTAGGTGCTGATTGAGTTTGCGCCGTTTGTAGGAGGCCATAGAAAATACAAACGGTTCCCAGGGGTTGCGCTGCAGATACTGTTCGGCTTTGGCAATATTCAATGCGGTGAGGGCAGCATTAAAATGAAAATCGAGTTTCTGTTCATCCCTGGCTTGGCAGTCGGTCAGCCCAGTAAATTGCTTTGCGTCTCTAAAAATAAATTCAATTTGGAACCTCGCCCGGTATGCCTCGTAGAGTTGAATCGGGTCGAGGTCGAGATCGGTAGAGAACAGCAAGGCATAGCAAAGTTGCTCTGGATGCTTCCGATTGAGCAAATACACCACTCGAATCTTACGTTTAAGACTCACGGACCAGACAATGGCCGTATACAGCTCGGTATCGTCTTCGACTTCACCCAGTGCCTCCCAGCGCCTGAGGTCGCTTAAGTCAACCTTTCCGTCATACTTACGACGTGCCCCACGAGACTTTTGTGGACCGTCATAGAGATACTTTAAGTTGGCATCACACCGCAGTTTACCAATCACCTCTAACTCCAACTCAACGACCCCATTCACCCATTTCAGTTTGCTGTAGAATCCATCCCCTACTAAGTATCGAACTGTCCCAGGCAAGTCAGAACGAGTGGTTCGCAGGTGTTCGAGGTAGTCATCGACTCGAGTCCAGTTCGGGCTCACCTCTGCCTCTGCTTCAATGGGTGGGGTTTGCTGCACCGATAGCGTGTAGCCGATAGCCTGGTCCACATCCACCACCGCTATCATCGAGAGCTCCAGACCCCGTTCCGGGCGACTGGCTTTGCCGTTGTAGAACCGGTCTATCCCATAGGTGGCTTTTCCACTTTTCGGCACAAACGAGGCATCCACCACACCGACCTGGAAATGGGTGGGCACGATCACCTCCTCAATCAAACATCGATTGAAGCCAATAAACTCATAGGGGCGCTCAAAGTGTCGCCGATAGGTACGGTCCGAAAGATCACTATAACGACTCAAATTCGTGAAGTTCACCTTGCCACACACCACATAGATGGTCGCAAATAAGGTCACTAGAAACTGACGACGGGGTTTGCTAAATGGCCTACTTTACGCAGTAGACCCGGTATGATGGATGCCATAGCTATTCAGAGAGGTTGTTCGTTAACAAAACCTTAGATCCTGGATAGCTTTTCTGTCTATTTTTCTCGCTTTTCTGTCCGGACTATTGAGATAAATAATTGTCCATTTGATAGCAGCTTAGACACGCGACTAGCAGAGCTTAACTACTTTATCGACAATACCTTAATTGCATACGATGATTTCGTGGATAGCACGCTTCCATTCAGCTCTCCAAAAGACCTATATCAGAATCTTCTGGCAACCCAATTTCCAGAATCTCCAGTATTTTCCCATGGCGATATGAACGATGCGAATATTATCGTCGATTCCCAGGGTGGTATTGGCTTGATTGATTGGGGCAGAGGAGGTTGTGCAGATATATGGTGTGATATTGCCCATGCTGCTCGAAACATTTGGGAAGAAACAAAAGAAAAAACATTGATGCAGAGGTTTTTCGAGAACCTGAAAATCGATGAGAATGAGCAGAAAATTAAGTATCACCTATTACTAGATGAACTGTTTTAGCCATGCAACTATTCCACTTCAGCGATAATCCAAATATCGATGTGTTTGTGCCTCGACCAGTCCGTATTGCGGCTAAAAGACCCATAGGGCTTGAATGGCTTAATGGGCCGCTGGTATGGGCCATTCAAGATTCCTATGAAGCGATGTATCTCTTTCCTAGAGAATGTCCAAGAATTTTGCTATGGCGTACCCCTAAAACGACCGAAGAGGATTACCAGTTATGGTGGAAAGGGAGTACAGCCAAATTTCTTGTCTATATTGAAAAGGCATGGCTGAACCAAGTAAACACAGCTACTCTTTATCGTTATAATCTTCCCACAGAAGCGTTTGTAAGTCTTGAAGATGCAGGTATGTGGGTCGCTAAAACGTAGTTGTCTATTTTCTCAGGAGAGAAAATAGTGTGAGGATCTGTGATACATTTCCAATCAATCAATCGCGATAGACATTCAGGTTCGATTCGATGGGTTCCGATGACATCACACTGCTCTTAACTCAAGTTGGGATGCGCCTCGACCAGCAGGAGCAGCGGATCCAGGAGCAGGAGCAGCGAATTCAGGAACAAGACCAGCAAATTCAGGACCTCGTCGCAGAGAATGAACGGTTGAAGACGCTCTTGAAGGATAAGGGAGCTTCAAAAGGGTCGAAGTCTCCGAAATTCACAGAAAACTATAGTGTTGATAAGCATAAAGGCTCGCGGAAAAGTAAACGAGGTCGTCAATCAACGGGACGTCGTCCTCAACACAGTAAGGTATCGTTGATCGATGATTACGTGGATGTGTATGAACCAGGGGTGGCCAAGTCCGGATGTATAGAACGTCGTCAACAGTATGTCTGGCGAATTATCGATGGGAAAGCGACGTATATCTGTTACCGTTTGTTTGCCAGACCCGAGAGTCAGCAATTACCCACTATTGCTGGCGTTCGTAGTAGTCTGAGTGAGTATGGTATCGAGATTATCTTAATCGTCGCGTTTTTACACTATTGGGTAGGCATCTCGCTCGACAATACCTGTGGAGTGGTGAAATTTTTCACCGGATTAGGGCTGTCAAAATCGCAAGCCAATGCGTTGTTGGAACAGCTGAGCCGAGATTGGCAGGATCAATACGATACGATAGCCGAGTTGCTGTCACGACAATTGGTGATATACATCGATGAAACGGGCTGGAAGGTCGGCAATGATAGTTGTTATACCTGGGCGTTTTCCACGGCGATGCACGTCTTGTTTCGCTGTGGTGTGGGACGCGGGAAAGCAGAAGCCCAGGCCATTGTAGGAGAGCAGTTTGAGGGCATTGGGGTCACAGATGATTACGGGGCCTACCAATCGTTGTTTACTGAACATCAACTGTGTTGGGCACATCTATTGCGGAAAGCCATCAAGTTGATGCTTCAGCATCCAGAGCAAACGGAATATAAAGCCTTTCTCGATGACCTTTACCGAATCTATCAGCAGGCGGTGCGCTGGCAAAAAGACCAACGCCTGAGTGTGGGTCGGACTGACAAAGTCAATAGCCTCAAAACCCGCATTCGCAAAGTATGTCGTGATGCGGGTACACCCATCGATAAGGACACGATGCCGACTCATCAGCAGACTTTCATTCGGTTGCAAAATGAGTTAGTCAATGGCATAGAGGCCTTATTTGTCTTTGTCGTTCATCCTCACGTGGAACCCACCAACAATCGCAGTGAACGCAATGTGCGTCGCGAAGCTGAAGTCAGAAAAGGGGGACGCACCAGTAAAACGGACCACGGTGCTGAACGCCGGGGTATCATCATGACCGTATTGGCAACGCTCAACACTCGATTCGAGAGATTCACATTAAAAACCTTGTTAGCAGAAATCGACCGATGGGTCGATGCTGGAATATCCCTGTTTCAGGCTGAATTGGCTGAAATCAAACAGGCTAACGCCCCACCGATGGCTTAAGCTCTCAAGACAGCCCATAACGCCCCTAGCTTCTCAAGAGAGAGCACTGTTTTGTATGGAAATAGACACCAACGCTAAAACTGAAGTCATGCCCATTGGTTTAGACACACTCACTCAACTGCCAAAAGAGCATCAAAAACGCCATATAGAGGTACGGGCACTTGATAATTTATTGCCTTTGAAAAGTGTTTGGCAAACATCACTCCATGCCAGCGGTATCAGGCTACGCAATGCTCAAAAATGGTAGGCGACAATTGAAAGATACGATTTTAATTGATTTCGATGGAGTTCTCCGCCACTGGGTAGGTTCAGAAATCAGTAATGCTGAACCTACCTTAGGGTTAACCAGAGGCACTTTGTTTTCATGTGCCTTTTCCCACGAGTTACTGTTGCCTGCAATTACAGGAAAAGTCACTCATGAACAATGGCATGAGCGAGTCAGGTCTAAGCTTGTCCAAATACATAATGATCATGTCGCGGACATGCTTATTAAAGCGTGGAATGAAGCTACCTGGGAAATCGATTTCACCATGCTCAAAGGACTGAAGCAACTAGCACCAACATGCCAGCACGGGGCGTACGCAGGTGTTGTGGGACCCTTTGTAAATAAGAAAAAAGGGATGGGATAATAGTCCCGTCCCAACCAAA
>NZ_JADOES010000021.1 GCF_018739885.1 Leptothoe spongobia TAU-MAC 1115 | reverse complement strand
GGTCGAAAAGGCCTGCCTCCACCGTCTCCTCCTCAACTCCAAGAAAGTATTGGTTAGGGGAGGAAGTGAATTTATACGCTCATGTTTGGCCTTCTTTCGGCAAGTTTTTTGGTTCTTGTTTTACTCATTGAAGTACTACGTGGTCGGAGAGTCCAGGCTAACTTGCTCCAAGAAAATGAAAGACGCTCTCACGATTTGGCAAATCTAGGTGCTGATTTGTTCTGGGAGTTAGATAAGGACCTCAGATTTTCTTACTTGTCTGGTAATTTTCATTATCTTCAGCGTGAAGATTTAGAGGGTAAAACGCCCTATCAGGCTCTAGCTTCACTGCCTAATTTGGAGGCAAATTGGGATTATTTTGAAGATCGATTGACTCAGCATCAACCCCTTGAAAACTTTCCGTTACGATTGCAAACATCGGGCACGACACTGCGGATCTTTCATCTCAATGCTCATCCCTTATTAGATAAAAACAATCGTTTTCAAGGGTATCGTGGTCTGCAGCGAGAGGTGACAGAAGAGTATAACCTCACCCAAACAATTGCTTATCAAGCAACCTACGATTCACTTACGGGGTTGATTAATCGCAACGAATTTGATACGCGATTGCGACAAGCTATAAAACGTGTTCGTGATCGAGGTATCCAATCGGTTTTGGGATATCTTGACCTAGATCAGTTCAAAATTGTTAATGATACGGCTGGTCATCTGGTTGGGGATCAGTTGTTGACAGAGCTGGCGCAGCTAATGCAACAAACTATCCGCAGTTCTGATAGCTTGGGCCGTTTGGGGGGAGATGAGTTTGGGTTGTTATTAGAAGGTTGTTCCCTAGAGCATGGACAAAAACTATCTCAGGCCCTAGTGGACAAAATTAATGATTACCAGTTTACATGGCAAGGGCGGAAGTTTCAGGTGGGAGTGAGTATTGGATTAGTGCCTATTTTGGGTGATGCCTCTAATGTGATTGACTTACTTAGTCGAGCTGATTTAGCTTGCTACAAGGCAAAGGACTTAGGCCGGGGTCGGGTGTATTTGGCAGATCGAAATGATACAGAACTTGATCGACAGCATCTTGAATTAGTGCATATTGCCAATATTCCTCAGGCGATCGAAGAAAGTCGTTTTCATTTAATGGAGCAGCCAATTATCTCGCTGTTAGATCATGCCTATAGCCATGTGGAAATCTTGCTGCGTTTAACGGATGAGCACGGTAAAATTGTGCCTCCTAATTTATTTATACCCATGGCGGAGCGCTATGGCATGATTGGTCTGATTGATCGCTGGGTAGTGAAAACTGTTCTGACAAACTACTACTACTATTACCCTGAAGCTAAAACGATGGTGGCTATTAATCTCTCGGGCCGTAGTTTAAGTGATGAGCGGTTTACAGATTTTGTGATAGGGCTCTTACAACAATCGACTATGCCAGCAGAACGATTATGTTTTGAAATTACTGAGACAACAACAATCTCTCAACTTGATCAGGCCCTCAAATTTATTACCATCTTAAAGCAGTTGGGGGTAAGTTTTGCCCTAGATGATTTTGGGAGTGGTGTTTCTTCGTTTGGTTACCTGCGCCAGCTGCCAGTGGATTACCTCAAAATTGATGGCGATTTGATTCGTAATATTGAAACAGAAGAGTATATTTACACGATTGTCGATATGGTCAATCAGGTGGCCAAGATGATGGGGATGAAAACGATTGCAGAGTTTGTGGAAAATGATGCCATTCTATATAAATTGCGATCGCTAGACGTGGATTATGGTCAAGGTTATGGTATCGGACGGCCAACACCCCTACCCCGTTTGAAAATTTGAGGATTGAACTATAACCAAAAGCTTCAGGAAAATGACCTGAAGCTTAAAAAATATGGTTTTACCTTGCCTACTTGAACCAGAGGAATGCTCAATTGGCAGACTATGCCACAGATTCCAGGGGTTTTACTTGGGCAAGCATTTCTCGCAGTAAATTTCCTTCAATTACTTCCTCCTTAAGTAACTGCTGTGCAATGCTTTCCAGCAAGTCTCGATTGCTACGTAGGATACCCAATGCCTGATCATGGGCAGCTTCTACCAAACTCTTCACTTCAGCATCAATGGCTCGGGCTGTTTCTTCACTCATGTTGCGGCGAGCATTGGGCATCCCATTCTCTAAAAACGAGCTTTGCTGCCCTTTATCATAGGCAAGTGGCCCTAACACCTCACTCATGCCATAAGTTGTAACCATTTGCTCCGCCACTTCAGTGGCACGTTGCAAATCATTTGCTGCGCCAGTCGTAATGGAGCCAAAGACGACTTCCTCTGCAGACCGCCCACCTAATAATGTTGCGATTTGACCTTTTAACTCGTCGGCACTACGCAAAAATCGGTCTTCCGTTGGTAGTTGTAGCGTATATCCCAGGGCGGCCATGCCACGTGGAATAATGGATATTTTTTCCACCTGTCCGCTATCTTCCATCAGAGCTCCCACCATGGCGTGACCCACTTCGTGATAGGCAACGATTTCTTTTTCTTTGTCGTTGAGGACTCGGCTCTTTTTCTCCAGGCCTGCGACGACACGCTCAATAGCTTCGGCAAAGTCTGCTTGGATGATTGCTTGACGATTATTACGAGCGGCAAGTAAAGCGGCTTCATTGACGAGATTAGCTAAGTCGGCACCCGCAAATCCTGGGGTTCTTGTGGCGATTACATGCAAATCCACATTGTCACCAAGTTTCACTTCTTGAGAATGAATTTTGAGGATGGCTTCTCGCCCCTTGAGGTCAGGACGGTCTACTAATACCTGACGATCAAATCGACCAGGACGTAGTAACGCTTGGTCCAGTGTTTCAGGTCGGTTAGTGGCCGCTAAAACAATGATGGTATTTTCACCTGCACTGAACCCATCCATCTCGGTCAGCAGCTGATTAAGAGTTTGCTCACGCTCATCATTGCCGCCATAGAACCCACCAGAGGCACGGGATTTACCGATGGCATCTAGCTCATCGATAAAGACAATACAGGGAGCCTGCTTTTGAGCTTGCTCAAACAGGTCACGTACCCTGGAGGAGCCCACACCCACAAACATTTCGATAAATTCGGAGCCGGAAATACTGAAAAAGGGCACTCCTGCTTCCCCAGCCACAGCCTTAGCCAGTAGAGTTTTACCGGTTCCTGGGGGGCCGACTAGCAGTACCCCTTTAGGGATCTTGGCACCGATATCGGTAAACCGCTTAGGGGTTTTCAAAAAGTCAACGATCTCTACTAGTTCAGTTTTGGCTTCTTCTACACCTGCCACATCTTCAAAAGTGATTTTGGTGGCTTCATCTTCGACATAAACCTTGGCCTTACTTTTGCCAATGGACAGTGCTCCTTGGGGTCCGCCACCTCGGGCTAAGAAAAAGCGCCATACGGCAATAAAGATTAATGGTGGGATTACCCAGCTCAGTAAATTACCAATCCATTGATTTTGAGGGGGGGGAGGCGCTGCGAACTCTACCCCATTTGCTTCTAAAAGATCTGGTAGCTTCAGATCAAAAATGGGTGTGGTGGAATAGACTACACTAGGCTCTCCCAGCTCATTTTTGATCTGATAGCGAATTTCATTTTGTCCTACCGATGCTTTGACCACTTTATGCTCCTGCACCTGATGGATAAACATGCTGTAGGGAGTGCGTGGTGTACGCTGAATAGGCAGAAAAATATTGATTGTCAGCAATACTGCGCCTAGTAAAAAGAGCAGGCTGCTAATTTGTCGAGAGCGTGGCGGTCGTGGGTTTTTATTGACCGGCATTGATTGAAGTTCCTTGCAGATACGTCTTTAGCCTTAGCCTATCAACGTAACTAGAGAAAAAAACTGTTTGAAAACCGTACAGGAGCTGTCGGGTTTTCAACGCTTTATGGATAATGGCGGTAACTTGTGATCGCTGAAATCTAAGGCTTTGGCCTTCGCAATTGTGTTTGGTTGAGAGATAGCGCTTGCTTGTCTATAAGCGTGCGCCAATGTGCAGAGCGACTGCTTGCTGAGGACCGATTTCAAAGCTAGCTTTTCCGTCTGCATCTACCGTAATTGTAGTCATGCAGTTGGCCAGAGCCTCCTGGGGGATATGATCAGCGGTAGCGGTTTCTATTGATAAGACATTGCAGTATTGACCCGCTGGTAGCCCGGTCATCAGTGTTTGACGCAGGTTTGTGCTTTCGTTATTGATGACGACAAAGCCGCGATCTCCTCGGGCAAAGGCTATCTGGCTATTGCCGTTATCCCACCAATGATCGACTGTGGTAGCTCCCTGGGTGACATTGCGAAATTCCACCATATTAGCGATAGCTGCCCACCGATGTTCACAGATCCAGCCGTTGCCACAACTGACGGGTAATGTGCGACCCTGCTCATCGGTGGGAGGCCCTACCCAGTTTCCTAAGTCTTTGGGCCAGTCATAGCTAGACATGACTTTTGGGATGCCGTAGGGCCAAGCTAGCATAAAAACATTGGCTAGTTTATAACTAGCTCCATCATCCTCTGGTGATTTAAAGGTAACGATATTGCGATCGCTACTTCGCTGAGTGTTGTGATTGTCCGTAAAGACGACTGCTTTGTGGCTTGGTATTAAACCCCAGGCTTCACCAAATAACACAAGATTTTTGAGCTGCCCATGGCGGACCTGTTCACCTAAGTTACGACCATAGCGAAACTCGGTTACCGCGCCATTGCCAAAATAGTCATTGGCTTTAATTGCATTAGAACCTGTATGGGTGACTTCTTGATAAATAAAGGGGCGACCACCGTTGATGTGAAATTTAGTGTTAAGAGGGCGCAGACGCCGCAAAATCTTGGCAATGTGATCAGGCGGGATATGCTGCGCCGCCTCAAGTCGGAATCCCGCTACCCCCAGAGCCAAGAGCTCATTCATCGCTGTCGCTAATTCAGCTTGTACTTTTTCACTGCCTGTATCCAGGTCTTGTTTACTGGATAGCTGACAGTGCTGTACTCGCCAGGGTTCTTCGGTATAATCACTAGCTTCGATGACGCAAGGTTCATTGAAGTCAGTTTGGGCATAGGGCACCCCTGCATAGGAAAAATTGGCTGTATCAAACTCGCTACCGGCAATTCCTTGACCGCTGCCGACACTGGTCATATGGTTGATGACCATATCAACATAGACTTTTACACCAGCTCGATGACAGCGGTTGACCATATTTGCCAGCTCAGCCCGATTGCCACTACGACTTGACAGTTTGTAGCTAACGGGTTGATAACGCTGATACCAGGGAAAGGGTGTTGCTTCTTCATCGATGACTCGATGCTCATGGGGCGGTGAAATCTGCACAGCTCCATACCCATGGGGGCCTAGCCATATTTCACACTCTTCAGCAATGTCTGGCCAGCTCCATTCAAACAGCTGCACAATCACTGAGTTAGAACTAGTTACCTGCCGCCCACTGGATGCAGGAGGGAGTTGAGCAGCTACTTGACAACCACCCAAACTCAGGGTGCAGACTATAGCTGCCCATCGCCTGGCTAATGCCGCCAGCGGGCCTGGCCTCACCAGGGTACCCACTGGATATCAACACCTGCGATCGCAGGGAGACTAAGTGTTTTAACTGTCCAAGCAAGCATTATCTCGCCTCACAACTTTTTTAGTATTGGTCACGCATTATCCACGATTAGTATCCTGTCAACCAAGTATTATTTTTTACACAGATGAGATCGTCCATTCGGACTTCTTGAGATTTTTTTAGTCTTCAGAACTACGTTACCTAATAGAAAAACCTGCTTCCAGGGGGGGAATACCCCTAAAAACAGGCTTTATAGATTTAAATTAAAACTTAGCCTAGATTCAAATCCAGACTAGGTAAGGGGCAAGCATGCTGAAGGACGTATGTATCACCAACCCTGTGATGATTGTTGAAGTACGTAGGCTGCAACATTTTCAATTTGCTCAGGGGTTAGACGACCACCAAAGGCAGGCATGCCGCCATTGCCCTTCGTGACCTGGGTAATAACTGCTTCAGGGGTATCTTTGCCATTAGCAGTCAAGTCATCCTTTTTAAGTGTTTTGGCAGGGTTAACGGCGTTGCCACCACCAATGTGGCAAGCGGCACAGTTAGCAGAAAACACTTGAGCGCCAGCGCCAGCATCAGCCGCCATAGCCGGTGGTGCAATTAAGAACATAGCGCTTGCTACAAACGCCATAACAGTAGTCACAATCGACTTCATTGGGGTCTCCTCTCAAAACAGTCATGGTTTCCAACCACGTTTGCTTAAAAAACGATGGGCTGGTACGCAAGTATCGTCTCTAGTTTTTTTGGACCGCGTCAAATGACGTTCCGTCAAATATGTACAACTGTAAAGCTGTGGGACATCGATCATAAGGTCTGCTGAGAAGTATTAAAAGGTATGGCTGTTGGAGTCTGAAAGTCCCTTTTGAAAGGCTTTTTCCCTACCCTATTGTGCTCATGTTGAGGCTGGTGTGAGTCTGAGGATAGGTATTTGATATCTGGGCTTTGGGCTTAAGCATGCTCAGCAATGCTTTATTTTTTGTGTAGCTACCTACAGAGACAGCAGTCATTCTAGAATGTCTAAGTATGTGTAGTTAGTTACTGTTAACTACCTCTAAATTCAACCTTGAGAAAATCTATCATGACCTTTATTAACCGAGCTTTGCGAGCCATGAGTGTGCTGCTAGTGACAGCTGCTCTGGTTTTTGCGGGCACTGTTTTCAATGCGGCTCCTGCCTACGCTACTGATCACACAGTCAAAATGGGATCCGATGCAGGTCTGCTCCAGTTTGAGCCTTCTACCATCACCATCAAGTCTGGCGATACGGTCACTTGGGTTAACAACAAAATGGCCCCCCATAACGTGATTTTCGATGCAGCTGGAGTTCCTGGTGGCAAAGACGTTGCTGATTCCCTATCCCAAGATCAGCTAACTTTCTCCCCAGGTGAATCCTATTCCTCAACTTTTACTGAGCCTGGTGAGTATAACTACTTCTGTGCTCCTCATCGTGGTGCTGGTATGGTTGGCAAGATCGTTGTTCAGTAAGCTCATCGGCCCCACGGCTATTTGAGTGTTATAGAGCATTTTCCATAAAAAAGGCTGGCCTATTGAGGCCAGCCTTTTTTATGGAAAATGATTTAGATTTAAGTTGAATATTCTGATTACTTTGCTAGGAGAGGGGCCGCAGATAATAGGGCCTGCGTGTAAGGATGCTGTGGATACTTAAAAAGCTTTTCCGTGGGTTCTAGCTCAACGATTTTTCCACTGTTCATGACGGCGATGCGATCGCAAAGGTACCTGGCCACCCATAAATCATGGGTAATAAATAGATAGGTCAGCTCTAACTCATCTTTAAGTTCTAGCATTAGTTCTAATACCTGGGCCTGGACACTAGCGTCCAACATACTTACCGGTTCATCACAGATGACCAGTTTAGGCTTAGTAATCAAAGCCCGAGCGATGGCCACTCGCTGTTGCTGACCACCCGATAAGTCACTGGGATAGCGATGATAGTAATCTTCAGTCGGTGTTAGTTCCACCCGTTTAAGCATGGCGTGCACCTGCTTTTTGGCCTCCGATGCACTGGCTAAGCCGTGAATAATTAATGGATCAGCAATCCCTCGACCGATCGTCATCATTGGATTGAGGCAGGCATGTGGATCCTGGAAGATCATCTGAAAGTTGCGGCGTTGGGTCTGGAGCTCAGGCCTTGACATCCCTACCAGGTTTTGACCCAGAAACTCTACACTGCCTGATGTGGGTGGAATAATCTGCATCAGGGTACGGGAAAAGGTACTTTTGCCACAGCCAGATTCTCCGACGAGTCCCAATACTTCACCGGGTTGCAACTCTACAGAAATACCATCGACAGCCTTAATGATTTCTGGTGGCGTGCGATTGAAAAGTTTTGAGAGTAGATTTTGCTCAATGGTGTAGTGCTTGACTAGATCCTGCACCCGTAACAGGGGTTCGATGGCGTTCTGGGTTTCTTCAATTTCATCGACTTCGTAATTTTGCAACTGATGGGCTGCCTGCAGCAATGATTGGGTGTACTTTGCCTGGGGCTGATACAACACCTGCTTAGTGGTGCCTAGCTCCACCAGTTTGCCCTGGTACATGACGGCGATGCGATCGCAATATTCTCCTACCAAGGCCAGGTCATGGGAAATCAAAATCAGCGCCATGTTTTGTTCACGACATAGCTGCGTCAATAGATCTAAGATTTGGGCCGAGATGGTTACATCCAAGCTAGTGGTAGGCTCATCGGCCACAATTAACTTGGGTTTGAGGAGCAGTGCCAGAGCAATGGCTACCCGCTGACGCATACCGCCGCTAAATTCATGGGGATACTGCTCCCAGCGACTGGCTGGGATACTGACGGATTCGAGGGTTGCGATCGCGATATCTTTAGCCGTCTGTTTTGATAAATCAGAACGATGAGCCAGCAGGGTTTCCACACAGTGATCCCCAATCGTCATCAGCGGATTAAGGCGTGTCATTGGATCCTGAAATACCAATGACACAGCTTCCCCACGAAAGTGCCGAACTTCCTGGGGCGAAAACCTGAACACGTCTTGCCCCTCAAATAATGAATGACCTTGGGTGCGACTATTACTAGGTAATAAACGCAGTGCTGCTCGTCCCAACGTTGATTTTCCACAACCTGACTCTCCTACCAACCCAAGCATTTCTCCAGGTTGAAGTGATAGAGATACCTGCTCAACTGCCCAGTTTTCCTGCCGTGGATAGGCCACACAGAAACTATCAAGCTGTAGCAGTGGGGGAGTCATAACAAAGGTCAGACACGTCTAACTTATTAAATGAATCAGATGGTATTGAAGAGTTTAGCAGGCAAAGTTCCGCTGCTTATTGCTCAAATCGTCGCATTAAATAGGCCACGCCAAAATCTCCATTGGGGTGTTCTTCTAGAAGCTTGGCAAGTTCAAACAGTTTCTCTGAAATCTCAGACCCCAGTTTTTCTGCTGTGGCTGTGCGCTCCCGAAACTCAGCTTCGGCATTGCGTACATAGCTATGCCATTCATCTGTAAACAGGACTGGAACATAGGCACTGAGACCCAGTTGATCTAATACAGCCCATTCCCCATCGTCACACCAAATTCCTCTGCAACCGGGACAGCGTTCAATGAAGAAAGCAATCTTCTGCAGATTTATTCGCTCACGCACCAGGTAAAAGCCACAGTTGGGACATAGTCCAGCGCGGTTATCGTAGCGAGAGGGCTGATAATCAACGTCACGGTTAATCGGTACCGTCAAACTATTAATCGTTCGGGAGGGATCAGCGTGGCTAAGTTGCCAAGTTTGATAATCTTCAGCGGTGACCCAAGAGCCATTGCATGTAGGGCATTGATGGGCCTTGAGTCCTTCTACCATTTGGCCTGTCAGTAACGACTCCTGCGGATGTTTCGGACAGAGCATCGACCTCAGTGATAAAGTGCAAAATCGCATGGTTGGCTACCGTAATGCTCGGTCTAACCTATCTCCACATCCAGACTGTAGTTTTTCACCGGTGAAAACTCAAGGTTTATCGGCATACTTGCTCGTCACCTCTATTATTGATGAAGTAACACCCGCTATGACTGTACCCCCATCAAAAGGTTACTTAAGACCTGGGTAAAGCCTTGTAACTGGTCTAACCGTTGTTCAATTTGAGCTAGGCGTTGTTGACGCGTATTGCCATGACGCGAGGCTTGAGCAAAGCTGATTTCTATGGCTAAAAGCCTCATATGACGGTGGATTTCTGTTGTGGCTGCATGCCATTGAGACTGTTGATGAGGGAGGTCTAACTGGCTAATGGTGCTCCACAAATTTTGAGTAAAAAATGTTTGGAGCCCACTAGCTTTCTGGGGCATTGATGCTTGACCGATCGCTCTTTGTAGCTGAGTCAACAGGGCTTCATAACGACGGATGGCTTCAACGGCACTGGTAAATGTCATGATTTAATAATAATGTAAGAGTTTAATAAGACCGGGGCAACCCAATTTTTTACTACTGCTGATTGCAGATAAGAGTCGCTCAGTTAATTAGGCGATAAATCTGAACCTGAAAGATAAAATCATGCCGGGGATCAGCAGCGGTCATTTTTTACATATAGCTTTTATATAAGTAGTGCACGGTTCTTTTTTCAGACGCTTATCCTAATAAATAAGTAAGGTGCTCCTGAGAATAAAGCTAGCTAGGTTTCCGAAATATTTCCGAAATTTAGAGGTTCGTTAAGAGAATCAAGTCTAATTATTTGCTAGTGGTCAGTTGCAAAACCAGCATCAGGCTTATAATTGTAAGAATTTATACTCTTCTTACTCCGGAAATGGGCAAATAGTCTTGGGCAAGATATCGCCTGAAGAGTTGGCGAATCTCACTACAGGAAAAATTTCACATAACGGCAATAAAACCAAGACAGATGATTGCAAGCTGGCTGGATTAGATAGCTGAACTCTGGGGTTTCTGACTTCTTTATCGGTATAGCTGCAATTGAGTGTGTTGACCACGTTCAACCACCTGTCTGTATTAACGGCGAATATTGGCCTTATCAGTTTTTAACCTTCCTCTTCTACCTACCATGATCTCAGCAGTGCCTGTTCTTCCAAATGACTGTACCTTACCCACTTGGCTCAGGTCTTGCATCCTGGAACACAGCCAGTTGGCTGAGGAAGGGGATCATGAAGCTTCGATCGAGCTCCCTAAAGATAATAATCAGCTTGTATGTCGGGCGTTTGAGTTTGCCTATCAACTGCATAAGGGGCAAATGCGTGCGTCTGGGGAGCCATACATTGCCCATCCGGTAGCTGTTGCCAATATCTTGCGTAGCTTGGGTGGAGATAGCGCCATGATTGCAGCAGGATTTTTGCATGACGTTGTCGAAGATACCGATGTGACTGCAGATGAGATTGAAGCCCATTTTGGTGCTGAAGTTCGTCAGATGGTGGAGGGGGTAACCAAACTCTCAAAGTTTCAATTCAACAGTAAGACTGAACGCCAGGCTGAAAACTTTCGCCGCATGTTTTTAGCAATGGCTCAAGATATTCGAGTCATTGTTGTCAAACTGGCAGATCGTCTCCACAACATGCGTACATTGCAGCATCTACCCCCTGAAAAGCAACGACAAAAGGCATGTGAGACCATCGAGATTTTTGCTCCCTTAGCTAACCGTTTAGGGATCGGTCGGATCAAGTGGGAATTAGAAGATCTTTCCTTTAAGTATTTGGAAGAGTTGGCTTATAAGGAGATCAAAAATCTAATTTCTGAGAAACGTACAGATAGAGAATCTCGACTGAAACAGGTTGCCGGATTATTGGAAACACATCTGGAGGCTGAGGGGATCAGCTGTGTTGAAATTAGTAGTCGTCCCAAGCATCTTTACAGCATCTATCGTAAGATGCAGCGCCAGCAGAAAGATTTTCATCAGATCTATGACATTGCTGCCGTGCGCATTATTGTCGGTACCAAAGTGGAATGTTATCGTGCGTTGGCAGTGGTTCACGATAGCTTTAAGCCGATTCCTGGTCGGTTTAAGGACTATATCGGTTTGCCTAAGGCCAATCGTTATCAGTCACTGCACACAGCCGTGATTGGTGCTCAGGGCCGCCCTATTGAAGTGCAAATTCGCACAATGGACATGCATCGGGTGGCAGAGTATGGGATCGCGGCCCACTGGAAATATAAGGAGACTGGCAATAGCAATACTAAGGTAAATGCTGAAGATGAAAAGTTTACCTGGTTACGCCAGCTATTGGAATGGCAGAGCGAACTCAAAGATGCTCAGGAGTACCTGAGTGATGTAAAGGATAATCTTTTTGATGAGGAAGTTTATGTTTTTAGCCCTAGAGGCGATGTCTTTTCCCTGAGTCAAGGCGCTACCCCCGTTGACTTTGCGTATCGTATCCATACTGAAGTAGGAAACCACTGTGCTGGTGCGAAGGTAAATGATCGCATTGTCACGTTAGATACTCAGCTTGAGAATGGCGATATTGTTGATATTCTGACCAATAAAAATTGCCACCCTAGCCTCGATTGGCTCAACTTTGTTGTCTCTGCCGGTGCGCGCAGTCGGATTCGTCACTGGTACAAACAGTCTCACCATGATGAGAATATGACCCGTGGCCACGCCATGCTGGAAAAGGTGATGGGACGCGATGGTTTGGACGCGTTGCTCAAATCCGCCCCTGCTCAAGAAGCTGCCCAACGTAGTAATTATCCCTGTGTTGAAGATATGTTAGCTGCCTTGGGCTATGGCGAGATCACCCTTAACTCGGTGGTGAATCGTTTGCAGGAAGCCATCAAACAGTTGCAACCAGTTAAAGAGGTTGATGATGAAACCCTAGCGGAGCAGATTAACGATGGTGCAGTGGTACGTACCCGTTGGGGTGAAGGTGCTGGGGGTAATGATGAGTCCGGTAGCTCCATTATGGGTGTCGAAGGGCTGTTACACCATATTGCTGGTTGTTGTAATCCGCTGCCAGGTGAATCCATTATTGGTGCGGTGTCTATGGGGGCTCGAGGCATAGCTATTCATCGCCAGGGATGTCCTAATGTGGCCTCTATCCCTGGGGATCGTTTGATCCCAGTCCGTTGGAATGCCCCAGATGCAGTGGCCGGTCGAGCGCCTACCTATCCAGTGATGCTCAAGCTAGAGGTCATTGATCGAGTGGGTGTGCTCAAAGATATTTTGAGTCATCTATCGGATCTGAAGATTAATGTCCATCGGGCTACGGTAACGACCTTTCCAGATCAGATTGCTGAGATTGATCTGGGGATTGATGTCAAAGACCATACTCATTTTGAGCGTACGGTTAAAAAATTGCGCAAGATGACGGACCTGTTGAAGCTAAAGCGGATTAGTCAGATGGATTAGATTGCCAATCCATCGTAGGGAGGTTGCATACAACCTCCCTACGATGAGGACTGATGCAAAATTAGGCGATTACCGGCGGGGTCGTAGGCGTAGATTTCTTGACCGTGGCTGGCATGGATAATGTCGTCGGGTGGGGCATAACCGAGGCCAGTTAGAGTTGAGATCGTACTCTCTAAATTCTCAACTTCCAGGCATAAACTCATGCTGCTAGCGGGTTTAGAGAATTCCTCGGTGTGATCGGCCCTAGGCTTAAACAGAGCCAGCTTTAGGCCTGGTAGTGAAAACTCTGCGTATTGCTCAGACTCATGGGGGGAGGGCGGATACCCGAGTAGGTTCTGATAAAACTCTACTAACTCCTCTAAATTTTCATGCGCCAAGGTGACATATGCGGTTTGAATTGTACTTTGGTGGGTGTTGTTCACCTGCCGTTTCTGCTTGTCCATTGGGTTATTGTTTTAACTTTCGATATGCCGTAAGTTTTAGGGCACCACAAGGGACTATCCCTACTTACCAATACAAAATCGGCTAAAAATCTCATCTAGCATTGACTCGGTCATTTCTTCACCGGTCACTTCTCCCAGGGCTCGAATGGCATCCCTGAGGTCAATGGTCCAAAAATCTAAGGGCAGAGCCGCTTCTATGGTTGCATGGACCTGTTTTAGTGAGCGTTGGGCACGGGTGAGAGCTGCTGCCTGACGCTGATTGATGGCTAAATCGATATTGGCCGCATGGACGTTGCCAGCATGGACAATGGTGAGGATGGCCTGCTCGAGCGCGTCAATACCTTTGCCCTCTGCTGCAACTGTATGCACTATTGGCGCATCGGTGATGGGCAGACCCATGGGGGTCCCTAAATCCACCTTATTCACGACTAAGATATGGGGTTTGTGTTTAATGTCTTTGTAGAGCAAGGTTTCCGTTTCCGTCCAGCCTACGGCGCTATCTACGGTCAGCAACACAACATCGGCACTTTGGGCTGCCGTTTGAGAGCGTTCAATACCGAGCTGTTCTACCTGGTCTGTGGCATTACGAATACCTGCGGTATCTAATACTTGTATAGGAATACCGGCAACGACTAATTGCGATTCCACTACATCACGGGTGGTCCCAGGAAGGTCCGTGACTATGGCGCGATCGCAACGACTCCACGCATTGAGTAAGCTAGATTTTCCCACATTCGGCTGGCCGACGATGGCCACCTTGAGTCCGGTGCGTAGAAGTTCTCCTTGGTGAGCCGTCGCTAAAATTTGGTCTAAATCAGCCAAAATTGACTCTAGCTTTTGCTTCACAGCATTTTCATTCAGGGGTGGTAAATCATCGGCAAAGTCAATGCGAGCTTCTACTTCTGCTAGTACATCTAAACAGTGACTACGACAGTGACGAATCACATCCGTTAACTTGCCTTGGATGCCGGCCAATGCGGCTTGAGCCGCTTGAGGCGATTGAGCTCCGACTAAATCAGCAATCCCTTCAGCTTGGGTTAGATCGAGACGACCATTAAGAAAAGCACGCAGGGTAAATTCTCCTGGTTCAGCTAGTCGGGCTCCTTGGGCAATACATAGCTGGAGTACCTGTTGTACGGCCATAATGCCACCGTGACAATGAAATTCCACCACATCTTCGCGGGTATAGGAGCGGGGCGATTGCATAAACAACAGCAGGGCCTCGTCTACGGTTTGCTGGGTGTTGGGGTGGTGAATATAACCATAGAGAATGCGATGACTTTCCCACTGTCCAGAGCTTTGAAATAGTTTTTGGCCAATGGTTATAGCTGAGGCTCCTGATAGTCGCACAATGCCGACACTGCCCTGTTGCGGCACAATTGCAGTTGCGATCGCAGCAATAGTTTCTCCCTGAATAATTTTTCTATCTTGACCTGGCAAGTGAGCTTCCTCCAGCTAATGCCAACTTGTAACAATACCTTATGCCGCCTGTTCAGCAGGACCATAGGGAATTACCAAAGTTGCCACTGTTGTCATAATTATTACTATGTAATCTACTAGTAGCCCATCGAGCGTCGGTCTGCTTTGCATTTATCACTTCACAAGGAATCCAACCGTGGCGGATCCAAATAGTCCTTCTGACGATCAACGGACCAATGCTCTCCGAGCGCACAAAAGATCATTCCATTCCCGGCGCAATATTCTTTCTAAGATGCGGCGTCTGGTCAGATACGTCTATATCCGTTTTATCCGGTTACGAAGCCATCCTCGTGCTATTGCTAGGGGGGTGGCAGCAGGAACATTTGCCGGTAGTTATCCCTTGTTTGGATTACAGACCCTGCTTGGTGTTGCGATCGCTGCTGCCGTTCGTGGCAATAAAATTGTGGCAGCTGCAGGTACTTGGATTAGTAACCCTCTCACTTACGTTCCCATATACGCCTTTAACTATCAGGTGGGTCGCTGGATTTTAGGACAATCTAATGAAGCTAATCTGACGGGGCGCTCCCCTCAAGAATGGATGAACCTTGGCCTTGATATTACGGTTGCTCTTATGGTTGGCAGTACTCTTGTGGGACTTGTTTTAGCAATTATTAGCTATTATATCGCCCTCAATTTGGCATATAACCTCCGATCCAACCGTAACAATCGCTAACCCTAGAGTTTTGGTGCTAGGAAGAAACCCGTTAAAATGCAAGAAATTGATTCCAAAATAGATAGATTTAGCTATAACTATAATTAATGTACGTTTCAAAGTACACTAATTTCGATTAGAAGGAATTGATCAAATGTAACCGGCAATCCGATATTACTTTTGACAACTTTAGACAATATAGATTAGGGTTCGTTTATTAGTACTAGCTAATAATATGTAGAGAGGTATTCCCGGAGGCCCTTATTTCTCATTAATTTAGCTAGCTGGTCAATCCTGGCGGCTTTTCCAGAATTCCCTTTTTTCTCAGTGAAATGTTCCCTAATACAGCCAGCCACACCATCAAATACCGTATTAGCTGCCAGCAGAGCGCTCGAAAAGCTACTCGTGTCACATTGCGAGAAACTGCGCCTCGTAACCATAATCGTTTGAAGCCATATTTGTACGCAGCTAACTACACTGTAAAAAGCATTGATGAAGCTTATCAGCTACTACGTGAATATCTCTACACTAATGGTGTGACCGCTGTTGAAGACTTAGACTTTCCAACTCGGGGGAAAATCGAAGTTGTCCCTGGTGCTGCTTGGTCTGGTTTTCAAGCCAATATTAAGGCCGATGGAGATGCGACTGATAAGGATGCCGATAGAAGCAATCGTTTGGCAAGCTAGGAAGAATTTCTAATTCCCTAAAATTGCTCGTCATCATAACTGCCTGTCATGGGAGCAGCGTTATCACGTTTAGAACCTAATAGGTCGAGGCGCTCTACTCGAATAACAGGACTAGAACGTTGTGCTCCTGTGTTTCGATCTTGCCAACTGTCAAGCTTGAGGGAGCCCACCACACCGACTAGACTACCTTTACGTACATAGTTGGCAGCTACTTCAGCATTGCGTCCCCAAAGTTCTAAGTTGAACCAATCAGGTTGGTCACTATTGCGAGTACGCCGATTCACGGCAATTGTAAATTTGCACAGCACGTTGCCTGATTCAAAATAGCGAACTTCAGGATCCCGTCCTGCTCGACCTACAAGGTTTACTACATTTAGACTCATCGCTCTTTCAACCGCAACTGTGTTAACTACTTTATATGCGAGACATGTGCTGCCATCTAGAATTATCCTTAATAGTCACACTGTGATTAAAATCATGGTCCACAAACTTCTATCATGATTAGAATTTTAGACTGTGTAACCTTGGAGTATGGTAGTTAACGCAGAAAGTAATAAAATCCACACCAGTTTACAAATCGTTCATTTGTCTTTTCATAGCTCGTTTGGGGGCACGTCATACCAGTGAGTTTACTCGATCGCTTTTCATTCTCCCGTGACATGGGCATAGACCTGGGTACTGCTAATACTCTGGTCTATGTTTCGGGTAAAGGCGTTGTCCTACAGGAGCCCTCTGTTGTCGCCAGGGATAAGGACGGCAAGCCCTTAGCTGTAGGAGAAGAAGCTAAGCGGATGCTAGGCCGGACCCCTGGCAATATCACAGCCCTGCGCCCCCTACGAGACGGTGTGATTGCTGATTTTGATACTGCTGAGCTGATGCTCAAGCATTTTATAAAACGTGTACATGAAGGACGTGCTTTAGGCATGCCTCGTATTGTGATTGGTATTCCCAGTGGTGTCACTGGTGTCGAGCGTCGTGCAGTGATGGATGCGGCTTTGCAAGCTGGAGCTCGGATGGTTTATCTGATTGATGAACCGGTGGCAGCTGCTATTGGTGCGGGATTGCCTGTAGCTGAGCCTACTGGCAACATGATTATTGATATCGGTGGAGGCACCACTGAAGTTGCTGTTCTGAGCTTACAAGGGACTGTCCTGAGTGAGTCGGTCCGTGTTGCTGGTGATGAATTGAGTGATTCCATCTCCCAGTACATGAAAAAAGTTCACAACTTGGTTATTGGTGAACGGACTGCTGAAGAAATCAAAATAAATATTGGCTCCGCTTACCCGAGTCCTAACGACGGTGAAATCGTTTTAGATGTGCGTGGATTGCATCTACTGTCCGGTTTACCTCGAACAGTCACTGTAAAAAGTGCTGAAATCCGTGAAAGTATGGCAGAGCCCCTGTCAGTCATCGTTGAAGCTGTGAAACGAACCTTGGAGAGAACACCACCGGAGTTGGCAGCTGATATCATCGATAGGGGTATTATGCTGGCAGGCGGTGGAGCGTTGCTCAAAGGCCTAGATACTTTGATTAGCCATGAAACCGGTATTGTTGTCCATGTCGCAGCTGATCCGCTAAGCTGCGTCGTCTTGGGCACCGGACGTGTTCTGGAGAACTTCAGTCAAATGGAGCGTGTATTTAGTGCTCGCTCTCGCGATCTGTAGAGGGTCTTCTGGAACGTATATTTAGAGCTCGCTCTCGCGATCTGTAAAGGTTTTTCTGGAGCATGTATATAGCGCGCGCTCGTGATCTGTAAAGGTTTTTCTGGAGCATGTATATAGCGCGCGCTATCTATAGAGTTCTTAGGGACGATTAATTGACAACGATTTTGCAAATTAAACGATGTTTGCACTAAGACGCTGGTGGGATAGGTATGCGACAAGGGCTGGTATTGCTACCCTTGTTATTGGTCTAGCCTGGGCAATGCGTCAGAGTCAAGGAGCTGTGATCTATGAGATTTATCAGGTTTTAACCTCTCCGCTGCATCCTGGACTGACCCAAGCAGAACGTTTGGAAAATGCTTATATTCTTGAACTGCAGCAGCGGGTGATTGAGTTAGAAAATCAAAACCAGGGTCTGCGGGAAAATATCAACTATGCCGATAGCCAGGGCAAAGTAACGATTGCTGCCGTGATTGGTCGCAGTGCCGACAATTGGTGGCAACAAATTACGGTTAATAAGGGTAGTTCAGATGGAGTGACTGAGGGAGATATGGCCACGGGACCTGGTGGTCTTGTCGGTCGAGTGCTCAGTGTTTCCCCTAGCACTAGTCAAATTTTGCTAATTACCGATCCAACCAGCCAGATGGGGGTCAAGGTGAGTCGTAGTCGTGCCTTGGGTGTTGTCCGTGGCAATGTCGATGGTCGTGTAGTCATGCAATTTTTTGAAACCACACCTGATGTTAAACCAGGTGATGTCATTGTCACATCTTCCTATAGTCGATTGTTTCCCCAGGGAGTCCCCGTTGGACGCATTGAAAGCATGGATTTGAAGAAGAGTCCAGCGCCTGAAGCTGTAATTCAGTTGTCGTCTCCCCTAAATATTCTGGAGTGGGTTACGATTCATCCCTTTGAAGCGAAAACAGACGTCAATGCACCTCCAGCCGAGATAGTGGACGATAAAGCAACACCGTAGTCCTTGTATAGTCTTACCTTAGTCCTTATCCATTAGCTATGACCGTCTCTAAAGGCAAGGCTACACTGACTGATTTTCAGAAAACGTGTCTGAATATCGTCATTGTCATTGGTTCCTGTTTGATTTGTCTGCTGCTATCGCCCATGCGGTTTCCTGGAATTGAGCTCTTAGGGGTGTCTCCTAACTGGTTGCTCATATGGGTAGTCATCTGGAGTATTCACTATCCAATTTTTGATGGTGCGATTGCAGGGATTGTGCTTGGGTTGCTTCAGGACGGTTTGACCGGGCCTTTTCCCACCCATGCTTTAAGTTTGATGGTGGTCGGTATGTTGACTGCGAGGCTGCAACGTCAGCGTATCATTCAGGAAAATGTAGTTTTAGTGGCGTTTATCGTCTTTGGAATGGCAGTAGTTGGGGCTACAATGATGGCGCTTCAAATGAGTTTCCGACATATACTGTGGCCAAATTCGCCTTATCTCAACCTTTGGCAAATCTGGCGTACCCATCAACGAGTCGCCCTGAGCTCAGCTATTCTTAGCAGTCTATGGACACCGGCTCTATACTACCCTCTTCATCATTGGTGGAAGGGATATCTTAAGGCGAAAAATTAGCTGTAGAGAGCGGGCTGTAAATCACTTAGACATAGCCTTTTTCTATTGCTATCAAAAATTCGCTATGTCAAAAATCTTGGATGCTTACGCGGCTTGTAAAGCCTGATTTATTCGTCGACTTTGTACTGCTTTGAGCAATGTGGAATTGATGGACGTTGGCTGATATCGCTTGAGATAGTCGTGGCTACGAATACCATTGGTAAGAGCAACGGTGACTATACCCGCTTGTTGTCCTGCGATAATATCCGCTTCAGTATCGCCAATCATACACGTGGGATATATCTGATAGCCCTGTTTTTTCTGGGCTTCAATAGCGCATTTGAGTAAGGCAACTTTTTGATCTGCTCGATTTAAATGGGCTGCATTAATGTCAGAGGCCCCAAAAATTTCGTCAACGTATTGAATGAGATCGTTAGCTTGTAAAAATGCCTGTACCTGACGAGGGTGACGTAGGGTTACTAGCACTAAGCGAATACCTATACGTTTGAGTTGCTGTATAGCTATTTCAGCCCCAGGTTGTAGGGTATCCCATTGCAGCAGATGAGGATGATTTACGATGCGCTGTACCTGCTGCAATAGTGTATCTACTAAGTCTTCAGGTACACCTGATCGAATAGCAATGTCGATGTCTGCTACCCGATTGCGTTTCATCCACCAAAACTGATTTTTTGACAAAATTTGGAGGGGTAAAGCTTCTCCACTGGTTTCTTGGTGACTGGCTTGTAGTGTTGATAAGCCGAGTCTATAGGTCCGATAGTAGCGCTCTGAAACATCTACAATTGGACCGTCGAAATCACAGAACACCACTTGCCCAGAAGGCATTTGCAACGAGGTCATCTGATTAATACTACGCAGCATAAAGGGAATTGGGGTAGTCGGATTCCGGCATCGTCTCTATGAAGGCTTGCCAGTTCGCTTAATGTTTCTTTACCTTATCAAGCCAACCCGGAACCTGCACAATTGCATTAAAAGAAAATAAAGTGTCACAATGCCCTAAGTCCTTATGTGGCAACTTTTGTGACTAGAGAATAACTGAAACCGGTTGTCCCCCGGCATGAACTGAGAAATCAGGACTAGTGCATTGACAGAGACTCTCCAGGGGAAAATCATGAAATCCTTCAGTGGCGTCTCAGGCAAAAGTAAGACTATTGAGAATTTCGATCTAACACTAATGTCACTGGGCCATCATTTGCAATGGAAACTTGCATATGAGCTCCAAATTGTCCTGTCTCTACCTCTAACCCACTTTGACGTAGTTTAGCTAGGAACTGTTCATATAGCTTTACGGCTTGCGTAGGAGATGCGGCCTGGTCAAATGAGGGCCGTCTACCCTTGCGGCAGTCGCCATAGAGTGTGAACTGACTGATCACTAACAAAGACCCCTGAATATCTTGAACTGATAAATCAAATTGGCCTGAGTCTTCTGCCGGGAAGAGCCTTAAAGATAGGCATTTTTGTGCCATCCAATCGAGCTCTACTGTGGTGTCAGTTTCAGCGATCCCCACGAGTAGATTAAGGCCACGACCGATACGACCGATCACTGCACCCTCTACCGATACCTGGGAAGAAGAAACCCGTTGGACGATGACACGCATTAGCTGCCAAAACCCCTACCGCGACTTTGGGATTCTAGACAAAAGCACTTTTCAATTTCAGCTTCTAGATCATCATGATCGAGATTTTGACCGATCAGTACCAGCTGTGTTTTATGAGGACGGCCATTCCACTCTTCATCTTCTAGGGAAAAGCGTTTACCGCTGAGATGAAAGATATGCCGCTTTTCACTCTCGTCAAACCATAAAATTCCCTTGGCTCGGAAGACATTATCTGGCAGCTTGTTGTCCAAAAAATGTTGAAACTTACGAATTGCTAAGGGCTGATCTCGAGCGATGGAGATCGATGTAAACCCATCGACATCTAAGTGAGAGTGATGATGTTCGTGATCATGATCGTGCTCACAGTGACCATGATCATGATCACAGTTGGAATGGTCTTGGTGTGAATGTTTGTCATGATGATGTGCATGCTCCCCATGCTCATCATCATGATCATGCTCGCAATGGCCATGGTCGTGGTCACAGTTCGAGTGATCATCATGGTTTTGTGCGTGCGCATCCTTCTGAGTGGGCTCAAAATACTTATCAGATTCAAATAAGCCCACGCTCAGAATTAGTGGCAAAGGTACTTGGGATTGGGTGGTGCGTAAAATGCGAGCACCTTCTTTGATATCACGGACCTTTAGCTCTAATAGGTCTACATCACCTTCATCTACCAAATCTGTTTTGTTCAGCAGAATAATATCACCGTAGGCAATCTGATTGTGAGCGGCTTGGCTATTGAACAAATCCACACTGTAGTTTTCTGAATCGACTAGTGTGACGATGGAGTCTAACCGTGTTAGATCCCGCAGTTCTGTTCCCAGAAATGTGAGGGCCACTGGCAATGGATCGGCCAATCCAGTCGTTTCTACCACTAGGTAGTCAATTTTATCCCTACGTTCTAGTACCTTATAAACGGCCTCCAATAGATCATTATTGATGGTGCAGCAAATGCAACCATTACTCAGCTCGACCATGGTGTCGTCACCTGTGGTGATGAGTAGGTCATTATCGATGCCAACTTCCCCAAACTCATTTACTAAGACGGCGGTTTTTAGCCCATCTTGATTGGTCAAGATATGGTTCAGTAGAGTGGTTTTGCCGCTACCCAAAAAGCCGGTAATGATGGTGACAGGCAATCCGTGTTTGGAGTCATCCATCTGTTTGGGGGGAGCTGAGATGACGGCAGTCATAGGAATGAATTTTGAGGTAGGTCAATTGTCAGGACTATTATCTCGTATTTGTTAGAAATTGAGGTTGAGGCTTCACCGAAGTAAAGATTTTCTTTGGAGAAAGTATCCTTTTCAGCCACGATTTTTTACTGTCATGACTTCAACAATTGTCAGGGCACGTTCACTAGGAATTTCTAGAATGCGATGGAGATCGTCCAGGAATGCCTGTTCTTGAGGGGTAACATTGCCATCGGCAAGGACTAAATCAGTGGCTAAGGCAAAGGCTGTCGGTTTTAGTTCGGTGGGTAGAACTGTATTAGCAGCCTCTACTAATCGGCTAGGTCCATGCTGCTGTAACTGCTGCAGTAAGCCATCTTTCATGCGATTGACCATTTCAGTAGAGTAGCTTTTGAAGAGCCGCATGCGGCTGAGTAGCATGTCCATTTCACGACCTTCTTGATCGGAGAGGTATCCATCAGCTGCGATCGCAACCAAGCAAATTGCCGCCAAAGCTTCTGCCGGACTTAGGGACAGCGACTCTGGCGACGGGTCAAAAACCTTGTCAAATAGCCCCATAACACCCTTAAAAAATAAGACCTGGCTCTGGATAATCAGACCAAGTCTATTGTGAAGCATGATGGAAATAAAAAGGAGAAGCTATATTAGCCTCTCCTTAACTTACTCTAGCCACAAATCTAGGGAACTTCAGCTCATGCCCTGTTAGGTGCTGCCCTTAAGCCATCTGACGCATTTCATCTTCTAGCTGTTGTAGCAAGTTAATGTTTCCTTGCTCACGTGCGACAGTAATACGATGCTCTAAAGATCTTTGAATACTGTCACTATGGCTGCGAGCCGACTCACGCAATAGCTGACGACGCTCATCCATTAGAGGCGTAAGTTCTGCTAACTTGCGTTGAAACGCAGAAAACACAGACTTGGTCCCATTTTGCTCAACTGTTTGGCGTTGACCATGACGGTTGATTTGATAAGTTGCACCGCGATAAGTTAACTCTGCCTGAGTTTGAGGAAAGGGAACGTGGCGCACATAGGTATAGCGATGACTGCGGCCCCGATAGTTACAAAGAATGTCGCTTTCAGAAACCTCTAACATAGGCGGATTGTGGTCGTATTCGATACCACGGTAAGTAAGTTTCATAAGTGTGTCTCCTCCTGAATAAGCACTGGTATTAGTGCGTTCCTTCGGGCAGACCAATACAACCTATGGGACAATAGCCGTACAGGTTAACCCTACTTCCGTCTCATCGTTGAACAAGGGAAAAGTTCGCGGAGATGAACGAGGATGTTTCTGTATCTATTTTTACCGTTTCTAGCTTAAATTAGCAACTCCTGATATTTTTGATTAGAAATCCTGAACAGTATATTTCTCAAGGTGTTCTGGAGTTTTTGGGTTTGCTAGAGCCAAATATTGTGTCAAAACTTCATGACCCTTGCGATTGATGCTCCAATTTTTTCCAGTGATTTGCTCGGCCACACTAAAGAGCCTAAAAGCGTCTCCAGCATTGACGAAATTGGGGTGATCCGGACAGCAATATCTCTCATCTATGGTCTATGCTGGGGTAAAAGATGTTAGCAAAAATTAATATTTGACGTGCTGTTTTTGGTAATTCTATGAAATGCACTATCAACCGCCGGGCTCAGTTTTCTGCCAGCCATCGCTACTGGTTGCCTGAGCTGAGTGACGCTGAAAACCAGGCCAAATTTGGTCTGTGCACCCGTGCCCCAGGTCATGGTCACAACTATGAGTTGTTTGTCTCCATGGAAGGTGACCTTGATGAGTACGGCATGGTATTAAACCTGTCCGATGTGAAGAGGGTCATTAAGCATGAAGTGACTAGCCAGCTGGACTTTTCATATCTCAATGATGTCTGGCCCGAATTCCAAATTGATCGACCTGAGGCAGGATTGACCACCACCGAGAATATTGCGCGTGCCATTTGGCAGCGGCTTGCGCCCCATCTGCCGATTACCAATGTTCAACTGTTTGAAACGTCTAACCTCTGGGCCGACTACCAAGGAAACGATATGGAAGCCTATCTATCTATCTCCACTCATTTCAGCGCTGCTCACCGTTTGGCTTTGCCAACGCTAACGCTGGAGCAAAACAGCGAAATCTATGGCCTATGTGCTCGCATTAATGGCCATGGTCACAATTATCATCTTGAAGTGACCATCAAGGGTGAGATGGACCCACGTACAGGCATGATTGCTGATCTAGTAGAGTTTCAGAAAGCGGTTAATACTTATGTGGTGAAACCCTTTGACCACACATTTTTGAATAAGGATATTCCTTATTTCGCTGAAGTTGTACCTACTGCTGAGAATATCGCCATCCACATTCGTGATCTACTGCGTGAGCCCATCAAAGAGATCGGAGCTAGTCTGCACAAGGTGAAACTCATTGAGAGCCCGAATAACTCTGCTGAGGTCTACTGTGAGGATGCTGCTATATCTATGACTCCAAAACAGACTGCTACACCAGAACTAGCTGCTGTTTAGCTGATCTGTTTTGTTGATTAATCAGTCCTCCCTAATGCCGCATTGAGAACGGTATTAGGGAGGACTTGCTTATTTTATCTATTTCTAACCAGCAGAGCTCGCAGTAAAAATGCCAGATTAAAGCCTTATGATTTTAATTGCGTTCTGTTAGTCTGCAAATTTTCCCTCTGGTAGTTTTCTGGGGGAGAAGCTACTGTTTTACATTCATGGGAATGGCCACGCGCTTGCGCAAGGACTGTGCCCGACGCTTAGCTGTTGCATTTTCGGGTTCTATTTTCAATGCCTGATCATAACTTTCTAACGCTTGGACAGTGAGTTGTTTTTTCTCATAGCTGTGGCCCAAGTTGTTCAGAGCAGTTACATAGCCTGGAGCGATTTTCAGGGCTGCCTTGTACTGTCGAATGGCAAGGTCAAACTGGCCTTGAGCAAAGTAGGAATATCCCAGTGCGTTATAGATCAGAGGTGCGTTTTCAGCTTCTTCCTCTTCTGTGAGTGCTTTAAGGGCCTGTTGCATGTAGAGAACTGACTGAGAAAATAGTTTTTTATCGAGTAGCAGGCTACCTAACTCGTAATATTCCTGAGCAGTTCCTTTCTCTTTGGTTAGCTTATTTTGTAAACGACCTAATGTGGTCTCAATGCGGCGAGTCTTAAATACCTGGCGAATGATGAAAAAGGCTGACAGTCCTAGCAGAGCTAGCAAGATGCCTAGGTAGGTCAGAAATAGAGTGCTATTTTCCATGAACTCGCTTAATCGGTTAGTGCGTAAGTTGGTTGTTTAGGATATTCTCCCATGGTAGCTATCGTAACCCCCAGTAGGTAGCCCGGTTTTGTAACCAACCTTCGTCATCCCATTGACGAAGGGCATCATTAATTGCTCGACGCAAATCGTTGTATTGAGTCCCTTTGGGAATTGCGATCGCAATTGGTTCCACCGAGATCACCTCATCCAGCAGTCGATAACGATTATTCTGTTGCTGCCAGCCAGCCAGCAATGACGTGTCCCCCGCAAAAGCATCCACCTGGCCACTATTCAGATTAGTAATCGCCTCTTCATAGGAAGATACCGTCATTATTCTTGCGGTGGGTAACTGATAGCGTACGTTAGCTAGAGTACTGGTATCTGCCAGAACGGCAATGTGTTTAAGATCATCCAGGTTCCTGATCAGAGATGAGGTAGTAATAAAACCTGTGCCATCTAAGTAGTAGGGCTCGCTAAAGCTAGTAATGCGCTGCCGTTGGGAGGTGATCGTGATGGCTGAGATCGCAATATCTACATCATTATCCACTACCACATTGACCCGGTTTATATTGCTAACAGGGAGAAATTCGACTGCTGTTTCGTCTCCCAGTAGATCTCCTGCTAACCGACGAGCAATATCAATTTCAAACCCCTGTAAATTGCCCATGGCATCACGATAACCCAGAGGATACCAATTATCTTTCACGGCCACAATGAGCCGACCGCGTGATTCAATATCTGCCAATTCAGCAGGTACAGCAATTGGGGGCACAGTAAGCTGTGCCCCCAAAAGTAAACCTATGCCTAGAAAATATCGCCACATTTGGCGATGCTAGCCCTTCTTAACAGCTAACTCAACCACCTTAGTAAAGGTGGTTGGATCCAAAACTGCCATTTGGGCCAGCATTTTACGGTTGATATCAATATTGGCTGTCTTTAGATCGCCAATCAAGCGGCTGTAGGTAGTGCCGTTGAGGCGAGCGGCTGCATTGATGCGAGTAATCCATAACCGACGAAAATCACGCTTCTTATTGCGACGATCTCGATAGGCATACCGCAGGGCCTTCATTACCTGCTGGTTAGCCGTCCGGAAGAGTTTAGAATGGGCTCCCCGATAACCCTTCGCAAGCTTGAGGATTTTCTTGCGGCGCTTGCGAGCTACATTGCCGCGTTTTACACGTGCCATACTAGGTCGTTATTTAGCTAGAAAAACAATTGAAAGGTAGAGTCGTTCTATGGAACGACTCTACAAATAAGGCATCATCCCTTCGATGTTAGGTACATCAGCATCTACCACAACAGCTTTTTGGGACAAACGATTTTTTCGTCCAGAGGACTTGTGCTGCAAGAGATGATTCTTAAACGCCTTGCGACGCATAATCTTCCCGCTTCCGCTACGGCGGAAACGCTTGGCAGCAGCCCGGCGAGTCTTAAGCTTGGGCATGGTTTCAGTTTATTTACACTTTAAAAGTTTTACACGGTCTACAAGTCTACTATGTTTGCTGGAATTGCTTCAATAGCCCAGACAAGAATTATCTGAAACAATGACACTCCATGGGTAATTCAAATTACATTAGACGCATATTATAGGAGTATGAGTTATGCGGTTAGTGATGTTAGGGGGGCCAGGCTCAGGTAAAGGGACTCAAGCCAAAAAGCTCAGTGAACATTTTAATATTCCTTGGATTTCCACAGGAGATGTTTTGAGAGCCGAAATTGCAGCAGATTCGTTACTTGGGCAGCAGGTTGCAGAAACTTTGGCACGTGGCGAGCTAGTGTCTGACGATCTAATGATTGATTTTATTAAAGTGCGCTTACAGCAACCCGATGCAGCTCAAGGTTGGGTTTTGGATGGCTATCCCCGGACAGCATTCCAGGCCGAAGAACTAGACTTCTTTTTGGAAACCCTAAATGTTCAGGTGCATTATGTGATTTGGTTAGAGCTCTCGGCTCATGCTTTGATTGAACGCTCCGAAAATCGGGGAGCAATTGACGATAATCCTGATGCCCTCCGCCGTCGTATTGAAACATTGGCGGAGACTACGATGCCTATGCTTGAATACTACGATTATCGTCAGCGACTAATGCGAGTTGATGGTAATCAGCCTCCTGATGATGTGAAGCGAGATATTTTGTCAGGCCTCAGTAGATAAGTCCCCAAGGGGGGATCGATTCTTTACTGTTGCCTGCCCCAACCTCTGGCACAATAGCCCTGACCGATCTTGTCCGAGAAAGACCTATGACTATCCACTCCGACCTCCATGCTGCCTTTTCTCAAGGTCATGCGCTCAAAATTATTAGTGGTTTGGCTAATTTTGATACAGCCAATGTTTTAGCTGTAGCTAAGGCTGCTCAACAAGGAGGTGCTACGTTTGTCGATATTGCAGCAGATGCTGAGCTGGTGCGGCAGGTAAGTCAGCATACGAGCCTACCCATCTGTGTCTCGGCTATTGACCCTGAGGCTTTTCTCGCACCAGTTGCGGCAGGTGCCACATTAATTGAAATTGGTAACTTTGATACTTTTTATGCTCAGGGCTTAAAATTTGATGCCCACGATGTGATGTCCCTCGCTCAGCGTACCCGTGAGTTTTTGCCCCACATTACGCTATCGGTGACAGTACCCCATACTCTGCCTCTTGATGAGCAGGTTCAACTTGCTGAAGACTTGGTGGCTATGGGGGCAGATATTATTCAAACTGAAGGGGGTACTAGTAGCCATCCCATCCATTCTGGCAGTATTGGTTTGATTGAGAAGGCTACACCTACGTTAGCCGCTGCTCACGCCATTTCCCGTGCTGTACGGGTACCTGTGCTCTGTGCATCTGGTATTTCGGATGTCACGGCTCCTATGGCAATTGCCGCCGGAGCTGCTGGTGTTGGCGTCGGTTCTGCCGTGAATAAGCTAAAGAACGAAATTGCCATGGTTGCTGCCGTTCGTCGCCTACGTGAAGCTCTCCATACAATAAGTTGTTCGACAGAGAAGGTTTAGCGGTAGGCACCTTGAGGATTCAGAGCCAGAAGGACTTGATAGCTTTTTGGCTCTGGCCATTGATGTCAACTTGCCTGAGGCAGGAAAATACGTTCAAGCTGTAGCCTGTCACTATTTCTTGGTGACAATTTTGACCGTGGACAAGGTTTAAAGGGAAATTATGGGCAAACCACGTATTCGTCCCATTGCCCTCGGCTTAATTAAGCATCAGGGGCATGTCTTTGTTAGTAAAGGCTATGACACGATTAAAGATCAGGCGTTCTACCGTTTTCTAGGTGGGGGGATAGACTTTGGTGAAACCAGCATTGACGCCCTCAAACGAGAGTTTCAGGAAGAAATTCAGGCAGAGCTAACCAATATTGAATATCTGACTTGCTTAGACAATATATTTATCTGTGGTGGTAAGCCTGGTCATGAGTTGATTCAGCTATTTCGGTGTGATTTTGTAGAGTCGTGTTTTTATCGTTTGGACCATGCTTATCCTCTGATAGAAGGCAAGGAAACGAAGGAAGCTATCTGGATATCCATTGACCAGGTGCGCTCAGGTCAACTGAATTTAGTTCCTCAGAACTGTCATCCTTATATTTAAGTGATTTAGTGATTTATATTGGTTCCTCGATGATTGCCAGGAATCGTCCTACATTGCCTGTCTGATCATCGTAATGATTGCACGATTGCCCTGGGCTCTGGCCAGACTCAAGACGCTGACCCCACGCTCACTGATGTGGGGATTGGCATTATAGTTGAGTAAAAGTCTGACCAGTTCAGTATTGCCAACTTCTACCGCCCGATACAGTGGATTGCCCAGGTTCGGGTCAGCATTTCCGTCTAGCAAGAGTCGGGCAATCGCTAGGTTTCCAGTTTCAACAGCTTTGTAGAGTGACGTGGTGCCAGCAACCTGGGCATTCGCATTCGCACCACCTCGGAGTAGCAGTCTAACAATATCGATATTTCCCATCTCAGTGGCCCGGTATAGGAGAGGGACACCGTAGTTGGTACGGCGATCGGGGGACGCGCCAGCATTAATCAAGATCCTTACGAGGTCGAGATTGCCCATGTCTACCGCTCTGCCTAGAGCGGTTTGTCCACCGGCGCTGACAACATCAACATTAGCTCCTCGCATAATTAACAACTGAACAATAGCGCGATTGCCTTGCTCGGTTGAGATCGCAATAGGATAACCGACGTAACGATTCCCTGCATCCACACTGGCCCCGCGATTGAGGAGCGCTTCAACCTGTTGAATATTGCCACGATGAACGGACTCAAGTAGCTGTTGGTCTAGCGATGGTAAGCCAGCTTGCAGTGAGCCTGCCTCAGCAACGGACTCAGATAGGACTATGGCAAGACGCTCTGTTTGCGTTTGAATGAGTTTAGGGTTAAGTACACCAACGGCTAGCAGAGCACTAGCCAATTGAATGATGGATGTGCTTTTTACCATGGGTTCTAAACGTTAACATACTTACAGTCCATGACTTTCCCGGTAAAGTTTCCAGGGAAATTAAAAGACTGCTAGCCTTCATCACCTCCTTATGCATATAAGGTGCTTAGCATCCATATGACTAATTGTGTATGAAGCGAACGGCCTAAAAAAATGGGGCAGGTTTTATAAAAACCTACCCTTTAAAAAACAATGACAATTGATGATATTCCTTAGCGAAACATGCTGCTGACAGAACTCTCCTCGTGGATCCGCCATATGGTTTCCCCGAGTAAGTTCGCAATTGTCAGGGTGGTCAGCTGTGAAAATTGACGATCTGGGGGGACTGGGATGGTGTTGGTAACAATAACCTCTTCAAATACTCCGCTTGATAAACGCTCTACTGCGGGGGGCGAAAATACTGCGTGAGTCGCACAGGCATAGACCTGTCTGGCCCCTTGCGCTCGCAATAACCTTGCACCTTCAGAGATCGTACCGCCGGTATCGATCATGTCGTCCACTAATACGGCTGTCTTACCATCAACATCGCCAATGAGGTTCATTACCTCAGCCACATTGTGTGCTTGACGACGTTTATCAATGATTGCCAGTGGGGCGTCATTGAGCCGCTTAGCAATTGCTCGGGCTCGAGCAACACCTCCTACATCGGGAGATACGACTACCAAATCACTAAGATGCTTACTAGCCAGATAGTCGACTAAGACCGGAGCACCATATATATGGTCGCAAGGAATATCAAAATAACCTTGAATCTGAGATGAGTGTAAATCCATTGCTAGCACACGATTAGCGCCAGCTTTGGTAATCAGGTTGGCGACCAGCTTAGCGGTAATAGACTCTCGACCAGCTGTCTTACGATCAGCTCGGGCATAGCCATAGTAAGGAATCACTGCTGTAATCTGACGGGCAGAGGCTCGCCTACAGGCATCGATCATGATGAGCAATTCCATCAAATGATCGTTTACAGGGCGGCATGTTGGCTGAATTAGGTAGACATCACAACCACGAATTGACTCTTGGATTTGAACGTACAGCTCACCATCGGCGAACTGTTTACGTACCATAGGTCCTAGGTCCATTCCTAGGTACCGAGCAACCTCCCTGGAGAGAGCTGGATTTGATGAGCCTGAAAATAACTTTAGGCGACTATTGTCTTCCAAACTTGGCAGAGTGGGTTTAGTAGGCAGTGTTGCAGAGCGGATCACGGCAGGCCCTCAAAGCATACTTAGCGAGTTCAAGCAAATCGTAACATCGGTCTTAGAAAAATCCGATCGGATTTTTCCTAAGTGAGATATTTCTTCGAAACACACGAATATCTGTGTTGATACGTGGAATCGGCAACGGTATTTTAAAGTGTGACAAATTGCTCAATGAGGTAAAAAAGACATGTCCTGACCATAGTGCATGTGCCTATTAGCCTTATTAAGGCTATTTTCGCCTTTGACTATTGGACTGACTCGATTGAATTTGCCCAATCTTCAGAACTCAACCCTAAGATAAAAAATCTTATATCATAGGGTTAGAAATTGATTTGTATCGCTCAAATTATGTCTAATGACATAACCATTGGCTGTTTATTAGGAACAGTTAGTATCAAATTTGCAACCTTGCTGCTCTAAGTTCTAGCTTGCTTTTGTGCAAGTTCAGCATAGTTTAGAAGCGATTAAAGAGGGTTTGAAAGGTAGTTTTTAATTCAGGGACTTGAATTCAATAAATTCAAGTTTTCTAATTGTATCCTACAATACAATTGTGTCTTTCAATGCTATCAGAATGGGTGGCTGTTAGTAAATTCCTTTCACGATATTGTGCTTAGCGGATGATGGATAAGCGGATGAAATCGTAGGTAAATGTGGCTGGGTGAGTTCAGCTTGCTATACACGTGCGTCAATCAGGAGATTAGCCATTCTGAGGCTCTTCCACCTAAATCGATGGGAATGCTAACAGCTTTCCCTAGTCTGGGACGTTCATTGGTTTGTTTGATGGCTGTTTGTATCTGTGTTAAACAGCCCATGGCTTCGAGATACATCACAATTTCTTTCAAATGAGCTAAGTATTCTGCTTCATCCATGGGAAACGAAACCTGTTCTAGGTAGCGCCACATCACTTGAAAGAAAACCTTAGTAGGGGTTTTGCGGATTTGTACATCAAATGAGTATCCCCATTTATTGATGAGTAGTTCTTGGAAATCTTCAGGTGACATAGGGCGCTACTTTGTTTCCTGCTTTACATTTATTTACACAGTCTCAGATAGGTGATCATATTAGAGAAGTTACTGGGATACAGTTTTCAAGATTGATCGGGTGGCTGTTTGAGAGCTTTGATAACTTCAAGGTTAGTACCTTTATTCATAGTCTTTGAGGCAGAGGGCTAGTCAGGCTTCAGGTGCCAAAACTGGGTAAATGAATCTTGGTTACAGTGATTGTGACGATGAAAGCCTAGGAAGAACAGTTTATCTGAGGCGGCGAAATGTAATAATACTCATAGAAATTTGCAAACTTCTGTGACGATCTAAGCTGCAAATGTATTGCGTTTAACCGTTGCAGATGCTTTGCACTGGGCGATGCAGCCTTTGGATTCATACTCGCATACATAGTCTGATAGTTATGGCTCAAGCTTCTGGAAACCCTGATGTCCCTGATTTAGGGCGTCGCCAATTTATGAATCTGCTCACCTTTGGAGCAGCGACTGGGACGGCTTTGGGGGCTCTTTATCCCATCGTTAAGTACTTTTTGCCTCCGAGCAGTGGCTCGGCTGGTGGTGGTGTTACCGCTAAAGATGAACTGGGTAACGACGTGACGGCTAGCAGCTACTTGGATACCCATGGCGCTGGTGATCGTTCTCTGGTTCAAGGTCTGAAGGGTGATCCAACTTATTTGGTCGTAACTGACGACGGTACTCTTGATAGCTACGCTGTCAATGCAGTCTGTACTCACCTAGGGTGCGTTGTTCCCTGGAATGCTGGTGCGAACAAGTTTATGTGCCCTTGCCATGGTTCTCAGTATGACTCTACTGGTAAGGTCGTCCGCGGCCCTGCCCCTCTTTCTCTGGCATTGGCCAAAACGGATGTCGCAGAAGATGACAAGGTGATTTTGAGCGCTTGGACCGAAACTGACTTCAGAACAGGTGACTCTCCTTGGTGGGCCTAGGTTATCTGTTTTACTTGATTTCTCTCTACGTAATTGAATTGCTGGCGTGTGACGGATGAAATTTAATTTTTTAAGCGTGTTCAATAAGCTGCTGAAGGTCATTGTTTCTGGTGCAGTCGTTGCGATCGCAACCATGAGTCTTGTGCTAACCAATGCTCAATCGGCAGCGGCCTATCCTTTCTGGGCCCAGGAAAATTACGAAGTTCCAAGGGAAGCTACTGGCAAGTTAGTTTGTGCCAACTGCCATCTCGGTAAAAAGAAGACTGAGGTTGAGCTTCCTCAAGCTGTGTTACCTGACACTGTATTCGAGGCAGTGGTTAAGGTTCCCTATGATTTGGATTCTCAGCAGGTTCTAGGTGACGGTAGTAAAGGTGGGCTAAACGTAGGTGCCTTATTGATGCTGCCAGATGGTTTTACCTTGGCTCCTGACGATCGTATTCCTGAAGAAATGAAGGAAGAGATCGGGGGTACTTTCTACACTCCTTACAGCGCTGATCATCCTAACTGGCTCTTAGTCGGTCCTGTTCCTGGTGAGCAGTATCAAGAGATTATTTTCCCTGTGCTTTCTCCGGATCCGGCTACTGATAAGAGTGTGATCTTTGGTAAGTACCAGGTCCATGTGGGTGGTAACCGTGGTCGTGGCCAGGTTTACCCTACCGGTCAAGCTACTAATAATGTGGTTTATACGGCTTCTAAGGGCGGCATCATTACTGATATTGACAAGGGTGACTATGGTACAGAGGTCACTATCAAAACTGCAGATGGTGTCACTGTCACTGAAAGCCTACAGCCTGGCCCTGAGCTGATTGTGTCTAAAGGTGATGCTGTTGAAGCCGGTGCTGCTTTGACTAACGATCCTAATGTTGGTGGTTTTGGTCAGCACGATACCGAAATCGTTCTGCAGAGTCCGAACCGGATCAAAGGTCTCCTTGCTTTCTTGGCAGCAGCGTCTCTGACTCAGATTATGTTGGTGCTGAAGAAGAAGCAGGTTGAAACTGTGCAAGCGGCCAACATGACCTTCTAAAGGCTATTGTCTATCGGTTTTAATCGAAAATCTTATGGGGAAGGTTCCTATTGGTGCCTTCCTTTTTTTATGGAACGTTCTGTTTTATTCCTGGATTAGCAGCGGGGCTGTATCGTCTGTGTCCCAAAGCGCCTTAACATAAGAAACGATTGGCCAGCGTGCCTCAAGCCGTCAACATATTCTCTTTTCAATGAGCATAGTCGTTTACAATACCCTATCTCGCCGCAAAGAACCGTTTCAGCCATTAGAACCAGGCTCCGTCAAGATTTATTGCTGTGGTGTGACGGTGTACGACTATTGCCATTTGGGCCATGCTCGCTGCTATGTGGTTTGGGATACAGTGCGCCGTTACCTGCAGTGGCGCGGTTACGAGGTGCGCTATGTGCAAAATTTTACCGATATTGACGATAAGATTTTGAATCGTGCTCGTCAAGAAAGCACCACTATGGAGGCGATCTCCCAGCGCTTTATTGAGGCTTACCACGAGGATATGGCGCGGTTAAATATTTTGAAAGCTGATGAATATACCTATGCCACCCACACCATTGATGGTATTAAACGGCTGATTGGGCAGCTAGAGCAGAAGGGCTATGCCTATGCTGCTGGGGGAGATGTGTACTACAAAGTGCGGCAGTTTGACGGCTATGGCAAGCTCTCGGGGCGTAAGTTGGATGATATGCAAGCGGGGGCTAGTGGTCGTGTTGAGGGTGTTGAACCCAAAAAGAAAGATCCGTTTGACTTTGCACTATGGAAGGGGGCCAAGCCTGAAGAGCCTGCTTGGGAATCCCCCTGGGGGCCTGGACGTCCCGGCTGGCATATTGAGTGCTCGGCTATGGTTCGCGATCGCATGGGTGACAGTATCGATATCCACATGGGTGGTGGTGATCTGACGTTTCCTCATCATGAAAATGAAATCGCTCAGTCAGAAGCAGCCACGGGCAAACCTCTATCTCAATACTGGATGCATAATGGCATGGTGAATGTGAATGGTGAAAAGATGTCCAAATCTCTGGGCAATTTCACCACTATTCGTCAATTATTAGATGCTGAAGATGGTCTCCATCCTATGGCGTTACGTCTGTTTCTTTGCCAGGCTCAGTATCGTAAGCCGGTGGATTTTACTAGGGATGCGATCTTATCCGCCACTAAAAGCTGGCAAACGCTGCAAGATGGTTTGCTGTTTGGCAATAATTATGGTCCTCAGTTGCATTGGTCTGGCTCCAGTGCCTGGTCACTAGATCTTGAAAGTGATGCAGTTCAGCGGTTCCAGATTGCTATGGACGATGACTTCAATACTCCTGAAGCCGTCGCTGTGCTGTTTGAATTAGCCAAAGAACTTCGCCGCCAGGGAAACCTTTTAGTCCATGAAGGTAAAACTGATGTGGGTAGTGACAAGCTGCAACAACAGTGGCATAACCTTGTTTGCTTAGCTCAGATACTGGGTATCGAAGCCACGGCCGATAGTGTCACCGTTGCTAACGATGGCCCTGGTGATGATGAAATATCAGGCTTAATTGAGCAAAGATTAGCCGCTAAAAAGGCCAAAGACTTTGCACTGGCTGATAAAATCCGGGATGGCTTAACTGCCCAAGGGATTACGTTGATCGATAAGCCAGGGGGGATAACCGATTGGCATCGGTAACGGTGAGGGTGCGAAAACTAACAGTAGCTATGAGAGAATCAGCAGTCGATCAGATCGCGGCCATGGATTCTGACCAAATCGATGCTCTGATTGACTATCTGGGAAATTGCCTCACATCTGAGCGAAAGGCCAAAATTGAGACGGTTCTGACCCATCGCACACGCTATGTCACGGTGGTTCTAGAAGATATTCACACGAGTCAAAACGCTGGAGCTGTCTTGCGTAACTGCGATATCTTTGGCATTCAAGATGTGCATATTATTGAGCAAACCAGTAACTTTAAGGTGAATCTCAATGTCACCCGAGGCTGCCAAAAGTGGTTAACCATCCATCGCTATAGGAAACAGCGAGGTAATACTCGCGACTGTATTAATGCATTGAGAACTAAAGGCTACTGCATTATCGCAACGACGCCCCATACGAAGGCTTGTGAGCTCCCGGCTTTACCCTTAGACCGTCCTATTGCGATACTGTTTGGTAATGAATTGGATGGTTTGTCATCAATAGCTTTGGATCAAGCCGATCACCATCTGAAAATTCCGATGTATGGCTTTAGCGAGAGCTTTAATATTTCGGTGAGCACGGCTCTGTGTTTGCAGAGTATTTGCGATCGCCTGCGTCAATCTCCCCACACTTGGCAGTTAACCCTAAAGGAACAGAAAGCACTACGCCTCAAGTGGTATCGCGGTTCTTGTAAAAACTTTGAACAATTAGAAGTGGGTTTTTGGAAAACCCTTGGAGTTTAGAAGCTTCACCGTATGTGAATTGCTGCAACCCAATTGCTCAATTCAAAACCCATACTCTTCTAAAACCGCATCATCCAAATCATCAATGGATTTTGCCTCCATGACGTCATAGAAAATGTCTTGTAAATCTTGGTGATGACGGCGGCGGGAGGTGCGACGGTATTTTTTGGCTTCTAGTTTAGGTTCATGATGGACCTGACCATCGCTGCCCATCTTGACTTTTTCCATGGCTTCAGCAGCAGGACGATGTTCTAGTTGCTGTTGGTGCTGTAAAACTTCATCTAGTAATGCTAAATAGTAGTCATAACGCTCCCAAGTACCTCGTATTCCGCAACCAGGCTCATCACGATGCAAGCAATTATTAAACTGACAATGTCCTGGGCGCTGACGAATTTCTGGGAAACATTGCATCAGTGTTTCCACATTGCAGGTAACATCAGGTTGATTAAATCCAGGTGTGTCAGCTAGCAGTCCCCCCGTTGGCAGCTCAAAAAGCTCTACATGGCGGGTAGTGTGACGCCCTCGTCCCAGCTTGCCTGAAACGGTATTAGTTCGGGCATCTACATCGGGTACAAGCCGATTTAAGAGACTGGATTTGCCCACACCTGATGGGCCAGCGACAACGCTAACTCGCCCCCTTAAGGTTTCCAGTAACGCGGTAGGTAGGGCTTTATCGTCCCGCACGCTGATTACCAAAGGTTCGTAGCCCCAATGGAATAAACGGGTTTTCCACTGCTCGATAGCACTTTCAGCTAGCAAATCTCGTTTATTTAGACATAGGGTGACGGGGATGTTTGTGGATTCTGCTTTTACGAGAAAACGGCTCAGTTGGTTCGGTTCTAGGACCGGTTCCGCTAGGGCAAATATTAGTAGAATTTGATCCACATTGGAAATCGGGGGGCGGTCAAGTAGATTTGTACGGGGAGATACGGTTGCGATCGCGCCCCGGCGATCTTGCCAATCCATCTCTTCGACTACTACCTCGTCGCCAACTACCACCTGTTGTCCAAGTTTCTTTAATCTGGCTCGACGAGTGCACAAAAAATATATTGACTGGTGCTTTCCAACAGGAACCCTGACCTGATAATAATTCGCCTGACAGGCAACGACTGTTCCTGTTGCAGATGATGGGTTCAGGTTGGTTGCAGGTGATCCCGTCATACTTTAGGTCGCTGTACTTGCAGTACGAAGTACCCTTCTGAGTTTGATTCTAGGCCCTCAATCAAAAAACCTTCCGCGCGCAAACTATCAGGAACTTGCTCGACAGGTTCACCCGCATCTAACCAAACTTCTAATAGCTCACCTACAGGCATTCGCTGTAGCTTGAGTTTGGTTCGTACAAAATTCAACGGGCAAGGAGTACCACGCAAATCTAAGGTCTCATTCGGTCTATTCAAGACATCCGTCATGCTATGAAGCTTCTCCAGTACTAGCCTTTAAATAAACCACCTAGAAATCCTTCAAGGCCCTTTTTGGAAATTGAGTCACCACGGACCTCAGCTAACTTTGCGAGCAGTTCCCTTTCTTCTGCCTTAATGCGAGTAGGAATATCAACCAAAATAGTTAGTAGATGGTTACCACGGCTAACTGGGTTACCCAGTTTAGGCACCCCACGGTTCTCAAGCGTAAGTACAGTATTCGGTTGAGTTCCCGATGGAACATGTACCTCGATCGGCCCATCCACGGTTTCTACTTCTAGTTCACAGCCTAAAATTGCCTGCAAATAGCTTATCTTCAAGTCTGAAAGGACATTAATTCCATCTCGCTTAAAGCTGCTGTGTTCTTTAACAAACAGGTATACATATAGATCTCCAGGAGGGCCACTACGCATGCCTGCATCCCCTTCATTGGAGACCCTTAGACGAGTTCCATTATCAACACCAGCTGGGATTGTAATTTTTAGCTTTTTAGTTTCCTGCTTGCGGCCAGCGCCACCACAAACTTCACAACGATCCTCTACGACTTCACCTGTTCCACTGCAGGTGGGACAGGCTGATACTTGTGTAAAACTTCCAAACGGTGTCCGCGTTGCGCGACGGACTTGACCAGAGCCACTACATGTAGAACATGTACGAGGGCGAGTACCGGGTTTTGCCCCCGAACCTTTACAGGTCATGCAGTTTTCAAGATGGCTAATTTTAATTTCTTTTTCGCCACCAAAAATAGCTTCAGCAAAATCTAACTTGAGGTCAAGGCGTAAATCGTCCCCACGCATAGGGCCACGACGCTTTGCCTGGGTGGGACCACCTGAAAATCCGCTAAAGAAGCTCTCAAAGATATCAGCGAAACCGCCCATATCCGAAAAGTCCTGAAAGCCTGCTCCACCAGCAGCGGCTCCACCAACACCAGCCTCGCCAAAGCGATCATACCGAGCTCTAATTTCTGGCTCAGATAGTACTTCGTAAGCTCGGTTGATCTCTTTGAACTTATCCTCTGCACCCGGATCCTTATTGACATCAGGGTGGTACTTTCTTGCCAGCCGCCGATAAGCGCGCTTTACCTCATCTTGATCGGCTCCCCGGGAAACACCGAGTACCTCATAGTAATCACGAGCCATAGAGTGCTAGCTTAACAACGACAACTGGAGACCTATCCAACTATTTTACGTAAGCACGGCACATTACTGATTCGCAATTCCCGTACTCCTGCCATTCGGTTACTATTCGATTGCTTCATAATCGGCTGTAATTGTTGCGTCAAAGTCGAACTCTGGATTATCTGCCAGTAAGTCAATAGCATCGGGAGTTGTTGCAGGAGTAGGCTCTTGCTCTACAGATGACTCGGATGAGGCGCTTTCATCAGATGACTCAGATGGCATATCTGGAGTGGTTTCATCCATAGCAATGTCATAACTATCTTCATTAACCTGACGATACATCTCAGCCCCAATGGCAAAAATAACTTGCTGTAATCCATCGAGAGCTTCTTGAAGAGCTTCTGGTGTAATGTCCTTATTGCTGACAGCGGCCCTGAGAGTAGCCTCCGCTTCCTGTCCTTGAGCTTTGCGTTCATCACTGATCCACTCAGCATTTTCACGGATTGTGCTCTCGTAGCTGTAGAAGAGGGTATCGGCCTTATTGGTCATCTCAGCAACCACCTTCCGACGAGCATCATCGTCGGCATAGGCTTCGGCTTCTTCACGCATCTTGTCAATTTCGCTAGAGGTTAGACCTCCTGTATTGGTGATACGAATGCTTTGGGCACGCCCTGTGCCTTTATCTTTAGCCGCTACCTGTAAAATGCCGTCCGCATCAATTTCAAATGACACTTCAATTTGTGGAATACCTCTGGGAGCAGGTGGAATACCGGTCAATTCAAAGCGGCCAAGACTCTTATTGTCCCGTGCCATAGCTCGCTCCCCCTGAAGCGCATGCACTTCTACTGAAGTTTGACCATCCGTTGCTGTTGAAAAGGTTTGTGATTTGCTAGTGGGAATCGTGGTATTGCGCTCAATCACCTTAGTAAATACTTCACCCAAGGTTTCAATGCCAAGAGAGAGGGGCGTTACATCCAGCAACAGCAGATCCTTAACCTCGCCCCCTAGTACACCTGCCTGAATAGAAGCACCTAATGCCACTGCTTCATCTGGATTGACAGAACGATCAGGGGTTTTGCCATTGAAATAGCCAGTTATGGCTTTTTGGACAGCTGGGATCCTGGTAGAACCTCCTACCAATAAAATGCGATCGATATCATCCGGTGTGAGTTCAGCATCTTTAAGGGCCTGTTCAACTGGTTCTAACGTCGCCTCAATTAATGGCTTCGCTAGCTCCTCAAACTTAGTACGAGACACATCAGATTCAAGATGCTTGGGGCCAGTTTCGTCAGCTGCGATAAAGGGCAGGTTGATGGAGGTTGTAGCTCGACTGGATAGCTCAATTTTAGCCTTCTCAGCTGCTTCACGAATACGTTGTAGAGCCATGCGATCAGTAGACAGATCCATGCCTTCTTGCTCTCTGAACGTATCTAATAGAGCTGTGACAATGCTGTTATCAAAGTCATCACCACCCAGGTGGTTATTACCAGATGTCGCCTTAACCTCAAAAACACCGTCTCCAAGCTGCAGGATGGAAACATCAAATGTACCTCCACCCAGGTCAAACACTAGGACGGTCTGATCTTGGTCTAGCTTGTCCATCCCATAGGATAGTGCTGCTGCTGTTGGCTCATTAATGATACGTAACACTTCCAGACCGGCAATTTTGCCAGCATCTTTTGTTGCCTGACGTTGGGCATCAGTAAAATAAGCGGGTACTGTAATGACAGCCTGAGTGACTTCTTCTCCAAGATAGGCTTCAGCATCCTGTTTCAACTTCTGTAGTGTCATAGCAGACACTTCTTGAGGGGTGTAAGCCTTACCACGAATTAATACATCAACTGTGTCATCCTTGCCTCGAACACAGGTATAAGGAACTCGTGAACGCTCACTCACTGTATCCTCCCAGCGACGACCGATGAATCGTTTGATGCTGTAAACCGTATTTTCTGCATTGGTAACAGCCTGACGCTTAGCCAATTGGCCAACCAATCGCTCACCATTTTTGGCAAACCCAACAATGCTTGGCATTGTTCGTCCACCTTCAGTGTTGGTAATAACCTCAGGCTTGCCCCCTTCTAGAACCGCAACACAGCTATTCGTCGTTCCTAAATCAATGCCAATAACTTTTCCCATCTGAGAGCCTACTCACTCTAGAGAACCACATTTACTTTTAAATACATAGATACCCACATAGTGAATACGCGACACTAGCCCGAATAGTAGTTATCTATAATCTCTTAAAAAAATTAAGAGTCGACTAGTTGCTGCTGAGGGATGACCTCATTACAAGCAGGCATTAACTATATGGATAAACTGATAAAGAAGCTTGAGTAAAAATTGCTATACAGTTACACCCAGGCCCTAAACATACCGATTTACAGCAGTTGCGATCAGCAACTTAAAAGAAGGTATGTAAGTAGCCCTCTCATATAGATACAATACCCAAAACTATAAGTTCTAACAAAACATATCGATATTCAAGAAAGCTTCATAACTGAGCTAGCTTCATGCCAGCTCAGTTCTTGATATTTCACGTTTTGAGTATTCATGAAGGTCAATACTATTCCTCCAGGGGAGTCGCAACCTTGACCATGGCATGACGTAGGACACGCTCACCTAAAACATAACCTCTAACCAGTTCCTCAATTACGGTACCGTCAGCATGTGCGTCAGTTGGTTCACGCATAACGGCTTCATGCAAATTAGGATCAAATTCCTTTCCTTCTGCTCGCATAGGAGCAACACCAACCCGTTTGAGACCTTCAACTAACTGCTTATAAACGCTTTGATAGCTTTTATGAACAGCCATTTCACCATCATTTTGAGGCTTGATTTGAGCACGAGCACGTTCAAAGTTATCAACTACCTCTAGCAAATTGCTAATAGTACTGCATTTAATCTGAAGTTCAAGCTCTTCCTTCTCACGACTTGTGCGCTTACGAAAATTTTCGAAATCAGCCGTAAGCCTCAGATATTGACTATTTCTATCTTCTAACTGAGATTTCAGTTGTGCGATTTGCGCTTGTAACTCCGCAATAGCCGGGACATTGTCCTCAGTGATTTCTGTAGCGCTAGCATCATTGGCATTGCTATCCTCTACATCACCAGAATTGCTTTCAGAAAACTCATTCTCAAAATCAATTTCAATGTCAGCATCTTCAAGCTTTAGCTCTTCAATATTTGCCTCTGCTTCACTGACTGTGTCAGCAGCTTTATCATCTTCTTCAATGGAATGATTTTCTATCGGATTAACGTCCTCTACCATCTTTTAACCTCATCAATAACAGAACACAGGGTGATACTTGCCTAGACGCTGATATTTTAAGCGAGTTGCTCCATACTAAGGACCCATTGGTCTAAATGGTCTAGACGGAAAAAATCAATTTTCGGATCACAAAGCATTTCACTAACCTGGTCTGTAACATTTAATTTAATTACCTTAGCGGTATCACAATAGTGCATTTTGCAACGTAATGACTATATAAAATAAGTCGTGATCCGCATAGAATTTTTATCCTCATGATTGCTTTCAATAAGCAATAGCCTTTAATGCGGCTAGCTGGATGCTAAGGTTCAAGCTATTATCGGTGAATGGTGCGGTATCATGCGATATACTGTGCCGTTTTCATTTCCCTTGAGCTATGGGGCTGAGATACTCCCCTTTAGCTGTCTACAGAAAAGTGTTTTGTGGGCAACCTTCTGTAAGGATTTTCTGCGGCGACTATGACCAACTCCTCATCATCTCGGAAAGCGCTTGTTCTACAAAGAAGCTTTTCGCCATTCAGTAATCAGCTTATTCAGGCAGGGTATGTCGACACAGACCAAATGCAGCAGGCGTTGGTTGAAAGTCGAAAGTCGGGTCGCTCCTTAACCGATGTTTTAGAGTCACTGACAGGCCAGCAGTTAAGCCCAGAGCTTTTACGTCAGTATAAGAAACAGCAGCTATTTGAGCTAAAAATCCTTTACGGAGTTGAGTCATTAGATCCTGAGATTGAGAGTGTCTCTGATACGAAAGTTGGCAATCTGATTGATGACCTAATTCCGGTAGATATATGTCGTCGCCATCGTTTGTTGCCGTTGTCTCAAACTACTCAAGATGGATCTTCCACCGTGTTAGTGGCAATGGTGGATCCAGAAAACTTGGAGGCACAAGATGACCTTAACCGCATTTTGCGACCGAAAAACCTGAAGTTACGTCGCATGGTTATTACCGTTGAAGACTATCAACGGATGATCTCGGCCTATTTAGATGATCAGGTTGCCAAGGAAAAACAGCGAGATTTTGAGCAAGCCGTTGATGTTAACGCGAATCTAGAGGACTTAGATCTTGACGGTGCTGATCTTGAGGAAGCGATTGATGAAGAAGCTGATTTAGGAGCAGCGGTTCAAGATGCAGGGGCAGCTCCTGTCATTGCGTTAGTCAATAAGATATTGGTTAAGGCTCTCCAAGAAGGAGCTTCCGATATTCATGTTGAACCTCAAGAGGAATTTTTACGCATCAGATTTCGGCGTGATGGTGTTTTACGTCAGGCTTTCCAGCGGCTGCCCAAGAAAATTATTCCAGCTGTAACAGCGCGTTTGAAGATTATTTCTGATCTAGATATTGCTGAGCGCCGAATTCCTCAAGACGGAAGAATTCGCAGGGTTTTTCAAGGACGTAAAGTTGACTTTCGAGTAAGTACCATTCCCAGTCGCTATGGTGAAAAAGTAGTTTTACGTATTTTAGATAATACGAATACACAACTGGGGTTGGATAAACTCATCACGGATGATGAAACCCTCAACATCGTTCGGGATATGACCAGTTCTCCCTATGGTTTGATATTGGTTACAGGACCCACCGGCTCGGGTAAAACGACTACTTTATATTCAGTCCTGGCGGAACGTAACGATCCGAATATTAATATCAGTACTGCAGAAGACCCAATTGAGTATGCCTTGCCTGGTATTACTCAAGTACAAGTCATTCGTGAGAAGGGAATTGACTTTCCGCTACTTTTACGCGCATTTCTGCGACAAGACCCTGACGTGATTTTGGTGGGTGAGACCCGCGATACTGAAACGGCTAAAACTGCTATTGAGGCGGCGCTGACTGGTCATCTGGTTTTGACTACATTACACACTAATGACGCGGCGGGCGCTATTTCTCGTTTGAGTGAAATGGAGGTGGAGGCTTTTCAGGTTTCTAGTTCATTAGTGGGTGTACTAGCCCAGCGTCTAGTTCGAAAAGTTTGTAGTGATTGTCGTATTGCCTATACCCCCACTAGCGAGGAATTGGGACGCTTTGGTCTGAGTTCTTCTGGGGGTGATATTACTTTTTATAGAGCCAATACGATCTCACCTGATCAAGTTGATCCTGCGCAAGGTGCTAGTGAACTTTGTGAAACTTGTCAGGGCGCAGGTTATAAAGGCCGGGTCGGTGTGTATGAAGTAATGCGTATTACTGAGGGGCTGCAGAAAATGATTTCCGATGGGGCTCCTGCAGAACATATCAAAGAAGCTGCTGTCGAAGAAGGGATGCAAACCTTACTGTCTTATAGCCTTAAATTAGTTGAGCAAGGCTATACAACTTTAGAAGAGGTAGAACGGGTAACCTTTACCGATACTGGCTTAGAAGCAGAGCTTAAAGCGCGGCGGAAAACGATTTTGAGTTGTGCTACCTGCAGTGCAGAGCTTCATCATGAATGGTTGGATTGTCCCTACTGTCTAACGCCTCGTTTCCCAAGTAATTAGTTGCATTGGGTGATGTATGTAATTCCAGGTGTCAAGGTGGGTAAACTCATCTCCATTACTGGATTCTAGGTCTCTTTAAACACCAATGTTCATTTCTCGCTCATAACGTTTTTATCTATATCTACCTGAGGTGGCTCCATGGAAATGATGATCGAAGACTTAATGGAAGAAGTGGTTGAGCGTGGAGGGTCTGATCTTCACCTTTCAGCGGGATTACCGCCTTACATCCGAGTCAGTGGCCATCTTACTCCCACTGAGCACCCACCTATGACGCCTGAGCAGTGTCAGCGGTTGATTTTTAGTATGCTCAACAATACTCAGCGGAAAAACCTAGAGCAAAATTGGGAATTGGATTGCTCTTATGGTGTAAAAGGACTCGCCCGCTTTCGTGTCAATGTCTATAAGGATAGAGGCACATATGCTGCCTGTCTGCGTGCCTTGAGTTCCAAGATTCCCAGCGCTGAACTATTGGGCCTCCCTGAAATTGTGAAGGAACTTGCTCGTCAGCCTCGAGGCCTAATTTTGGTGACTGGACCGACTGGCTCTGGTAAGTCAACTACATTGGCTTCTATGATTAATGACATCAACCACACGAGAGCTGAGCATATTCTGACGGTTGAAGATCCTATCGAATTTGTATATGAGCCAATCAAAAGTTTAATTCATCAGCGGCAGATTGGAGAAGATACCAAAAGTTTCTCTAACGCTCTTAGAGCGGCACTTCGAGAAGATCCTGATGTGATTCTGGTGGGGGAGATGCGAGATTTGGAAACCATATCCCTCGCTATTTCTGCTGCGGAAACCGGTCACCTTGTCTTTGGTACTTTGCATACGAGTTCTGCAGCTCAGACCGTCGACCGAATGATCGATGTTTTTCCGCCTGAGCAGCAGCAGCAGGTAAGGGTACAGCTTTCTAACTCTTTGGTTGCAGTGTTAAGTCAAACCCTTGTTCCTAAGGCCAATCCTAAGCCTGGAGAGTTTGGGCGTGTTATGGCTCAGGAGATTATGGTGGTAACACCGGCAATTTCGAACCTTATTCGAGAAGGTAAGACGGCTCAGATTTATGGTGCTATTCAGACAGGCGCTAAGTTAGGGATGAAAACCTTGGAGATGGTTTTAGCTGACTTGCACCAGGCTGGCACAATTAGTTTTGAGCAAGCGATGGGCAAATCGTCTCGAGCAGATGAACTTCAGCGTTTGATCAATGCTGGTGGTACAGGCTCTGCTATGGGTAAAAGCCAGGCGCAGCGTGGGCGTCCGGCTACCGGCGCACGTCGTTAAATAGAGTGGCGTTTTTAAAATTACTCTTGTCTAATTACATTTGGGGGGTTGCCTAAAAAATAGGCGACACTGTATAAAGCCTTCAATGACTGCTAAGCATAAAATTTTGCAGAGGTAAAACCCATGCCTACTTACGTTGCCACAGGGCGAGATACCACGGGTCGTACTCGACGAGAAAAGATCGTTGCGGCCTCACCGGGTGAAGCTCGGACAATGATGAAGGAGCGTGGTGTTTTTATTCAAAGTATCAAACAAGATCGTGCACTGAGTTTTAATTTGGAGGATATTAAAACCTCTTTAGTTCAGGTTTCTGTTAAGGATAAGGCCGTTTTCTCACGACAGTTTGCTGCTTTGGTCAATGCAGGTGTTGGTTTGGTTAGAGGGATTGGGATCTTAGGTGAGCAATGTCCTAATCCAAAATTGAAGAAGGCACTGCTAGAAATTAATGCTGATGTGCAGCAGGGTAATAACCTTTCTGATTCGATGCGAAAGCATCCAGCAAGTTTTGATTTGCTGTATGTGAGTATGGTTCAGGCTGGTGAAGTAGGTGGTGTATTAGATGAAGTTTTGAATCGTCTGGCTAAGCTCTTAGAAGATCTTAATCGCTTGCAGAACCAGATTAAGTCTGCCATGGCTTATCCCGTAACAGTTGCTGTTTTGGCTGTTACGATTTTTATTGGGATGACAGTATTTTTGCTGCCCATTTTTGAAAATATCTTCACTGAATTAGGGGCTCAATTACCGGCCTTTACTCGGTTTATGATTAGCATTAGCCGTTTTTTGCGTAATCCTGTGATGGTCTTAATCACAGTTGTCGTATTGATTGTGGCAGGTATTGCCTATCGGCAATATTACAAAACGCGTGCTGGTCGTGAAACAATTGATCGTCTTTTCTTGAAGCTACCTCTGTTTGGTGATTTGGTTCAAAAAACAGCGACAGCTAGATTTTGCCGTACGTTTGGTTCTCTTTCTCGTTCTGGTGTTCCGATTTTGACGGCATTAGAGATTGTGCGAGATACATCGGGTAACCAAGTAATTGCGAATGCAATTGAGGAAGCGCGGGCTGAGATTCAGACTGGGGGCATGATTAGTTTGGCGTTACAAAAGCACCAAGTTTTTCCAACTATGGCCGTTCAGATGATCAGTATCGGTGAGGAAACGGGGGAGTTGGATCAGATGCTCATGAAGGTTGCTGATTTCTATGAGGATGAGGTGGAGCAGGCGGTTAAAGCTTTGACAAGCATTATGGAACCCATCATGATCGTTTTGCTAGGTGGTATGGTGGGCTCAATTCTAGTGGCGATGTATTTACCAATCTTTGCAATTCCAGATGCTATTGGTGGTTAGGGTCCAGTTCGTTAGAGTAGTGTTAATGATTACAACCAATAAGAGCGTGTAGCAATCGATGATTACTGCGCGCTCTTATTGATTGGATTACTGTTGAGGCATGACGATTATTGCAGAACTTCCTTGAGTTTGTGCTGATTCCACAGTTGCTGATATAGGCCAGGATGAGTGACTAGGCTGTCATGGTTGCCTGTTTGTACAATGTGGCCTTGATCCATGACGATGATGCGATCGCAATTTGCGGCTGCCGACATTTGATGGGTAATAAAAATCACCGTTTTACGCTGAGTTCCGTAGGACAGGTTATCCAAAATTTGAGTGGCTGTTTGGTTATCCACACTAGACAGTGCATCATCTAGAACCAGGATAGGCGCATCAATCAGTAATGCTCGACCTAAGGCTGTGCGCTGTCGTTGGCCTCCAGAGAGCGTTATGCCCCGTTCACCCACCACGGTGTCATATTGGTTGGGAAAGTTTAAGATCTCACTCTGAATCTGGGCCAATTTAGCTGCCTGTTCAATCTCAGGCATTTCAGCTAAAGGGACTCCGTAGCGTAGATTGTTTTTTACTTTGGTACTAAATAAGAAACTATCTTGAGGGACAAATGCGATGGCTCGACGCAGATCCGGTAGCATTACCTGGGTGACATCATGGTCATCAATAAATAGTTGACCCTGAGGAATTTCTAGAATCCTAGGTAATGCTTTAGCCAGGGTGGATTTCCCTGAGCCAATCGGACCGACCAGTGCGACGGTCTCTCCGGGCTCGATGATAAAGGAAATATCGTGAATAGCTGGCGTGTCAGTATCAGGGTATTGATATGTCAGCCCTTTAGCTTGTAGTCGTCCTCTTACCTGGGTGACGGGTAAAGATAAGGCAGTTGCTGCGGTGGCCACTTTAGGTTGCGCTGCAAAAATTGCCTCAATACGATCAACGCTCACCTCTCCCCGCTGATAGGACGTAATGGTGAACCCTAGTAACGCCGTAGGAAAAACTAAGTTGTTGACATAGAGCAGGAGAGTGACAAAATCACCAACTGTCAATGTCCCAGTTGCAATGTTACGAGCCCCTAATGCCAAAATAATCGCTAAGCTAAGGCTAGCTAAACCACCTAATAGTGGAAACAATGTATTGCGGGTGCGAGCAAGGGCGAGGTTTGCCTTCAAGAGTTCATCATTGCGTTTAGAAAAAGCCTGTTGCTCGTTAGTTTCTTGAGCATAAATTTTGATCAGTCCAACACCACTCATGTCTTCCTGAATCAATGTACTCAAGTCAGACAGAGATTGTTGAACGTCTAGTTGTTCTTGTCTAAGGCGATTACTAAAGGTGCCTACTAGTAGCATCATGACTGGATAAATAGCCAAGGCTACTAATGTTAACCGGATGCTGATTCTCAGCATGGCAGGCACGGTCAGGCAATAAGCAAAGAATATATTGGCCAAACTCAGCACCGCAAAACCGAGCAGTCGGCGAATATTATCCACATCACTGGTGGCGCGGTTAATGAGATCGCCAATGGTATTTTCTGCGAAGTAAGCGGGTTCTAATGATAGTAGATGCTCAAAAATTCGCTGCTTGAGGTCGAACTCAACCTTGCGGCCCACTCCAAAAATCAAGACTCGTGAGGCCATGCGAATGGCCCACATCACGGTTGCCAGTGCCAAAATCAACACCACATACCGTAGGATTATTCCTTGGTTAAAGGTGATTTTGAGGCGCTCAACCACATCACCGATGATCAGGGGAATCCAAACGCTGAGGATATTGACCAACAGTAATATCCCAATCCCAAAGATGACTTGTCGTCTATGAGGTTTAAGATAACTAGTCAGATATTGCAGCCTAGACTTTGCCATAGAAGTGCTCGAAACGTGTTTGCAGCATTGCTGCTCCACTATCCTAGTACTCCATAGACAAGCTTGCTTGCCCATTAAGATGGGCTGGAATGAGGGAAATTAAAGCTCGATGTTGGAATCCCAACCAAAATCGAAATTAGGTAGCCAACCCCGTAAGAAGTAATAGGTGGAGGTGAGCACTTCATCCCAATATCGTGATGTCAGCTGTAGGGCATCGACATTGGGGATGATATCGGGGAGACGAGAAAACGTATCACCTCCAGACCAAGGGTTGATCGAGTAAAAATCGGTGGGCTTGGCGATCACCTGCATGCCCATGTTTTCAAAGGTCAAGGCTGATCTTGTCATGGTCATCGCTGGAGCTACGATCATAACGCGTGCATCGGTCCGTTCCTCTCGATTTTCTCGGGCTCTCAGCACCTGTCGATCTCGTAGAAATTTATCTACGTTATTGGCAGTGCCCTGGACGTTTAGACCGGTCCCTTCTAAGTGAATATTACGGGCAGGTACACCGTTATCAAGGAGAACGGCTCTAATATTTTGTCGTTTGACTTCACTGGCCTCACTATCTCCGCCTGGATCAGCTGTAACAATTACGAATGGATCGGCTCCCGATTGACGAACTTGATTGTAAAGCTGGGCTGAGTAGATCAAGCGAGGGACTAAAGTAGAGTTATAAGCTTGGTCAGTAGCATTTTGGAAGGCCACTGCTTCTTTGGAACTGCCTGCATCATCCCCAAAGACAACGATAGCGCCTGTTCGATTGATCCGTGCTCCTTCTGCTTGGACGTCGACTGGGCATACATCCGTACACTGGGCTGCCCGCGTAGTAAATGCCTTTTGTACTTCTGATTCAGAGTGACGCACGATGGATCGACTAACGATGGGGAGGCTGGTGAATAATAAAATAGCTAATGCTGCTGCTACCTGCTGACCTTTGACTTTTTTGACTCCCTCACTAATGGCTGACCCCAGCAATAAGATTGTTGCTCCCAGGGGAGTTAGCGGCAGTGAAATCAGTCGCCAAATCGTCCCAATAGTTTCGTCATTGGGATCTGCAAATGAAGCAATGATCAGCGTTAGGACAATGACCCCGCCAAACCAAGTGAGGTACTTTTGCGGAATGATTTTGGTCAGAATGTACCAAACCAGGAGACCAATAGTGGCCCAAAGTAAAACACGGGTAAGCAGAACAAGCATGGGGACTTTTTAGAAAACAGGCGCGGGATTGTTCAAGAGTTAAGCACATAAGCTCGATTTCGGCTACAGGGTGAGTGCCTTAAGCCGGAACCAATATACCCGGATCTGTACGTAGATGGGCTCAAAACTGTAAAAACATTTGACAAACCAGCATTAGATGAGTGTATTACGACAAAAACGGGAGCCCTCAGTGGGCTCCCGTGGGAGTAGTTGGTAGTTTTTTACGAAATATGGGTGATTACAGACAACTACACCAGTTTTAGGTTTGGATATTGGGCAATTACTTCATCACTAGTAAGGGTTTCGCCGCTTGCTTGAGGAGTCCATAGAACTTCAACAGCCATAAGCTGAGCACTTGGGATTGCACCGATTTGATTTAAGGCTTTGTGTACGTCTTGCTCAGAATTGACGTTAGGGAGAGTCAACTTTCCTTGGGTGGCAACGATGACGGTGGCAATGATGTATTCCCCGGATGGCTGTATCCCATCAGCATTAGGTAGAGCTGCCGAATTATTACCTGAGAGTTGATTGTTGACATTGGACAAGGATTCGCGGCTAAACTTGCTGCGTTCCATCAGCGTGAGGCGGTTGAACTCTGCCTCAGCCGATGTCAGTTTGGTTGTAATGGTATCAGTGTCAGCGTAGGCCCAATATTCAGGGTGGCGTAGCAGGGAGAGGGTGCTTTCTTGTAAGACCTTTGTCAGACCGGCTGACGAACTGGTGTCTGCGGATTGAGCTAAGCGGTTCAGATCCTTCTGTAGATGCAGTGCTTTAGCCAGGAGTCCAATCTGCAGCCGAGCTACAGCTACATTAGGGTTTGGTGTGTAGGTTTCTCCGTCTTCTCCAAAGCCTGCGGAGCGGAAGCTGCGCATTAGGAAGGATGCGATCGCAAAAAATATCAGCAAGCTAAACAACCCGCCACCACCGAATCCAAATAGCGGCATGATAAACGGAAAACCAAATCCGAAGCCACCGCCAGGATAATAGCCGCCACCGGAAGGCCCCCGATAGCTACGTGGTGATGAATAAGTCCGGCCATAAGAAGGTCTGCTAGGGGCTCTGAAACTACCGCCCCCAATGCGTCCGCCCGCCCTAGCGGCTAACGCGCCATCGGCTTGGGAAAAGACTAGGACTAATGCCAGAGCAGACACCAGCAATGACTTGAGTAAGGGACGTAGCCAAGACTTAAATCGAGGTAGTTTAAATCGACTCATGATGCAGAAAAACACTGATATTTCGCAACTGAACTGACGTTGTCATATGGATGAGTAAAACCGACTTTAAAGCTGGTGTGATCAAGCCAACATGACCTGCAAACGCCCTGAAAAATCAGAGCATTAACTTTATAGTTTAGCCACCCTTACTTTAACGCCTTTAGTTGAATCGGAAAGATGGTGGCAATAGGCCGGATTACCGCCACTAGATAGGCATGATGTCATTTCCAATTACCGAAATTCTTAACACTGTCTTAGCCACCTCCGACGATGGTGACTACTTCCAAGCGATCATCTGTTTGTATGACTGTTGTTTCCCAAAACTGACGATGCAAAATTTCACCGTTATACTCCACGGCCACCAGGCGTGGATCCATCTTTAGCTGTTTGAGTAGCTCTGGCAATGTAGTACCTACGGGACAGGATTGGGATTCGCCGTTGACTTGGAGAGTGACGGTGATGGGAGTATTCATGGTGATGGGGAGAGTCAGTTGTTTTAGCTAAAGTGTTGGACAAAGGCTTGGGTCGCTTGGGTGGGATCATCAGCTTGCATAACGGCTCGAACAACGGCAATACCTGGCGCGCCCGCTGCGCGCACGGCAGCTACATTGGTCAGATCAATACCGCCGATGGCAAACCATGGCATGGGAGCATTGGCCACGGCGTAACGGACGTACTCATAGCCAGCTGCGGCTTTGCCAGGCTTTGTGGGGGTGGCATGAACTGGCCCAACACCAATGTAATCAGCACCTTCGTCAATGGCTCGCTTCATCTCTGTTGGGCATGTGGTGGAGCGCCCCACAATAGGTAATGGTCCCAAAATTTGACGAGCTGCTGACATTGGCAAATCGTGTTGACCCAGATGCACACCATCTGCATCAATTGCTGTGGCAATATCTACCCGATCATTAACAATGAACAGAGCATTGTACTGGTGACACAGTGATTTCATTTTACCGGCCAGTTCCAGTCGGACCTCATCATCAGCTGATTTTTCTCGATACTGAACAATATCAATTCCCCCCTGTAAAGCTTTCTCCACAATGCCCAACAGCTGCTCGTGGGGAGAGGTCACTAAATAAGTACAGGCTTTAGCCAATCGCTGTCTGACGTCATGGCCCAATAGTTTGCTTTCCAGTGTGTAGAGCTGGTAGCGCATTTGTTTGGCACCGTGAGCCATGTCGGTAGAGTGCAGTTTGCCATATTCTTCTAGAACTCGCAGCGCCTCCTGTACTCGGCAGCAGTTGACCTGTACTACTGTTTGCAACGTGTCGCGTTTTTCCTCTTGGGGGTGGCTGAGAGCTGTACCGGGATCTCCTGGAGTGTCACGACTTTGTCGGAACTCATCGCTATGCCAATGGCCTAGGGTTTGGCGGAGGTGCTTGATCTGCTCTGTGAGGGATACGTTATTTAAGCCAAAGCGACACCACTCTTCAATAATGCGTAACCCTTCGCGGGCACGATCAAGATTGGCATCTAAAATTCGGTACAGAACTTTTGGAGAAGATGCCTCTGGAGAGGGTGCTTCTGGAGAGGGGGCCTCTCCAGAGGTTTTAGAAATGGACGTAGGGTTCATGGACAGGATGGACTGAGGGCAAAGCCTCCATATGTTATCAGTGTATTCTGTGGCGTTGCTGATCCTCGATTTTTGACTGTTAGGAAACAGCACTCTAATGAAATCTGTTGTAACAAAGGGTTGACAAATTTCCAAGCCGCCACCAGAATTCCAAAGACAAACGGGTCAAAGGCAAATGGGTCAAAGACTCATAGGTCTGACAACCTAAACATAACGACATCCTGCCTCACGCACCCACCGCAGATTTTGCATTACTGATAACCATGGATTTGGGATGGTGGGCAGAGCGTCATCGTAATTAACTAGATTCAAGTCTTTGGAGATAAAGAGTCTCCGACTAATCACGTTCGTGGATTTGACGATGAACGCATATATATGTGTAAAGACATTGGGAAGCATATTGCTGACCATGGCAGCATTGCTGACAGCTTCCCCATCTGCTGCTCAAGAGACGGGGATGGCTGATCGCCGTATTCTCAGTAGGAGTCAGCAGACTCAGGACTATACCGTTTTGCATGTGGATGTAGCTACGGGAAACGATCAGCAAGGCGTTGGCAGTGCTGAGCAGCCTTATAAGACGATTACTCGGGCATTAGAGATGGTCGCCCCCAGAGTGAGTACAGTGATCCTGTTAGCTCCGGGGCATTACAGCCAAGCCTCTGGAGAGCAGTTTCCTCTGCGTTTACGGCCTGGTATTACGATCCAAGGGACTGCGGGGGAGACTCGGAATACCTTAATTGTGGGGAGTGGGGAATTTCAAGACGGTAATATGAGTCACAATGCCACGATTGTGACTGCTGATCGATCTGGATTGGCTAACATTGCCGTGTCAAATGCCAAGGGTAGCGGTGTATGGATTTCTTCGGGGACTCCGGTTTTGCGTCGAGTGGCGTTAGTGGCCAATGCTGTGGCAGGTGTGCAGGTGACTGATGGTGCTCCTGTGATTGAGAACAGCTATTTCAACCGCAATCAGCTTGGTCTGGCAATTCGAGGTAATAGTCGTGCGATTGTTCGTAGCAATTATTTTGAAGCTACGGGACGGGCGATTAGCATAGCGAGTCCGGCGATTCCAACGATTAATAACAATCGAATTGCTCGTAATGATGTAGGGATTGCGCTAAAGAACAATGCTCGTCCTGTTTTAGAGGCCAATATCCTGAATAACAATGGGCGTAATGGTGTGGTGGAAGTTGAACCAACTGTTGAGGCAACCGTGGCTGCAGTGTCAACGACACCTGAATCTGCTAATGCTGATCTATTAAGGGGTAGAGTATCTGATGGCGGCGAAGCGTCTGATCTGCGTGATGAGGTTGAACGAGACGAAATCAGGGTGATCAGGCCCGAGGCCAGGTCCGAAGTGGCTGCGAAGTTACCTGCAGCGGTGTCTGAGTCGCTTACTTTATTGGAGTCTGCGCCTGTTCCAGATGTCAGAGACGATGTCACTGAGCCCGAGATCGAAGCTGCTGCATCACACGTTCGAGCTCAGGCCGCAGAGACTGCAATTATTTCCGACGAGACTGTTGTAGAAGAGACTGTTGAATCCGAGCGCATTGAAGCTATTGAACCTGTTGTGGAGAGAGATAACTCTCTCTTCTCGTTTAGGCAGCATTTGGCTGGCTCCGCTGTATCTACGAATCCTGAGGAGCGCTCACCCATCCTAAAACGACAGCCAACAGCGTTACTAGTTTCCGATAATGATGAGGGCAACTCGTCTGAGTATTCTTCAAATGAGGGGGCGATTTCCATTGCGGTAATTTCTGCTACTGAATCAGAGACTATGCTCGATGAGCAAGTGGGTGATGCTCGACGAGACGGGATTGCAAACCTGTTGGCACGATTAAACCAACATCCTGCGTCAGACCCTGTGGAAGTGCCCGTTGCAGCCACTTTAGAAGCGCCTGAAAGGGCCGACATCGCTTCTGGTCAGCGTCTACCAGTACCATCGGCAGCAATTCCAAGTAATAGTGGTGCAGGACACCTGACACCGCCAGGGACTGTGTCTCTCGCGAGAGCATTTCGCTATCAGGTGCTGGTAGATATGGCAGATGCAGATGATTTACAAGTGTTAGTGCCAGATGCATTTCGTACCCGTGTGGGGAGCCGTATGTTTATGCAGGCAGGGGCCTATGTCGATGAGGTAGACGCCCAAGAACGGTTGGATTGGTTGCGTGAGAATGGGATTGAGGGACGGGTGAATTTGAGAGAGTAGTTGGGGAAAGTTATGGGTTTAGGTTTGGGGGCGTTAAAAAATCATATCCAGGTCAAAGGTGTAGAGATCTAGACAATGTAGCTCACCTGTATGGGTTTGATCTTGCCAGGTGGCGACTATGAGTTCGTGAGAACTACTAGGAGTAATGGCTGTAATGTTTTTCGGACCTTGGATGCCACCGATGGGATGAAAATCTCGATCAAGTAGCAGAATGCGCCCTTCAGTATCGCTAAAGAGATAGCCCCAAGGCAGATCAATCATTAGCGTAGGGTGGATATCTATGGTGATACGGTTTATGCGTAGGGGTTTAAGAGTTAGCAAAATCACTGTTTTCGGGGCATGGCTATCGATAGCCATCCAGTGATGAGGCTGACGCATTGGGGTTAACTGACGTAAATGAATCCCTAAATCTAAAGAGTTTAAGTACATACCGCGCCGGTTCCATAGCTGCAGTTGGGTGCCTGTTTTTTCAGAGTGGCCAACGATAACGAGATGGCCACTGTCGATAGCGAGGATCTGACGGATGTTCAGATCTGGAGATAGGGGCCGTTTAACAGACCAACCCGTTTGTCCAGAACTGTGTAGCTGCAGAATGTTCAGGCGCTTGACCTGTGGGGTTACTGTGGCGGCCCATCGATGATGGGGGGCTATGTCCACCATGGTGGACGTGGGCCAATGGAGAAGAGGCGTTAATAACTCAGGACAAGGACCAGACCAAAGACTGTGCTCTGTACTGACAATCAAGCCTGTCTGCGATGGATATAGCCCTTGGACTGGGCCATCTAAAACTTGTGGAGAGCAGCTGAGGGCCTGTTTTTCCAGGATGGCGAGCTGAGCGCCATGGGCCATCAGCATCCGATGTGTCGTTTCAGGCTGCTCAGTAGATGTCTGCTCAACGGATTGCAGTGACCATTCTTTGAGATGTTCGACTGGTTTAGTTAATTGGTGAAATGGTTGTCCTGTATAAGCACAGTAGTTAATATGAAGCGACCGGTTTGGTAGTGCTAAGTCTAGGCTAGGGAGATCAATGGTCTGGAAATCCGCTAGCATTTCTGTGGCGCTGGGATATCGGCGAGCAGGGAGCTTTTCTAACGCTTTAGTAATGATGGCTTTCAGCGGCTCGATCAGCTGCTCTGCTGCAGGAACTGGCTGGTTGAGATGGGCTGACTCTAGGACGGTCGGTGTACCGGAGAAGGGGCGTTGTCCAACCAAAAGCTCAAACAGTATGACGCCGACGGCATAGACATCTGCGGCTGGAGAGTATTGCCGGTAAAAGCGTTCTGGGGCCATATAGGCTGGGGAACCTGTCTGCCCCGTGCCTTGACGGTAAGGCTGTTCTTGGACAAGTTTGGCAATACCAAAGTCTGAAATCTTGGCCCTCCAGCGTCCATTGTGATGACTTAATAGGATGTTCTCAGGTTTGATGTCGCAATGGACTACTCCCTGTTGGTGCGCATGGGCTAGACCACCCAAGACATCTGATATGAGGTTAAAAATGTCGGTTAGTTGGAGGGTACTGAGCATGTGCGATCGCAACGTCCCCCCTGCACAGTACTCCAATACCAGACGTCGACCCTGGTCACAGTTCTCTAGGGCATGACAGACAACGATGTTGGGATGAACCAGACTCAGTAAACAGCGCAACTCCCGCAAAAATGCATGGGTGGGCAGACTGTGGCGATGAAGATACTTAATAGCTACCAGCTGGCCCGTTTTGCGATGGATTCCACAGTAAACGCGTCCAAACTGACCATTGCCCACCAGCCCCAACAGGCGATAGTTAGATCGTTGATGGCTAATATTCACATTGCTGCATCCGTTGGTAAGCCCTTATGCTCCTTGTCCCACCAGGAGATTCATGATCTCAGTATGGGAAAGTCCTTGCTCTACACCTGTCTCCGCTACCGTCAGTCGATCTTTTATCCCGAGGACAAAACAATTTTCTTCAGCGCCTAAGGATTCGCAAACTGTTTGCACACAGTGCAGCGTTTCGCCACTCAACTCACTAAAAAATGCTTGTAATGCACCTGTTTCCAAAAAACCAACAGGGCGCTCTAACTTGGGGGCGTAGTAAATAAAGGCCGATGCTCGAATTTTGAGCACTAAAAAACCTTGCTCACGATAGCTTGAGTCTAAGCTAATTTGACCCCAGCCATGGGTAAGCCAGCACTGTTCCAAAGCCTGCATAAACTCAGGCATCGATAAACTTGACACGGGACGATTGTGATAGTCCGTCAGCTCCTCGCAAAAGCGTGTATAGAAGTTTTTACCCCACCAGCGCCCGCAGTTATACAGCACTAGCATAGATGCCTGGCCCGTTTCATTGTCCAAGCCTGTATAAATTGCCCGAATCAGCGACTCGGGTAGGGCGAGTAATCGATCACCGCGACGATTTTCTAATAACCCTAGCTCTAACGTGCCATGGACATAGACATCCGTGGCAAAGTAATTTGCCGTGAGGTTGGTGTCTGTCAGTAAATCAGTTACCAATACCATGGTCAGCAGTCCTTTCGGTTTCCCTTACGAAAAAAAGCCTCTGGAGGTGATGATCAAATATTATCATCAGAGAGATTGATCAAATGTGCTAGAAAAGAGCCTATGTCGAGGTTTTACAATTCAGCAACGTTTAACGAGGAGAGAATATCCTTAATATTTCTTGTCTGGCTGCAATAAGATTTAGTCTGATTGTGTTGCCTCTTTTTGCGGTTCGCTATCTGATTGTGTCTCTTCAGGTATGTGTAGTAGTTGCTGTGCTGCCTCCAGAGGGGGTTTGAGCATGGAAAATTGGGAGTCGGTCAATAACCGAGGTAGTTGCTGATTGAGGGAACGGTGAAGCAATGTGTCAACGGCTTGAGTTTGGTAAACTTCTACCATAGTTGGTAACCAGTCTTCTAACCGGCGTCGCCCCAGGTGAGTATCATCTACCAGCATGCCCAGAGCTGCGTAGCGCAAAATCAAAATAGTTTGCTTGATGCTTTGTTCTAAGGCGCTAGTATTTTTTTTTGCCTCGACAGGTAATCGATCGACGAGTTCCTGGATGAGGTTGATCTCCCACTCACGTATCTGGCGGTAGGCTCTGATCCGATCGGCCAAACTGCCCACATACTGGCTAAGAATGCTCATTTGTTGAGCCGTGATGTAGCTTTTGTCTGGCTGTAGTTCCAGCTGACGTAAAATGTGTTGACTTAGGGGAGGTGTGGTCATGGCGATCCTAGACGACGGTTTGCTCTAAGACTGGGGCGCTCTAAAATAACGCTGAAAGGTCTTCTAACGTCAGAGTGTCGTCTTCTTCTATGGAGAAAACCTCACTGTCACTATCTGTTCTCACATTGTCAGAGGGTAACGTGCTGGTCGAGCCCCGCCAGGGGAATGTGCTAAAAAAATGTCCAACAGTTCCATAGGCAGCGCTTTCTAACATTAGCCCATCTGCATCTGCTAGATTTTTGCCATACCAGTTGATTTGCTCAAAAAAGTCACTAACGGAAACTATTTCTACTGTTTTTGCCTGTTGAGGAGTTTGATTGTGTTGCATATTAGGGTCAATCATCATAAGGGGTCCCCAGAGCGTAGCCGCTTTTCGATATCGGTCGCTGTTGCTCCCTCATTTAACCAAAATGCTGCAGCATCAATCCGTTCTTTCGCTCCTAGCAAAAACTTACAGTAGGTCTCACCCATGGAATAACACTGGATTTCAATACAGCTCAACTGCTTACGAACCATTTCGGTAAAAAATCCGGCATACAAGCCTGCATAAAGATAACAAACAGGTTTCCCCACATCTCCCAGGGTGCGTGCTACGGCTGAGTCAAAGAGATTGATAAACATAAATCCCTGTTGACGATCGGCCATGTCGATTTCCCAGCGTCCCCAACCTTGAGCTGTAAAAGGCCACCACCAGGTCTCTAATAAAAACATCAGGTTGGCCTGCTGTGGTTTGGTATTGTACTCTCGCTCAAACCACTGATCAAAAAATAGTGAATCCTGTTTTCCCCATTCCACACCAATGGAATACATGACGGCTGCTGAGGCTGCTCCCACCTCTTCTTCCAGGCCTTCCAACAAACCGATGATAAAGTCTTCACTAGTAAGGATATTGCGGCTCCCATTCCAATCGGCAATAGTTCCTTCGACTCTATTGAATTGGAAAAATTCGGAAAACTTATAGTGGTTATGCTTTTGGGGATATTGCTGACGCAGCTTGTGGGAGTTAACTGACGGGGTGTCCATAAGACATGATGTACCTGAGCTACCTTCAGGGTAACGTTATTGACCTAGCAAAAGCCTGGCCTGAGCTAAAATTGGGCAAAATAGCTCAGCCTCTTGAGGGGTGATGTATTGCCGTACAACGTCCTGCATCACTTTATAGGTCATGTTGCAGCTGGGTTGGGCTTTGAACGACCGCATGATTGACTGGAACCAGAGTAGAAAGTTCTCTTCTAAGCCTTCTTCGTCCGCTACTAGGAGGGCATGGGCACAGAATCGTAAACCTCGTACGGTATCGCGCTGCCATTTGGCGCTGAGGTCTACTTTTCCTCGTCGGAGCAATTGGGGATCAAGGGCTATGAGCTTTTTTTTGACTTGCTGAATGATATTTTTTTCCGCTTGCTGAATTTTTTGATAGGCGCTAAACCTCAGACGAGCAGTTTGGAGGTAGTTTTGTAAAAACATCAGTTCGGTATCGGTAGCGTAGCGTCCATCGACTTCGCGAACGAGGGTTTGAAGCTGGCTAAGCATGGGGAAAGGAGTTTTGAATTTTGAGGTTAAGATGCAGACAATGGTCAGTCAAAAGCCAATCGTAGGGGCAGGTCTTGTGCTTTTCCAAATGTGATCAGGAGGTTGGGGAGGGTCTATCTTGGCAATCTTGATTAGGTCATTAATAGCGGGGAATGGTGCTGTCGACAAGTCGACAATAGGCGTCGATGCCACCGGCCAGGTTTTTGGTACGTTCAAAGCCTTGGCGCTGTAGCCATTGGCACATCTGGGCAGAGCGCATGCCGTGGTGGCACATGACGATGGTTTCAAGGCTGGGGTCTAGGTGATTAAAAATGTGATCGGCCCAGTCTGCGTATTGGCTCAAGGGCAGGTGGATAAAGTTTGGCAGATTTGCGATCGCAACCTCCTCTGGTTCCCTGACATCGACCAGTTGAAGCTCATCCTCTGCCAGCCGTTGGGCAAAGTCTAGGGCTGAGATTTCGTCGACACCGGCAATTCCGTACATGGGCTCCTCCGATAGTTCTACCGCTTATAGGGTAGCGTTTTGAGGCGGGTAGCGTTTTATGGCGTCTCATGACTCTATCCCAGTACTCGATCCTATGATGTACAAAAAGCTAAAGCGGAGGTGTGTCAGCATCCGCTGTCGCCTGAGCAGGCGAACTATTAGCATCTAGGAAATTAGTACTGGGTCAAGGAGCTCTGAGGGAGCATGAACGCCACGAATAGTACGCTAATGCAATCTGAAGACGCTGTCGTCACAGTACTTCGGGTCAAGGCTGGCTACACCAACGATAAAGGTGAAGTCTATGACAGAGACGGTAGATTTATCGATTTTCCCAGGGAGTTAGGGAGTAAACAAAGGTTGCCGCTAGATCCATCTTCTGTGGATAAACAGTTTAGGCATCAAAGAGTCGCCTGTGTTGTTCAGGAGAGGAGGAACTACTCCTATTACCACTGGACGTACGAAACACTCCCAAAGCTAATTTATCTCAGCAATAAAAGAAAAGAATTTAAAGTTGATAAACTATATTTTCACTTTGGGTATTTGGGGCATCCATATCAAAGACAGGCGTTGAGAAGGCTAGGATTTAGCTATTGTCAAGTCTTGGATGCCAAACGAATTAAATCGTTGATGGCCCAGGAGATTGTTGTTGTTAAGCTCAATGAAACTCGGCTTGAACCCAGTAACCATCTATGTCGAGCGATTAAGGCAGTTTTTATCAATCGACCTGTCAAGGAACCCTATCGGAAAATCTATCTGACGAGAGACCATATAAAAACTGGGAGAAAGCTAATTAACGAGATTGAGCTGAGAGAACTTTTAGATGCCTATGGATTTCAGATTGTCATAGCTGAGAAATTGACGGTGGCGGCGCAAGCTAAGCTGTTTAATGAATCCAAATATGTTATTAGCCCCCATGGGGCTGCTCTGGCCAACATAGCGTTTTGCGAACCAGGGACTAAAATTCTAGAGTTATTTAATCAGACGAATCGATCTATGTGGAGCCCACTGTATTCGAGGATTGCTAAATCCTGTGATCTGGAGTTGAGGCCGATACCTCCTAAACAGTTGGCAGAGTCTATGGAAAGTAACCACAGATCTAATTTTCATACTGATCTAGTTCTGATTAAGGCTGCCCTAACAGAGTGGGGATTATAAGTGGGGATGGAGAAACTACAGGTTTCAACTTGGACGTGGTTTATGGAAATAAGCAGGGGGGGAGTACAGGTCGGGGGGATAGTACTGTTCCCATGTTATTTTGCTGAAAGCTTTTTAGAAAACAACCGTACTGATATTTCACATCCAGTCGTTGCGAAAAGATAGTGTGGGAGTTCTCGATGAGATCGCTCTCATATTGCACCACAACGCCTGTATAAGGGATGCCGGTGTCACTGATTAAATTTTGAGAGATCGGGTAAGAAAGCATAGGGGCATCTAACTTTTCCAATGCTAGGGATTCTTGCATCCCTGGCCAAAGGGTGGGGCCTGCTTGTTGGACGTTACTGGCTAGTGCGATCGCATTAAAAACTTCCTCCGGAAAATCACTATCACGCTGCCCCACTGGCTGATAGATGGAGCGCACCGGATGATCCGGTAACGGACGTTTAGCGATCCGGGGTGCATAGACCATGGGCTCCACCGATTCCCAGGAACTTTGGAGCAAACGCAATGCAGGGTACAAATGATTCAGCGGTTCTGTCCGTTTCTGTACTTGTCCCAGCAGCCGGTCAATGTCTCCTAAATCATTTACCTGACAGACGACTTCTGGCTGATCTGGTGGCTTGTTGACACAGAACTCTGGTATGGGTGCTTTACGGCTATCGGGATTGGCCAAGTTTGAAAACAACAAGGACCAAAAGCCCCCGGAACCCGTAGGTACCACTGCGCGAATTTTCGGCTCGACCGCTGCCATCATCAAAGCATATTGGGCACCTTGGGACTGACCCAAGGCCATCACCGCATCCGTTTGCAACCGGAAATGGGTTTCGCCTGTAGGTAATGTAGGTCCCTCACAGCCTGCCAACGCTTCTGGTGCTATGTGCAGACGTTCTAAGGCCGACAGCAAAAGACGTTGCTCGATCACTCCCTGACGGAACGTATCTCGATAGGCAGAGAGATTGACTGGATTGAGATAGATGCGACCATCCAACAGATCCGAGAAGATAACGGCTGAGACATTATTGAGACGTTCTGGGTTTAGGGGTAATGCACTACTGACTGATGCAAAGCCTTGGCTACCGACCACATCTGCTGGGCCTCGATCCGGTAGTCGAGATCGTCTAACGGGTTCTTGATCTGGTAATCGAGGTTGTCTAGATTTTGGGACGGGGCCTCGATCGACTACTTGTGTACTCAACCCACCGGTACCGTGGTAGTAGGCTACCAATGGATACCCCTCGGCTGGCATGGGGGTTTTGGGTAGGGTAATCACCACGGGAATCGTCTGACTCCGTTGGCGTCTCAGTTTGTCATTGGCATCAACCACAAACAGCCCTTCTTTCTCTTTGTAAAAGAAATAAGGAGGAAAGCCTTTTTGGAATTGGGGTAGTCGAATCTTGGCCGTAAATTTGCAGTAGTCCAGGTCGGAAATGATTTGTGTGGAATCTCTCTTTAGGGAGCGAATGTTGGGCTTATAGTCGTCCAGGACTTGATCAGAGATGCTTGCCATCTCTGCCACGACATCTCCGGTGGTGAACACCGTAGCAACTACCACACCTTCTCGATCAATTTCTAATAAATCAAGCGTTTCCCATAGAGGCTGGTAGAGGGCATATGCCAGAAACTTGCGCTTCATTTGTCCTTGAGGAATGCCACCTGCTTTCAGTTGGGTAAAGACCTCTGTAGTCTTGATCGCTTGCCCATTGGCATCCTTGAGATTGTCTCGTACGACGTAGGCATATTTGCGATTGGGTTTGAGGACAATGCCTGGAAAGGGAGAAACGGCCAGCAAATACTTAGGCACATAGAAGGGGTCAGGGGCTGGAGTGGATGCGACAACGGGAAATAGACGACCGCGTTCTGGTGAGTTGCGATCAATGTCCATGAGCAGAATGGGGGAGTCGCGCTCTGCTGGGATGCGCTGCTCGATATTGAGGGGGGCGAGGGGCTGATCAAAACGGAAATAGCCCGCAGCCGTGGTGGGAAAGCCTGGGCGATCGCTAGCGATGGTTTTTAGGCGTTTAAATAGGCCAAACTTTTCTGAAAATACTGGAAATCCTGATAGATCCGGCTGGTCATTGGCATCCAGGCGGAAGTCTGAGGGGTAAGGCAGGTTGTAGAACTCAGACTGGTCTTGCAGATCGGCATTGAGGTCAAAGGCGACTGTTGTCGTGTCTGATGACTGGGCCAAAACAGCGGTTTTAGTCGGGTTTGAGGTGCTGAAAAAAATGCTGAGGGCGATGCTAGGGGCTAAGCCCACTTTGAGCCAGTGTCGGAGGCTTTTGGGAAACACTGAGGATGTCATCTCGATTTTTGTAGCATCTTTCAAGTAGTATACGGGGCCATGCCCTGGTCTCGATGTAGTCAAGCAATCAAGCAATAAATTGAGATATTCTGACTAAACCTTAGATTGCGCTGATTCCGTCTGCATTACCTCGCTCCCAAGGCTCTGCCTGGAGCGGTAATTTGTTGGCTCTGCCAACGAGTAAGAGGCGCGGTTCCTGCGCTCAATCAAACTCTGCATATTGAGGTGGACTAGCTCCCACACTTTCGGTCACTTTGGGATATTTTCCCTTAGGCGCTTTCTCTTTAATATCCCTCACCGCGATCTGATGCCACCAGTCATCTCCAAAATCAAACCAGTAGCCAAACATATCCCCTTTAGATAATCCCAAAGAGGCCATTTTGGCTTTAGCAGCATCATTAACGGAGTCAGGCTCGCCAGGTATCTTCACCCCATATTTTGTTGCACTAGGATCATTCGGTCCCCGTCCTCCAAGCTGAAACTCATAGAGGTGTTCGTCCTCTCGGTCAAAGGCACTAAACAGGATCTGATGAAGGTGCTTGAGGGTATGACTACCTTTGATTTCAATGGTGCGTGAGATCTCAGGATTTTCTTCAATAAATTCTTCAGTCACTGGCCCATCAATGATAGCGACATACAAAATAAACAACGTATCGTCAGATTGTTTTGACGCTTTGCCCTTTGGAGTTGAACCTTTTGGGGTTGGCTTTTTCGCTTTTTGACTTGTGATTGGCGTCGTATTTTCTCCCCGAGTATCCCCCTTATCTTCAGGAAGATAGGGAATCAATCCTTTGGCAAACGCTTCTTCCTGAATATGTCTGGGCATCGAGCGAGCATCCACCAGCAACCCATTCACCGAAATCATCCAGGCCATCAGATTATTATCCAACTTGCTTGGTAGACACCAGTTAGGATCCATCTGATACATATTTAGGGTATCGCGCACCAGTTTTGACTTTGACTGTCCAGTACTGCTACTCACTCCAAAGGCTTTGTATAAATCCTTGGCACTGATATGCGGAGCTTGGGAAGAGTCAAACAAAAAGTTGACCATCCCGATGGCATGGGTAATACCACAGGCCCAGGTTTTATCGCGTCCCTTAGCTAGCGGAGACGGTCGTTTACGACAAAGGGCAGCAACGGCATAGCGAATGAATTGGGCATATTCGCCATTCAGATGCTGTTGAGCAAAGTCATCGGTAATGGCCACAATGCTATCAAACTTGTCTTGCATCGACGTTGGCACGTTTTCCGATTTTTTAGCGTTTGCCATCTGGATTTCCCCCACAGTACCTACCCTATTATTACTCCTACATTAAGCATTGGGACGTTAGATACCAGAACATGTAAGGCTTGCGATAGCATATTGCCAAGGTTTACCTCCCAACCGCTTACCATGTCCCTATTTCTAGAAGATTTCGATCAATGGTACGAACACTATAGTGAGGCTTCTCCCCAAGAGCAGTACCAGCTTTTACTAGAGGTTATTTCTAAACCTATTCCTTTAGAACTTGCTGAAAAGGAGGATATCGCCTCACTGCTGATAGATGTACAAGGTTTGTTGGAAGGAAACAATTTAATTGAACAGGCTTTGGCCTTCACAGCCACCTTTCAGCAGCAGCAGCCTGAGCTATACCAGCAAGAGTTCTATTATTTTGACAATTTTCCGATTCGAGTAGCTCTTTTTAACCAAGCGGTAGAATCCATTGACCAGGCCTTGGCTCGTTATCAGCAAGAGCCGGTTAAAAGCATTGATTCGCTTTTGCCCATGCTGGATGATCTGCGCTTTTATGGTGCCCGAGACCAGGCGGTTGAGATTAGCCGCGCTGTTTATGTACCTGTAGCTACTTCTAGAGGCTTGTTGGGTGGTTCAGAAGATGATTTTGGGGCGGTTGTTATTACTGATTTACTGGAGCAAGCCTATCAGCAGATTCAGCAAGGCCATCCAGTTGATTGGGAAGCTTGGGGACAAGAAGCTAAACCGTTTAGCTTTGAAAATACCCCGGAATTGCGACAGGAAATCGCTCAAAACATATCTGGTCAGGTGCTTGGCGGTCCTGAGATCATCACTTTGTTTCAACAGGACCCCAGCGTACTCTTTCCTCAATTATTACTGCGATTCAATATACAGATGGCTAACCAGTATCAGTTGAGTTTTGTCTGTAGTCAGTCTATTTGGTCAGCAGTGATGAGTTTTTTAGAAGAACGAGAGCTGTCTGATAAACAACTCTCCCATCCAGGCCATTTCTTTAGTATCAATGCTAAGGAACTGGATCGTTATGTGGGTGGGCTGATCGGAGGCTTTTTATCGTCCTATCAGTCGAAGGGATTTGCAACGTTATGGGGGATTCCCCATGTGTATGACTTTTTGCGAGCGGCAGGGGTGATTACAGACTCTGTTTATGAGTCGGCCATCCAGGTTTCAACTGACCTCCAAGAAATGTTGCTCAAGCATTGGCAAAGGCCTCTCTGGCGATATAGCTTTGTCCATCGTTGGGGTAAGCCAGCCTATCAAACAGAGGCAGACTTTGAGGCTGAGGCTAAACGGTTTGCTGACACCTTCAATGATTCTGAATCCTTAAGTACCGAGCCTACCGAAAAGCCGGATTGGGGGGCCAGGTTCTCAGATGTAGTCGGAAAAGCAGTTGAAAAAATGGCGTCGGATCAAGCTCCTGCTAAATCTCCAGCACCTGTCAAAAACTTTAAGGCTCCAAAGCCTCGTAAATCTCGATTACAAGAAATAAAGGCTTTGGGGAAGAAAAGCAAAGGGGCTAAAAAGAAGAAAAAGAAAGGTAAAGGATTTTGACTTGCTCTCAAGACTCTACCTGGAACCGCCTAACAGGAGGCAGGGGCCTCAGTGGATGTGCTCAGCCAGAGGTTGGGCACCAGGGGATAGCCAAAACAATTGGTTTGACTTACATTTGAGCTAGCGCACGAGGGCAAAGCGATGACGATTGCCACATCTAAACCGCAGACCTACACGGCTGAAGAGTACCTGGCTCTGGAAGTGGAGTCTGAGCTACGCCATGAATACCGGACTGGAGAAATTGTAGAAATGACAGGGGGGACACCTGCGCATAATAAGCTATCGAGTGCGTTGAATGCACTACTGTGGTTTGGGTTACGGAAGAAACCTTATACGGTGTTTGTGACGGATCAGCGGTTATGGATCCCAGCGGTTGATCTATACACGTATCCGGATGTGATGGTGGTCGCGGATCCACTTGGGCTGAAACCAGGACGTAAGGATACGGTTATTAATCCGATCTTGATTGCTGAAACTCTCTCACGATCGACTCAAAACTATGATCGCGGCGATAAATTTGTTCACTATCGCACTATTGACTCTTTTCAAGAATATATATTGATTGATCAGTATCGTCCTTTTGTTGAACACCATGTTAAGCAATCCGAGCATCAGTGGTTATTGACGGAGTACCAGGGGGTAGATACGTCTTTTTCGCTGGTATCGGTGCCCGTTGAGATTGCCCTGGCTGATTTATATGAAGGGATTGAGTTTGAGCCTGCTGAGGAGAGTAATAGTGAGGTAGGTTGACTCGCTCTAAGTCCTTGAATGACGACCACTTGGGCACCCGTGAAATGGGCACCCATAGATTTTGCAACAGTGGTAAATGCACTTGGGGGAACCTGTGATGATGAGGCTATCCCAATTTATTTAAGATTGATATGTCAGGGATCTTGCAATCCTGATGCTTTGCCATAATGAATCAATCGATTTTAACTAAAGTTGGCTCCTCTTAGAAAACATTCACCATGGCTAAAAAGTCGAAAGGGTTTCGCTCACTTCTGAAGCAGCAAAAATTGATTAACCGTGGAGAACAAGCGCTGAACAAATTTGAGCAAAAGTTTAAGCAAAGTAAAATCGCCAATAGCTTGACAGACATTGTGAAAAACCCTAAGGGTGAAGTCAAAATGTCTGAGGTTTTAGAAGAATTTGTTGAGCCTTATCTACCGGAGGCAAATGGACTTGAACAGCGGAAAATGGTGTTTGAGATGGCTGTAATTGCCTGGAATTTAGCTATTATACCCAAAAATCAACGAAAATCAGTCTTAGAAGACTTATTTCGCGACCTTTTGAAGGGTAAAAAAGCAATCGTTAAACGGGACCTGAATAACTTGATCGATGAAATGGTGGACCGAAAATTAGAGTTCTTTCTAAACAATCGACGTTATATTCTGGATTGTCAATTGGAAGATGCTGGCGATCAGTTTCATCTATCTGTAGCGTCAACGCTGGCACCGTCATCATAAAAAGTTAAACCACGGCTTATCCATGTCTCACCATTGTCATGGTATGTCTACTCTGCCTCATCGAGTTTGACTCGCTCCCAGGCTCCGCCTGGAGCGTAGGTGGTGGCTCTGCCACTAGCAAGAAGTTTACTAACGGGGCAGGTATTTTATTAGCGATCGCAACGCCTCCCCCGCCTGAATCTGAATCGGACGATCCGTGGGCAAAAACGGGGTCCACTCAAACGGTTCGGCAAAGCGGTGGTGGTGCAGGCTATGGATGATGGTGTTGACGGCGGCTTCGGAACCGATAATCAAGATTTTCACCGGCTCCCGGTCAGGTTTAGGCACCGAATAAAGCTGGAGCGCAGATTCAGGCGTCACGTCGGGCTGAGGGAGTGTCACAAAGGCTTGGGTTTCCATAGAAAAGGATCCAGCGATAAAGGTAATGCCTATCCTTGAAATAGGCACAGTCCAATTGGACTAAATTAGGATAGCACAGTCCAATTGGACTGTATACGAAATGTCATAGCCTTTGTAAGGATCAAAGGCATGGGCAGAGCGGGCAAAGTACTAAAAATAGTCATGGAGAACCACGGCATTAGCCAGGGGCGATTGGCTGCCGTCATGGGCATCGGTGCATCTAATGTTTATCGTTGGGCTAATGAGGTGCGTGATCCTAGTTCTGAAACGGTGATTAGCCTGATCAAGGCTTTAAAGCAAATCCAACCAAAGGCTGCTGAAGATTTTAAGACGCTTTATTTGGAAGATCTTTGAATCGATCGCTAATCAAATGCTGTCGCTTAAGGGATAAAGCCATTACCCCTAACGCCTCTGGCGACGCTACGCGAACACCCCATCACCCCGTCACCCACTCACTCTCCACTCTTCACCCTTTTCCCCTTCCCCTTTCTCCCTTTCCCCTTCTTCGTTTCCTTCTCCCGCTCAGTTCGGATGCGTTTGAGGAGGACGCTGGCGGGTTCATCGTTAGGGTCTTGGGGGACGAGTTCGCCTCGGAAGGCTTTGGAGAGGATGGACTGATCGAGTGTTGTTAAATCATGCTCGGTTTGCTGAAAATAATTTTCTATTGAACAAGCTGTTTCAAACACTTTGCTTATACGATGCACAATTTCAGACTGTTCTTTAATAGAAGGCAAAAGCACTGGTGTATTCATAACAACCTTCTGATTGATTTTCGGCATATTCCCAGCTGTGCCTGTCGCATTTGCCTTAAAATAATCACGAGTTTGTTTACTAGAAAGTAAATAATGAATGTATTTTGGCTTTATCAGATCTTCTCTCACCTGAACTTTCATAATCAGATCAGGATAGATAAACTCGTTAAAATCTCCTGTATAGATGGCTGAAGTGCCTACATAATCTAGCGTATTACTACGCTGAATTAGTATATCTCCTGGTTTTAGCCATAGATGCGAGTCATTTGGGATATCTTTCTCAATATATTTAAAGTGTTCTGCCTTGAATTCACCAGAAGTCGTCGCACTCAAGCTAAAGGATTTAACCTTAGTAGGATAATCAACAGCCTTAGGGGAATATCCATTTCTTGGTTTTCCTTTAATTACCTCATTAAGAGTTGTCTTTTGCCACTCCACATCGGGATTCTGTGCCCGCCAATCTGCGGTCAGGTCGCCCCGAAATGCGGCGGCGAGGACGGACTGCCGAAACTGGTCGAGCAATGGGGGGATGGCATCGAGGGCTGCGCGGGCTTTGCGACTGCGGGTGGTTAGGGCTTCGATTTTGGCGACGATGCGGTGTTGCTCGTTGAGGGGGGGAAGGGGAAAAGAAATAGCTTGTACACGTGATTTATTTAAGGCAGGTTGATTGTTGCCAGCTCCAATTTTTCGCGTGCGTTCGTATTCATGCTTCAAGAAATAGTAAACATATTTGGCTGGCAAACCTGTTTCTGAAACTCTTATGGCAGAAGTGTTTTGATTATGTCCTGCTGTTATTCGTAAAATAGCTGCTTGTCCACGGGTTTTGCCCTCACCAATCATTCCTAGTAAGACAGTCCCTGGTTGATGTAATTTGACAGACGAATTATTTAATCCTTTCTCTGTTATGCACTCACGAGTGTTGTAAATTTTACAGAAACTAACTTCACCACTACTGACCAGCCCTTTCAAGGTGGGCTAGCAATGAGCTTTATATTTGGACAAAACCATTATTACTCATGGATTAGGACCAAACTTTGCAATTTAGATAGCTAGTTCAAATGCACTAAAATCAGAGAAATTCAGGCAGTTTAAGACTATTTCAGAAAAAATATCCCAAACAAATCGGCTATTGCTATCAGGAATTTTTAATTTGTAGAGAATGCTTTTCTAGCTCGGAAAAGTTGAATCTACTTAAGAGAGGAGCTTTTGAGAATTATTAAAAGTATTCATTTCACCTTTACAGGGCTGCCACTACTGACCCAAGGTATTTCGCCATCCCAATATTCTTCTTGCTTTCTACTAGGTGTACTCCCTACATAAACCTCGAAGACATCTCCAAATTTTGATAAAAGCCATGCATTCGGAAAGTGAGTCTCTGATTCCATATTCAATGCTAGTTTCGCTTGGACGTAGGATGGGTAATGTTCACCAATACTCTCTATCATCCCTCTAAAATTTCCACCAAAACACGAACTAAATCTTCAACATCATCCGGCACCCGATACCCGCCAATATCCTGAGTAATCAACTTTTCCCCTCGATCCAACACCCCAAAAATCCATAAACTCCCCATTGTTACAGCCCCATAAATCTTTGATGGCGCATCATCCACCATCGCTAAAGCAATCATCTCCACCGCCAATTGAGTAAACCCTCGGGTAAGATCATCCCGCTTTGCTTCCACCACAATCACCTGATGCTGCGCACGAATGAGGTAATCTAAATTACCTTGTAACCAATTACTAACTTTTAATGAATACTCAAATCGCAAAACCTGGTGACAAAGGGTAGCAACTCTAGTCAACACAGGGGCCACCAATACCTCACGCTTTGCACTTTCGCTGGTTAGCTGTACATAGGGCAGCGTTTCTTCAATTTGGGTCTTGAGCTGATCGAGACCAGATAACGTCTTGTCGGTTCTAGGTAAATTCAAACGTTTTTGAGTATAGCCGTAGCCAAATTCTGCCAAAACTTCATCCGTATCGTAAGGCAACTCAAAATACGAACGAAACGTATAGCTTGCGTCTTTATCTAGCAGCTTAGGCATGGGTTTAATCCTCTGAGGGATCATCCTCTTCAAAAAGAACCTCTAAATCACGGTATCCACTAACAATACGCAAAACTTCGATCCCCTCTTCAATCAATCTGTAGAAAACCAAATAATTATCTACCGGCACACTTCTAACGCCTGCTGACAGTTCATCACGCTTTCGGCCAATTTCAGGAAAACTCACCAACTGCTGACACTTCTGATTTACCTTTGCTAGCACTGTCTCTGCTGTATCAATGCTTGACTGCTCTGCGACATAATCAATAATTGCTTCAAGATCACGACTGGCCAGAACCGTAAATCTACAAATTTTACTCATTGGCCCTGATATCGCTTTTGCTCTAGCTTGGCCTGCAAGTTCTCAAACACCGTTTCACTGTCAATAACATCACCCCGATCAGCGGCATCTACACCGTCTAAAACCTTTTGCCTTAATTCCTCAAATCGTCCCTTATAAACACGATCAATCTCTTTTAATAAAGCGACTCCAGCTAAAAGCACCTCCGTCGCAGATGCATATTTACCACTGTCAATTTGGGTCTGCACAAACTGCTCTAACTCAGGTGTCAACGTAATATTCATGATTTAGTCCTCCAGCAACGCGCTCAACGCTTCCATTTCCGTCATCGCCACCCGTAACTTCTCCATTATCGCCGATGCAATCTCATTCGGCTCCGGCAAATCCTCCGCCGATTGCAAACTCTCATCCCGTAGCCAGGAGATATCTAAATTCTCCCCCCGCTCTTTGATAAACTCTCGGCTAAAGCACCGAAACCGCCCCTCTTCCCCTTGATTGCTCCGAGGACTACCCCCGTTCGCATCCTCCCCATAACAGGTTTCAAACTCCTCAAAATGCTTCCGCGTCAATGGGTTTCGCTTACCAAAGCTGGGCATATTTGTCCGCAGATCATACACCCACACCGTTTCTGTATTGCCTTTCTCTGTCTTCCCTCGCTGAAAGAACAACACATTGGTCTTCACTCCCGGCGAATAAAAAATCCCCGTGGGCAATCGCAAAATCGTATGGAGATTGCACTTATCCATCAGGTCAGCGCGAATCTTTTGCCCCTGCCCTGCTTCAAACAGCACATTATCTGGTAGTACCACCGCTGCCCGCCCCTTCGGCTTCAAGCTGCGATAAATATGCTGCAAAAAGGCCAACTGCTTGTTGGAGGTGGGATAGGTAAAATCATCTCGCGTGGGACTGCCGCCACCTTTCTTGGTACCAAATGGGGGATTGGTTAAAATCAGGTTTGCCTTAGCCAGCCCAGTCCCATCGGACCCCAACGTATCCCCCAGAGTAACTGTGCTCTCAATGCCGTGGAGCATCATATTCATCAGCAACAACCGATGGGCATCCTGCACCAGCTCCATGCCAACAAATGCCTGCTGTCGTTGAAAGTTTTGCACTGATTCTTTCAGGTCAAACAAGTCATCGGTACGTTTTTTAATATAGGTATCCGCCGCAATCAAAAAGCCCCCCGTCCCCGCTGCCGGGTCCTGCACCAGCTCCCCCGCCTGGGGCTGCATCAACGTCACCATACAGTCAATCAACGCCCTGGGGGTAAAATACTGCCCCGCCCCCGATTTCTTTTCCCCTGCATTTTTCTCCAGCAGCCCTTCATACAGATCCCCCAGCCCCTCTTCCTTGGCTGAGTACCAGTCCAGCTCATCAATGCTGGTCACCAGCTTTTTGATAATGCGCGGCTGCTTCAATGCTGTCTGAGCATTGGCAAAAATCGCCTGCACTCGCTTATTAACGCCACTACGCCCCAGATCCCGCAGCAAATCGCGATAAGTTTCTAGCTGGTCAATCCCATCCAATGCCACCAGGTCACCCCAGCGTTTGCCCTCCGGCAGCACCGCCTCCTGATCGGTCTCCTGCATCATTTTTAAAAACAGCAGGTAGGTCAGCTCCGTCACGTACTGCAAATAGGTAATGCCATCATCCCGCAGGACATTACACAGGTTCCACAGCTTGGCAACAATATCGGAGGTGGCATTCATAGGCAATGTATTTAACCGCGTTAGACTACTCAAACCAAGACTTTATACCACAAGCGATTCAATTCCCTCTCGGGAAATGACCATCACCACTCAAACGGCTCTGGCCCAGGGGATTTATCCCGCACAGTGTCCATAATCGCCTCAAACTTACGATCTTCCTCGTCTTCCCCACGGTCATTCAGGCCAAACTTTTCCCGCCAGGCTAGAACCGCCTCGCCAAAAGTTTGCTTTGGCTGCGTTAAGCGTTCGTATTCTTTGGCAGATAAAAGCACCGCTACCCGCTGCCCCTGGCGAGTTATTTCCACTCTATTGCCCTGCTCTGCTTCATGGACTAATTGGGCAAAGCGCTCCCTTAACTGAGCAATAGAGTACTGGGTCATACATAACTATCTAAATGGCTATTTCAATATAAACGAGTTATTCAGGGCCAGTTAATACGAATTAGTTAATTTGTATTAACCAACCTCATCTCCCCACAATGCCTGATTAATATCGCTCAACACCTGCTCCAGTTTGCCCTTAAACACCTTATTCAACCGCTGAAAACCGCCCTCCCGCTTAAACGCTCCCTGATCCAAGGCGGCTCGGTCCACCACATATTCCTTCTCTAACTGCTTGCCAATCCGCTCTAGCCATTTCCGCTGGGGAGCAGTCCAGGGTTGGCTGGCCAAAATCTTTTTCATCGCCTTCTGTACCCGCTCTCCGTAGGGCACCAGCGGATCACCCATGGCGGCCTGTCGAATAAAGCCAATAATCGACGCGGCAATGTCTTCATTGGTCTGGTTTCGCCAGGCAGACCGCAACCGCGTCTCTGAATACCCCGCCGCATCTAGTTGCACCCGCAGTGCCTTCAGCTGTTCCCGCGTGAGATCTCGCGGTCGCTGGGTCACTACCAGCAAAGCCGGAATCTCATTCTGACTATTGTTAATGAAATCCTTGAAACTCTCTAAATAGTCTCCTGGCATGGTGTAGGCACCCTCCGCCTCCCCTGCCCGAAAGTCTTGGGTCACACTACGCAGCTCATCAGGATGGTCAGAAATTATCTTTGGTCTGCGCCCCCCATCTCGACGATCCAAGATTTCTGCAATCTGTTGGCGAGACTTCAACCAGTCTGCTGCGGCCTCAGGGGATTGTTGCTTCAGGTGACTCGCCAACTCCTCTACTGGCATCGCTGCCAGGCTCTCAATTATTTCTTTCTGCGTCTCACTCAAATGCCGCTGCTTCCGCTGCAGTTTCGCTTGAATCTGGTCCAAAATTTCACTGACTGCATCTGGCTTTGTCACCTGGCCTAGCTCATCCACCAGCTGGCTAAAGGAGATGGCAGGATTTACCACCACCGGTTTCATGGTGGAAAAATCCTGAATAGCGCTGTAGAGATCAACCGCATCGAAAACACGGAAGACCTGCTTGTCAATGTGATCGCATTTACGCGTGGCGCGACCCAGCATTTGCTCGTACAAAATCCTCGACTTCACCCGCCGCAAAAATACCAGGTTACAAATCTCAGGCACATCAATACCGGTGGTCATCAAGTCTACTGTTACCGCCACACGGGGGCTGACCTCGTTCTTGTAGCGTCGAATCAGCTCCAGCGGTTTATCCGAGGCTCCGGTGATTTTCACTACGTCATCATCGCCAATGCCCTCGTACCGTTCTTGCAATGCCTGTTTAAACAGAGCCGTCACCAAAATGGCATGGTCTTCATTCACACAAAAGATCAGGGTCTTGCCCATTTCCCGCAAAGTGGGGTCAATCTGGTCTGCCAGGGCATCACATACCACCTGATTAAACGACTCGGTGATCACCCGTCGATTAAACTGTTCCACCTCCACCCGAATCTCGTCAGGGGCCTGGGTCAGGTCAATCTTGCCTGTCTGTGGGTCAATGTATTTAACCTGATCTCCCACTTGCCAAACCATGCCATCTTCCGACAAGGCCGTACGAATCCGATGGGCAGGCTCATGGTCAATCAAAAATCCATCAATCACTGCTTCCCGATAGCTGTAGGTGTAAACGGGCTTACCAAAAATCTCATTGGTGTGCAGCGCTGGCGTTGCTGTTAAGCCAATTTTCACCGCATCAAAGTAGTCCAGTACCTGGCGATATTTCGACACATAGTCGCCAAAGTCCCGAAAGGTGAGTTCGTTCTCGCTTAGCTCCCGATCTAGCAAATATCCCCGGTGGCACTCATCCACCACCACGCAGTCATACTGATCGGTCGTGATAGCTGGAGTTCCATCATCAGCGTAAAGCAGACGTTTTACAAAGCTCTGTACCGTGGCAATGTGTACTTTGGTGTCCCGATCTGGCGTTTGTTCTTTCAGACTCTTTAGATCAAAAATCTCTGCAAAGGTTTGCAGGTTTTCCATCTTGGTCTCTTCAAAGGCTCCCGTAGCCTGCTCCCCTAGAGCCGTGCGATCCACTAAAAACAATACCCGGCGAAAACGCTTGGTTTTTAGCAGGCGGTAGACCATGGCAATACAGGTTTTAGTTTTGCCGGTCCCCGTCGCCATGGCCAACAGCAGTTCGCGCCGCCCATCGGCAAGAGCTGATTCTACAGCCTGGATCGCCTTGATTTGATAAGGTCGCAGTTCAAAGTCATAGTCAAAAGCTGCCTGCTGCAGTTGCTCGTGAGCTTTGTCATTGTCCTGTTGCAGCAAGCCCAAAAGTCCTTCTGGCCTGTACCAACTACCAATCGGTCGCCGCAGGTTTTCCGGTCGTCGCACATCACAAAACCAGATACCGCTTTTGGTTTCGAGCTGCTTTAGATACTCCCCACCATTGGTGGCAAACACAAAGGGGACGCAATAGTCCTGCCAGGGATAACCTGCTATCAATCGTTCATCACCCTTGACTTCATACCCCCGGCTATAGCGCTTAGCCTGGTCAATCGCCCCATACACGTCTTTGCCCTGCCGCTTGGCTTCTACCGCGCCCACCCCCTGCAGTCCAGCAAATAGGATGTAGTCTGCTCGTCCGTTGGCAGTGGGCCATTCGGCAATGGCCATGTTCTTGTTTTTCTGGGGTCTAACGCCCTTACCGTAGGTCAGTGTTTCTGAATCGACTTCCCAACCTGCGGCTGCTAGTTTGGCGTCGATGAGCTTCCGGGTGGCCCGCTCATCAAGATCTAGATTTTGTTCATCCCGCTGGGACTCTACTACCAGCTGCTGAATCTCTTGGGCAGGTGTCTCAACGGCTTCAGCCTGCATGGCATTGAGCTGAGCCTTGAACTTTTCAGATATTTCAGCAATTTTCGCTTGGGCATCCTCAGCCTGGGTTTCAGCTTCTACCAGCATCTGTTCGGCTAACTGACGCAGCTCAGCTTCTTCGGCAGCTTGGGACTGAGACAGAGCTGCCTGATCCATCGCGGCCTGTTGCTCTGTTTTGCTAGCCGCCAGTTCTGCTTCTAGTCTTTCAAGCTCCTGCTTGATTGCAGCATTTTTCTCGGCTGGATCAGATGGTGGCACAAACGGCCCAGCTTGAAACCCCTGAGCCCCACCGTAGTTACGATGGAACCACACACCTAAACTTTTGGCATATTTGAGGCAATTAAGGGCTACTCCCTTATTGTCATAGCTCTCATGGGTAGCAGCATTCCCCTGCTTACGAATCTCATGAAAAACGTCTGCAACCTGGCCAGTAACCGCCCCTCGAAACTTAAGCCGCCGGAGCAAATCAACCTGTTTTTCGCCAGGTTGCTCGTACAGACCCACTTTAGCCGCTACCAATTGGGCCAGACCTTCTGCAAACTGACGTAGCTTAATCAGACAGGTATTGGGATCGTTAGCAAAGTACTGCTCGGCCAGACTGCCTAACCGGACCAATTCAATACTATGAACCTTTAGAAATGCAAAATTCCTAGAAACTTGCATGGAAATGGCTTGCGCTGCGAGGAGTATAGGGGATTCAGGCCAGCTTTAAGGGTTCCCTTGTCCGAACAAAAACACATCAGCCTCAGTTGATGTATATATTCTTACAGGCAAGCTACTCCAATTCAGCATGAAGCAAGGCTACCTAATGTTCTATTTCTGTGCGCCGTTGGTTTAACTGTGCCCGCATTACCGTCAGTGTGTTGTATTCAATGATGTGGACTTGGCGGCGATGGGCGACATCCATCAATGCTTGCAGGAGGTGATAGTATTCTTTGTCTTGCCATATGGTATCGGGAAATTCAACGCTAACGTTAGCAATGTAGTTAGCAAGAATATTTTGGGCGATTTGACGTAGCTGAGCCAACTCCTGGGCGTATTGGCTGTAGAGCAATTCGAGCTGGGGGTTGTCTACGACAGGCTTGCTATATTCGATGGCGATTGCTGCTTTGAGACTGTTGAGTCTCAGGCGATATACCTGGTAACTTGTATCGAGATTGAGTAGGTTCTCAATTTGTTTGGCGTCTTCGGGATGGATGGCTAAACGAGTGGTCAAACTGGCAAATTGCTGGTTTGATTGTTGAGACCTTGCCTCTAAGTCTTTCTGGAGATGGGCTAAATCAGTGCTGCGATGGCTCAAAATAGCCTGTTGGGTTTGCAGTTTGTATACTGAACTCTCTGTCTGAGACTGCCTCATCTCAGAGAGCAATGCTTGCGAATTCGCTTGTAGGGGGCTATGCCGGTCAATAGATTCTAGGCCTTGGCAGGTGCCATTTTTGCAGTTGCTGCCGTCTGCCCGTGAGCTAAAGGATGCGGTTGTTTGGGAATCAGAAATTGGGGGAGTCGTAACGTCGGTGGCAGGTTCAGATTTTTGAGACTGGCTAATGGTCTTGTCTGGTATCAACCTATGGGACTGATGCCACAATCCTGTTTCGGTATACTGCATCAGAGCGCCAGCAGAGCATACCATCGTTGCTCCCAATGCGAGGGCGGTGTGGTACTGGGATGGGGGAGAGGACGATTCTGAGATGGCTAGCTCATTCGTCCAGTAAATCGAGCGGGTTGTACTTCGTTTACCCCGTTGAGTCTTCTGTTTGGGTTGCTGCTTGTTGGGATAAACTGCTAAACCATTCAACATTAGCCCCTGCAAGGGTTGGGGTTGGTTAGCAGGTTTGCATAGAGAAGACATAAGTGGGTGACGGGGAACTGCTGCGTTTAAGTAGATTTACTGGATTTTTAAAGGGTTATCCGCGAAAATAGTGTTTTGTATTAAGTACAGTTGCTTTCTACGGATAGTCCTTGCTGGTTGTCAGCAAGTTGCTCATTCCCATGCTCTGTCTGAAGTGGGCTATTGTGGCTTTGCTATTCCTAGTAGTAGGCAGGAGCCTCAGAGGATTTTTCCCTCAGTGGGCATTTCCTTCTAAGATTCCTACTAGTACACGGACCAAATCCTCTAGATCATCCGGTACCCGATAACTGCCGATATCTTGGGTAATTAACTTAGCCCCCCTATCCAATACCCCAAATACCCATAGACTACCCATGGTCACGGCACCATAGATTTTTTCCGGTGTGTTGTCTATCATGCCCAAGGCGATCATCTCAGCGGCTAATTGGGTAAACCCTCGGGTTAAGTCATCGCGTTTGGCTTCTATCACTACAATTTGAGTCTCAGCCCGAATTAAATAGTCCAGACTGCCTTGTAGCCAGTTGTTGACCTTCAGTAGATACTCAAACCGTAAAGTCTGGTTACAGATCGTCGCTACCTCCGTCAAAATGGGGGCTACTAGCACCTCTCGCTTAGCCACTTCACTAGTCAGCTGCACATGGGGTAATACTCGCTCAATGCGCCGTTTTAGGGCATCGAGTTCAGACAGCTCAGCTGTTGTTCTAGGTAGTTTGATTCTCCCCTGAGCATACCCGTAGCCAAACTCAGCCAGAATTTCATCCGTATCATGGGGCAGCTCAAAATAAGATCGAAAGGTGTAGTTGGTATCCCACATAGATCTAAAATTGGTGCCTAGTGTAAAAGCGAGGTATCATCATCGTCTTGAGCAGCTACCGTCAGGAGTGAAAGCGATGTCCCAAAAGCGTCATAACCAGAATCGAACCGCTATCGTTTACTTTGGACCTACACGGCAGGACTATCTTGATTTGGTGCAGGCAGACGATCACCATCACGCTTACCTTGAATACATCCAATGTCCTCTGCAAGCCCAACTGACGAGCGATAAGCATAAGCCAGACTGTACCGACTTCAGTCGCTATACCGTCCATAGTCAGCGAGAACGACGAGTGAAAGGCTGGCAGGGTGAGATCGAGACCCTCCCCATTTGTCGAGTGAAGTGTTGCGATTGCAAAGCCGTGTTCACGGTATTACCCAGTTTTATTCCTCGCTATCGTCGTCAGGATACCGATTGCCTGGGAAAGCTGCTGGAAATGAATCTGGGGATGGGGCTGACGCAGCGGGAAACCGCCACGATTTA
>NZ_JADOES010000020.1 GCF_018739885.1 Leptothoe spongobia TAU-MAC 1115 | reverse complement strand
GACTTCCTGGCCGAGGGCGAAACCATTACCCAGGTCTATGACGTCACCGTCACCGACAATATCGGCACCAGTCATGCTGAGACTGTCACCATTACCCTGACCGGTACCAATGATGCACCCGTTGCCACCGATGATTTCATCTCAGTAAACGATAACTTTGATGTGATCGCCAACGTCTTTGAAAACCTGGGCAATGGTCTGGATAGTGATGTGGACCAGGGCGCTACCTTAAGCGTGACTAAAATCAATGACGATGACAGCACCATTGGTAGCCAGACCCTACTTCCTTCTGGGGCAATGGTAACGCTCAATGCCGATGGCAGCTTTATCTACGATCCCAATGGTGTATTTGATGCATTGAATAGTGGTCAAAGTGCGACTGACAGCTTTACTTACACCATCGCTGATGAGTTTGGAGCAACGGATACGGCTACGGTCAATGTCACCATCAACGGGACCGATGCACTCACATTTGGGACTCCAGCCAATGACCTACTCATGGGCACTGACAATAATGACATCCTCGTGGGCCAGGGGGGCAGCGATGTGCTGATTGGCGCAGGTGGTAGTGACCTATTCGTTTACCAAAGCTATGGCGATCGCATGGATCAGATTCGTGACTTTGAAGTAGGCGTGGATCGCATCGACCTGCACGAAATCTTTGACAATGACCCATCTATATATAGTACTGAGCCAACCGTTGATCGCTTTACTGAGTATGTTCAGCTGTTACAAGCAGGCTCCCATACCGAAGTACGCATTGACATATCGGGGAACATGAGCGATATTTTCAGACCCTTAATTACCATTGAGAATGTCACTCCTGATGCTCTGAGCGCCACTGACTTTGTGGTGTAATGTCACAAACTCCCTCTTGACTTAACAATCAAGAGGGGGTTTTCTATTTTTTGAGCCATGCCGTTAGTCAGACTTTTAGCCAGGGAACCATGTACAAAGTACATCCAATCAAAAAGAATTGAAATGTTCTAATTTGCTTAATTTTCGCGCCTTATCAACGATGCATACCCATAAGTAATTAACGTATAAATCCTAGAATGCATCTGTCACAGACCATCCTAAAGTCTGATAGTTGATTCTTCGTCAAGTCCCGTCGTCTAGAAATCTTAAGACAATGAGAAAAAATTACTGCCTCATTTTCTCAGGGGTATTTTCTGTTCTATTTTCTAGTAGTTTTCTATTAGCTAATGCTCAAGAACTAGAAGTAGAAAATAATCAACAATCAATTACTCAAACTGAAGGAACTGAAGAAACTGAAGGGACTCCATCAACGGAAGTAGCCCCCACCGATGAAGCGGCTCCAACAGTTACCAATTTGATCGTGAGTCCACAATTTCATCTCAATCACAATAGCTCGGGTGGTGGCTTTGATGGATTTACAAGTGTCGAAGGATTTATTCCCCTTGATCAAACACCGGGGCGCAATGTCACTTACTTTAATGGTCGAGTCAATCTAGATAACGATGCGAACTTAGGTAGCAATGTCATCTTTGGCCATCGTGTTTATGTCCTCGAATCGGGGCGAATCTATGGTGGATATGTCGCTTGGGATGTACGTGATACGGGATCAGAAACCTTTCATCAGCTGGGTGTAGGCTTTGAAAGCCTGGGTGACAACTGGGATTGGCGCGTTAATGGCTATCTACCCATTGGCGATACTCGACGTGGCGATAGCAGTGATGGCCCGCAGATTACGGGAGTTAACTTCCAAGACAATGCTCTCTTGCTCGACGTGCTAGATTTTCGTGATTTTCAAGCAGCTCTGGGTGGGATTGATGCCGAAGTAGGAACTAAACTCGCTGAATTTGATAACGGTGGCGAACTGCGAGCCTTTGGTGGAGCTTATTACCTGGATGGAGAAGGTACAGACGGAGCCATTGGCGGGCGTTTACGATTAGAAGTAAATCCAGTGGACTACTTAACTCTAGGAGCAGGAGTGCAATCTGATGAAATTTTTGGCACTAATATATTACTCCAGGCCAGATTAAGTTTCCCATCTTCAGGCGTACGCAATCGCAGTGACGAGTCTGCATCAAATAGTCTTTACACGCGGGTGGCGGATCCCATTGCGCGAAATCATGCCATTGTTATTGATCATCAGGTAGCAGGGGGATTGCAAACGGGTATCGTCGCTGTTGATCCAGCCACAGGCAATGCTTATGTCATTCGTCATGTTGATCCAACATCGGGAAATGCAGCTAATGCAGGTACCGCCGAAGCGCCTGTTGATACCGTTGCCAATGCCGTTCCCCTCGCCAATAGCGGTGATATTGTTTATGTGCAGGCCGGGAACGCAGGGGGAGGCTTTACGATTCCTGACGGGGTTCAAGTGCTCTCGATAGGCCCTGTGCAAACAGTCACGACTCAGTTTGGTGATGCCCAGCTACCCTTGTCAGGTAGTGGTAGTCTGCCAACCATCGACAGTGGCAATATCATCTTGGGCAACAATACTACATTGTCTGGTTTTTCAATTACCAATGCCCCTGGCAATGCCATATCAGGAACCGACATTACCAACGTCACTATCGAAGAGAACCAGATTGATGGAGCCTTGGGTGCAGGGGTGGCTCTAGAGAATGTAGGTGGAACCGTGCAGATTGAGAATAATCAGCTAAATAATAGTGTGTTTGATACTGGTATCTTTGTCACGACAGGTGGCAATGTGGTCCAGCAGCTGGTGATCGTGGGTAATGTTATCACAGGCAATGCTGAGCAAGGTATCTTAGTGCGCGCCACCGATAGCGCGCAAGTCACGACCACTATCCAAAACAACACAGCTACGGGCAACAACATTGCTGACCCAGCTAAGACAGGCATTGAGGTTGAGGCCAACAATACCGCATCGGGCAATCTCTGTCTTGATTTAAATGGCAATACGAGTGATACAGGCTATTTACTAACGCTCTTTCCTGATGGCCAGTTTCAGGTTGTTGGTCAAGTCGAGCTATCTGCCAACAACACAGGCACTGTTTCTTTGGCAGACATTAGCGGTACGACAGAATTTTCTAACGTGACATCCTGTTCATAACCGTCCCTTCCATACCGGGGCTATCCGTCAGATTAGTCATATTTAAAAAATAGAGCTGGAGTTTTGTGGGGGCAAACTCCAGCTCTATTTTTAGCTTTATCAAAAATATCTCGATCGGGCAAACCAGAGAAGAGCGCTAATTGTTTTTTAGCGTTGATTTTTATGCTTTGGACTAGGCATAAAAATCATGGCACAACACCCCATGAATAAACTAGTGATAATCGCTGTCAAGAGACAACCTATTTGGGGATTGGCAGCGCTAATGACGCTGCTATTGATGGCTGCATTGGTCACAACTTCTTGGTATTCTAAAATCTCTTGATATTTAAGCTCGGTGAGTTCCTCAGTCGTCAACATAAAATTTGGTCCAGTAATGGTTCATTTCACTGGGTAGGTGCCCCGTTGATTCCTCACCGATATAGCATGCCCTAACAACCACTGAACTAACCAATCTAACCTGATGAGATTGAATGCCCATCACAACATGGAAAAGAGTGTGATAGTGTGAGCACGCAGATTTTTCTGACCTATTTCTCGATACGTATCACCCATGCTCATCGAACGCTTATCTACTCAGGATTTTAAGGCACTCACCGAGCTTTATCGGTCAACCCTACTGGAGACAGTTTTGCCGTTCTGGCAAAAGCATTCAATCGATCACGAATACGGTGGTTACTATACCTGCTTAGACACCCAGGGGCAGGTTTACGATACGGATAAGTTTATCTGGCTGCAAAATCGGCAAGTGTGGACATTTTCCATGTTGTACAACCGTCTAGAACAGCGTTCTAATTGGCTAGAGATGGCGCAACATGGTGCTGACTTTCTGGCGCAGTACGGTCGTGATGATGGGGGGAACTGGTACTTTTCGTTAGATCGTCAGGGCCGTCCCCTGGTTCAGCCTTACAACATTTTTTCTGATTGCTTTGCAGCGATGGCGTTTAGTCAATATGCCCAGGCCAGTGGAGATCATGCCGCTAAGGATATTGCCATCCAGGCCTATAACAATGTGTTGCGTCGCCAAGATAATCCCAAGGGGCAGTATAACAAGGCCTATCCAGGTACTCGTCCAATGAGGTCCCTGGCAGTACCGATGATTTTGGCAAACCTCACCCTGGAGATGGATTGGTTACTCCCGACCGACCATCTAGATCAGGTGCTCGATCAGACTATTTATGCAGTTATGGAGGAGTTTTTAGATGCTGAGAGCGCTCTGGTATATGAACACATTGCGCTGAATGGTTCTCCTCTGGATTGTTTTGAAGGCCGATTGCTAAATCCGGGACATGGCCTGGAGGCGATGTGGTTCATGATGGATATTGGTCAACGTCGGCAGGATACGGCGTTGATTAATCGAGCAGTGGATAGTGCGATCGCAATTCTAGAAAAAGGCTGGGACCGCGAATACGGAGGCATCTTCTACTTTTTAGACCGCAAAGGCCATCCACCTCAACAGCTAGAGTGGAGCCAAAAACTGTGGTGGGTGCATTTAGAAACCCTGGTGGCACTGCTGTTAGGCTACCGACTCACCCAACGAGATGACTGCTGGCAATGGTATCGCACTGTCCATAACTACACTTGGTCACGCTTTAACGATCCAGATCACGGAGAATGGTTTGGCTATCTAAACCGCCAAGGTGACGTTTTGTTGCCTTTAAAAGGCGGCAAGTGGAAAGGGTGTTTCCATGTTCCCCGAGCTCTTTACCTATGCTGGCAACATTGCCAGGCAATGGGTTAACAGTGGGTTAACAGTGGGTTAACGTTTTGTCTTGTTTTTTGAATGGACAGGAGGTGCTCCCAACAGTTCACTGGCGCAGGTCACCCATTGTTCGGTCTGTTGACGTAGTTTTTCCTCATCCACGCCTTTAAAGGGAAAATCTTGATCCAGCTGTCGCCAAAAATCTGAATCGCTATTTTGCTTAGAGCCATGGGATGCACCACTGGTGAGTTTGTTCGAAGCCATAAAATTCCTTGATTAGCTGAATAGAGACCGGGATACTCAACTAACTCCAAGGTGCCCAATGATACATAGCTTTTCAGAATACCTAGAAAACTCAAGTAATCTTGACGACAAACCGATTGAGGAAACCAAGTGGTTTTACCAGGAACGTCCTTATTTAATAACACTTTGGCGTCAGAGTTACGTAAACGCTCCTATAAGCACAAATTGTTTACGAAAAAGTCCTGATACAGGAGTATTTCATAGAAAATTTCTAAATAATCTATGGGACCATTGAGCTTAATCCAGAAAATCAAACAAACCAGTCCTATCCTAGGATTCGATCGCCCTAAACTTAGGGATAGACCCCAGAAAGCCGCCAATTCAAGCTATCAGGAAATATAGCTTCTGATAAAACGTAAGCTAGTCGAGCCCGCTTCAGCATCAGTTAAGGGCGTTTCTCTATAGCTGAGCTTGAGTTGAGCTTGAATAGCATGCCATCACCCAGAAGAAGGAATTATTAGCAATAACCTAAACTAATGTGACACTCTCAGGAATTGCCACAGGTGGCACAGTAGGTATATATAGACCAAAAGCTAGCAGTATAATGACGTCAAACGTGTTTTCCTAACTTTATTAAGGCTGTCTTATTACATCTGATTCTCAGTAAAATGCTGACATCAGGCAGCCATGAATGAATCAAAAGCCTTATCTAGTTCAATCGATGGTAGTTCCTGTAGAAACGTTATAACGTCAAGTCGTTATTTTTAGTACATTTGAACTAACTTATGTTATTATCTCCCGGTAACTGATCATCCAAGTAAGATGTTTAGCCTATTTCGAAATAAAAGGTTTCATTTATTTCATTCATAGACTACATGCATTGCATTTGTGGTGGATGTTAGACACTGGGTTTAGTCTCGAAATAAGACAAAAGTTGTTCCAATAACTACAGAATTACCGATAGCTCTCATCTAAACTTTGGAATCAACTAAATTTCTAACAAGATGGTCATATGAGTTGTGCAGAGTGAGGTTAGAGACTTGTCTGTAGTTGACATTTTAGTTCGGTTATTGCCCACGGAAAACCTCACCCAGACACTTAACTCCCTAGGACATACTGACGATGTAGAGATTCTCATTTAGCCTCTATTCTCTCAGCTAACTCTAAGCTTAGCCTGTACTGATTTCTCATCTAATAACCTTAAAGTAATGGCAATGGAGATGTGTTTTATGAGAGATATTTCATCTGATGTAATTAACACTGTTACCTAGGGTAGAATTAAACTCATAATGAATCCGACTTAAGTTCGTTTTTCTGAAATATAGGTAGATGTTTAGCCTTAGCCTAGGCGTTTGAAATGAATTTTTAGGTGATTTTACTGAATCGCAATCCGGTTTTGTTGTGCTCTGCGTACCCAGTTACAGACCACCAGTCAGCGACTCAACGACGGTCAAGGATTAAGTCTATTTCCTGAACCTGACACATTTTTTCCAGCGGAGGTCCATTAAAAGCTATGTCAAAGCTGAAAGCCCCAAAACGAACTTCTACGGTTGCGTACAGTACGGATACCGTGCGCACCTACCTCCAAGAGATTGGTCGTGTACCTCTGCTTACCCATGAAGAGGAGATTGTGTTGGGTAAGCAAGTACAGCGTCTCATGGCTCTAGAGGAAATCAAAGGTAAGTTAGACGAGGAACTCGGTCGCGACGCGAACCGAATGGAGTGGGCAGAAGCTGCCACTGTCTCCGAAACAGAGCTTGCCCATCAGCTCCGTCATGGTCAGCGGGCCAAGCGCAAAATGATTGAAGCCAACCTGCGTCTTGTCGTAGCGGTGGCCAAAAAATATCAAAAGCGTAACCTGGAGTTTTTAGACCTGATTCAAGAAGGCACCTTGGGACTAGAGCGTGGTGTAGAAAAATTTGACCCCATGAAAGGGTATAAGTTTTCCACCTATGCCTACTGGTGGATTCGTCAGGCAATCACCCGTGCGATCGCTCAGCAATCACGGACGATTCGTCTGCCGATTCACATCACTGAGAAGCTCAACAAAATTAAACGTGAGCAACGTGTCTTAGCGCAAAAGCTAGGCCGGAGCCCAACGGTTGCTGAAATTGGCCAGGAGCTAGACCTAAGCCCTGAACAGGTACGGGAATATCTGACCATGTCCCGCCAGCCCATTTCCTTGGATGTGCGCATTGGTGACAATCAGGACACTGAGCTACAAGAACTGCTGGAGGACGATACCGTTTCTCCAGAGGATTACACAGTTCAACAGTCCCTACGTCAGGATATTCGCAATATGCTCACGGAGCTGACTCCCCAGCAAAAGGAAGTCATCAATCTACGATTTGGTTTGACAGACGGGACTCAATTGTCCTTAGCCAAGGTAGGACAGCGCATGGGTATTAGCCGTGAACGGGTACGCCAACTAGAGCAGCAAGCCCTCAAGCATCTACGTCGCCGTAAGGCAACGTTTCAGGGTTACCTGGCAGCTGGCTAGTTCACTTTTGACATTCCTCTGGACATCCACCAAGCCCCTGGCTTTTGGCCAGGGGCTTTTCTTATGCCATACCACAGTTAGGATGGGCCCAATTGCTCACCCGATTCCAGGCGACTGCCATTGGCAAAGGCCCAACCGGTCTGGGACTTTTTGCCAGCAGGTTGTACTTGACGCAGTAGTAGATATCCCTGGCCAGTACCAATGACCGGCCCCTGATTCTTCCAAATAGCGGCAATATTGCCGGGAACAGGTGACTGCAGATTACTGTAGAGGTCCTTAAGGATGTGATATTCCTGAGGGAGCTGAGACCAAACACCATCAAATAATGGAATAGTTTCACTGATTTTAAGCGACTGTTCACGTAGCTGGGTAACACAGCTGGGATAGAAACCGCGCACCTGATTGTGAATATCTAGAGCAGCCCGTTGCCAGTCAATAGCATAGTCAGTTTTTTTGATTAGTGGTGCATAAGTAGCCTGTTCTTCAGTTTGGGAAATGGGACGAATCGCCTGCCCGTCAAGTTTATGAAGAGTACTCAGAAGCAATTCTGCGGTGAGGTTGGATAATTTATCAGCAATGATCCAGGCATTATCTAGCAGCCCGATGGGAATAGTTTCTTCGAGTAACATGGGACCGGTATCCATGCCAGCATCCATCAACATGGTGGTCACTCCCGTTTCAGATTCGCCATGGTAGATACACCACTGTATAGGCGCTGCCCCTCGATAGGTAGGCAAGATTGAGCCGTGACCGTTGATTGACCCCAGCCGAGGCATATCTAAAATTTCTTGAGAGAGAATTTGGCCATAGGCAACCACCACAAATGCATCGGCTTGGGAGGTACGTAGAAACTCTAAAGTTTCTGCGTGCTTCTTGATTTTCTGAGGCTGCCATACCGGCACATCGGCTGCCGCTGCTAAGGCTTTGACCGGAGACGGGGTGACTTTACCGCCACGCCCACGCCGTTTATCTGGCTGAGTGACCACGGCAACAACGTCAAAATCAGGATCCTTTAATAAACGGGCAAGGCTAGGTACTGCAAATTGTGGCGTGCCAAAATAAACAATTTTCATTATGTGAAAGGACAATGGGATGAGGGGGACGGTATAAGCTGATTAAATCTCGTTTATGTCCAGAAAGATCGTTCTTCCATAGAAAAAAGGTCAGGGCTTAACTTGGTCATGGTTTATGAGTCGCCCTTAACGGCGATCAATCGCAATTTCAATCCGGCGATTGCGCTGACGCAAGGCAGGGGTGCTGTTGTCGGTGATGGGCTGGCTTTGTCCGTAGCCGATAGTAACCCAGCGATGGTTCGGTAGGTTACCGGCTAAATAGGCCCTGAGAGCAGTTGCCTGTTGAAAAGCTAATGCCTGACTTTGGGAGGGCTCTATCTGGTCATCAGTATGACTGCCAATCAGGATAGTGGCCTTTGAATATTGGTCTAGATCTTCAAAAATGGTGTTGAGCAAACCGGGAGCAGTCGACAGCAACCGGGCTTCTCCTGGTGCAAATAGAGCGTCGCTGGGAAGAGTGATTTTGAGTTCAGTGGTTTCTAAAAGGGGATGTTGAAAACTTAAGTCGTTTTGAGCATCCGACGTGACTGATGGGGACTCTGAAGGGGCTGCTGGTAGTGTGGCTGAGGGTAATGGTTGGCTGGGAGCTAGACGATTCTCTAGACGAACTAGCCGACTTTCCACATCTTCAGTGGATTGGGCCTGTCCCAGTTTGCTTTCCAGATCAAATAGACGTTTTCGAATGGTTTCAAACTCCTGTTGCAGGGCAGCCAGCTCTTCTTCTGCGATTTGACGTTCGCGGGCATTGAGGGCAGCTGGAGGCTGGGTCAGTGGAACAACAGGCTGTGTGGGGATAGGAATCGGCTCAATCCGGGTCTCAGGGGGAGGGGCAGGTTGCCAGCGACTGGGCAAGCGCTGAATTTCTGTGATTACCCGATTGGTACGACGCAGGACAACCTCTTGTAAAGGCATGCGATCGCGAGGCAACGAAATCACCCTAGCCATACCAATACCGAGTAGCCAGGCTAAAGGCATACCGGCCAATAATAAGCCCAACCCCAGCAAAATATCACTGCCGTAGCTTACCCAACGGCGACGTGGAGTCGGAGGTGAGGCCGGAACTGGAGCCGCCTGAATCGTCGGCGATAGTTCAGGAATAGAATAGGCAGGCGCGGGCCGTTCAGGGTATTGCTCATTAGACACAGCGATGAAGCCTCTGGCCGTATCAACATTAGGTTAACAATGATCTGACAAATCTAAGGCCATCCATCCCAGGGATTAACCTCTACAACATTGGCTGCGCTAATCACAACTAGAAAATCAAGTTGGGGGTTCTCTGCAGGAACTGTCTTGACCAGATTGGAGAATTTAAGCTCATCTGCATATTGCTCCGCCGCTGCATCATCGGCCTCATAGCCAGTTATATTACCCTCTTCATCAAGACGGACGCGATAGCGAATATCTGGCCCAGACCAATCAGAATCCCGATTATCAATAATCGTGCGCCGTAGACCTTGATTTAACTCATAAATACGGTCAACATCTCGAATAGGCGTGGCAATAAAATTCTCTAGCTTGCCTGCGGTAGCGGAGGTTTTAATATCGCTGTCGGCTGCATCAGCGTTTGTTTGTGACGCTGTGGATGCCTCTTCTGTGGTGTCAGCTCCCTCCCCTGATGCCTCTGAAGGGACAACCTTTTCTCCGGCAGCATCAGAGCTTTCAACCTCAGGGGTAATGGACTCAGGAGTAACGGATTCAATGGATTCAGATGCTTCGGCATCTGGATTTACGGTCGCAGGGGGGACGGCTGTAGGCGTAACGACTTGATCGGAGACCACCTCAACGGTGCCATCGGGAACAAACGTGACATCAAACTGCGCCATTGGCCCGACCGCAGCATTATTGACTGGAATGTAGGTCAGTGACGGCAAGGGAGTGGTATCAATATTTTCCAATGACACCTCATCCAAAGGGTTGTAACCGACGATATCGCCATTTTCAGCAACTGAAATTTGATAGCGCAGGGGCTGTTCAAAGGGGCTATCCTCTGACCCAACACTGCTGCTGCTAAGCTGCTGCTGCACTTGTTGTTGTAAAGCCTCTAACTGGGTGCTGTCAGTGATCGCAGTATTAATCAGCGGCGATGACTCTGTAGCTTCGGCCTCACTCCCAGCTGCTGCATTTTCGGCCGCCTCGGGTTCAGTTTCGTCAGGGTTATCGGTGGCAGGCTCATTCCCCAGGGTTTCTTCCAATGCAGATGTCGTCTGCTGTTCCAGCGCTTCTGGCTCAACCAGTTCTGGCACAGGTAAGAAGAATAGCCCCAAAGCAGCTACAGCCAGGGTCCCAAAACCCAGCAGTGGAGGTATAGCTCTCTGGGCTAGAGGCTCACTGGCTCTAACATATTTGCGAGGCAGTGGAGCTAAATTCACTGAGAAATCGGGTAATGTCTGGGCATCCGCATGGAACTGATCAATGGCTTCAGCCATATCAAACAGCTGTACGGTAGAAAGCCTGATCGTCTGGGGGGCAGATTTTTCTGATGAGTCTGCTAAATCCTCTAGAACGTCAGGCTTGATCAGCAAACGATGATATTGACCTTCATCGGGTTCAACAGACACCAGCGAAGACTGAGAAGATATGTGATCTGGATGATCTAGACCGCTCAGGAGACGCTGACAATAAGCGCCGATGGCATCAACTAGCGCCCTGAAAAACTCCGAACCGCCTGCCAGAGGCTTTTCTAGACCTACAATTTTAAATTCAGCATTAGCCAAGATAGAGAGCACGTTTGAGGCATCCGCGCTCAACCCTTCTAGCACGAGGCTACAGTTGGGCAGTACATACTGTCGTTGAATGGTCATGATACCTCCCCATCAAAGAGGCTGGCCCATAGCCGTTCTTCGCCACGAGTGCCAGTGCATAGCAATAGTTGAGTCAAGAGAGAGAGTGCCAACTCGTCCAGTTTTTCATCTGTACTGTAGGCCAGCACCATAGCACGCTTGGGATTCATTCGAGCTCGAAAATGAGACCGAAAGCGTTTGAGATATTTGGCCAAACGAAAATGATGATCGAGGGACAGCTGCTGATCCTGCAGCTGTTGATAGCCTAAAAACAATTGACGGATCAGCACCGTCAGCTTACGACAGAGGTAACAAACCACCAGGACTAATGCTTTTGCCTCTTCCAAGGTAAGGGGCTGACGCTGGTTAAATTTTCGTAGGGGGTTAGTGCTACGCAGTCGCCATAGGTGAACTCGACTCTTGAGCACATCCTGTAGTCCCAAATCTCTAATGGCCGTCAACATTACCTGAGATGCGTTGAGCTCAAGAGCCTCGACAGCAAGCATAATAAAGTCCAACTGCGTTTTTGCCCGACGCGGGCACTCATCGCTCTGAATGCCATAGTTTGGCAGCTTGTCCAATATTGGAGATTTGATAGATTTCTCTGGTGGGCTTTTAACGGTCATTCCCTATAAGGCTCTTGATGAATGTAGTCGCTATAAATGTAGTCGCGGTGGCGGATGTAAATGAATGTTTACGAATAGCCTGAAAGATCAGCTCTTATCAAAACATAAACCACATCAAAGTTGAAACCCTGAGTTTCTCCTACAAGAAATATAAGTTCCAGATGTGAATATCGTTAGGGCATGCCCCAAAGCCCATAACCAGTCAGTGGCTATATAGCTGCGGTTAAGATTATCCTCCAGGGATTGCATCTATCCATCAACACTTATTCATACCTGCTATGAAGGTACCCGGTCGCTGTAACCGAGTGAACGCGATCTCCTAAAATGCTTAAGCTTTTTAGCATATCCCTCTCAATTTTACGAGTGGGGAATGGGGTGCTACTCTATGGTGCAATAGTAACTATGTACTTTATCTATGCATTGGCCGGTAATCTTTCTGGCAGGGACGGGAATAGGCTTTCTGGCTAGTTGGTGTATCTGGCAGTCACGTTATCAGACGGTACGAGAACGAGCCAAAAATGATTTGGTAGCCGAACGGGCCACCATGATTGAGCAGTTACATGCCAAAGACACTCAGCTGAGTGGTTTACGGCAACAGATTCAGAGCCTACAGACAGATCTAGAGCAGCAACGTCAAATCAGCACGAACGCCACGGCTCAACGTGCAGCTGCTGAGACCAAAGCAGCCCGGACAGAGCAGTTGCAAGTACAAGTACAGCGACTTCAAACAGACAATGGCCAGCTCATAGCTCAGCTCACCCAGGCCAAAACTCAGCTTCAGGAACAGCGGCAGGCTACCGATGAGAAACTAACGCTGCTACAGCAAACGCGGGAACGGATGGAAGACGTATTTAAAGCGTTATCGGCCCAGGCATTACAGACCAACAATGAGGCATTTTTAGAGACCTTCTTAAACCTGGCCCAGACCAAATTAGGGCAATTTCATACCCAGTCGAGTGGTGAGCTGCAACAGCGACAGCGGGCGATTGACGGGTTAGTGCAGCCGTTACAGTCTTCCCTGGCCAAGGTGGAAACCTACTTACAGGACTTGGAACGTAACCGTCTGTCGACCTACAGCCAGCTCAGTGAACAGATCACCCATTTGGCCACGGGACAGTTGCAATTACAAACCGAAACAGCAAATTTGACCAAGGCATTGCGCGCGCCCAATGTCCGGGGTCGTTGGGGGGAAATCCAGCTTAAGCGGGTGGTGGAAATTGCCGGTATGGTGGAACATTGCGATTTCACCCAGCAAGTGGCCGTAGCGAATGGTGCGTTACGCCCGGATATGGTGGTGCAGCTGCCCCAGCAGCGACGCATTGTTGTCGATGCTAAAGCACCCTTATCCGCCTATCTAGAGGCCCTGGATATTAGCGATGATGCTCTGCGGATCACTAAGCTAAAAGAGCATGCTCAGCAGGTGCGCCGCCATATTCAGCAGCTGAGTCAGAAAGCCTACTGGGATCAGTTTCAGCCCAGCCCAGAATTTGTCGTGTTGTTTTTACCGGGGGAAATTTTCTTTAGTGCGGCTTTGGAGCAGGACCCCAGTCTGATCGAAACCGGTATTGCTCAGCGGGTGATTTTGGCAACACCGACAACTCTGATTGCACTACTCAAGGCGGTGGCCTATGGCTGGCAGCAGGACGCTGTTACAGAAAATGCCCAGCAGATTAGCCATTTAGGGCGAGAACTCTATGAACGCATGCGAGTCTTTACCGGACACCTGCAAAAGATGCGTCGGGGGTTAGACTCGACGGTCGATACCTTTAATAAAGCCGTCGGGTCGTTGGAAAGTCGAGTTCTGGTCAGTGCCCGCAAGTTTAAGACCCTGGGGGCTGGCACAGGGGATGATTTGGACACCATTGAGCCGATTGATCGAGTGCCTCGTCCAGTGCAATCCTTGGCAGCAGAGGAGTTTGAGGGGTAACAATGTAGAGACGGTCCATGGATCGTCTCTACATTGTTAGATAATTAAATCCTTTTAATAATCAAATTCTTCATTTTTTTGTTATGACCTTTTAATACTATTAAAAGGCTATGACCTTCAGTCGTTAATGTTCACTGCGTTCAAATCTCTACAAGATGGTCGATTGACCCAGCTATTGCTACTGGCAATAACTGTGCTGGTCCAAAGTGTGATGGCGATCGCAGTGGCAAATTCGATCTTTGTCAGTCAGCTAGGGGCTGAGCGTCTACCCAGTGCCTTTATTTTGATCGGTCTATGCTCCATGCCGGCCTATATTGCAGTGAGCCAGGTGGTACAGCGAGTGCGCAGTACACAGCTGTTTGGTGGGGCGCTGGTGGTATTACTGGTGCTGATGGTAGCGCTGCGACTGGCCCTACCCCTGGATATCCCTGCCGTTTACTATGGGTTGCTGATTGTTAGCTTTTTTCAGTGGGACATTTGCAACAATATTCTCTACCCCAGTTTGCTGACGGATTACTTCAATACCTTGGAGTATAAGCAATATGCGCCCTACATCGGCATCGCTCAAGCGTTGGGGACATTGGTGGGTGGGGGACTGGTGGGAGGACTATCGCGGTGGTTGAGCACACCAAACCTACTGCTGTGTTTACCCGTGGTAATTGCGATCGCACTGCTCCAACTCACCTACCTGGACCGGACCCAGCGCCCCCTGAGCACCCAACCCACAGAAACCGTCGGCGTAATCGAATCATTACAATCCTTTCCCGATCTAGCCAAGCGCTATCCCCTAGTCATTTTTCTTGCCGCCAGCAGTTTTCTGCTGGTGATCATCTACCTCAGTTCTGAATTTCTTTGGTTTAGTATCTACGGTCAGCAGTTTAGCCAACGAGCCTTGACCGGCTTTTTGGGACTGATGCGAGTGGTGGTCAGCATCGTGCAAATGGCCATTCTCTACGGTCTGACTCGACCGCTGCTGCGTTGGCTGGGGGTAGCCCGCATGAATGCGGTATTTCCCCTCACCACTCTGGCCGCCTTTATTGGACTGGGGGTAAACGGTCAGCTACCAGCGGCCATTGGCCTACAGCTAAATGGGGATGCCCTATATAAAGCCATTAACCTACCGGTTCACCAGCTGAACTACAACGCCATTCCCCAGGAATTTTTAGGACGGATTCGTACCCTCAGCGACGGATTTATCTATGCGATGGGTCTTACTTTTGCCGGGGCCTTTCTTTGGCTATGTGAGCACAACCTCAGTTTGGAGCAAATCACCTGGGTGGTCAGTGGTTTGGTCGTCATATTTCTGATGGTGCGGCTGCCCATGGGCCGTTTTTACACCGCTGGCTTGGAAGATCTGATTCGCACCGATGCCATTGACCTGGATCGGCTGGCCAGTCGTCAGACCGTCTTACCCCTAAAATCCACAATTCAAACCTTGCTCCAGTCTGAAGACCGTTACGACCAGATGAAGGGTTTGGAGCTAGCGGCACGATTAGGCGCACCGGGGGAGTTTTTGGAGGATGTGCTGACTCTGTTGCCAGGGGCGGATCGGCAGGTGCGATCGGCAGTGGTGACGTTGTTTAGTGAGGGCTTGGAAGAAGGAGCCGGGGAGGCTGAGGAGGCTGGGCTTTGGGCAGTTTGGCGGCAGCAGTTGGGTGAGGACCAACCGTTGACCTGTCGTCTGACGGCGTTAGAAATTTTGATGGTGCAGCAGCAGGTGATTGCGGATGAGCTGTTGGATGAGCTAAGTCTGCATGACGATCTGAGTTTGCGATCGCTGGCCATGGTGGCGCGGCTGCAGGGGACATTGATCACCGATGCCCCCAGGGATTTTTCTGAGATTGAGCAGTCTATGCTGGATGAAGGCATGACCAAGGCCGTCATTCGAGTAGTTGCTCGTAGCGCCGATGCAACCTTGTTGGAACTGTTGACGACACGACTTTTGCCAGAGGGTAGTGCAGAAACCAGACAACTGGGTTTAGAGACCCTCGCTACCCTATATGAGGTCATACCTGAAGCGATTCGTCCACGCACATTAACATTGGCGCAACAGCATTTTACCCACGAGCAACCGGCTGTAAGGATTGCAGCGCTAAACCTCTGGCAAAAAGGTCACGACGAGAATCTGGCTCCCCTAGCAACAGCTCTGGGCGATGACCATCCTCGGGTCCGACAGCAAGCGGCGCAATGGCTGGCAGAGAAAGGGGGATTAGCCGAAGCAAAAGAGCAACTGCAGTCCCACAATCGAAATACAGTCAACAGTGCGATCGCCACCATTGGCAAAATTCGTACTCGCCGCGCGAGTGATATCCTCTATGCCCATCTGGCCGACGATTTTCAGCAGGTAAGCCACACCCGACGCTGGCAAACTCAGATTCCCCAGGATGATCCCAACTGGCAGCCCCTGGCTGTGGCCATTGCCGACTACCATCAGCGACTGCTCAAAAAGGTACTCTATGTCCTGGCTAGCTTGGGACACAGCCGCAGTGTCAATACCGTCAATCAGATTTTTGCCACCCCAGATCAGCGCGATCGCTCCAATGCGGTGGAGGTGCTTGCCTCCCTCAGTCATCGTCGATTTATTTTGCCGCTGCTGCCCCTGTTGGAACAAGATAGTACAGAGATAAATCAAGCCAATACAAACCAAACAAGCCAATCTTCCCTCAGTTGGCTGCGCAACAAGGGGTATACCATTCTATTGGAAGCGATAGAGTCTAAGGACCGCTGGTTGCGGGCTGGTGCGTTGATTGCTCTGGCCAAAATCCCCAGGGCGTCTTTAAATGATGTGGATCCTGTAGTGCAGGCCGTTGCTCGTGATTTGTTTCCTACACCGCCACTGTTACAGGATGTCTACACGGCCTTGCAGCCATCTACCCCTGACACGCTTATGAATCGTTTGCTTATCCTCAAAGATGTGGCCCTGTTTCAAAATCTCTCTTTGGATGAGTTATTGCTGATTGATGAGGCTCTTGTCCCTCAGCAGTTTATGGCAGGGGCAACGGTGTTTGAGGAGGGTAGCTGGGGGTCTCATCTATATATCATCGCGTCGGGAACGGTGCAGATTGTGAAAACGGTAGACGATGAGCAAAAAGAGATTAAGCAATTGGTGACGGGCACTTATTTTGGTGAGATTGCGTTGTTTGATGATGCACCTAGATGGAACGGGGCGATTGCTAAAGATGACTGTATGTTGCTGAAGTTAGAAAAACAGCGGTTTATTAGCCTGACGACACAGCGTCCTCACATTTTGTTGGAAATTTGCCGGTTTATGAGTCAGCAGCTTCGGGAAACGGATAAGTTTCGCTCAGCAAAGAAGTTTGTGGCTAACAATGTCCAAGTAGAAGATGAGACATTACAAAACTGCTAAGAAAGGAGCGCTCTTGACGCTGTCACATTTGCTTGATGGCTGCTTGAATGAATTAACAAAATTGGTGGATTTTCCATATTTTTCGTCTCCGCAGTCATACTCAAAATGACCCAATGCAAACCCGACTGAATCCCCCATTCCCATGCAAGACCTCAACTGGAAAAAACTCCAAAATGGCTCGGACATCCGTGGTGTTGCAATCGACGGAGTTCCCAGCGAACCCGTTAACCTCACCCCAGAAATCGCCCAGCGACTAGGCCAGGCCTTTACCACCTGGCTCGCCACCAAACTCAGCAAAGCCCCTACAGAACTGCAGATCGCCGTCGGTCGCGATAGCCGCATCTCCGGTCCCACCCTGATGCAGGGCGTCATGGCAGGTATTGTGTCCCTCGGTGCACAAGTCTACGACTTTGCCATGGCCTCCACCCCCGCCATGTTTATGAGCACCGTCACCCCCGGTTTCGACTGCGATGGAGCGATCATGATGACGGCCAGTCACCTCCCCTTCAACCGCAATGGCCTTAAGTTTTTCACCACCCAAGGCGGCCTCGGCAAACCAGACATTACCGAAATCCTTACCCTAGCTGAGCAAAACGACTTCGCCGTAGTGACGACTGCCAGAGCCATCACAGAGCGAGACTTCATCTCCGTGTATGCTGATCAGCTAGTTGAGAAAATTCGCACCGCCGTCAGTCACCCAGAGAACTTTGAACAGCCTTTGCAGGGACTCAAAATCATCGTTGATGCTGGCAATGGTGCCGGGGGCTTCTACGCTAACAAAGTTCTCGAACCGTTAGGGGCTGACACTACTGGTAGCCAGTTTCTAGACCCCGATGGCATGTTTCCTAACCACATTCCTAACCCCGAAAATCACGATGCCATGGCCTCCATCTGCGAGGCAGTCTTAGCCAACAAAGCGGACTTTGGGATCATTTTTGACACGGATGTAGATCGTTCTGCTGCGGTGGATCACCAGGGCCTGGAACTCAACCGCAATCGCCTGATCGCTTTGATTTCTGCCATTGTCCTAAAGGAACATCCAGGCTCCACCATTGTGACCGACTCCATCACCTCCGATGGTCTGGCTCAGTTTATTGAGCAAGATTTGCAGGGCAAACACCATCGGTTTAAACGCGGCTATAAAAATGTCATCACCGAAGCCGTTCGTCTTAACCAAACTGGCGAAGAGTCTTGGCTGGCGATTGAAACCTCTGGCCATGGGGCCATGCGAGAGAATTATTTTCTGGATGATGGAGCTTACTTGGTGAGTAAGTTGTTGATCGAGTTGGCTAAGGCGAATCAATCTGGACGTTCGTTGACGGATCTGATCGCTACGCTCAAAGAGCCTCAAGAGAGTCGAGAAATTCGTATCAAGATTGGTGTGGATGAGTTTAAGGCCTATGGTGAGAGTGTTATTGAACAGCTAAAAGCGTTTGTGGGAGAACAATCAGATTGGTCGCTGGTGCCTGATAATTATGAGGGTATTCGGGTGGCTTGTTCATCTGCTGGGGAAGATGGTTGGTTTTTGTTGCGGCTTTCTCTCCATGATCCGGTGTTGCCTTTGAATATTGAGTCTAATGTGGAGGGGGGAGTGGCTAAAATTGTTGAGCGGTTGTTGGTGTTTTTGAAAGGGATAGAGTCTTTGCAATGCAATCACTGATTGATTGATGCCGTCCTATTTTCAAAAAATAAAATTTTCGTGTCTAATCTAGACAATTTGTCATTCTAGCTGTCATAACTAGGTGGACTATGGTTTAACTTGTGAATTTCCCCAAATTCTGGAAGTTTTCAGCTCACGACTTCTATGCCCACCCTGTATGTTTCGGATCTTGACGGTACTTTACTTTCGACGACAGCTACTTTATCCGCCTACACCCGCGACACTCTAAACCGCTTACTTGTTTCGGGCTTACCGTTTACCATCGCCACGTCCCGCAGTGTTAGTTCGGTGGGGCCTATTTTTGAGGGTGTTTCGTTACCGCTACCGGTGATCGAACTCAATGGGGCCTATATTACTGACTTGGTAACTAGGGAGCATTTGTTTGTTAATGACATTGCCACGGACTTGACTGCTGATATTCTGGCCCTGGTGCAGGCTCATGATGTAAAGCCGCTAGTGTCTAGCTATGACGGTCAAGATGATCATGTGTATTTCACAACGGATGTAAATCCTGGGATTCAGTGGTATATCGATGATGCTGAGCGTAATGAGGATGGTCGCTGGCACTGTTATTCTGACTTGAGTAAGGTGTTGGATGAGCAGGTGATGCGGTTGACGCTGATTGATACTCAAGCGCGATTGGCCGCATTGGCGCAATCGTTGGAAACGCGTTTTCCTGGCCGTTTGGATATGCATCTGTTTGAGAATCCGTATCAGCCGGATTGGTATTGGCTGACGTTGCAAGATCAAGCAGCAACCAAGGCGAATGGTATTTGTGAGCTGCAGTTACTCCATAATTTGCAAAATCACAATCTGACAGTGTTTGGGGATCACAACAACGATATTTCCATGTTCCAACTGGCAGATGTGGCGATCGCAACTGCCAACGCTACACCCGAACTGCGGCAACATGCTACCGAAATTATTGGTCACCACAGTGAAGATAGCGTAGTGAAATACTTAGAATCCCGTTGGTCCATGGTGAATGTCTGACGCTATATTGCCTGATAAATCTCTCGATACAGCCCCCCGATCTAAGCAGGTGCGGGCCAAGAAACGCCGCCGCCATATTGCGCTGGCTATTGTGGCTTTATGGCTGGTAATGGCTTGTTGGCAGGCTCCGGCGATCAAGCTGACAGCGACGAATGAAATCCGGGGGGTGTGGATGACGAATACGGCGGCAGCCATTAATTACTACAGCTTTCGGTTGGATGATGCTGTAGCCAATCTGGCGGCGCATCGGATCAATACGCTGTATCCCAGTGTGTGGAATCAGGGCTATACGCTGTATCCCAATCAGGTGACTAAACGGGCGGGGGGTAAATGTTGCGATCGCATCGCCAATGTTCCCCTCTATCCCTTTGACGACATTCTCCACAGCCTCACTCGTCAGGCCCATCGCCATAACATGCGCCTGATCCCCTGGTTTGAATACGGTCTGATGATACCGGTCTCATCACCGATTGCCAAAGCCCATCCCGAATGGTTGACCACCAACCGCGCCGGAGAGTTTGTGCCAGCCCCCCTATCGGCTCATCCCCTATTTCCCAAACCAATCCAGAACTTTCAACTAGAGATCAGTGGAGGAAACCTAGCCTGGCTTAACCCAATGCATCCAGAGGTGCGACAGTTTCTGACAGACCTGATTGTCGACGTGGTCAAACGTTATCCAGTGGATGGCATCCAGCTAGACGACCACTTTAGTCTGCCGATTTCCATGGGCTATGACCCGTATTCGGTACAGCTATACAAGGATAGCCACGGTGGCTCTCCCCCTCCAGATGACCCCAGTGCCCCTGGCTGGTTAGCCTGGCGTGCCCATGCCATTACCACACTATTAACTGACATTACCCAAGCGGTCAAAGATGTACGGCCCGAGGCGATCATTTCAGTTTCGCCCAACCCGCCCGGATTTGCCTATCGTAAATATCTCCAGGATTGGCTTAACTGGGTAAATCTAGGCATTGTCGATGAAGTGTTAGTCCAGCTCTATCGCGATGACCTCAATGTTTTTGAACAGGACCTTTACAACAGCGGTTTTCATAACCTCCGCACCCAGGTGCCCATTGCCATTGGCCTCTATACCGGCCCCCTAACAGCGGCCAAAGATTTTAACCGGACCATAGATGAGATTGCCGCTGTGCAACAGGCGGGCTACGGCGGTGTCTCCTTCTTTTCCTGGGAGACCACCTTTTGGGTGATGAAAAAAGCATCTGATATGGAGGTAAAACAAACCCTGGAGCGTTTGTTCCAATCGTGAGGAATGGGACCCAGGTAACAACTCAAAGAAAGTTGTCGCGAGACTAGCATTCAGGCGTTTTGCAGGGAGATCTCAGCCAGGATTAAGGTATTGCTCATAGTCTTAAAGCCGAGTTTGCATATTAGAGCCATGGGAGTTTCTAAGGTTAAGCGGTATTTCCTGTGGTTATGTCTGGGGTTATCATTAGCGATTTTTAGTTGTCAGCAGCGGACGGCTGTCCCACGTGTGCCCATACCGGTGGTCAATGCTGCCTTGATTGATCAGCCGCTGGTGCCCCTGAGTCAGCCTGGCCCCTGGGCTGAGGTTAGTCACCTGATCAGTTACGATAATCGGCTGTGGTTTGCCAACAGCATGCTTTTTAATAACCACAACTCAGCCGATATCTACAGTTATGGACCAGGGGCTAACGATACTCGTCTAGAGCAGCACCTCTTTAGCCAGAGTGCGGGGGAGCCAGTGGTGTCAGAGGGACTATTATATTGGCCCTTTGAGGATCCTCGTTTCTCTGCGGATCTAGGAGAATATATGGTGACCAATGGTGACCAGTGGCAGTGGCATATTTTGCCTGAGGGAGAAGCGTTTCATGTCCATGCCATGGAAAATCATGGAAACTATCTGTGGGCCGCAACCGGAGCCTGGAGCGGGGGGTTACAGCGTTCATCTGATGGGGGCAAAATGTGGGAGCTGGTTTATACCTATCCCACCCCCGACCGACGGGTGAGTCGAGTAACAAACCTGGTATCGCTGGATGACGACCATTTGCTAGCTGAGATCATGGCAGTCCATGAGCAGGGTAGCAAGGTGTTGATGTGGCAGGGGGATGATTTTCAGGCGATAGATAGTTGGCCTGATGGCAAACGGGTAAAGTCCCTCACAGCGTTTCAAGGTCATGGCTATGGCGTCAATCAGAACCGGGATGATAGCTATAGTGTTTGGCGGACGGACGGTACTCTCACAGAACCTGTGACGGCTCTCGATGGCCATTACATCCGCGCATTTGCTGCGACAGAGACCACCTTATGGGCCGTCAGCTCTACCCAGAGCGATGGATACCTTTGGCGTAGTGACGATGGGATGGTTTGGACAGCGGTGCAGCAGTTTACAGATATGCGTCCGTTGGATGTTGCAATTCATACTGGTCAGGTCTATGTAGGTGGACAAGGCAACAATGGTAAAGGAGTTTTGTGGGGACCCCCAACTCCTCAAGTTTTATCAACCAACCAGCAGTCAAAACTTACACTAACAGGCCCACTGCCCGCAGACCCACTGCCCGCAGACCCACTGCCGAAAGACCCACTGCCGAAAGACCCACTACCTCAGCAGGTGATTGCCTCAGGGGACACCCAAGCGCTAGAAGCTATTCTCACCAGCCCGATTACGTATACGGATGGGAATGCCCAGGATGTGTTGGCCACTGCATTGCTGCCTAGCGCTACGGATGCTGACCCAGCCGTAGGTCAACAACTAACCAGCTACCTAACTCAAGCATTGCCAGTCAAATCGGCTCAGTTGTTTGAAAATAACGCATCCGCACCTGCCACCCATGTTAGCCAGTGGTACTTACTATGGGCTATGGGGCTAAACGGTCATGGTCAAGTACCCATAGAGCTGTTACAACAATCCTGGACCGAACCAGCTAATGATCGAGAGAAATATTGGCATCCCGCTCCTGCCGCTGCCTGGACAGCAGCCCGTCTAGGGCAAGATGACGAGGCGACCATTACAGCCATCATCGAACGATTAACGACCCAAGAGGATCCCCTATGGCTAGTGGGAGACTTTGTCGGTGCTCTACATGCGTTGACCGGTGAGCAATATGGCTATGATGTCTCTGCCTGGCAACAATGGTGGGAAGAGCAGAAAGAGTAGGTCAGTTTACAGCACTCCCATGGGTTTCCATGGGAAATACTCATCGAAAACTGATAAAAGCTAATGGTCAGTTCAGCAAAATCTCAGGTTTGCAAAAAGAGTTGATGTCAAGATAGCCATGGTGCCGTCACGTCAATCATTTTAGCCCTCAAAACCCATTAATTTCCATGAAAATTACCTATCTTTCAACGCTTGTTGCGGCTTCGATCGTTAGCTTTACTACTGTAATTGGCGCTACTCAGTTCACCAGTGCTCAGGCCAATCCCTGTGCGGCTAACCCCTGTGCGTCAGCTATTGTTAATCCCTGTGCGGCTAACCCTTGCGCGGCTAACCCCTGTGCGGCTAACCCTTGCGCGGCTAACCCCTGTGCCGCCGCGAATCCTTGTGCTGCAGATCCTTGCGCTGCAGATCCTTGCGCCGCTGCTGCGAATCCCTGTGCTGCGAATCCTTGTGCTGCTGCCGCTAACCCCTGTGCGGCTAACCCCTGTGCGGCTAACCCCTGTGCGGCTAACCCCTGTGCGGCTGCGACACAATCAGAAGTGGGTATTCCAGTAGTATTTTCTGATCCTCAAGCGGGCGACAATCTGGCGATTCGCGGATATGACCCAGTTGCCTATTTTACCGAAGGTGCACCGGTAGAAGGTAGCGGCGACTATGAGCATGACTGGAATGGGGTTACCTGGCGTTTTTCTACTGCTGCTAACAAAGAATTGTTTGCTAGCAATCCTGAGGCCTATGCTCCCCAGTATGGTGGCTACTGTGCAAAAGCATTGAGTGAAGGAAATATTGCTTCGACCGTCCCCGAAGCTTGGGATATTGTTGACGGTAAGCTTTACCTCAACTACAGTTTGGATGTTCAACAACAGTGGAAAGGAGATGTGCCTGGTAACATTTCCAAGGCCGATGCAAAATGGCCCAGCATTTTAGATACATCAACCGTGGTTTATTACGACACTGTTGGCGCTGTGTATTTTTAAGATTGCATCAGATTTAAGATATTAGGGTGGCTAATCCTGTCAGGGTATTGCATGGACATTGTGATTCCTGCATAGGCAATCGTTACCATCTTATAAACATCATTGTTATGCCATGGTCGTATGGGCTTGTTGTGTCCGTAAGACCATGGCATATTTGTACGGAGCAAGAATTGGCTTTACGTCGAGACTCTACGTCGGCGCTTGAAGAAGACTCGTGTTCCTCGTGTGGCTACGGCCACCCATGACAAATTATCGAAGGGGGTAAGCATTATGGCCATCTTGAGGTTAACCTTGAGCGCCAGGGAGAGAATACTGCAGTCACCTTTACGCCGGTGTATAGCTTCCCGCTACTTGACAGCAACTACAATGTGTTAGGCACTGAGCGCCGTGTGTACAGCGATGAGATTTCATTATTGTACACGTCAGAAGGAACTGTTGCTCCAGTGCCTGAACCAATTGTAGTGTCTGCGCTGGCATTATTTGGCCTGTCTGCACTAGGGCTTAGAAAGCGTTTTAACTAAGACTTAGAACCAGCCAATCAGCTGCAGTAAAAAACAAGCAAAGGTATGGTTTAAAGCCTGCTTTTGCTTGTTTTAATTTTGTTCAATTTATTCCCTACACCAGGTTGTTTCTTTCCCACGTGCTTTATGTGTAAAGTTTTACGAAACTGTATACTTTGTAAGCTGGATTTGAGTTACTCGGATTATCAAGAAAATCGTTAATCTTATCATAAGAGCATTCTCTTTCGCCCCAGACTGCCCAAATAAGAGCAAGTTGATTTGCTTCGAGAAAGTCTCTAAGAAGTTGCTCTTTCATATAAAAAAGATGTTGACTGTTTCTTAAATCATCTTGACCACTAGCAAGGTTATAAGTTATCTTTTCACTTTGGTTGGTAAATAAATCAAGTGTCTGAGGCTGATCAATTAGTTCCAAAGTATGGATAAGCTCCTTGGCTAAAGTAGCACCATAAACATTATTATTGGCAGCACTACGCTCAGATGCCCATCGAAAGTCACAAACGGGGATTAATGCACTGTATGTGATTACATGTGGCTCATTATCTTCTTCTACATCGAACGAAAATTTGCTAAGGCCCTCACCACAAAATGCCTCACTCCATGAAATTTCTCCCGAAAATGTAGATTCAGCAGATGGTTTTTCAGGTAACCATCTACCACCTAGATTTTGTTTAGATAAATGCTGAATGAAAGAATCAGCTTCATCAGATAAGACTAGGAAACTTCGAATAAAACAAAATATACTACGGCCAAGTTTTTTGTTTTCTTGGGATATGTAGCCATCTAACATAATCCACGGCCCAACTTCATTGTTAATTTCTTCTAATTGAAGATAAGGCTGTATGTCAGGTAATGGTCCATTAAGGATCCATTCCTTTGTTTTTATATCAGGTCTGCCAAGAAAATCTGTTTGTATAATCGAAGTCTCTGATACGGGTTCTGGAAAACTTGGGTCAATATCAAGAGTCCATGTCCAATCACGTTCAGCTGATTTATCAATCTTTCCTAAATCGTGTAATAATCCAGACATTTCAAAAAATCCGATCCAGGAATATTTTTTTCCATAGCGTTCAGTCTTTTTAAAGTCATTTCGTGAGCTAAGCCAGCGATTTTGGTTCTCTATGGAATCCTCAATATTCTTAAACTTTTCACTAGACCATCCAAGCTGCTCAATCCGCCAAAGAATTTTTGCCCTGATTTTGGCATACTCATCATGTTTAAAGTCATAGTTCATACGACCTGACACTAAGCTTCCAAGGGTATAATTTTCGAAATCCATTCTGAATGGTGATTCTGACCGAGCAACCATTCCATAAGATGATTCGCTTTCGCCCCAATTAGATAGATCTCCTCCTGAATAGGGAGGCTGACTTCTTTGTAATTCTTCGGAAGAGAAGAGATTAGGAACGTGAAAGTATGCCATTTCTATAATGCGCCTTGCATACTCTCTTATTAAGGAATGTGTGGTACTAAATGCCGCATCTTCTATAAAGATAGAGGTGTAGATATTTCGTGCAAAGGCCGGTAATACTTCAGTAGTGAAAACCTGATCATTGAAATCAACATGCTTTGCCATGGCCACTCCATAGCTGGCTGCAAGCATTCGCTCTGGGACATATGGATCATTGATTTCAAGTGATTCTAAGCACTGTGCGAAAAATGTTTTAGGATCTCCTCGTCCAAACCAATATAGTGTGCGAGTTGTAAGATCACGAAGTTCTCGATCTGTAGAAGTCAAAAACCACATAAACCATTTCGCTTGGAGGTGATCAACCGTAGTTCGTTGATCAAGATTTTGTTTCCATTTCTCTTCTTTTAACAGCAAATCCTCAAGTCTCTTTATCCGAGTTGTTCTAATCCATTCGTCCCAAAGAATATCTCGTTTAGAAACTGACATTTCTCGAAAGGTCGCATCCAAGAAATTAGCGTTAAGTGGATGGTGTTCTATGGCACGGGGTGCTTGCAGTCTAGAAAATAGAACATGTCTGTTTTCAGGAGACTCATTTAAGAGATTTATTAGAGCTGCTATCGTATCTTTGTCTAAAAACTCTACATCTATTTCAGTAGCCCATATAATGGCACGTTTTTTTAGCGAACCTGAAATCTCTTTCCAAATCTGCTTCCCTTTAGTTCGACGTGGAGCAAGTGTAACTAGAGATCTGAATATATCAAATGCTAGTTCGTGGCTAGTATCACCATCAAATAACTCTGAACTATTATTCAGCCATGTAAACGATGTGTCCTGAGCATGCTTCTGAAGAAGAGCATTAGCAACAATGTATCCACCCAGAGCATCATAGGTCGGAGTTATCACATATGTATCTGCAACAGATGGATTCTTGAAAAGAATTCCCTCTTGTGCCAAAAGATTGACAATGCGGCTATCCCATTGCCGTGAGTCATCGGATACTATACGACAAAAATCTGCCTCATTAATGTCACGCTTGCGGCACTTCCATAACTCAAGTCCAAGTTTATAAATTGCATTGTGAACCTCATTTTCCCTGTAACTATAGCTGAGGTTGGTCATCTGTGAGATTCGTTCAGCAGCATTAGCAATATACTTTTCAAATAGGGGAGAAAGCGATGTTAAAAAATGATCAACCTTGACTTCAGACTCTCGCTTCGGATTAGTAACTTCGCAAAAAATCCTCAAGGTTAATGGGTGTTGCAAGAAACCTTCAGGTATAACTGCATCTCCGGAAGTAATTTTGTAGTAGCGAAAATATTTTTTGATCGCCTCTTCAGTATTACTACCAAATCCTTCACTTTCAATTTTCCTAATGCCATGAGGAAGGGCTATGTGTGCAAAAGACTCTCTCGTTTCAGTATATGACTCTTGCTGTCCAATGTTTTTTTCTCTTTTTCGTTCTCCAGTCCTTAATGTACAAACAACTAAGACATTAGGAAATCGCTTTACAAGCTCACTCAGTGAAGCTAGTTCAGGTTTCCAATCTTTCGGATTCTCGGCTTCGTTAAGCCCATCAATCAGGACCGGTAGGCGACAGCATGCACGTTTAGCGACTGCATCTACTGCTGCCAGCAAGCCTTCCATACTAGGCGCAGGAAAACCATTGATTACTATCTTTCTTGCGAGATCATCAAGCGATTGTCCTTTGTGAAGATTGCGACCATGGAGAAAAATACCAGCAGGTCGATTCTCTTGAGGAACTGTTAACTGCGCAGCCATCTGAGTCTTGCCACCCCCTGCATCAGCTAGAATCGCGACCAAACCAACTCCAAGGAATTCCTCAGCCTCGTCAAGAAGCTCTTGCGCTATAAACATGTCATCTAGCGCATTAGTAGCATATAGTGCCGCAGAATGATTTGCAGATCGTAAGTGTCTAGGAGTTGAACGAACTTCTAAATCAATTAAAGCTTTGCGTTCTGTTAGTTTCTGCTGGATGATCTCAAGATCGCCAGATGCAAGAATCTCGCGGAAATGAATGAGGGTATCAGCAAATTCTGCACACGCATTCACAAAGGAGCTAATATAAGGTTTCAATCTGGATACAGCATCCCGTTGCTCGTTTGATATTAGATCGGCTGCATTTTTCAATTGCTTGCCTAGTTCAATTAACTGTTCCCATGAGCCTACTTCCCCCAGCATGCGACGAATCTGACGCTCAGCATCAACAGATTGATGAACAGGTTCTATCCATCGTTCTCTAATGGGTTGGATAGCTATTGTGTGAAGTTCTGTCAGGTTATGTGGCGTTAAAATCAGTTCGCCAAAGTAAGTACTCCTAAGACTTAAGCCATCACCACTTAAGTACGTCTCAAGTTCGCCCTTACTCCACAATTGGAGTTTGAATTTTGTTTTAAGAGTGTAATACCAATCCTGGTCTTTCTTGCTAAGTGTATAAGGTGTCCAGAGAATCCAATCTGTGAGATCTGGTAACACATTCTCGGTAGTTCTGAGAGATTCCTTAATATCTCTTCGACTAGTTGCTGTTAGGTCTCCTTTTTGTGTCAGTTTATGCCATTTACATTGCCATCCAAACCAACTGGATGAAGTACTTAGTGGAGAGCCATTACTAAACTCGATGTGAAATTCAACCCCAGGTTGGTTTTTCAACGCTTTAAAATGGCCAAAACGCCCAAAATGCAACCTCATAAGGTTACGACATAGAATTTCAAAGTTACAACTCTTTGAACCTGTTAGTTTGTTAAATTTTGCCCAATCTAAAGATGGCATTTCAATAGCTTGAAAATTTATTTACCTCGCCCATAATCATTATCTGGGTAATTGTGAGCTGAAAAAATCTCAATTTTTGCTCCTTTATCAATCATGAGCTTCATAAAGGCAGAAACATCTGCTTCTTCAGTAGTTAATATGAGTTTATCCTCTTCTACTCGGGTACTTTTATCGTACAAAAATTGTTCAAGTTCTGAAGGGCTAAGAGTATAGATATTTGCATCATTTAAAAGAGCGCGAACTTCATCTCCAAAACGGTTACGGTTTCTACCAACTTCGATTTTATCAACTAGCTTGTCAGCAAGATTGTCAATTATTTCTTTTGTTTGTATCGCAGCATCAGCACTCTTAAATTTCCCAATCATCACTAAATTCATCGAATGCTCAGAGCCATAGCCATACCAAACTTTCATAAATTCACCTCTTGATTACTTGTAGTTATTAAGTAGGTCGGGCTTGAAATAATTAGCTATGTTTCACTTTGTAAACTTGGGCTGAACCCTCTTTGAACATAAGATTCAGCAGGATTTACATTTTGAGACATACGTGAGCTTTTCTACCCTTGCCTACTTAGTTTATGAAGTGCTGGTATTACTCCATCCTCAAGAATCTCAACACCGCTATTATCATATGACGTTAATTTCAACATCCCTGAAGCATCTATGTGAGCAAAAGCACTCAAGCCCATTTCTGCATCAAGTGGATTACAGGTTGGTAACCCATCAGCATTACCTTCGCTGACTGTCAAAGGAACGCTTCCACAATATTGGGCTACCCATTCCTGTAATAGCCTGTAAGTATCATTGTCAATTCCTCCAGCTCCTGAAACAGCTTCTTCAGGCAACAGTAAGAATTCAGAGCATTCAAGCTCCATTGCAAGTTCAATAGCTTTATCAAGATCAGTAATGGTTTGCGAGTTAACAACAAAGTTGATCCCAAATGGGGCAATTTTACTCAACGCCTTGATGCGCTGAGTTAGCACATCAAAGGATTTTCCCCGAATAGATTCATATGTGGACTTAACTCCATCCATACTGACTCTGATGAAGTGTACATTTCCTTCGATCTTTTCAAGAAGTTGATCACTTAAGTGATGGGCATGAGTCGTCATACTAACTGCCAAGCCTGTTTTTTTAGCAGTATAGGAGCAGAGTTCTGTGAAATGAGGATACAGAGTTGGTTCTCCACCACCAAACCCTACACCAATACAACCATTAAGATCCAATGCAACAAGCCAAGCTTTTAATTGCTCAAAATCTAATACAGCGGGATGCTTGGGAGCATAGCAATGCGCACAGGCTAAATCACAGGCATTAGTTAGGGCAATAGATACCTGACGCGGGGCTACTGACCATTTACTTGAAGGTAGCTGAATTTCATCCACCAACAAATTCATGCCTGTAATTCGATTAAAAAAGTGTATTCCTGCAGATCCAACACGAACTTTTAAGTGAGAATGAGCATTACTGGCAAATTTGTCGACCGTAGTCATATATAACTCTGGCTTTATGGCTCATACTTGATTTCTAAATTTTGTGATGAAATGCTAGCAAGTAATCGTAGCGCTCAATTAAACAATACGCCTGAACTATTCAGAGTTTCTTCATTATTCGGACTTGCAAAAAAATCAGTGCGTATTTCTCGATATGCCGTGGCTCGTAGACTTTCAGGAGGTGAAAAAATATGGCCGACCGATGCTTGCTTGGTCTTTCGTTACGACCAGGAAAGCGATATTTTATAATCGGTCAATGCTCTCCCTACGTAGAGCAGGAGTCAGAGGAAATCAGTGACGCAATAGTCGCTCGACTCAACCCAAATTCTGGCGCAGTCGAAAATCTGGAAATTCTCTTCTTCTCCAAACGACTTACCGCCAATGAAAAGATAGAACTCCCTATCGAGATGGTCCCTATTGTTGACTGATTCGGATAGCTAAGCGAAGATCGAGCTGTAAAAATATAACCTGGCTCCTTTAACTTTGCCGTCTATGCAGCATCCTGAACTTACGGTGATCTTACAAAAGGTAAAGCAGTTTCTAGTATCGCTATACCAGGAGCGACTACAGGATGTGGTTTTATACGGTTCCCAGGCCCGTCAAGATAGTCAGCCTGGTTCTGACATCGATCTATTAGTGGTGCTCGATGCCCTGACCAGCCCCTACCAAGAAATTGATAAAACCAGTCAGTTCATCGCCGATCTTTGTTTGGAGTTTAATGTTGTCATCTCTCGGCATTTTGTCTCTACAGAAAAATATCAGACCGGCAGTACCCCCTTTCTCGCCAATGTCAAAAAAGAAGGCGTCTTGGTATGACCACGAAGTCATCTTTTTACCTCCACAGGCATTACGCGCTTATTATGCTGTAAAAATAAAATTTGCACTTTCTACTTGAAATAGAGTGTCCAAAGTATCGCTTATCATAGAACCTAAGCTGTCTAAATCTTCCCATGGTTCAATCTGACCTCAGAACCTATCTTCCCCCTAGCACTGAGCTACCCGACTCAGACGATATCCCAGTGGATAATGAGGACCAAAACCTAATTCCTAACGTTCTACTGTTCCTCCTCAACTTTATCTGGGCCAAACGCCAGGATTGGTACTTCGGCATAGACATGGGTATTTACCACACTACTGGGGTCCACCCACGAGTGCCTGTCGTTCCCGATGGCTTCCTCAGTCTGAATGTCGAACGTCGTAAAGATGGCCAATCTCGCCGCAGCTATGTTACCTGGGAAGAAAACGACATCGTCCCCACCCTGGCTCTAGAAATCGTCTCCTGGACACCCGGCGGGGAATACACCGAAAAACTAGAAACCTATCGCAAGCTGGGGGTACTCTATTACCTCATCTACAACCCCAACCATTGGCAGCGCGACGGACACCAACCCTTCGAACTCTATAAATTAATAGATAACACCTATCAGCTACAGCTCGGTGAACCCTTCTGGATGCCTGAAGTCAACCTAGCTATTGGTCGCTATCAAGGCGCGGCAGGCGGCATACAACAAGAACTCCTCGGCTGGTTTGATGCCCAGGGCAAACGCTACCTGACCCCCGAAGAAAAGGCCGAGCGCTTGGCTGTTAGACTACGGGAACTTGGAGAAGACCCTGACTTGCTCTAAACCCCGGAGAAATGGCCGAGGTAATACCCATCCCAGTTCTTCAGTCTTCCCCTGCCCCTTCTCCCTCTTTTTTACCAAACTATTTCCCTAGCCAGCGATCAATCACCTGCTGGGCTGGAACCACCATTTTCGCAAACGTGCTTTCAATCATTGCCACTGTCACGGTGTCATAGGCATTGCGATCCACTGTAGTAATGACACCACACATACCCAGCGCTGCAAAGCCATCTCCTGGAAATTCCGAGACAATTTCATGATCGATGTTTCTCACTACCACTAGAATGTGGTCTTTGACCATGATCAGATTGAAGGGGATAGTTTCTCGCTGTAGCCGATCAACACAGGCGAAGATTTCTGTAGCTGGTGTCTGGGTTGAAAAAACAATCGCCTGGATCGGATAGTTGTCCAGTAAACGATATCCTTTGTAATCGATAACGGTGGCTGATTCGATGGGTAAGGGATACCGATGATACAACGCCTGTAGGTGAATGTGATTGACCGATGCACCAGCATGCAGGGTGTTGAAAAAGAGGATAGTCTGGGTGAGTTGATTAAAGATTTGAATAGCGTCGTCTAAACTCTCAAATGAGAGTTGTTGGGGACTGTGGGGCAACAGATTTGGGTGTGGGCCGGTGGGTACCCATAGAAAATGTCCGTCTTGATCTAAGGGGGCAACGTTGTAGTAAGCGTGCCAGTTAGCATGGTTAAATTTAGCAGTTAGCAACGGCTCCCGGCGCAAGAGACTGATGGGATGGGTGGCATCCTGACAGTGAAACCGACAATCTTCTGGAGCGGCGGGAATATCAGGTTGGCGTCCAATGGGACGATTGCTGGCTCCTGGTCTGAGGGCACGGTAGCTATTAAACTGGCAGATGTAGCCTGTATCGCCCAATTGTTTACGTTCAGTGCCGCCCTTGATCTCATGGGATCGGGTTAGATTTTGAGCGTAGTAGGTCAGCTCTTCACCAATGGAGCGAATGCCATAGACGATCTGATCGCCTTTGCTCCAATGACCAGCAACATCATCTTTACTAGCTTCAAACAGGTTGACAATTTTCTCATCTAAAACGGCCTCCTTCCAGGCTGCGTAGAGACGAGATGTGAGGTTGGTCATGGAATGATGGGACTAATTTTCATTGAGTGCCAGTTCAACTAAGTCGGGCACTTGTTGAATCTGGGTATCGGTCACCATCAAATTGGTAACGGCTCTGATCGTATTGGGACCCACTGCCAAAACATAAACGCCTTTGAGCTTGAGACGCTCTGCCAATATTGGGGCTGGTAAGGCTAATGTTTGAAACAATACAATATTGGTCTGCACTGTTTTGAGATCGATGGTGATGCCTCGAATTGATTGTAGGCCTTTGGCCAGGGTTTGGGCATTCAGGTGGTCTTCTTTTAAATAGGGACGGTGGTGTTTAATCGCGTAGATCGCTCCGGCGGCCATCATGCCCGCTTGCCGCATACCGCCGCCAAACATCTTCCGAAACCGACGAGCGCGTTCGATAAATTCGTTGGACCCAGCCAAGGCAGAACCGACGGGAGCACCTAGACCTTTGGAAAAGCAGACGCTGACGGAGTCAAATGCTTCGACATAGTCGGCTTCAGAGGTATTGGTCGCAATGCAGGCATTCCAAAGACGAGCCCCGTCGAGGTGGAGTTTCAGTCCATTTTGCTGACAAACTTGGGCGATGGCTTCGATCTCTGAGAGGGGATAGATACTACCACCGCCACGGTTGTGGGTGTTTTCCAGACAGACCAGTTTGGTTTTGGGAAAGTGGACATCGCTGGGCCGTAGCACCTGGGCGAGATCTGCCGCCGTAAAGATGCCGCGATCGCCTTGGATCAGCCGACACATAACTCCTGACAACGCTGCTGGGCCACCGCCTTCGTAATAGTAGATGTGAGCCTGGGATTCTAGGATGACTTCGTCACCAGGTTCTGTATGGGCGCGGAGGGCAATCTGGTTGGTCATTGTCCCAGACGGCATAAAGACAGCGGCGTCCTTACCAAGTAAACCAGCGACATATCGTTCTAGTTGTTTGACGGTGGGATCATCACCCAGCACGTCGTCTCCCACCTCGGCAGTGGCAATGGCCTCTCTCATGCCCGATGTAGGCTGTGTGATGGTATCGCTTCTTAGGTCGATGGGCATGGGTCGGTGAGCATTGGATGGTGGTGAGTCGTTTATAACCGGCAAGTTTCTTGAGGCTGACAGCGCTGGTGGCGTTGGGCAATGATGGTGGCTAAATCAGGACGACCAGTGAATTGTAAACGCCAGTCAGCCCAGATGTCGTACAGTTTGTCAACTACGGGGCCAAGTATAGGCCATTGCGTTGGTGCATACATCCAGCCAATGCCTAGAATGGTATAGATTTGGCGAAATACTTCAACATTTTGGATGACCGTGCCATCGGGCAAGATGGCATGGATACGGGCCATAGCGGTTGCAAAGGAAACGTTGCCATGGGCAGCCGGATCATAATCATCAGCGGCAATGTCGATAAAAGCGACCAATCCGCGACCGTTGTCTTTGTGCTGTAAAAAATTAACCTCGCGCAGACATAGGGGGCAGTCACCGTCATAGAGGAGTTTAATTTTCCAGTCGGTCATGCGATCGCAGAATTACTGTTTCCTAATGCAGTTTAAAGCGTTTTTTCAAATTCTGCTGGTGCTACCCAACCCCCGACGGAGGGTTGACCCCCGACTGATGGAATTATCTGGATTGGAGAGACCCGTATTGGTGAATGCCTGGGCCAAATACTCGTTAATCGTACGGAGCAAATGCTCACGGTTGAAGGGTTTATAGATACAGGTATTACAGCCGACGGATAAAATCTCTTCTAACTGGGCCTCAAAGGTACTGGCCGTCAGCGCAATGATAGGTAAATGGGGATCCTGTTGTTTGATATAGGCCGTCGCATCGTAGCCATTCATCACCGGCATTTGAATATCCATCAAAATCAAGTCTGGGCGGGATACCTGCCATTGTTCAATGGCCTCTTGACCATTTTCGGCCTCACGCAGCTTAAAGCCTGCATTACCCAGGATATTGTTCAATAGCAAGCGATTGGTCGGGGCATCCTCGACCACTAAAATCTCATACTGTTTTTTGGGTAGGATGGGACACTGGGGTTGAGTATCTAGGGCAACGCCTCGCTGAGGAGACTGCTGAATAACGGTTATGGGCAGATGGATGTAGAACGTGGTCCCCTCATCCAGTTGACTGTTGCAACTAATGCTACCGGCCATGAGTTTAATCAGTCCCTGACAAATGGCTAATCCTAGCCCCACCCCATGCTCACTAGCATCGTGAGCGTTAGACAACGTGTAGGACTGGTAAAAGGGATTAAAGATTCTTCTTTGCTCGCTGGGACTAATGCCCTGACCTGTATCAGAGATTTCTAAACCCAGTCGCACCGTATCGTCTTGGTCTGGATTGCTGGGATAAATGGCATAGGCTTTTAAGCAGACTTGTCCCTTGTCGGTATATTTGATCGCATTTTCAAGCATATTGAGGACAATCTGCCGGAGCTTACTGCCATCAATACAGCTGTGGTGGGGGATATTGCGATCGCACTCCACCTGCAGCTGTAGCCCCTGTTCTTGAGCCCTGAGCTGTACCATACTGCCAGCTTCATAGAGCAACGTTTTAATATCAACGGTGCTAGGTTGCAGGCTGACATGACCATTTTCTAGCTTGGTAAATTCCAAGATATTGTTGATCAAATTCAGTAGGTGAGAGCCACTGGCATCAATAATATCCAAAGCCCGATTGTGGTCTGACGACAGCTCTGAGTCATCGGACATCAGCTGGGTAAAGCCTAAAATAGCATTAAGGGGAGTGCGCAGTTCATGGCTGATTTTGGCCAGAAATGTACTCTTGGCTCGGTTAGCCAATTCGGCAGTTTCCTTAGCCTTTTGCAATTCAACCGTGCGCTGTTTAATGCGCAGTTCCAAATCATCATAGGCATTGAACAACGCCTGCTCTGCTTGATGCCGCTTAAGTTCTGCAGCGGACCGCGCCGCAAACACCTGTACAAATGATTTTGCCAGCTCAGGATCCTCCAACGGCCCCATGTGGAGAAGACTCAGCGTACCGATGACGTTTTCTTCATCATCCAGCAGAGGGGCACTCAGACAGGCAGTCGCCTCTAAGTTCTCTAAAGGATGGCCCGATGGCAGGTCCAGCGCTAGACAATACTGTACCTTGCCAGTTTCTATCGCTTGGGCACAGGGGGTATCCGCAGCAGAGAAGGTAATATTGTCTCGAAAATCGTCACCATGCCACATAGCCAGGGTTTTCATCTCCAGCGAATCTAGATTGAGCCGTTCGGCAACGACAACATTTCGCACATTGAGAATCATCGCCAGACTGACCACCAAGGTGGAAAAATAGTCTGATCCAGTGGCCACCGAGGTGGAGCTAACTAGACCGTAAAAGGCGGTTTGGGCATCGCGACGCCGGTAAATTTCAGTTTTGAGCTTTTTGTTGACAGCAGCAAGTTCTGAGGGGCTTTTGAGGGTCAGCAACTCAGGCAGACGGGCAATCAGCTCAACGGCTGTATAAACAGCAATTAGGGCCGTCAACCCCCGAATCATAACAGCTAGACCATAGGTGGGATACCAAATGGCCCATACATCCAATAAATAACCAGTCCCACAGAGGGCAATAAACGCTCCCAACAGCCAGAACACTCGCTCGGAAGTAAAATCACGATAACGTTTGTAGGTAAAGTAGAGCGCTAGGGGGATTGAAAAATAAGCTAGGGCAATCACCAGACTGCTAATCACATGCAGAATAACCAATGACATCTGCCACTGATCGCAGTACGGGGAGGGGCTATATTCGCTGAGAGAGAGAATCGTTTGCAGAAGATTACCCATTTAACTCAGATTGTTCTACTGCATGAGTGATTGGTTGCCCTGAATTGTCATCGTGTGTGCGGAATTGATCAAAATGGAAGATGCTAAGCAGAAGGAAACCATTCGATAAGCAAGCATTTGACTTATCCCCTTTACTTAAAATACTTTTAAGTTATTTACACTAATAAGTACTTATTACTTAACGTCTAATCCGAAAATTTTATTAGATTTAGTCCTAAGCTATGGACATAGACGTTGATATTTACCCCAGTTGTTCCCCAGAGATAGAACGGTCCAGAAGTTCTATGGGATGCATTAGCGGTACGGTTTGACCTTGTTGGAGTAAGTGTTTTTGAATCTGTAGGGCACAACCTGGATTGGAAGACGCGATCAGCGTTGCTCCAGTGTTGACCAGATTGGTGACTTTCATTTGGCCCAGTTCGTTGGCCACATCAGGCTGCAACATGTTGTATACACCAGCACTGCCGCAGCATAGTTCAGCATCGATAGGTTCGGCGATGGTCACTCCAGGGATTTGTCGCAACAGCTGGCGAGGGGCCTGGGTAATACCTTGGCCGTGGCGTAGGTGACAGGCATCTTGATATACCAGCTTGAGGGGCTGCTCCGTTAGGGCAGAGAGTTCTGAGGTGAGGCCGACTTCGGCAAGAAACTCTTGGACATCACGGACCTGATTGCTAAAGGCAACGGCTTTGTCGCGGTAAGCAGGGTCATCCTGCAAAATATGGCCGTAGTCCTTGAGGGTATGGCCACAGCCAGCGGCATTGATAATAATGTAGTCCACGGCTGTGTCCTCAAAGCTGTCGATCATCTGACGGGCAAGGGCCTGAGCCTGGTCGGTTTCTCCCTGGTGAGCGGGTAGCGCAGAGCAGCATCCCTGGCTTTTGGGAATGACCACTTCACAGCCATTGGCGCTGAGGACACGGGCCGTGGCTTCGTTAACCTGGGAGAAAAACACTCGCTGTACACAGCCAAGGATCATGCCGACTCGATAGCGTTTGGTGCCTTGGGCAGGCACGGTCTCGGCCAGATTATCCTGGAAGCATTGGGGGGTGACCGTAGGCAGAATGGACTCCATAGCCGCCAGTTGGGGTGCCCAGCGATCAAGCAGCCCTGTGCCGCGCACTAGTTTGGAGACGCCGAGCCACTGATAAAGGGCAAGGGGACTGAGCAACAGGCGAATGCGATCGGGATAGGGAAATAGGGAAAAAATCAGCTGCCGTAGCAGGCGGACTGGGAGAGGGCGCTGGTGATTACGATTGACCTGCGATCGCACCGAATCAATCAAGCGGTCATACTGGACCCCCGATGGGCAAGCGGTCGTACAGGCCAAACACCCCAAGCATGACTCAAAGTGACTCACTGCCGCTGGCGTTAAGGGCACCTCCTGCTGATTGATGGCATCCATCAGATAAATGCGCCCCCGAGGCGAGTCATTCTCTTTGCCAATTACCCGATAGCTGGGACAGGTCGTTAGACAAAAACCACAGTGGACACAGGCATTAATCAGCGACTGATCTGGAGGGTCATGGGCATCAAAGCCGCCAGTAAAGTCGCCAGTGTTGGAGTCTAGGCCAGTATCAAGTTTGAGAGTCGTGGCCGTGGAAGAATCTGACGTCTGCATTCAGTGAAAATAAGCACGCTACTGTTAGCTTATCGCTTTCGTTATCTTGCCAAAGCTTAAAACTACGTGGGTGCATTGAATAAGCCAATAGAGCAAATTAAAGATACCCCCTATAAGTTCTGCCCGTACCTGTGTTTTCAACTGGCTACAGCCAGGGTGGAATAAGACGAATATGTTAGTCTGCCTAAAGGGAATAAACCCTCAATAATTCTTATTAGGTACTTTCTTTTGGTAACTACAGCAGCTCTGCCTAGCCCCCGGCTACGCTGGTCGGTGACGGTTTCAACGATCATTCTTCATTTACTTGCCCTCCTAGCGCTGCTGCCAAGCAACTTTAGTTGGACCGCTGTAGGTGTGGCTGTTTCTTTACACGCAATTACCCAAGGTCTCGGTATTTCCCTAGGGTTTCATCGCTTAGCAAGTCATCGTAGTTTACGGGTGCCTCTGTGGTTAGAGCACATTTTTATTCTGCTTGGTACCCTTGCCTTTCAAGGGGGTGTCTATGGTTGGGTCGGCTATCACCGCCTGCACCACATGCATACCGACCAAGAACTTGATCCCCACAGTGCTAGCAAAGGGTTTTGGTGGAGCCACATTAATTGGTTGATGCATACGGTGCCCACCCATTCCCTGCTACCCCGCATGACCAAAGATATTCGGGACGATAAGTTCTACCAGTTTTGCCACAATCAGTACATCGGTCTTCAGGTTGCTTTAGCTTTGGGGCTGTTCCTATTGGGCGGCATGCCATTTCTAGTTTGGGGAGTGTTTGTCCGACTGCTAGTGAGCTTCCACGGGACCTGCTTTGTCAATAGCGCTTGCCATCAGTTTGGCTATCGCCCCACCAATACAGACGATATGTCTACCAACTGCTGGTGGGTGGCTGTTCTGACCTACGGTGAAGGCTGGCACAATAATCACCACGCCTGTCAGTCCTCGGCTTGTTTTCAGAAGAACTGGTGGGAAATTGACCCGGTGTGGGGGGTGATTCGTGTGCTAAAGGCGGTCGGTCTAGCGGAGAAGGTGAAGACAGCGAGCGCGAAGGCTTGAGTGCCATTAGCCCAATTGGGGGAAGTCTAATTGCTATTGAGGGTGAGTTAGCCCCTCGGGCTAGTATCGACTAGCTGAGGGTTGCCCATTGCCCCCTCAATCAGAACATGGTTCTGTCATCTACTAGGTTCAAACCCTATCAGCTCTTCGATGAATCACCTTTAGCGTGGCTGGGCTCTGCAGGTTCAGACCTCCGTCCGGTTACCGTGGTGATTCATCGGGGAGTTTTAAGCTTGCCATGTTTCCCATTCGGCTGACGGTTTTTGAATATGAGCGCGGTCTGAAGTATGTAAAGGGCCGGTTTAAGCAGGTGGTGGGTCCGGGACAGTACTGGCTGTGGGCGTTTGGTCAGACCACCATTCGAAAAATAGATATGCGACCCCAATACCTGAGCGTACCGGGGCAAGCGGTATTGACAGCCGATGGGGTGGGACTAAAGGTCAGTCTGACGGCGGTTTACAACATTAGCGATCCGGCCATGGCGATCAACCAGGTGTCTGACTATCGTCAGGGACTGTACATGACCGTGCAAACTAGCCTGCGGCAGGTTATCAGCACGGTGGCTATGGATGATCTGTTGGGCAATACCGGTCTGAACCAACGGCTGCTAGAGGCCTCGATGGATGGGGTTGCCGCCCTGGGATTGCAGCTGACAAGTGTGAGTATCAAAGACTTAATGCTGCCGGGGGAGCTAAGGAAGCTGTATGCCCAGATTGTACAGGCGCGTCAGGAAGGACTGGCTCAGCTGGAACGGGCACGGGGTGAAACAGCAGCGCTGAGAAGTTTGGCCAATGCGGCCCGGTTGACGACTAAAAATCCGGCGTTGATGACCCTACGAGTCTTGCAGGCCATTGAGCAGTCGACGGGGAATACGTTTCATCTGGATTTGTCGATGACAAATGATGGGGAGGATGGGCCTACAGAGGATGCGGGTGGTAAGTAGGCTAGATGTCATCATCTGCCAATCAGGTAGAGATTTTCTAAGGGAAAATACTAGAGCAGCACAGATGCGATAGGCTGTGGGTGGCATCTGAAATTGGGGGGACATCCCTATGAAACCAATGGTGTCAGCTGGATCTCCGGTCGTTATAAAACGAGCACCTGAGCGGCTGGGGGATTATGCGCATCAGGCTATCCAAAAATGTGTGCGTCATATTCTGAAGCAGGAGAAGGGAGTGCTGGCCCAGAAAGATCCTGAGTTTGTGCATCAGATGCGCATCGGGTTGCGACGTCTGCGGACGGCAAGTGAGGTGTTTGGGTTTGCGATCGCACTACCCAATGCCATGGGCGAGCGAGCACTTAAACGTTTAGGCAAGGTCCTGGGCCGGGTGCGCGATCTAGATGTGCTGCAGGACTGGTTTGCTCGATATGTGGACCAGACCGATCTAAAGAAATCAGAAATGAAGGTCCTACGGACAGTGACCCGACGGCTAAAACAACACCGTCAGAAGTATGGGGTGCAGATGACAAAGTATCTGCATAGTAAGGCCTATAAACGCTTGATCAAAGCCTGCGATCGCTGGTTAAAGCAGCCTAAATATACATCATTGGCTTGTTTGCCGATGACAGTGGCCCTACCTGACATACAGCTCCCCATGATTAGTCAGCTGTTGTTACATCCTGGTTGGCTGGTAGTCCATGATACGAAGAAGACTGAGCTAGAGCAGGTCCATGCACTACGTAAACGGATCAAAGGTGTGCGCTACCAAATGGAGCTCTTACGTACTTTCTACGGAGAAACGTATAAGCAACAGATCAGTGCTTTTAAGGAAATGCAGGATTTACTAGGCGGGCTGCAAGACCAGGCCGTATTGCAATCATTTTTGGTTGAAGTGCTAGGAGCCAAGTGGCCCCAAAAGCTACCGAGTTTGAAAAAATATTTCCGGCAGCAACATAAACAGCTCTGGCAACGATGGCTGGTCGTGCGACAACCTTACCTTTCTTTGACTCGGCGAAATGAATTACATCAACTATTTTTAGAGACTGCCTAGGAAAGTACCCTCATAGGATCCTCAACTTCCTGAGCTATCACTAAAACAGCACTACAGTTTGGAGGGGACTATGAGTTATTGTCTCTGTTGTAATAGTTCACTGCTACGCCATATTCGCCATGGCGAGGTTTATATGTATTGTCCGGATTGTCGTCAGGAGATGCCAGAGACGGATAGTTATGTTGTTAGGCAAGCGTATTCTGTGTTGAATGAGGCGATGATGAAGCCGTTAGTTTTGTCCAAAGCTTAGTAGCGCTTAGAATTTTGGTTGCGTGACAACCAAAATTCTAAGCTGCTTTATCCAAGCGGTATGAGGAATATGGAGGGAGCTCAAGCAACAGCTTAAATGCCCCCCGCCAACATATTGAGCCAACAAGCCCTAATGCGCTCCCCATGTAACCCATCGATGTTCCTCATCACCAGCTCCATTTAGCACCGGAGCCCGAAGATGGCAAAGATTTGCCCCATCATGATCAGTGTCCTCTAAACCAGTCTCATCCAAACAAGCTGCCGTTAGATTGGCATTACAGAAATTCGCTCCGCTAACAATGGCGGCGGTAAGATTAGCCCCTCTCAGATCTGCCCCTTCTAAGTTAGCCATTCTCAGGTCGGCTTGGGTGAGATCAGCCCCTACCAGGCTAGCGTTTGTTAGATCAGCACCAATAAAGTTGACCCCCGTGAGCTTGGTCCCGCTCAGGTCTGCTTTGATCAGCTCAGCATCGGTGAGATTGGCATTATTTAGATTGCTGCGGCTCAGGTCTATACCACTGAGGTCGGCACCGCTAAGATCACACTGACTAAAGTCCACACCGCTGAGGTGAGATCGTTTTAGGTCAACACCATGCAGACTGATGTTAGAGAAATCGCGATAGCCTTGATTGTACTCATGGCGTAACTGTTGAATATTAACCATCGTCTGTCTCCTATAGTGGCTGGTCTGTCTAAGCTAGGAATATGAGATCCCTAGCTAATAAGAAACAGTTTGGCGCTATTGGCAGAATACCTACTACAGAGAATGGATATGGTCTACGTTGCCGCCTATTGTGAACATCTTTTACAACAGGCTACAGTACATCTTTAGAAGATGTGCGTGATTACTATTCGCCGTTCGTCAATACTGTCTCTGACGATGTTCCTATGGTGCCTTATTTTATTTGAAGCGGCACGGGTTGTTAATGGAATGCAATGGGTTTTTGGCAGGTGATGAATCGGTGGCTTTTTACTGGCTCACCAGGAGCAGGGTGTTCGCTTCACAGCTAGTCAAGGGCTTTTGATTTGCGCTTCTATATCTTCTAAGCTGACAATGCCATAGAAAGACGTCAGCTCTGATGTGTTATGGATACAGACAATCTATATGATGTGTTGATTGTCGGTGCGGGGCCCGTGGGTTTAGCAACTGCGATCGCACTTTATCAACGAGGTATCACCAATATACTCGTCATCGATCAAACCCATGGGTTTGGCAAGGTTGGTCAGACTGTTGATATTTTGCCCAATGGATTAAAAGCCCTCCACTGCATAGACAAGCAAGCCTATAACCAGATCAAAGCAATCGGACTTGGCTTTATTCAAGATCGTAGACAAAAGAGTGAGGGCAAAGACCAAACCAAACCCAGGCAGCGATTCTGGTATCAGAAAGATCTGCAGGGCAACGTTATTCGCACAATTCCCCTAGACTTTGATTATTGGCTCAATCATTATGGTGAGGGCAGGGTATCGATTCCTTGGCATAGCTTGCAAACCAACCTGAGGAAACAACTACCGGCAAACATAGTCAAGCCCAATCATCGCTGTGTTGATTTGACCCACAAACCAACATCCGTGGTGGTAGACACGCTGTCTGATGATCAAACGGTAGAAAATCCCTTTGCCCATTGGCAACGGAAAGCATCAACCCCTTTGGCAGAGAATGAGCCTGCTAAACAAGGTTTTTCCCATCAGCAATTTACAGCTAAATTAGTTGTCGCAGCAGACGGTATTAATTCTACTGTTAGAGACGTCATTTACCAGGATGCAGGCCTAAGCCAATGGTCAAAACCCCAGTATTCTGGCTATGCTGCCATTGGCTGCTTACAAATTGATCATATTTCTGATCAGGTTATTCAGGAATTAGACCATCAATTTCTCAAGTCTCAGAGCGTCGTGACTCTACGTAACTCGCCTGTGAACTCTGCTCGTCAACCGATGGACTCACCTCGACTAATGTTATTGAGGCGAGACAAGAACTCCCTTGGTTATTTACTGCATCTTCCTGTAAGTCTGGATTTGCTTAACCATAGCTCACCTGAAGCAGTCGTAGAGTTAGCGGCCAATCGATTGAAAGACAACGGTTTTCCCAACACCCTATCCCAGGTAGTGAGACTGTCAAATCTTAACCAGCTAATTTGCCGTCCCTACTATATTCATCCGGCGAATATCGACCATCCTCAACCGATCTGGAGTCGTGGACGCGTTGTCTTAGTGGGTGATGCGGCCCATGGGATGCCACCCTTTGCAGCACAAGGGGCAAATCAAGGGTTAGAGGATGCAGCCGTTATTGGTATTGCGATCGCAAATATTATCACCAACCATCATTTAGATAATCAAGCCATTATCTCCCGCCAATTTAGAAAGTATGAGCAACTTCGTCGTCCATTTATGGCAAAGATCCAGGACGCTACCCTGCATAACCATAACTGGTCCCAGGAAGAGTGGACCCAATACAGTGACATGGTTTACAGTCGAAATTTGGCAGATGTGATTTAAACCATGTCCATGTCCAGGACGGTCGTTTTACCGTGGGAGAAACGACAGGTTTCACCTTGGACGTGGTTTATGACTTAGGTAACTGTGATTGCTCCATTTCTAAAGGAATTTGCTTCAACCCATAGTTTTCCTCACCTAACCCTCTCAGCTGCTCAATGACAGTCCACCATACGCCAGTGCTAAAGCTCTCCCAACAGGCCTGGCAGTATTGATTACACCACAAATCATCTGTGGAGCTTTGGCATTTAGTGCATTTAACCTGGGTAATCATAATTCGTCCCCCTAGCTTCTTAGTTAGATATTCAGCCATGGTCCCTGCCATCAGATCACATTCTAGACCTGGTACATGGGAGACTACTTTTTCACACAGTCATTCAACCTTGGGCCTGTGCAATGATGTTCGTTATTTCAACGAAGGGGAAAACGAACATCGAGCGAACGTTGAAAAAAATCTCACAGAGATGGGGTTTCAAGGATAGCAACAAAACCATCACGTCATATAAGGAGAACCTTACGAACGCATAGCTGCAACCTAAAAGTACCCTTGGGGGTACTGCTCAAGTTGGGTTACATCATTCATTATGGATACGACATCCAAACTTAGCATGTAGTAGTAGAAACACAATAGTTGCAAAGCTTGAAGTTTCTTCATGAAAAAACGTCCTGGCTTTAAGGATTTAACTGGGATGTTAAATCGTCCCCTTAGCAACTTAGTTTTCTCGAAATTGATGCTAAGTCACGCTAGCGACCTAAAATTAGGCGACCTCCTTGAAACTCTTTGAAGGTTAAATCTTTTGAAGAGTTAATTTTTTGGAGTTTCTTAGTTTTAGCCAGTCGCTTAAACCCCACATCCAGTATGAGAGGATTATTTAATGAGTGGTTGCCCTGTTCAACACCATGGTATGACCAAAGCACGTGGTTGCGGTCACACTGCAGTTTCTAGCTTTAGCAAACTCTTTCCCGATCTACCTGGCGTTGTTGTCAGTGAAGCAGACGCAGCTATATTAGGTGGCCCGGGCGGGCTTATGCATGACTTCGATGGTACTTCGAATGATTGTGATATCCCTGCCGGGTATATTTTCTTTGCCCAGTTTGTCGATCACGATATTACTCTAGATACGACCTCCGGCCTACGGGAAGATCCCAAGTCTCCCGGTGAGATCAGCGAGTTGCCAAATATCCGCTCCGCCAGCTTAGATTTAGATTGTGTCTATGGATTTGGCCCCGAAGGGAGTCCCCATATTTATGATGGGGTGCGCCCTGGACGTCTGGCAATCAATCCCAATGGTTATGACTTGGCACGTTCTCCCAGTGGGACAGCCTTAATCGGAGATCCTCGCAATGACGAGAATATCTTCGTTTCCCAAATGCAGCTACTGTTTCATCGCTTCCATAACAAGATTTATAACGAGCGAGTTTACCAGGAAAATAAGTCCGAATCCTTTAATCGGTTTGAAGAGGCCCAGAAACAGACCCGTTATCACTATCAGTGGCTAGTTCTGTTTGATTTTCTGAAACGCCTTTGTGATCCAGAGGTTTACAAATTTGCTGCCAATTTGCTTCTGAGTAATCAGCCGAACCAGGCACCCAAATATCCTTTATGCTACCGCCCTGATGATCATGGCAAACTGTCGATGCCGGTTGAGTTTTCAGTAGCGGCCTACCGAGTTGGCCACACCCTGGTGCGTTCGACCTACGCCGCCAATGGGAACAACTTGGATATTGAACTGTTTGATGAGCGTTTTGGTACCCTAGGATTTTCAGCTTTTCCTGAAGAGCTAGAGGTAGATTGGCGGTATTTGTTGGAGGTGGACGACTGTATTCATCCTCGTATGAGCAAAGCAGTCGATCCCCTACTAGCAGATGAGATTCAAAACCTACCTGTGGTTGGTAGCAATAATCCCAATAATCGAGCCCTGGCATTTCGTAACCTATTACGGGGAAATGTTATGAGCCTACCCTCAGGGCAAGCTGTAGCAGACAAGTTGCGTGGACTGGGATATCCTATCCCTCATAATGATTTGCAGCTAGGGGACCTCCCTTCAGCACTTCAAGGAAACACACCGCTTTTCTACTATATTCTGCAAGAATCCAAAATAAACAATGCTGGACAGCGCTTAGGCCCAGTCGGTTCGGCTATCCTGATGGAAGTATTTGGGGGAATGTTGACCCATTGTGACAGCTTCCTCAAAGAGGATAACTGGAATCCAGATCCCTGTCTCTCTAGAGAGAAGAGTCGACTAGCACCCGATAAATACAAAGAAGGGTTTCTTCGGAAGCCATTAGTAGAGCGGGAAAATTACTATCCCTTTGATCTGGCAGACGTTGTACGCTTTGTTCAGTCTGATAGTTAATGGGGTTAGACCTTTCACTAAAACATAGCTAAGTTCTAACCAAAATTCTGATCTAACGTCTCTTTTTGAGAACCTAAACTTGATGTAGAGGCAACGACTATGCTGACTCTACATCAAGTTATTGGTTTATTTTAGGGGTTTCGGGTGGTTGCGATCGCAGACGACAGTAGTCTGTTGGCACCGTCATAGAAACATTCACCAAATAGCGTTTTAACCTAAGGGAATGGATCACATCCTCTTTTGAAAGAGACACCACTCCCAAGTACTTTACTCCTTGATTCTGATAATCACAAACGAGTGGGTGGTGGATTATTCAGTCTCGACAGCATTCATCCCACAACAGTTGGCTATGGCCTGGTTGCTGAAGCCATCTTGAGAGTAATGAAACAAACAGCCCCAAAGATGAGTGTCCTTGACGGGTGACAAACACAACATGTTAAAAGTAGTCCCATTTTAAATGAGACAAGCTTTGAGCCAATTTCGTCATTACCTTTTCCTTCTACAAATTGACTGATTCAAGCCACCGTAGGAGTTACTTTACTGCTGGAACGCTCAAAACTTGTCTAGGCTCACTGGTCAAACCAGTAGCCTCCCTCAGTTATGCAGTAGTGCCAAACATTACACCTTAAACGTCCTTCTCCTTAACTTTACAAACGTAGACTATTTCAGAAGCAGCAAGCTCTAATCTCGCTACATTAAGACTCATACTACATAATCAAAAATAATAGCTAAAATAATAGGAATTCTGATCATTGCCACTCCAATAAGAGTGGATTTTTGACACTCCCTCAACAATACTTAATAGACATAGTTTTGAAATGAGAAAGAAATTCAACCATTCTTCATCTGCTAAATATAGCCCTCATGTAGGACATGGTCAGCCAAAGGATAGAGTTGCTTTTTGCTATGCCCATCAAATAGTTTAAGTTTTTCTTTGTTGATAAGTAAAGCCTAATTTCTTGCTCCTAATTACACAATCAATACTTTGATTATGACACAAACAAATCTAGAAGAGGCTGTACGACAGCCAAACAGGCTGCTTAACAAAAATTGTGAAAACTTAATCCAGGGAATTATTGAGGGGAAGATTGTACCCGTTCTTGGTAGAGAACATAATTTATGTGATCGTCCAAAAATAAATCAAAAACCAGAGTTTTGGCAGTGCGATTTCTCATTAAATCCACCATCTTGCCCATCATATCCACCAACGCATCGAGAACTTGCAGCATACCTCATAGAATATTTTACCAATCACGGTGCCGCCCATTTTGATGAAATTCAGTTCTCGTACCCTTTTCAAGGAATAGAAAGCGGTAAATGGAAAGCTGAATGGGCCGATCTTCAACATGTATTTCAATTGCTATGTGACGCTGAATCGAAGGTCTTGGCAACGTCTGAACTTCATAGAATTCTGTGTGATAAAAATTATCGTCCTAACCAATTACATAAGTCTTTTGCTCTACTACCTAAGGTTATACGGTTAACAAAACCGGATGCGCCAATGTTTCCACTAATTGTAACCACGAGCTATGACCGCATGCTAGAACAAGCCTTTGAAGCAGCTGAAGAGCCTTTTGATTTAGTTTATTATAGTGCTACAGGTGAGAAGGATGATTGGTTTTTGCATAAAACCCCTGAGGGTATAATACATGAGATTGATAATCCAAATAACTATAGAAGACTTTCACTTAAGAAACGCCCAGTTATTCTCAAAGTTTACGGCACAGTCGATCAAAGCATAGATGCAGATAGATTAGTGATTAGTGAGGATGATTACATCGACTTTTTGTCCTGGCGTAACACTCCCGATCTGCTACCTACAACTTTGTTGAAGCAATTGCGTAGGAATCAAGTCCTTTTTCTAGGGCCTTGTAGCTTAAGCCATTGGCACCAGCGTGTTATTTTGCATCACATTTGGCCAACTAGACCTTTTTTAAAGAAGTCTAAGTGGTATGCCATTCAATGGGATTCGGAAGAATCTGATGACATTAAAGAGTCCAATGATATAAATAAGAAATTCTGGAAGAAATATAATGTAGATATTCAAGATATCTCTCCAGAGGATTTCATGAATGAATTTGATGAACAGATTCATTCAATAATAGGTGGGCAAGGAAAATAAATGGGGTGGAGGTAAACTGAGATGCTTATGCCATACAAAGGGCTTTTGCCCTACGATCAAGAAGATTCACCTATTTTCTTTGGTCGAGAAACACTGACAGAGGTTATCGCTGATAATTTGATGACCTCTCGGTTAACCATAGTCTATGGTGAAAGTGGTGTAGGTAAAAGCTCTGTGCTAAGAGCAGGCGTCGCTCATCAGATACAGCAAGAAGAACAACAGAATTCATCAAACGGCATACCAGAATTTACGATTGTGGTGTTTCCTCCGTTGGAAGGTCAGTGGAGCTGGCGCGACGATCCCATAATCGGCATACAAAAACAGGTTGAATCTGTGATCCGACAAATTGTCGGCAAAAAAAATATTGAACCAGTCGTTCCAATATCTTCCAGACTAGATCAGAACTTGAAGGCATGGACAAATTACCTCGGCGAAGAAGACGAAAATGGTGAGATTTTTATTGTTCTAGATCAGTTTGAAGATTATTTCCTATATCATGCTCAAAAAACTGGAAAAGGAACCTTTGCCACTGAGTTTCCCCGCGCGGTTAAGTGTCGTGATCTCCCCGTTCATTTCCTGATATCAATTCGAGATGATGCTTTGGCCAAACTGGCTTTCTTCAAAGGACGTATCCCTGGTCTATTTGGCAATCTCTTAAAGGTTGACCCTCTTGATTATGAATCAGCCCAAGATGCTGTTTTAAAGCCAATTGAAGAATTTAATCGTCAACAGAGACAGTCTAAAGTACTAGTCAATGTCGACAAGGAATTAGCTGAGGAGGTTTTGAACCAGGTAAAGATAGGTCGAGTTAGCTTGGGTGAGAGGGGACGGGGCCTAGAGCTTATGTCTGAATCTGAACCTGAACCTTCACCGCCAAACTATGAGGCTCCCTATCTACAACTAGTGATGACACGTTTGTGGGAGAAAATGGAAGCTGATGAGTCGCACAATCTTCAGCTAAGCATGCTAGATGATTTAGGTGGGGCGGAGATTATTGTTAAGGCTCATTTTAATGAGCAAATGAGCCTGTTATCAAGTAAAGAGCAAGATATTGCTGCTGATATCTTTCAGTATCTTGTAACCCCTGCTGGATCTACCATCGCTTACCCTGTTCTTGATTTAGTTGGAACTACAAATTGTGATGAAAAAGATCTAACAGACTTACTCGATAAACTCAGCCGAGGAAATAGACGTATCATCCGTCCTATTGGACCATCACCGGAGCAGCGCGATGTAGAGCTGTATGAGATTTTTCACGATGTCCTGGCTCAGCCAGTTTTAACCTGGCGGACGCAGCATTTAAAGGAGAAAGAATTTAAAGAAGATCTTCAACAGAGGCAAGAAAAATTCGACAAGGAACGCTTTAACCGAATTTCCGTAATCAAACAAGGCCTGCCAGCACAATCACTACGGCAAAATAGACGTAGGAACGATGAATTAAGTGCTCTATTAGCACGTCAGGCATTCCTCTTTAACCAACGAGATCAGTGTCAAGTTCTTGACCAAGTCGATGAAGCACTTCGAGAAATTCTGAGTCTTCCTGATTTTAGTAATATCTTGCGTGGACATAGTGCTGCTGTCCATTGTGTTGCCTTGACCCCTGATAGTAGGTTATTAGCTTCGGGCAGTGAGGATCAAACTGTGCGCCTATGGAATCTAGAGGAGCCCAGTTTTCTCGCTAAAACTCTTAAAAATCATCAAGGCAGTGTCTATGCTGTAGCATTTAGCCATGATGGCAAATTGTTAGCCACGGGGAGTGAGGATTCGACGGTACAACTTTGGAACCTAACACAATTTGACAAACCGCGTAATATTCTTAAAGACCACAACGGTAGTGTGTATGCCGTAGCATTTAGTCCCAATAGTAAATTGTTAGCCACAGGGAGTGAGGATTCGACGGTACGGCTTTGGAATCTAAATCAGCCGAATACACCTATCGCAATTCTTAAGAATCACACGGATGTTGTCCATTCATTAGCATTTAGTCCTGATGGTAAACTATTAGCTTCAGGCAGTTCTGATAAGACCATACAGTTATGGAGCTTAACTAATCTCAGCATCCCCCTTAACGTCCTCAGTAGTCAAGATGGCGTGTATACATTAGCGTTTAGTCCTGACGGTCAATTATTAGCTGCAGGAGGATGGGATGGCACTGTCCAGTTATGGGATTTTAGCCAACTCGATAAAGCTCCTGTAAAGCTAAAAGGCCATAAGGGATATATCAGATCAGTGGCCTTTATGCCCAACAACTCAATTTTGGCGTCAAGTGGGGATGATCAGACTGTACGCTTATGGGATCTGTGTCGGCTAAGTGATAAACCCAAAATCCTCAGGGGACAATACTTTGTTATTAGTTCGGTGGCATTTAGTCGAGATGCTCAACTGTTGGTTTCAGGCAGTTGGGATAGTACAATACGACTTCAGAAGTTACAACAGGCTCCCCTGACTCCAAGAGTCCTGAAAGGCCATCAGCTCCAAATTAGTTCAGTTGCTTTTAATCGGTCAAAACAGCTGCTGGCCTCAGGCAGCTGGGACCATACTGTTCGGTTATGGAACACAGATGATCTCCATGCTGAACCCAAGACTTTGATAGGTCATCAGAGTGAAGTTAATGCAGTTGCATTTAGCCCTAATAGCCAACTATTAGCTTCTGCCAGTAGCGACAAGACTGTAAGACTATGGGAGCTTGAGCAAATTAATTCAGATGCTAGAGTCTTTGAAGGCTTTGACTCAGGAGTTAGTTCAGTAGTCTTTAGTCCCGATAGCCAAATACTGGCCTCAGGTAGTTGGGATCGTAGTATCCGGTTATGGGACTTACGTCAGCCAGATACCTCCTGTAAGATCTTAGGACACCATGATCGCAGTATTACATCAATTGCCTTTAGCCCAGATGGCAAACTATTAGCTTCGGGTAGTGATGACAAAACTGTAAGACTATGGCACCCAGAACAAACTGACTTCCCACTTACCGTTCTTCAGGGGCATGAAGGTAGAATCTTATCAGTTGCTTTTAGTCCTGATGGCAAGCTGCTGGCATCAGGCAGTGATGACAAAACTATAAGACTATGGGATCTGAGCCAGCTTGGTTCAACTAACACAATCCCTTGTAAAGTTCTTAAAGGCCATAGCTATTGGGTAAGTGAAATAGCATTCAGTCCTGATGGGAAAATGCTAGCTTCAGGTGGTTATGATTGGACTATCCGTATTTGGGATCTGAGTGGACATAACCCCCGTCCTATTCTCCTAAAGGGTCATGAGCAGAGTGTCACATCAATAGCCTTTAGCCCCGACGGGAAGACCCTGGCCTCAGGCAGCTATGACGCTACTATTAGATTATGGATAGCTTGTACTCAAGATCTAGCTGATGCCGTTTGTGAGAGAGTACAGCGCAATTTAACTCATGAAGAATGGCAAAAATATATGAGTAGCTATATTCCTTACGAAAGAACTTGCCCTACTCTACCAGACAGTCAAGATTCAACAGGTAGTTAATCCATCAAGATTTAACTATAGAGGTGAGAGCAAGCAAGATAAAGCATCAAATTTAATGTATTAGGGGAATTATTCTTGGAAGCAAAAACGAGTCGTGCTTTTTACCTGAAATATGCATTTTTAAGGAAGAATTTCTTATGATCAAGAAAATCTGGCAAGATTTCTGGAAGTTCTCGATCGATATGTTTTCTGTTGATGCCGCAAAAGGTGGTATAGAGGGAAGCAAAGCTGTGCTGGAATTAGCACAGGAACTTCACGAACATAGGAATATCTCCGAACTCAAGCCTATTGTCAGTAGAATCTCTTCTCTACTAGATGTCCTTAACTCACCAATTGCACAAGTTTTAGGGGCTGGGATACCTTTTATATCCATTGGCGCAGACTTACTGCAATTCTACCTACAGAAAACTCAGAAAGAAGCTTCACTAGAGGAATGTGTGGCTATTATCAGCCAAGCCGCCTATTTAGAGAGCTTTATAAAAGTTCTGCAATGGCCTGAAAATAAACCACTTTTAGAACATATCCAGGATACACCCGCTGATCCAAGCTTGACCAAGCGAATTCGAAACCTTGGTGAAACACTTGAAGTCGATGGTCAAATAGTAGAACTGAGTGAGAGAGAAGCAAAGGAAAGCTTACTCTGCTTCCATGAATCTAAACTAGCAAAAGCTTTTAATCCAGTTTTAAAAGCTCGATTGCATCAAGCAGGATTGGATGAAGAGCAGGCTCACATACTAACTCAACGGATTTCCCATAACACTCATCGTTACATGGTTGAGGCTTTGGCTGCTGCCAAGGATAATGTTCAACGGTTATCAACTCTATATTTGGAAGGGTGGCGATGGGATATCAAAAAGTATCAAAGTATTGATAAATACCTGAGTGAGCAGATCGCTCCAATGCCTTTAGATAAGGTCTTCAACGAAAATTTTGCGTTCAAAGATATCTATGTCTCGCTTCAGGTAAAACCAGTGAAGACTGATGGGCAAGTTGATCATGATGCTAAATCATTCGATCTAGAACACTGGGCTAGAACACAGCTGCAAAGATCAGATCGACAAGATCAGGTAATGTTTGTCCAAGGTGGTCCCGGCAGGGGAAAAAGCGTTTTCTGTCGTATGTTTGCTGATTGGGTGCGTCAAAATCTATATCCCATTTGGATCCCTATCTTGATCCGCCTTCGTGACATTAGAACCCTTGAAAAAGACTTTGAGAAAACACTTAAAACTCTTGTGGGAAGAGATTTTTCTGCCAGTGATAATGGCTGGCTAACGGATTGCAATACTCGTTTTTTATTCCTACTGGATGGCTTTGATGAGCTGTTGATGGAAGGGAGAACCAGTGAGGGTTTAGAACAATTCCTAAAACAAGTTGGTGGTTTTCAAGAGCGTTGCCAACAGAATACAGAGAGAGGACACCGAGTATTAATTACTGGCCGTCCTCTAACTTTGCAAAGTATAGAGCGATATATGCCACCTAACTTAGATCGGGTTGAAATTATTCCAATGAACAGTACTCTTCAAGAACATTGGTTTAGGAACTGGGCTAATCAAGTTGGGATATCGGAGGCTCAAACATTTTGGAGTTTTTTACAGGATGAACAGTGCCCAGAACAAGTGCGAAAATTGGCCCAGGAACCCTTACTACTCTATCTGTTAGGTGCAATGCATCGAGATAAACAATTTGCTATTGATATGTTTAAGGATGTGAGAAGATTTCTCCATAAGAATAGAAATTTTCAATCAGTTTCGGATAGCGCGTGGATAAATACTAAAATACCTGGGAAAGATATTTCTGGAAATGGCCTGAACAGTTCTATCGCTAAAATTTTGATTTATCAGCGGTCATTGGACTGGGTACTAACTAAACAACGCTCTACCAGACTTACTAGAGATTTAACAGAGCTGAGTACAGAGGGATTAAGACACGTCCTTATCGAAGCTGCATTTTGCGCTACTCAGTTTGGTGGAGAGGCTGCGCCTATAAGGATGTTAGAAGAACGTTTAGAAGACGATGACGATGCCATTGAATTAATTAAACAAGCTAGAAAACGACTGGGAGTTGATGCACTACGAAATGCCTTAGCAACTTTTTATGTGCAATCTGCCAGTAAGCAAGGGGGATCTGTCGAGTTTATTCATAAAAGTTTCAGTGAGTATTTGTGTGCAGAGAGAATTCAACAGAGTTTAGAGGAATGGACAAAACCCAGCCCTAGAGGGTATAGATTCGACACAAAACAGAGTCAATTAGATTGGGAGATATATGATCTGTTTGGCTTTGGTAGACTTTCTCCCGAAATTTTGGAATACATAAGAGCACTTTGGGAAGTCAGTGAAAACTTTAATGCAAAAGTGTTATTTAAACGATTAGAATTTTTCTATACTCGCTGGTGCAGTGGAGAGTTTATTAACATTCTTAAGAAAACAACGCTTCCTCAACAAAAAGGTGAACAAATTGAAAGCCAAGGGATTTCGATTGGTCAGCGTCAAGTAGACATCTATACAGGGCTAAATATTCTGATTTTACTTCTAGAATTACACCGCTATGGTCAATCTCAAGACAATTCTGAAGATCTCCATTTTTATCCTTGCAGGCAGCAAAGGAATGAAAGAGAATCACCCTTAAATAAAATATTAGTTAGTGAGGAACAAGCGGGCTATAGGGCTTTTCTAGATAAAATCTTGGTTGATGATTACCAAATCTTTGATAAAAAATGCCTCCTTCGGATCATTAGTTATAGTCAAAGTAGTCCAGACTGCAAGTTTCAGAACATCGTAGGCAGGTTCTTATGTTCTGCTGACCTTCGTTATACTGACTTCCATAATGCTGATCTCCATGATGTCAACCTCCGTGGGGCTGATCTTCGTGGAACCAATCTCACTGGGGTTGATCTTAGTCATGCCTCCTTAATTGATGCTACCCTAATTGGCACTTATCTCAATGGTGCTAACCTCAGTAGCGCTAATTTGAGTAATGCTGATCTCACTCGTACCTATGCTCGTCGTACCTATTTTCGTGGCGCTAATCTCAGCAGCGCCACCCTCAATTTTGCTAACTTCAATGGTACTGACCTGCGTGATGCTTCCCTTCGTGATGCCGATCTCAGTGGCACGTCTCTTCATGGTGCCTACCTCCGTGATGCTAATCTTAGTGGGGCTAATCTTAGTGGGGCTAATCTCACTAGTGCCAACCTACTCAAAATTATTTGGGATAAAAAAACAAACTGGGAAGGAATTAAAGGTATTGAAAACGCAGTGAATGTTCCAAAAGCTTTAAAGCAACAACTATCACTCGTTGATCACTCGCCATCCTAAATAGCTAAGTAATGTGGTGCTAACTAACCAGTTAAAGGCTTTTATGAATAGCCTCTAAAACAGATATAATAATTTAAGCATTCTCATTAGATTCCCAGCCGTTGTCTGGCGCGATCGCAATAATTCAAAACCTGACCCTGCCACTGTTGCGCAGTCTGTTGCCAGAGAGCATATTCACACCAGGCAGAATAGGCAGGTATAGCAACATGATCTAGAAACTGCCGCCATCGTTGGGTGATCACCTCTGGCGTATACTTTAGCCCTTGCCGATAGCCCCGTTTTACCAACGACTGTCGGAGCTTTTTATCCTGGTGTAGCTGGTCAAGACAGGACAACAGCTCTGCCATGGAGTTAGCTTCCAGGTAGTCAATACCGGTGGTCCCTGCCGCTCGATAGGCCCGCTCTCGACCCAGGATTGCAGGGACTCCGGCTAACCAAGCATTATAAAGTTTAGTAGCAGGTTTACTCCGATAGCGCGGACGTCGCCGATGAAATTCTCGGACAGCGACAATGGCATCAATCTGCTGATAATCATTCCAACGAGTGTCAATAGACTGCTGATCATTCCACCCATTGGTATTAATCACCGGCTGCCAGTTTAACCCTCGCCGCTTTAACTGATTTTCCCAGTCTGGGGTCATTAGCTCGGCAGCTAAACTGTTCTGATGCCCTAGAAAAGCAATCGTCTTAAATCGATCTTGTCGTTCGCTCAGGCGAGGTTTCAATCCAGGCTGGGGCCAGTGGGGCATAAAGTAACAACCCAAAACTGACGACGCCTCACAAGGATTTTGGACCACATGGAGTTGAGCCTGAGGGCATAGAGGCGATTCTGCTTTCATGCAAATCAGCAAACGTTTTGGTCCAGGGGTCATATCACACCCCCGCGTCGCATTAGCATGAAATAGGACAATGCCCTGATCAGGTAATTGATCCGTCAGCCGACAAACCACCCCGGCCTCGTGCAGTTTCAGATAGGTCTGTACCGTCCAGGCATAGATACCCAGACCAAAGCCTGACCAGTTATCAGCACTTGAAGCTGGTAACTGGTCAGGCCAGAATGAGGTTGGAATGTAAAAGTAAATGTCTGGAGACAACGACAGATAAGATTAGTTGGACTTAGAGTCTAAACCTTCTTACTCGCCAAAACTTTAATCTTAGTAATTAATGAATTTTTGAGCTTTTCGTAATCCATGGCAGAACCCGATGTTGGTTTTGGGAAAAAGTCTAACGCACCCGCCTGCATCAGGTTAAAGATATTATCCACATCAGCAGGATGCACCGTATTACTCACCACTAGAATAGGGCGGGGAAATTCAGACATTACTTTTTGAGTGAATTCCAAACCATCCATTCTAGGCATTTTCAGGTCAGTACAAATAACATCCGGCATAGTTTGGGCAATCACCTTCAAACCATCAGCACCATCTTGGGCAGTCCCAACAACGTCCACCTCTGGAGATGAATCGATTAACCGATGCAAAATTTGTAGGGCAATGGCAGAGTCTTCGACAAGAACAACTTTGATTGGGTTAGCCATGACTAGATTAAGTTCCTTAGAGTATTGATAAGTAGACTTTGATCGAAATCACCTTTGGTGATGTAGGCATTGGCTCCAGCGTCAGTACCACGCTGCTTATCTTCATCTTGGGCCAATGTAGTAACTAAAATAATGGGCAGTTTTTCGTATTTTGTCTCCTGACGAATACGTGCAGTTAACTCCAGACCATCGAGATTGGGCATTTCTACATTAGATACCACCGCATCAAATGCATCCTCCTCCTGTAGTTTTTCCAACCCATCCAGTCCATCTACAGCTGTCGTAACTTGATAGCCCGCTCCCTCCAAAATCCGTCGCACCTGAGTTCGAATGGGAATGGAGTCCTCAACTAACAAGACTTTAGGCTGGACAAAGACATTTTCCAATGTAGGTACTACCCGATCATTTCTCTTGCCTCGAAGAGACTTAAGTAAATCCTGGGGGCTCAGTACCATACAAACTTCTCCCGTTCCCAGGATAGTGGCTCCAGCAATGTTACGAACATGCTTAAGCAGCTTACTATGGGGATTGAGAACGATGTCTTGTTGGTCCACCAGGGCATCAACGAATACCCCCAGCTGTTCTGACCACAGTAGGTGAGTTCTCCATTCAGAAAGACTAAAATCCTGGGCTGTTTTGAATGAAATGTATTCGCTAGGGTTTCTATATGCGCAACCCCACAAAAATTACTGTGCTGTAAATCTAAGATGGCCTCGCCTAATTGTTCAGCTTTAAATTGAAGCATCAAAACTCTCCTCTGGGAATCTAGGAAATGTGGAAAAACGATAAAACACGTTTGCTATAGTGCCAGCCTCTCTCGCTAGATAGAAAACAAATCAAATACTCAAGTCATGCCTGCAGTGGGTAGCTATTTATTGAGTGCATCCATCGTTATTTTTGCTGATCAATGGGCTTGGTGAGATCGTGAGTTCAACCGACCATTTGTCTTTTAATATTACTGACTACGCCATCCTTTGCAGTCAGCATGATTACTGTCAAACCATGAAAGTAGAGGCCTAGATATTGACGGATAGATGATTTATCCTTAATCTTTTTATTTTCTTAATCTTCCTATTGCTTGATTAGTCATAAAGCCGCATCTATAATCTGTGGTTACAGCATTGTTTTGTTTTAGCGCTTAGAATAGCCCATAGAGATTGACATTAGGCCGACAAATCGCATAAAAGCGTCAGAACAAACAATCAATTAAACTTGTTATTGACCATTACTTGACAACAGAATCAAGGTGAAAATTCTAATTTTTTATTTGATATATGGTTAAAGTGCCCACTCACTAAAAAGACAAACATAGAAAATTGGTGCCCCAATTTAACGCGGGAAAGTTTATGGAAGATAGTAGTTAGTCGTTGATTGTTAAACGCCAGCCAGGGACTAACTACCGACGACTAACCACTAACTCCTTACCTGGTCAGAATTTCCCGGCTTAAATTGATACCCGAAAATTGATAATGGTTTATGCCAGTTATCGTGATATCAATGAAGATTTTTTACTACCGACGTCAAGACGGTCAGCCCAACTTTGGCGATGAACTCAATACCTGGCTATGGCCCCAACTGCTACCGGACTACTTTGACAATGATGGGACTACTCAGTTTATCGGTACGGGCACCCTGCTAAACCACCGTCTACCAGAACGCACAACGGATGCTAAGCGTCTGATTATTTTTAGCAGTGGTGTGGGCTATGAGCAATTTCTATCCCATATTCCTGCCCACTGGCACATTGTCTGTGTGCGGGGGCCACTATCGGCCAGCCGCTTAAAACTCCCCCGCCAGCAGGCCATCACCGATGGCGGCATCCTGGTACGTCGTTGTTTTACCCCGTCGGGGCATAAAACCAACACCTATGCCTTTATGCCCCATATTCACCATGCCAATTTTGCCGATGGGGCCTGGAAGACATTGTGTGAGGAGGTAGGTATGGGCTATATCGATCCCCGTTGGCCCATCGAACAAATTTTACAGGCCATTGGTGAGACGGAGGTGTTGCTCGCCGAAGCGATGCATGGGGCCATTGTGGCTGATGCCCTGAGGACGGCCTGGATTCCTGTGGTAACCAGCCCCAGGATTCTCAGTTTCAAATGGCAAGACTGGTGTGCATCCATCAATGTCTCCTACCACCCCTGGATACTGTCGCCCCTGCCGGATTATCCCAAATATGCCAGGGGGATACGATCCTCACTGCAGGCAGGACGGCTGTGGACCCAAAAAGCGCAACAGACCCTGGTGCATCAGCCAGCTAAGCTGTTGACTGAGTCTACGGTAGACAACGTATCAAGTTTGATTAGACATGGACGACCCATCTTGAGTACGGACAATACCATTGAGCGATTGACTACGCAGTTAGAAGAAGCATTAAGTTCCCTAAGGAATCTGAGATAAATTGGCATTGAGGCGCTGGTATAGCCAACCCGATCAATGGCGACGACGACAGACAGATTCATGATTAAAATCATCAACGGAGAGAATTTAAACCTTGTCCACGTCCAGAACTGGAGTTTTTCCGTAGAAGAAGCTACAGGTTTCAACTTGGACGTGGTTTATGTCTGCATCTAGCAAGAGTCCCAATTATTCAGGGAACTTTAAGGGGTTTGAAAAAAAAAGACATGAATTAATTTTGTTTCGCTAGACTGAGTGGGAAGCAGGATTTTCTTTTTTATGTCCTTTACTGTGTTCCCTCAGACCGCTTGTTGGCAAAGGGGGTTGCCTGTCGCTTTATCACTGGCGCTAGGTCTGTTGGCCACTCCAGCCAAAGCTGCCACTCTAGTTTTAGAAAATTTTGTGTTTAGTGAAGTTTCCGGTGACTTTACTATTACAGGGGGTGAGGCCACTAGCGATGCCTTCAGAGTCTTTCAAGATGTTACCGGACCCAATGTAGACTTGTTCCTTTCGATCCAGGGATTACGTAATTCAGGATTTATTGGCTTTAGGTTTGAATCAATCCTCACCAATCGAACCAACACGCCCTGGATTTTCTTTGATCACGAGCTACAGGAACAGTTTGGAGTGCCTAGCCCTGAGGAGGACGGTCTTTCATTTGCCCAGGGAATTAACTTTTTTAGACCCTTTACTTCAAACGCTTTTGCAGTTGTTGACGAAGTCACTGATGTTCGAGATTTTGTTAATTTCTCTAGAGGGGTAGTTAATCCAAATGAAACGGTTAGCTTTCGCTATGTCATCTCAGATAATGATCCAAATGATTTATTTTTCTTAAGGCAGCGTCCTAATTTTGCTCCCGGTGGTGTAGGGGTTGTAGCCCCAGCTCCCATAGCACCAGCGGCACCGCCGCCGCCTGTACCTACAGTAGTATCACTGCCACCGCCAGTGGCACCACCGCCAGTGGCACCACCGCCAGTGGCACCACCTGCCCCTACACCTCCCGCACCTGCACTGCCACCAGAACCTGATGTTCTGCCTGAGCCTGTTACCCCACCCGTAACTACAATTCCTGAACCGAGTATATCTATCGGCCTATTGGGCTTAATGTGGTTGGGGGCCTTAGTTCGACGCATGCGTTAATACTCGCCACCACAACCACAACCATGATTCAGGGACCAGTATTGTTAGGGCTGGAGAAACATACTGTCGAAAAAGATTACCTGAATTTATGTCTGGCCTCGTTCAGCAACCTCTTCAAACATATGGTGCGTTACGGCTTCGCCTAACAGCACCCTACAGGAGCTGTTCAAGAGATTGGCAGAGAATTGTTAGGCTTGGGGTAGGCTGCATAACGTTGCTGACTCCCTGGCAGCCATTAGTTGTTGATGTAAAGAAAATGGATCTATCATAGCTGCCCTGGTGAAAGTGGAGGATAGGCATTTTCGACCAGCACTCTAAACTGTTCCGCGAACCACCGTCCGGCATGAGGGGCACCAGCCATGGCATTGGTCGAGTATTGCGGGTTGTCTCTATTGGTCGCGTTCGGATCACACATCCCGTCAAATCCTTTGGCCGGATCATCAGGATCAACAATGTCGGCTTCGCTGACACCATCAGATTCCCCCGGAGGTTTAATCCACACAAAGGCATCAAAATGCTCATACGGCTCTACGACCGGGCGTTCACCGATACCCATTCCGATCTGGTTACACCAGCCACCGCGATGAGGTCGTCGGTCAATGCGAGACTCATCTACAAAGGTATTCACCTCTGTAGAGGTACTGGCAACGGTCGGACGATTTGGTCCGCCCCATCCATTACGGCTGGTATCCACTAACATACCAATCCTCGATGGCAGCCCTTCAGCGACAAAAGCATCGTACATCGCGCTCATATAGCTGACTTCATCAACATAGGGGTTCCAATCGTAGAAATCAGCGGATCGGATCGGGCTACCCGTAAATTCTTTAACAAACGGCTCAACTACCGGGGTGCTGCCGGAGGTATTTGAAACAAAACCATCTACTGTGTTCACGCCAGCTTGTGTGCCCTTAATCGTATCAGCGATCAGTGTCACCGTTGGACCAAACGAGCTATCCCAGCCTAACCATCCGGAATGACCGAGATCAACATAGGTATAGACGTTGGAGATTTGATGCAGTTTATTTAAGGCATACTGTACACCTTCAACATATTCACCACTCGATTTTGCCTTAGCACAGGCAGGAGTTGAAAGGTTGGTGACAAGGTTAGGCAATGAATCCGGTTCGATCACAGCGACAATACGGATATCAGCATATTTTGGATCGCTGAAAATCTCTGCCATCGGACCAATGTATTCGGTTTTATAGCGCTCAATTCCGCCATGAGGAATTTCGCCATTTGAGGCTAGCGCATGACAATCCCGGTTCGGCAGGTTGTAGACCACCATCAAAAAGGTGATTGGTTTGCCAGGGAGTTTTTGCGCTAATGCAGTATCCAAATGCTCTCGTAAGCTCATCGCAATTTTGGTTCCATCGGCAGATGTTCCGGTAATCGCGCCAATCCGATCCATCCAGACGGCAGTCGGATAGGTAGTGACTTGGGCCATCTCCTCGCCTAAGCTCCCGGCAGTTTGGGTAGCTTGTTTCTTCACTTGTCCCACATAGTCAGGGTTCAGATAGGACGTTGTCCCGACAAACGGGTTGTCAACACGGGGTTCTGGAAAGACTGCTTGAGCAGTCTTGATCAGGATGCTTAATATCAACATTGTGAACATCAGCAACCGTACAACAGATTTCAACCGTACAACAGATTTCCGTTTCGTAGACGTCACAATGTCCTCCGTATTTTTGAATAAACATGACTTAAGAGCGAGGGAGCACTATTTAGCCTGGATTGGTTCACTATGAGATGGAATCTCCATGCCTAAATAAGCTACTACATCATTCTCATACAATCGCAGCACCTCAACGGCTTTCATGTCTTAGCTTCACATACACCCAACTACCCATAAACACCTGCGTAATTCATCAAGTTTAGTTAGTGCTGCTCATGGCAGCAAAGCTTATGCTGGGTAATGAAGCAAGTGGGAGCTATCAACACGATACTTAGAGTTAAGTCTGATTTTAGTCCTAAGTAGGTTGGCCTAATCATTTATATGATGGAGGATCAGGAGTTTGACCTCCTCGAATATGCCCCCAAACCCCCAATTCTGGGGGCTTTGAGTCCGGTCTCCCCCAGGATTGGGGGACGGAAGGGGGCCTCAGCATCTAAAGCCTAATTTGGATAACCTACTTAGTCTTGATTTTTCACTTCAAGGCCCTTATATATCAATATTTTCAAGCTAATGCTGACATTTGGACGGGAGCTCTGTGGGGATTTGGCTACCGCTGAAACCCGAGAATGGTTAGTCACCAACGGTATTGGTGGCTATGCATCGGGAACTGTTGCCGGGGTGCTTTCTCGGCGATACCACGGTTTGCTAGTGGCAGCACTACAGCCCCCGTTGGGGCGGACCTTGTTGGTTACCAAATTTGATGAGAGCGTATACGCGGGGAAACGCTATGACCTTGCCACCAATCGCTGGACAGATGGCAGTGTCGATCCTGAAGGATATCGATTGATTGAGAGTTTCCGACTGGAGGGAACCACCCCCGTTTGGACCTTTGCCCTGGGCAATGCTCTCCTGGAAAAGCGTATCTGGATGCAGCCCAGGGAAAATATAACGTACGTTCGCTATCACCTGCAGCGCAGTAGTGCACCCGTAGAGCTATCATTACGGGCCCTAGTCAACTACCGGGACTACCATAGCAATACCCAAGGGCAAGGTTGGCAGATGGCAACGGGACAAGTACCCCACGGTGTATATGTCCATGGGTTTGAGCAGGCTGTCCCCTACTATCTGTTGAGCAATCGAGGGGAGTTCCAATTACACCATGATTGGTATCAAGGCTTTGATCTAGCCCTAGAACGATATCGAGGTCTCAGCGATCGAGATGATCATCTATGTGTGGCGAGTTTACTGGTAGAACTGGCACCGGGAGACTCTGTATTGTTGGCAGCCAGCACGATGCCTGAGCCATGCCTGGATGGTGAAGCGGCTCTAGCCGTGCGAGTGGCCTATGAGCAAGAGCTTTTGGATCAGGCGTTTCATTCGTCAAAAGTCTCCCAGGAACAATGTGAGTTTCCGGGGCCAGGATTGACTCGTGAACAATTTCAGCAGTTAGTCCTGGCGGCAGATCAGTTTATTGTGGATCGATCACTGGTGGATGAACCTGAGGGCAAAACGGTGATCGCAGGCTATCCCTGGTTTGGTGACTGGGGTCGGGATACCATGATCAGCTTGCCAGGGCTAACCCTGGCGGCAGGGCGTCCCCCCATTGCCCGTACCCTCATTCGCACCTTTGCCCGCTATTTAGACCAGGGCATGTTACCCAATCTCTTCCCCGATGCTGGAGAAACCCCTGAGTACAACACAGTGGATGCGATTCTCTGGTATTTTGAAGCGATTCGCGCCTACTATGCAGCTACTGGAGATGAACAGCTGTTAAGGGAGATTTGGCCTGAGCTGGCAGCGGTGATCGATTGGCATCAGCGGGGTACCCGTTACAATATTCACCTGGACAGTGATGGTTTGATCTATGCCGGTGAGGCTGGGGTACAGCTAACCTGGATGGATGCCAAGGTAGGCGATTGGGTCGTTACGCCACGGATTGGTAAACCGATTGAGATTAGTGCCCTTTGGTATAATGCGCTGCGCTGTATGGAGCAGTTTGCTGAGATTTTAGGACAACCGGTCCAGGATTATAAAACCTTGGCTCAGCATACACTGACAGGATTTCAGCGGTTTTGGCAGGGGGCCTACTGCTATGACGTTTTGGATGGTCCAGAGGGGGATGATGGGGCCCTGAGGCCTAACCAGATTTTTGCAGTTTCGCTCCCATTTGCTGGGGGGGAGGCGATTGGTTCTCTGTTAACGATGGCACAACAGCGGGCTGTGGTTGAGGTGTGTGGGCGAGAATTGTTGACCTCCCATGGGTTGCGATCGCTAGCGCCATCCCATCCTCAATACATCGGTACCTATGGCGGCGATCCACTGCAGCGGGACGGTGCTTATCACCAGGGCACCACCTGGGGCTGGCTGCTGGGTCCCTACGTGGAGGCTCACTATCGAGTTTATCGAGATGCAACTCAGGCAAGGTCATTACTCAGACCGCTGGTACAGCATCTCCACAGCGGCTGTATCGGTAGCCTGAGCGAAATTTTTGATGGCGATGCCCCGATGGCACCACGGGGCTGTTTCGCCCAGGCATGGACGGTGGCAGAAGTCTTGAGGGTCTGGCGGTTGTTGGAGTCATCAATGACTTAAATCTTTGCCCATCTAAACGCCGCCCCCAGGCCCGCCCCCATTTCCTCGGGGGTGATTTTGCCATCGTGATCAATGTCGAGGGCATCAAAGACAGCGTCCGCCCCCATCCACTCTTCACGGGTGATAAATCCATCGCCGTCAAGATCATAGGCACGAAAGATATCCTCAGCCGCGTGGCTCACCACCTCATTTCCATCTAGCTGAGAAAGACGGTCAGCCAATAACGACTCTAACGATTCCAAAGCTTTAGTGAATCCCTGGATACCTTCAGCTAGTTTTTCAGATGCCATGCGGTCTTCAGCATGCATTTTGTCAAAGGTGGCTTTGTCGACTGAAATTTTCTCAATGTCTAGGCCCTGGGCCGTTTCAGCAGAAAGCTTGCGGGGCAGCTCAGCGGTCACCTGATCCAACTGAGACAATAGCTTAGGTGAAATAGTCAGCAGATCGCAGCCTGCCAGCTCCTGAAGCTCATCCGTGTTACGAAAGCTAGCCCCCATGACTTCAGTGGTATAGCCAAACTTTTTGTAGTAGTTAAAGATTTCGGTCACCGACAAGACACCCGGATCCTCTGCCGGTGGATAAGACTCTCTACCCGTATCTTTTTTATACCAGTCCAGAATCCGCCCCACAAAAGGAGAGATCAGCGTGATACCTGCCTCAGCACAGGCGATGGCCTGATGGAGACCAAACAGCAGCGTCAGGTTACAGTGAATACCCTCTTTTTCTAGAATCTCGGCAGCTTTAATCCCCTCCCAGGTAGAGGCAATCTTGATCAAAATTCTCTCGCGGGAAATACCAGCCGTTTCATACTGGGCGATCAAATCGCGGGCAGTGGCCAAGGTGCCTTCAGTATCGTAAGACAATCGGGCATCCACTTCGGTGGACACACGCCCAGGAATAATTTCCAGAATTTTACGACCAAAGGCAACGGCCAGGCGCTTAAAGGCTAAATTAACGATTGCTTGAGTGCTGGCATCAGGACCCGCATCCGCTTTAGCCGTTTGCAACGTTTCATCCACGATGCCCTGGTATTGAGGCATCTGCGCCGCCGCTGTGATCAAGGATGGGTTGGTTGTGGCGTCACGCGGTTTAAATTTTTCAATCGCTTGGATGTCACCCGTATCGGCAACGACGACGGTCATTTCACGCAATTGATCCAGCAGGGTCTGTGTCATGGGGGCTCCATTTCGTCGGCTGACCACGTTTGCCATTGTAATGACCCCAAACTAAATTGTTTGTAATCTCAAGGTTGATTAGCCAAACTTAACTTGAACACAGCTTTAGATGGTGCCAGCAGTCTCGGGCAATGGCCCAGTCTTCTTGAGTATGAATCACCAACACCCGCATCGTAGAGTCATCAGTGGCAATATCTTGATCAACAGGATTATGGTCGTTCTTACTAGCATCTAGCTTTAGCCCTAAAAAGCCCATGGCCTCACAGGCCGCAGCACGAATCGACGCGGCATGTTCACCAATACCTGCTGTAAACACAACCCCATCCGCCCCCCCCAAGCTCATCAGCATGGCTCCAAAACAGGCCTTAAAGCGATGGAGGTAGATGTCTTGGGCTAATTTAGCCCGTGAGTCCCCAGCGACGATAGCCTGTTCGATCTGACGTAAGTCATGGGAGATACCAGAAATGCCTTTCAGGCCTGATTCTCGATTGAGTAGCTGATCCAACTGGTCAGCGCTGTATCCCTGCCGCATCAGATAGAGCAAGATACCGGGATCAACAGAGCCGGAACGAGTGCCCATCATCAAACCATCCAGCGGGGTAAATCCCATGGTGGTGTCAATACTGCGACCATGGTGCACAGCACAAAGAGACCCCCCATTACCGAGATGACAAATGATCAGGCGTAGATCATCGCGACCTAAAATTTGCGCCGCTCGCTGGCTACAGTACTGATGACTGATACCGTGAAATCCATAACGACGGATACCCTGGTCCAACCAATCGTAGGGACCCGGATAAATCGCCGCGATATCAGGCATCTGACTGTGAAAAGCAGTGTCAAATACGGCGACTTGAGGTACATTCTCCAACAGTTCTTCCAACAGTTCAATCCCTTCAAGATTAACAGGATTATGGTTGGGAGCCAGCTGTGTTAAGCGTGCAATTGCTGCCTTGACCTCAGGGGTGACAACAGTGCTAGCTTGATACGCTTGCCCACCATGGACCACCCGATGTCCAACCCCGTCAATCTCATCTAAACGTTTGAGCACCTGGGTGGTCCCCTGCCATAGGGTACTGAGTACCTGGGAGAGAATTTCTCGTCGAGAGGTGACGTCTAGTTTTTGTGCTAAAGACTCTCCTGCCTGGGTGTTGATCTCGACAACAGCCTGTTGGGGATACCAGTCGATCTGGGCTTCCCAAACAGGCTGAGGGGCCGCTGGTAAGGCCACTTCTGGCAGCGGATCTGCTAACGCATATAAACACAGTTTATGGCTACTAGAACCAGCATTGAGGACCAGGATTTTCATCTTAGCAATCGGTGCTATAGGGCCACTGCCAATGAACAATTTCATCCTGGTCTCTCCCATGTTCATGGGCATAGGCCAGACAATCAATAATTTTGTTCTTCATCCGCTCTTTGACATGGGCCGCCGCTGACCCCAGCTTAGGCACTCGATTAATCACATCAATTACCAGGTTAAAACGGTCCACCTGATTGTTGATCGCTAGCTCTAGGGGTGTATTGATATTCCCCTCTTCCTTATAACCCCGAACATGGATGCGATCTTGGTTAGCGCGACGATAGACCAGCTTGTGTATGAGCCAGGGATAGCCATGGAAATTAAAGAGAACGGGCTTATCGGATGTAAATAGGGAGTTAAAATCCCAATCCGATAGACCATGGGGATGCTCTCCTTCAGACACTAGCCTGAACAGATCCACCACATTCACAAAGCGTACCTTGAGCTCAGGAAACTCTTCCCGTAGGATGGCCGTTGCCGCCAGGGACTCCATGGTCGGGATATCGCCGCAGCAAGCCATCACCACATCGGGTTGATCGGGCTCGGTGCCACAGTCGTCATTGCTGGCCCAGTCCCAAATGCCAATCCCCTTGGTACAGTGGGCAATGGCCTCTTTCATGGGGAGATACTGCAGGTGCTTCTGCTTGTCGGAGATAATGACGTTGATGTAGTCAACGCTACGAAAGCAGTGGTCTGCCACCGACAGCAAACAGTTGGCATCTGGAGGGAAGTAAACCCGCACCACATCAGGACTCTTGTTGGTCACCAGGTCCACATAACCGGGATCTTGATGGCTAAAACCATTGTGGTCCTGTCGCCACACTAAGGATGACAGTAAAATATTTAAAGATGAGACCGATCGTCGCCAGGGCACATGATTACGACAGATATCTAACCACTTGGCATGCTGATTAAACATAGAGTCCACCACATGGGCAAAGGCCTCGTAGGTGTGGAAAAGACCATGGCGACCGGTGAGCAGGTAAGCTTCTAGCCACCCCTGCAGGGTATGCTCACTGAGCATCTCCATCACTCGACCGTCGCGGGATAGTTCAGTCCCATCCTCATCCTCTGGATAGATATCGGCCATCCATACCTTTTTGGTTACCTGGTAGACGTCCTGTAGTCGGTTGGATGCAGTTTCATCCGGCCCCATTAAACGAAAGTTGTTGGGGTTATCCCGCATGATGTCTCGCATTAAGAGGCCCAGCACTTTAGTGTTTTCAAATTCTTCGGTGCCATGCTGTTCCATTTGGATGGCATAGTCACGAAAATCAGGCATCTTTAAGGCCTGACGTAGCAGTCCACCATTCGCGTGTGGATTAGAGCCCATACGACGATTTCCAGTGGGGGCCAAAGCCTTGAGTTCAGGGATTAGGGCACCGGTCTGATCAAATACCTCTTCTGGTCTGTAGCTACGCATCCATGCTTCTAGTCTGCGCAAGTGTTCGGAGTTGTCGTGCATGCCCCCCATGGGCACCTGGTGAGAGCGCCAGAAGTCTTCTACCTTTTTGCCATCGACCTCGCTCGGTCCGGTCCAACCCTTGGGGGTACGCAGGACAATCATGGGCCAGCGAGGTCGCTCAATCTTGCCCGATATTCGTGCTTCTTGTTGAATCTCTTGGATTTTTAGGACACACTCTTCCATGACCGCAGCCATTTTCTGATGCATCTCTGCGGGATCACGACCTTCCACAAAGTAGGGGGTGTAACCATAGCCTCGGAACAGATAGTCCAGCTCTTCTGGGGAGATCCGCGCCAGGATCGTGGGATTGGCAATCTTGTAGCCGTTGAGGTTCAAAATTGGTAACACTGCACCATCACGGGCCGGGTTGATAAACTTGTTGGAATGCCAGGCCGTAGCGAGGGGACCTGTTTCAGCCTCACCATCACCGACAACGCAGGTGACAATCAGGTCTGGATTATCTAACACGGCCCCATAGGCATGGGAAACGCTATAGCCCAGTTCACCGCCTTCATGGATTGACCCCGGTGTTTCTGGGGTAACGTGGCTACCGATAAATCCAGGAAAAGAGAATTGCTTAAAAAATCGCTGCATGCCTTCAGCGTCTTCGCTTTTATCAGTATAGATTTCGGTATAGGTGCCCTCTAAGTAAACGGGACCGAGAACACCGGGGGCACCATGGCCAGGACCGGCTACAAAAATCATGTCTAGATCGTACTTTTTGATCAGACGATTGCAGTGGATATAGCTAAAGCTCAGGGCCGGTGAAGCTCCCCAGTGCCCCAGTAAACGGTACTTTATATGCTCAGCTTTGAGGGGTTCTTTGAGCAGGGGATTATCGCGCAAATAGATCATGCCGACAGCCAGATAGTTGCACGCTCGCCAGTAGGCATCTATCAGGTGTAGCTCATTTTCTGACAGGATCGATGAGGGGGAAATAGTTGGTTGAATGGAGGCTTGCACCATGATTAACCTTCTCTTGGATAGAATAAATCAGCTAGGTCCAGAAGTCAGAGAGTGTTTGATGTTTGTAACTGTTCTATTGCTGTCTGTTATCAGCGCGAGCATACCCATATGCTAACGTCTGAAACAGAAAGTGAAGGTGAGAAAACTATCACATTGTCCATCGATGGCGAGATTCAATGGGCTGATTGAGCTGCATTGATTTATTGTTATCGTTGGCGTACAAAAAAGATCTTTTAAGCTAACGTTGCCCTATGAAAATAGCTTTCTTCAATACCAAACGCTACGATCAACGTTCATTTGTAGAGATCAATGCAGATTATGGTCACGAGCTTACCTTTTTTGAACCTCGTTTAACACCAGACACGGCATCACTGGCATCGGGGTTTCCTGCGGTCTGTGTGTTTATCAATGATGAGGTGGGTGAGGAGACATTGCGTGCGATCGCAGCCACCGGCACCCAACTCATTGCCCTCCGCTGCGCCGGGTTCAACAATGTCAACCTGGATGTAGCTCAAGACTTGGGCATCACCGTAGTCCGGGTCCCCGCCTACTCTCCCTACGCAGTGGCAGAACATGCCGTAGGACTGATTATGACTCTCAATCGCAAGCTTTATCGCGCCTACAACCGCGTCAGAGACGATAACTTCGCGTTAGACGGTCTACTAGGATTTGACCTCCATGGCAAAACCGTGGGTGTGGTAGGGACTGGCAAGATTGGTCAGTGTTTTGCCCAAATTATGAATGGTTTTGGCTGCAAAATCTTAGCCTACGATGTGCGCCCCAATCCAGTCTGCCAGGAAATAGGCGTCGAGTATGTAGAGCTGCCCATGTTGTTGACCCGCTCTGACATTATCTCTCTCCATTGTCCATTATTGCCATCTACACATCATCTCATCAACGAAGAGTCGCTACAGCATCTAAGACCAGGAGCAATGCTGATTAACACCAGCCGAGGAGGGCTGATCGACACCAACGCCGTCATCGAGGCCATTAAATCGGGGCGAGTGGGGTATTTTGGCATTGATGTGTATGAGCGAGAAGGGGGACTATTTTTTGAGGACCTGTCTGACACGGTGATTCAAGACGATACCTTTCAGCTACTGCAGTCTTTTCCCAATGTGGTAATCACAGCTCATCAGGCCTTTTTCACCAAGGAGGCCTTGCATAACATTGCCAAAACGACCCTGTCTAATATCAGCGAGGTGGAAGCAGGACAGGATTGTATTAATCAGGTGAAGTCAATATAGAGGGTTTGGAAAGATTCGTCATCAGCGCCAATGCAATTAACGACGGTAAGGCACCATGGTCATCATCTGCATCTCCACCATCACCTGTCTGTGTCCACGAATCTAGCCCTTACTGTAGGCTTGAATATCGCACAAAGGCCAGGAAATATGACCTAATGAAAGGGTATGGCGTCAGTCCAGATATATTTCTATGAGTTACAGCTTTTCCCAGTTGGCATCCTTACTCGACAAACGAACGTCATCTAATGTGAGTAAGCGAACAGATGCGAAAACGATGGGTAATGACTTGGTAGAGCTATCGGCTCAATATTCCTTATACAGCCTGGTATTTGGTGAAACTGCTGGGGAAAGGTTTCCAAGCGATGACTCCTTGATGCAAATCCATGATGGTATGGTCATGGTGGATGTAGCAGCGGCCAGCGATATGGAGCTACTGCTGACAGAACTTGAAGACCATGGCTTTGTCGCTACAGCAGAATATGGTGTAGTGGTATCAGGATATCTGCCCATCGATGCCCTGACAGCCATGGCTGACTCTGAAGCAACGCAGTTTATTCAGCCCACCTATCAACCCATTATTAGACAAGGCAGCACTGGCAACCAAGGTACCATTGCCCTGAGAGCCGACGTTGCTCAGACAGAGTTTAATGTGACAGGTGCCGGAGTCACCATTGGTGTTCTGTCCGACAGCTTTGACAACCGGGGTGGGGCAACGGCCGATCAACTGAGTGGCGACCTCCCCACGGTCAATGTTTTACAGGATTTACCAGGGGGCGGTTCCGATGAAGGTCGGGCCATGCTGCAGCTGATTGCTGACATTGCTCCCGGTGCGGACCTGGCGTTTCAGACTGCATTTTTGGGCCAGGCCAATTTTGCCCAAGGCATTATCGACCTAGCGGCAGCGGGCGCAGACATTATTGTTGACGATGTTATTTACCTGGCTGAACCGTTTTTCCAAGATGGAATTATTGCCCAGGCTGTCGATCAGGTGGTGGCCGAAGGTGTGGCCTATTTCTCAGCCGCCGGGAATAACGGTGATACGGCCTATGAAAGTGCCTTTCGCAACAGTGGCATTTCCTTAGACTTTGGCAATTTCCAGGTAGAAGCCCACGACTTTGATCCAGGGGCAGGGGTGGATATTTTTCAGTCCATCACGGTGGGTGCAGGAGCAGCAATCAACCTTTCATTTCAGTGGGCATCTCCCTACTTTTCCGCATCCGGTGTTCAAGGAGCCACCAGTGACCTGGATATCTTTTTGCTAGATGAAACGAATCAAGTTGTTGCCGCCAGCTTTGATGACAACATCAATCGTGATCCCATCGAGATTCTGAGTTTCACTAATACGAGTAGTGTTGACACCCAGTACAGCCTGGTTCTGGGGAAATTTGGTGGCGATGATCCAAGCTTACTCAAATATGTTGGTTTTGGCGATCTCTCCATTGACGAATTTGATACCAACAGCGGTACTATTTATGGCCATGCCAACGCCGCAGGTGCCCAAGCTGTCGGTGCCGCTTTCTTTGAAGAATCTCCTGCCTTTGGTGATACCACACCCACTGTAGAAGCCTTTTCTGCTGTGGGTGGTACGCCTATCCTATTTGATACCGCAGGCAATCTCCTGGCTGAACCGGAAAATCGCCTCAAGCCTGAAATTGTTGCTCCCGACGGTGGTAATACCACTTTCTTTGGTCAAGACATTGCCGCTGATGCCGATACTTTTCCCAACTTCTTTGGTACATCTGCTGCCGCACCTAATGCTGCGGCTGTAGCTGCCCTGATGTTAGAAGCAGTCCCCGAAGCATCCCCCACGGACATCTACCAGGCGCTTCAAACCTCGGCCTTAGATCTAGATAACCCCAATACATTGGGCTTTGATGTGGGCTTTGATGATGCGACTGGATTTGGTCTAATTCAAGCGGATGCTGCCCTACAGGCTCTACTCAATAGTCAACCACCTGAACTACCTGCACCGATTTTGGTGGGCACCGATCAGGATGAAACAATGATGGGTACTGCCAGTCAAGACATGATCCAGAGTCTGGCCGGTAATGACCAGATTTTTGGTAAGGCGGGCAATGATGAGATTGATGGAGGACCAGGTAACGATACTCTCAATGGTGGTGCTGATGATGATCTGATTTTGGGGGGTGATGGTGATGACATTCTCCGGGGCGATGACAATAATGATGATGCAGGGGGGCGCGATCGCATCTTCGGCGGAGCTGGCAACGACCGCATCGGTGGCAAAGCAGGCAACGATGAAGTCTTTGGCGACGAAGGCAATGACCGAATTTGGGGAGGCCTGGGGGACGACATCCTCACCGGAGGCCTGGGGGACGACACCCTCACCGGAGGTAATGGCAGCACAAGCCTAGCTGAAATAGACACCTTTGTTCTCAGCGCCGGAACAGGCACCGACACCATCACCGACTTTGAACTCGGCATCGACCGCATCGGCCTCTCCGGTATCACCACCAATGACCTTAGCTTTACCGACAACACCATCCAACTAGGCAATGAAACCCTAGCCATACTCAGCGGCATTACCAATGCCGCCGCTGTAGATTTTGTGATTGTGTAAACCATTCAAGCTAGCTTACGCTGATGGAATGGTCAGCCGCTACCGAGACACTTTGACCCCAAAAGGCTAGCAATTCCACACTTTAGGGCTGTAATCACTGCTTGTGTTCGCTCCCTTCCTCAGGGTGCAACAATACCTGGGGTAACTGCTGTATGGTTCGCTGAAAGAGGGAAGCGTTATCTAGATTTTGAGCGACTATCAGTGCCCCCTGAATGGAAATCAGTGCATCTTGGCCTCGTTTTATTGCCAGATCTTTATCAAAACCCGACTCAACCAAGACATTGGCAATGGCTCCAATCCAGGATTCTAATAGGCCCTTAACTTTATCGTGAAACAGATCACGGCCTGTGCCCATCGCCAAAATCGCCGTCAAACATGGCTGAGTACCACCTGCATAAAGCTCATGGATATGCTCACACATCTTCTGCAATCGCGCTTGGGGACTGCCCTCACCAGCCAGAAGGTGCAACACGTTTGCTTGCAACCAGCAGTCGGAATGATCCAGCACCGATGCCACCATGTCCTCTTTACCACCAGGGAAGTGATGGTAAAGGCTGGCCTTGCCTAGTCCGGTAGCCGCTGAAATTTTAGAGAGTGTGGTTCCGTCATAACCGTACTGGCGAAACAGTGAAAATAAGGTCGGAACGTAATCCTCTTTGGGCATTTCAGCATTTTTGAGTTTAACTAGTTGACATTCTACCAAGCCATCGATATAGTTACATCGCAGCAAACCGATCGTTTGGTACAATGTCGGTCACTGCTACTGAAATATCTTGGTGCCCACCAGGGTGTCCACCCTTTCAATCTCTTCCCAAGTTTAGTTTTTTCTCTCTAAAGGATTTGTTCCATGGCGATTACCCAAGGCGCTCACCACATTGGCCTTACTGTGCCTAACATCGACGCCACCCGCGATTTTTTCGTGAACGTGCTGGAATTCAAGCAGGTGGCTGAAAGGCCCGAATATCCCGCCTGAGCTTTCGAGTGGTGGACCTGCACAACATTTGATGGCTTATATCCCCGGTGGTATCCGTCTGGAACTGATGGCCCCAGGTAGCTAGCCTCAATGTATGCGCAAACATCAGGCACACATATCCAAGCGTGATGTTTGCTATATCTCTCCTATTTTCTTTAAAGGAGCTTATCCCTATGCCCATTCCCGGTTGGCAAAAAGACGGTTCTCCCTTCCACCCAGGAGAACAAACTGTTCAGACAAGGTTGGGTGCGCGCGATCGCATGGAAGTTGTAGGGCGAAAAGTAATTCGCGAGTTCTTGCCTGAGCAACATCGCCAATTTTATGCTCAACTTCCCCACTTCCTGGTCGGCACGGTCGATGCCGAGGGCAATCCTTGGGCGTCGATTGTGGTGGGCGAACCTGGATTTGTCTCCACGCCGGACGATCGGACACTGCACATCGCCGCCCAGCCCCTGTTTAGTGATCCCCTAGCCCAAAATCTCGCCATTGGTAGCAAGGTTGGCTGCCTCGGCATCGAGCTGCACACCCGTCGTCGCAATCGGGTCAATGGTGTGGTGAGTGAAATTACCCCAGATGGGTTTTCAGTGACGGTGGAGCAAAGCTTTGGCAACTGCCCCAAATATATTCAGGCGCGACAGTTTAACCTCCAAAACTTCGATAGCAATACGGCTAAGCCTGTCTATGCCTTCACCATGCTAGATAGTGTCAAACGTGATGTGATCGCGGCAGCGGATACTCTTTTCATTGCTACGGCTTACCTGGATAACGAGGCGGATGTTACCAACGGTGTGGATGTTTCCCATCGAGGGGGATCCCTCGGTTTTGTTCGAGTCGATGGCAATACCCTAACAATACCGGACTTTGCAGGCAACTGCATCTTTAATACATTTGGCAATATTGAAGTCAATCCTCGTGCCGGGTTACTGTTCATCGATTTTGAAAAGGGCAACCTGTTGTATCTAACTGGACGGGCCGAGGTGATCTGGGATGACGATCCTGATATTGCTTGCTACCCCGGTGCCGAACGCCTGCTGAAGTTTTATCTCCATCGAGGGGTATACGTTGAAGGTAGTCTGCCATTGAGTTGGTCCGTTCCAGAACAATCCCCTTTTCTCAAAAAAACAGGTCCTTGGGCTAGCTGACGTTGAAGAGACTCGTCGCAACGTCTCATAAGGCCAATTGGATGAACCGCTGGCTTAATCAGCAGCTATCATCAGCAAATTAGCGTTGAAATATTTACACTATAGGACCGTTTGGTCCAGGAGATTAACCATGTCCCATCCTATTAATCTAACCGAACAAAACGTTGCCATCAATGGCTATGATCCAGTTTCCTACTTTGTGGATCAACCACTACCTGGCAATCCCGACATTGCAGCTACCTATGGCGAGGCCACCTATTACTTCGCCAATGCTGAAAACAAGGCCAAATTTGAAGCTGATCCTGAAGCCTATGTGCCCCAATACGGTGGTTTCTGTGCTGTTGCCGTTTCTGAAGGTAAGCTTGTTCCCGTCAATCCGGAGACCTACAAAGTTACTGACAACAAGCTATACCTCTTTTACAACGGAGAAGGTGGTAACACCAAACCTCAATGGGAAGCTGACGAAACCACAATGAAAAACAATGCCGATGCTGCCTGGGCAAAAGGCGATTTTGTATGAACAAGGCAGGGACTAACTACCGACGACTAACCACTAACTCCTTTCCTGCTTTTCTAACACTCCCATGGCGGCACAGGCTGGAACCGTTCGAGTAAAAAATCAATCATGGCATGAACTTTCGGTGCAATGATCCGGCGACTTGGATAAAGCAGCCATATGGAGACATCTATAGCCAGTGGGAAATCCGGCATTACCTCAACAAGTAAACCGGATTTCAAACTTTCGCTGGCATTCCAGATTGACTTGATGCCAATGCCCATTCCCTGTTCGAGCATTGTGCGCAGTGCTTCACCATCGTTGACCACAAACGAGTGTGGAACACTAATAGTCTGACCGTTTTCAAACTTCCACTTAGTATATTCGGCCAGGCTGACACATTGATGCTCTGCGAGATCATCAGGCGTTGAAGGAGAACCATAGCGTTTAAGATAGGCAGGAGAGGCCACGAGAAGCCGCCGATCCGAGGCTAACTTTCGCATAATCAGACCGCTATCGGCCAACGGGGCATTGCGAATAATCAGATCATAGGCCCCTTCAACAACATCCAGGACAGCGTCCGATAGTCGTAAATCAAGGCTAACGCGCGGATGGCGAGCGTGAAAGTCGGCCAATGTAGGCATGATATACATCCGTCCAAAGGAGCCAGGCATGGTTATTCTTAGTAAACCTTCAGCATCTGCCCCCTGCCCCCTGACTGCACTGAGACCGGTTTCTAGCGTTTCTATCATCTGTTGCACGTAGGGCAAAAACGCGTCGCCATCGGTTGTCAAGGAGACGGCTCGGGTGGTTCTGTTGAATAAACGAAAGCCAACCGTTTCTTCGAGTTTGACCAGACGGGCACTAGCACTTGCCGGTGAAAGGGAGAGATCCTGCGCTGCCGCCGCAATCCCGCCGAGCGCTGCAATTCTCAGAAATAAACGGAGCGACAGAATATCCGGCATTGCTGATCCTCGGGATGACTTTAGCGCTGAGATATCGATAGATGGCCAAGGCTCTAGACCGGTTTATTGTTCCATAAATCAGCAATCGCTACTATCCATTTATCAAAAATATCCGAATTATCATTTCGCAGCAAGCCTGATTATCTTTTTTACACAAATGATTATCATGCTAGTAACGCTCCCACAAATCGAAAGGAGGCATCAATGATGAAAGCGATTGGTTATCGGGATGCAGGTCCAATATCAGCAGAAAACGCCCTGATCGAATTTGAAACGGATATACCGAAGCCTGGTCCAAACGACCTGTTGGTGGAAGTGCGCGGCATCTCGGTCAATCCGGTCGACGTCAAAGTGCGCGCCAGTATGCAGCCAGAAGGTGGGCCTCGCATTCTTGGTTTTGATGCCGCTGGCATTGTAAAAGCAGTCGGTTCGGAAACTACACGGTTCCGACCTGGCGACGAGGTGTTCTACGCGGGCGATATTACTCGTCCTGGCACCAATGCCGAGTTTCAGGTTGTCGATGAGCGCATTGTCGGTCGCAAACCATCATCCCTTGATTTCGCTGAAGCTGCGGGCATGCCTTTGACGACGATTACGGCTTGGGAAATCCTGTTCGATAGCTTTGGTCTGAAAGAGGGTGAAGGGACAGGCGAAGCCCTGCTGGTGATCGGCGGCGCTGGTGGTGTGGGGTCAATTTTGATTCAGTTGGCGAAGAAGTTGACTGGTCTGAACGTTATTGCGACGGCGTCGCGTGATGATACACGCACCTGGGTTGAAAAGATGGGTGCAGATCAGGTTGTCAACCACCGCAATCCACTTGACGAGGAGATGAAGGCGCTGGGTATTGCCCCACGATATGTTGCCTCACTCACACATACTGACAGTCACTTTGAGTCGATTCGAACATTAATTAAACCGCGTGGTCACATTGCCCTGATTGACGATCCCAAGTCTCTCGATGTTGTTCCACTCAAAAGCAAAGCACTCTCATTGAGTTGGGAGTTTATGTTCGCCCGTTCCATGTTCCAGATGGAGGATATGGATGAGCAGCATAGGCTGTTGAACCAGGTTGCTGACCTGCTCGATAGTGGCACGCTGATCTCGACTGTTAACAAACATGGCGGTGCCTTGAACGTGGAAAATCTGCGCTCTGCCCATGAATTTCAAGAGAGTGGAGTCGCTATCGGCAAGACTGTTTTGGACGGTTTTAGCCGGTGAGCTTGCCATCCATAACCTCAACCCGTCACCGCAGGTGCTATGTAAAGCACCACACCTTAATCATTCAACAAACCCAGGAGATACCCCATGAACTATGACAACTTCACTACTTTCAACGTTAAGATCGAAAACGCAGTGGCATGGGTCACCTTTGACTATCCACCGGTCAATATTCAAGGACTGCCAATGCTGGCCGACCTAACCATGTTGGCCCAAAAGCTGGAAACGGATCGCGACGTCAAGGTGGTTGTGTTTCAATCCGCCAATCCTGAAATTTTTGTGGCCCATGCCGACACGAATTTTCTCAAGAATATGTCCGCGATCGCAGTCTCCCGTAACGAAGTCAAACTACTCGACTTGCAAGTAGTCCTGGAGCGCATCAGTAAACTACCCCAGGCCACCATTGCTAAGATTGAAGGCTTTGCCCGTGGCGGTGGTCACGAATTTGCCCTAGCCTGCGATATGCGCTTTGCCGCCCGTGGCAAGGCAAAATTCATGCAGATGGAAGTGGCCATGGGTATCCTGCCCTGCGGTGGTGGGGCATCGCGGATGGCACGTCAGATCGGTCTGGGACGGGCCCTGGAAATTGTTCTGGGTGCCAGAGACTATGATGCCGACCAGGCCGAGGCCTATGGCACCATCAACCAGGCCCTCGACCCGGAAGAGATTGGTCCGTATGTCGAAGCGTTGGCCAACCGCATCGCCCTGTGGCCCGCCGAGTCGATCAATGCCTGCAAACAGACCGTCTACGCCTCCATCGACAAACCCATTGACGAAGCATTGCAGGAAGAGGCCTATTGGCTCTACCAGGCAACCAGTCAAACCCCCGCATTGAAACGCTTTACCTGGGCCGATGAAAATGGTGCACAGTTCGACATGAACAACCAACGCGGTTGGGAAGAGATGGTCATTGGTGTTCAGGAGATTAACTAATGAAAACCTTAGAAGGTATCGGATTTCAGCCCATTAATCGAGGCTACAACTCCGTGTTTCGTCCAAACCGGTTAAGCCTTGGCCTGGTGGTCCCGATCGAGTCCTATCCCAGGGGACCGGTGCCCACCCTGGAGCGCCACATTGAACGGGTTCAGCTGGCCGAAACACTTGGTTTTTCAGCGGTCTGGTTACGGGACGTACCCTTCAACGTGCCCTCATTTGGGGATGCGGGTCAGACCTACGATCCCTTTGTTTATCTGGGACTGTTGGCGGGCCAAACTAAGCAGATCGCCCTCGGTGTGGCCAGTATCATTCTGCCAATACGGCATCCAGCCCATGTGGCCAAAGCCGCCGCGACCGCTGATGTGCTCTCAGGTGGACGGCTGATTCTGGGGGTGGCGTCGGGGGACCGGCCAGAGGAGTATCCGGCCCTTAATCTCCCCTTTCCAGAACGCGGAGCTGCATTTCGAGAGAGTTTTGATTACATCAGACATATGGGTGAGCGTTCGCCCTCGTTTGAAAATGCGTTTGGTCGCCCTAATGGCGGGATAGACATGCTGCCCAAACCTACATCTGGCAAGCTACCGCTGCTGATTACGGGCGGTAGCCAGCAAGACCCTGATTGGATCGCGCGGAACGGGGACGGCTGGATGACCTATCCCCGCAATACAGCTGTGCAAGCACGCGTCATTAGTGAGTGGCGGGCACGGGTTGAGGTCGTAGACGGTGCTGATAAGCCGATGATGCAACCGCTTTATGTGGATCTGACAGAAGACCCCGATACCCCACCCCAACCTATCCATTTGGGATTTCGGTTGGGGGTAAACCATTTACGGGCCTATTTGCGATCGCTAGAACAAATCGGCATGAATCATGTGGCCCTAAACTTGCGCTTTAACCAGACAGATATTGAGACCACCCTGAAACGTCTGGGCGATGACATCCTGCCAGATTTTACGTGACCCGACTTCACTTATTTCCTGCTGAGCGATCAAAGCATCGGATACACTTTTGCCTTAAATTATTTCAGTTGGGGCGAAATCGGAGATGCCACTATGGTTCAGTCTGTCTATCAAGTGGGAGGAAGTTTATCCGTTGATGCGGCAACCTACGTGGTGCGACAAGCTGACCAGACGCTGTATGAGGCGCTACTGACCGGTGAGTTTTGCTATGTCTTCAATGCTCGCCAGATGGGTAAATCGAGCCTTAGGACCCGCACACAGCAGACCTTAGAAGACCTGGGCCATCGCTGTGTCTATTTAGATATGACCCAGCTGGGTAGCGAAGAGGTGACCCACCAGCAGTGGTATCGCGGCGTCATGCTGGAACTCCTGCGGGATTTGGACTTGCTGGGCAAGGTGGATATTCGAGCCCGCTGGAATACCTGGGATACACTGCCTGCGGTACAGCAGTTGCGGTTACTGATCGATGAAATTCTGGCACTATTGCCCGACACTCGGCTATTTATTTTTGTAGACGAGATTGATAGTGTGCTCAATCTGGAGTTTCCGGTGAATGACTTTTTTATCTTTATTCGCGCCTGCTACGAACAGCGACAAAATCAGGCTGACTATCATCGGTTGACTTGGGCGTTGTTTGGGGTGGCCACACCGTCGGATTTGATTCGCGATCGCAAACGCACCCCCTTCAACATTGGCCGTGCCATCGACCTACAAGATTTTCAACTGGATGAAGCCTATCCCCTCATGGCTGGCTTCAAAGACCAGGTATCTCGACCCGAAGCCATCCTCAAAGCCGTTTTAGATTGGTCAGGCGGTCAGCCCCTGCTCACCCAAAAGCTTTGCCAGCTAGTAGCACACACCGCCCAGACTGAGGACTTAAACTTTCCCCCAGGGGAAGAAATCCTCTGGATTAAGGAACTGGTACACACACACATCATCAAATACTGGGAGGCCCAGGATAATCCCGAACATCTTCGCACTATCCGCAACCGTCTGTTTATGGACGAACAGCGTACGCCTCGCTTGCTAGGACTGTACCAGCGCATTTTAGAACAGGACAGTATTTCCCTAGACGGTAGCCCAGAACAAACAGAATTACTGCTGTCTGGCCTGGTGAATCAGCAGCGCCGACAGCTGCAAGTCAAAAATCGCATTTACCACACCATCTTCTCCAGCGATTGGATTCAGGGTCAGCTCGATCGCCTGCGGCCCTATTACCAGAGTTTCAACACCTGGGTAACGTCAGAGTTTACCGATGAGTCCGCTCTGCTGCGGGGCCAGACCTTACAGAATGCCCTGACCTGGTCCAAACAACAAACCCTGAGCGATCTGGACTATCGCTATTTAGCCGCCAGTCAAGATCTCAATCTTAAGGAGTCCCTCACCCAGGCCGAAGCTAATCGTCTACAGGAAGTAGAAGCCCGACTTGCCATCGAACAACGACGCAGCAAAGAACAGCGGTGGTTGCTAGGGGGTGTTAGCCTGGCCCTGTTAGTGACCACCAGTTTAGGTATCTTTGCCTGGCAGCAATACCGGCGCTCAGCCGTCAGCGAAGCCCAGGCCATTGTACGTTCTGCCCAGGCGCTGTTTGCCTCAGATCAGTCCTTTGCCGCGTTGATTGAAGCCATTCGTGGACAGCGGCGGGTCCAAAAGCTCTGGAACACCGACCCAACGCTCCAAACCCAGGCCAGCAAGATAACAGAGCAATTACTCCTCGATATTCGGCAACAAAATCGACTGGATGGCCATCAGGCTACTGTAACGACGACCAGCTTTAGCCCTAACGGCCAGCGGTTGGCAACGGCTGGGGTAGACAAAAAAATTCATCTGTGGAATCCAGCGGGAGTGATGCTAGCCAGTCTAGAGGGACACACATCGACTATTAGTCAAGTTAAATTTAGTCCTACCGGTTCCCTACTGGCCTCTGCAGGCGATGATGGCACAATTCGGCTCTGGACGACCGATGGCACCCCAAAGCAGGTGATCAACAGTCAGATTGAGAATATCTGGGGGCTGGATTTTAGCCCTGACGGTCAAACTCTGGCAGCCTGTGGCCAAGCTGGAGAGGCAGAATTGTGGCAGCGTGATGGCACCTTTATTCGTAACCTTGACTCTGGCGGCACTTTGCCGGGTATATGTAGTCTGGCTTACAGCCCACAGGGGAACCAAATTGCCATTGGTAGCAACAACGGCATGGTGACTCTGTGGCACCCCAATGGTCAACTGCTCCATACCCTGGAACACCAGGATCCTATCCGATCAGTCGCCTACAGCCCCGATGGTGAACTATTGGCAACGGGCAATCAGAATGGCCAAATCAACCTCTGGCAGACAGATGGCAGCCTGCTCCATACCCTCAATTACCATGAAGCTCCCATTCGAACATTAGCCTTTAGCCCCGATGGGCAGCAGCTTGTCAGTGCCAGTTTAGACAAAACCCTCTCTATCTGGAGCAATAATGGCATCCTTCTGGATATCCTCAAGGGACATCAGGCAGGTGTATGGGGCGTAACCGTTAGTCCCGATGGCCAAACCATTGCGTCTAGTGGAGCAGATAAGGTCGTGAGACTTTGGCAGACTAATAATCCCTTCCGGCAGTCTTTTTATGATGTCAGCGGCGTGGTGCTCAAAGCTCTCTATAGCCACGATGGTAAGACCTTAGTCATGGGCGATATCAACAATCAAATTATTCTATTTAATCTAGATAGCTTTACTCGGCGTGTGATTCAGGCCCATCAATCTGTTGTGATGAACCTGGCCCGTCATCCCCAAGCAGAACAATTTTTATCTGTTTCTGAAGATACCACGCTCAAACGCTGGAGCATGGACGGAACATTACTGCAGACCTACAGCGGTCACGATAAAGCTGTGTTGGCCACTGATTGGCATCCCAATGGTCAGGAGATTGTGACGGGGACTGCCACGGGGCACCTCTATCACTGGAACGTTGATGGCACCCTGGTCAGGCGCTGGTCAGGGCATTCAGCCCCCATTCGAGATATTGCCTATAGTCCCGATGGCACCCAGTTTGCGTCTGCAAGCAACGATAGTACTGTACGGCTTTGGAGTACCGATGGGACGCTGCTACAGACCCTAGAACATGATGCTACCGTTTGGCGAGTTGCCTTTAGCCATGACGGCACTCTGCTGATCACTGGCAACGGCGATTCGAAGGCAAAAATTTGGCAGACGGATGGCACCTTGTTAAGTACCCTAGAAGGACATCAGGCCGCCGTTTGGGGAGTTGCTTTCAGCCCTGACGATACCTTTGTGACGACTGCCAGTGTGGATGAGACCGCTAAACTGTGGAAGCTGGACGGCACGTTGCTAACCACACTAGAAGGTCAAGGCTCCGGCATCCGCAGTGTGGTTTTTAGTCCTGATGGGCAATCTCTCGCCTCCGTAGGCGATAATCGGTCTCTTTTTGTGTGGAATATTTCTACCTGTGCAATTCAAATAGCTTAAGGCTAAAACCACTGCCCTGCTTGAGATAGAGTTCTCGCCAGTCGATTTTTGGCAGTGGAACACCTATCGTAGAAACTGATGGAAACGAGTAAAAAATGATACATGTGTTCTGTATCTACCATCAATGGAAACTCGTCCCAGAAAGCTCCTGGATCAAGTTCGGGATCATATTCGCCTGAAGCATTATTCTTATCGGACTGAGCAAACCTATGTTTATTGGATTCGTCGATACATTTTGTTTCACAATAAACGCCACCCGGCAGAGATGCGAGCTAAAGAGCTAGAAGTATTTCTGACTCATCTGGCGACTGTGAATAATGTTGCAGCCTCTACCCAGAACCAGGCTCTTAATGCCATTATTTTTCTCTATCGGTATGTCCTTAAGCAAGATCTGGGTATGGACATCGACGCCGTGCGTGCAAAACGTCCAAAACACTTGCCTACTGTACTCACTCCAGCAGAGGCAATAGCTATTCTTCAGAATCTGTCAGGAGAATATCAACTCGTGGCTAAGCTTCTTTATGGCAGTGGTTTACGTTTAAACGAGGCTTTAAGACTGAGGATAAAAGATCTTGACTTTAACCAAAAACAAATCGTGGTGCGGGATACCAAAGGTGGCAATAATCGCATCACGATGCTGCCTGTAATTTTAACTGACGATCTCAAATTACATCTGCAATATGTCAAACGCCTGCATCAGCATGATTTAGATCATGGCTATGGTTCCGTACACCTACCATTTGCTTTAGCACGCAAGTATGCAGGAGCTGACCGTCAATGGATTTGGCAATATGTATTTCCATCTCGTCGATTATCAAAAGATCCCCGTAGTGGTATTGCCCGTCGTCATCATTTACATGAAAGTGGTTTGCAACGAGCCATTAAGCGAGCTGTTCAGATGACTAAAATTCAGAAGCGTGTAGGCTGTCATACCTTTCGCCATAGCTTTGCTACCCATCTATTGCAAAATGGCTACGACATCCGCACTATTCAAGAATTATTGGGCCATAAAGATGTAAAAACAACAATGATTTACACCCATGTGCTAAATCAACAGCAATTCTCAGTATGACAAATAAGGCATGAACGCCTGATATGGCAGGGATTGTACTACTATCATAGTGATTTCAA
>NZ_JADOES010000001.1 GCF_018739885.1 Leptothoe spongobia TAU-MAC 1115 | reverse complement strand
TGATTAAATCACACCCCAACTATTCAAGCCTTTGTGACTACGGGGTTCTAGTCTCCTAATTCTGTCCGGAGTATTGTTAAACAAGAAAACACACTTAAAAGCCATTCAAATAAGTAATAACCGAAACGCTTTTTCATCTCACCTAAAAAAGATAATAATCACCCATAAAATCACTGAACTTAATTGCCTAAAGTTCAGTGATGAGACTTAGCCTTAGCTCCATAAAAAGGGGCATCCAATAGAGGGAGACACTGTAAAACAAGGTCAAACAAGAATAAGGCCACTGAATTTCAATCAAGAAAAACAAGTCTAATTCTTTCTTTTGTATGTTGTTTGAAAAGCAGAAAAACATCCTGAAATGCTTCTATTAATTAGTATCAATTATTAGTAGAGAACTCAGAGAGTTTTTCGCTATTGGGTTAATAAAGCTCTTTTGATTTCATTTGAGTTTTAGCAGCTTTAACTTGTAACTAGATAGCCCCCTCGTTGTAATTGTCGCAAGTTTGTCTGAGTCTTGTTGCCTCCGCTGCCCCATTGGTTTCAATAAAGTGGTTCTCTAACCTGCTCAATTTATTCATTGGTTCTCAGAAATAATGACAAAGAACAAAAGTTCCAAGAGACTGGGCTGGCAGTTGTGTAAGCCGGTCGTCGCATCCGCCCTTGCGATTGGTGGTGTATTTAATCTAATGGGTGTTGTGCTAGCCGATGGCACCGCCGCTGGTACACAAATTAGTAACACCGCCACTGCCACCTATCGTGACCCCGATGGCACACCTCAGACATCCACATCGAATACTGTTGTGGTTGAAGTAGCTGAGATTTCTGGTATCACCGTTGTTAATACCTCTGCTCAAGAATTCACACCAGACGCTGATCCTCCAGGCCCTGGTGAGCAACTAGAGTTTATCTTTGAAGTTACCAACGTCGGTAACGATGAAACTGACATTAGTTTACCTGCCGTAGCTGACTTCACCGGTCCTGTAGACAGTGTTGTTAGTATCAGAGCTGACCTGGACGGTGATGGTACTTACGAAACTGACATCACTAATCGAACAGACGTAGAAAACATTGCATCAGGTGATTCCTTTGATGTCCAGGTGATTGTTCAGGTCTCCACCAGTGCGCAAAATGACGATATTGTTAGCGTGCAGTATGGTGATACGCCCGGTGACGGTCAGAACCAGTCCTATGACTCATCCGGTGGTAGCATCTTCACCGACGACAACGATGCTACAGACGTTGCCAATGGTACTCAAACTGCTGCTGAAGCTGGTCCTGACGCACCTGCTAACGGTGAGCGTGAAGCCAGTGCAACTGGTCAAGTCACCATTGGTGAAGAGCCCCTTGAGCAGCCCCTAGTAGAACTGAAGAAGTCCATCAACGACTACAGCGATCAAGGTAATGCAGATCCTCTGGACGATACCATTACCTACGATCTCGAATTTGATGTTCTAGATAATAATGGTGTTCCTGTTGGTAGTGACGCCCAAGCCGCTGATCTACAACCCATTACTCTGAATGGATTGACAGACAGACATGTATTGGTGTCTGATGCCATTCCTGACGGTACCTCTTTAAGTACCACTCCTCCTACACCGGCTACAAATTGGAGTGTCGTCTATACGTCTGATCCGTTAACAACAAGTGCTATTGAGGCCACTTGGTCCGTTAACCCGGCAGGGGCCACTAGAGTTGGTTTTATCGGTCCTGCTAACACAGCAGTGCCAGTGGGTGACACCGTTACTGGTTTCCAAATTACAGTCATTACCGATCAAGTTGACCCAACAGCAGCTCCTATAACCATTGCTAACATTGCTCAGGTCTTTGGTTCGGGTGTTGTTGACGACCCATTGACCCCAGAAGATGAGTCCCTTAGCTTCCCGGTTATGGATGAGTCTGGTGATGACACCCCCAGTAACTATGATCCTGCTACCGACACCTACAGTAGCTTCAATCCTGATGTGATTGATGATCCGGCTACACCTCTACCTGAGGGCTTCACTCCAGATGACGGTTATATCGAAGATCCAACCGACTTGCTTGAGCAAGGGATTGACCCCGGTGGTGACACGCCAGCTGATCCCACTGATGACAACACAGGAGACAACACCGACGGTGATGGTGAAGCTATCGTTGTTACCCTGGTGCCTGAGCCTGTGTCAGACCTGTTGAATGGTCCTGATGGTGCTCCCGATGCAGTTGGTCCTACTGGCACTAACGATGACTTTACTAACAAGTCCGCTCCATTCTCTGCTGGTGACCCACCGGTTGTTGAGTTCACCAATACGGTTGACAACGCTGGTAATGAAGATGGTTGGGTTCGTCTAGAGCCAATTACACCTGATGACCCAGCTGATCTACCTGCTGGCACAACGGCAACTATCATTGCTCCGGATGGTACTCGGGTTGAATACACCTACGATGGTGCTAGTTGGGACAAGACAAATCTGGGTGATCCTGACATTATTGTCCCAATCCGCGCAGACGATACAGTCCCTGGCGGCGATGATGAGTTTGACTACGGTGTTGAGGTTGACTTACCTAATGATACAGTCAACATTACCGAGTTAGATAACTTCCCTGTACCTATCCAGGCTACCTTTGCAGGTGTCACCGATGTTCAGGCTGAGGACGTTGCTAACGGTAATGACGGCATTGATACCACCGATATTACGAATATCTTGGATACGTCAACGACCGCAAACATTACCATTGACCGTGTTTATACTGGTTTCTTGGAACTGGTGAAGACGGCTCAGGTCGTTCGTGGTGATGGTCCAGAAGTATCGGGTAACCCCGCACCTGGTAACCATATTCGTTATCGCATTACCTACCGCAACATCTCTGAAACTGAAGTTGCGCCCATGCAAGGTAACGTCCTCTTGACAGCATCTGACCTGGCGATCCTTGAGGATGGTACAGAGCGAGCCTGCCTGGCAGCTGATCCTGTTAATTCTAACAACTGGGCCTTCGACAACGATGTAAATGGTGATCTTGACACTCGTCATGTACAAAACTCAGTTGACTTGACGAATCTAGACGATGGGTCAACGGGTACTGTCTTGTTCTTTAATGGCGGCGAGGTTTGCGACGCTGGCGATCTACCAGCGTTTAACCCAGATGTTGCCACACCAACAACTGAACTCTCAGGCACCTCTTACAACACAGACACGACTAAGTATGTCTTTGATATTGAGGGAGATGTCGAGCCTCTAGAGACTGGTTACGTCGAGTTTGAGCGTCGTATTAACTAAGCCTGATGCATTCTCTGGAGTAAGGGAATGATCCAATAGAGTTTGCCCCTTGCTCCAGGGTAAAGATTTGAACGCTGAAAACCCTTTGAAATTACACAAGAGTAATGATGATGCAACGTCTTTTTGCAAAGAAACGTCTTTTGTTAGGTCTTAGTGCCCTCGCTCTAGCGGGTGCTATGCCCTTTGCCACTAGTCAGCCCGTCCTGGCTCAATTGCAAGAGGTCAAAGAAGCTATTGTTCAGGCTGTTCTACGTCCTGAGGTTAAGCTCAGCTTAGGTGCCGAAAAACAGATTGTTGAACTCGATGCCAATGGCCGGGAGAAAACCTCTTGGGAAGCCGTAGATAGTAAAGTGACTGTTCAACCCGGCGACGTCCTACGTTATACCGTGGATGGCTCTAATTCTGGTGATGTTGAGGCCAAAGGATTGTCGATCACTCAACCCATCCCCAACCAGACTAGCTATATGCTTAAGTCTGCTAAAACTGAGGGCAGTGCAGAGATTGTCTACAGTATCGATGGTGGACAGAGCTTTGTGGCTGCCCCCATGGTTGAAGTCACCCTGCCCGATGGCACGGTTGAACTGCAACCCGCACCAGCTGAGATGTACACCCACATCCAGTGGAACTTTGGCGATGATCTAGCTTCCGCTCAGTCAGTCAAAGCGTCCTACAACGTGAAAGTCCAGTAAAGCTAACCATGGGAGGGGAGCTTTCTCCTCTCATGGATTTCTAGATGTAAACAGCTTTTCTCCACAGCCAAAAATAATTTTATATCAATGGGTTGTCCTCTCTAAGAAGAGATGCATGAAATATTGGTCAACCTTGATATATAAAAACGCCCTACGAATTAGGTACGTTCGGTTTCTCGTGCCATAAGACACAGAGTATTCACTGAAAAACACTCAATTATTCTGACAATCCGGCATCAGTAATTATTCTGCACTCGATGAGCTCGTACCATCTCTGGCTCGCTCGGTCGCGGCAAATAACAACTGCTACTACCGCTATTTTCTTGATCATTCAGGCTTGAGACTAAAAATGAAGGTATCCCAACTACCAAAACCAAAACCAAAACCAGACACTTGGCCCACCTGGATGCATCGCACGATAGCTGTCTTGTTAGCAAGTAGCTTTTGTCAGGTACCGTTTATTGCGATCGCAAGAGCCGATGAACTTTACAACCAAGCAACATTTAACTATAGAGATGGCGATCGCAACATTGCACTAGATGGTACGTCTGCAGAAACTGTTGTCGACATAGGAGAGCTGGTTGATCCCCTTGGACAGATCTTAGGTTGTAATGGCGATCTCTTGCCTAACTATGCAGGTTTCTCGGTTGCACTGTATGAACCCGATGCTAGCGGTTTAGAGCTAGGTCCTTTAATCCCTCTTACAACGACAGAAGTCCCCGACATTGAGAACAATGGTGTTTCTGGTGGTAAGGCACCCAATACAGAGAACAATAACCCATTTTTCTTAACCAATGCAGATGCAGGGCAATATAATTTCTTATTTGACTCTGAAACCCCCTTGCAAAGCCCAGTTAATGCAGGGTTAACTCAAACCAGTAAGGATGCTCAGTATATTTTAGTCGTTGATCCACCTGCGGATTCTGTTTTTCCACAGCGTCGTATCAAGCTAGAACTAATCGATAGTACAGGTGGCGTCAACAACTCCATTATTCGCTACGTAGCAACAGCCTTAGATGGCATTCCAATTTCTACTAGCGGTGGCAGCCAAGTAACTGAAACAGTTGTTGAGATTTTCAATGCCGAAACCCAGGGGCTCAACCTGTTCTCCTTGGCACTCGGTATGGTGATGTGTGATCCAAACCAAATCAGCATCGATAAAACCGCTGACCGAGCTGCAGCTCAACCTGGTGACACTGTCGTTTATCGCTTGGCGCTCCGAAATCTAACCGATATCGAACTAGCTTCCGTCACTGTCCAAGATATTCTTCCCCAAGGATTTCAACTCATTCCAGAGTCTGTAACAGGCGTACTCAATGAACAAACCGTGGCACTGGATGCTCAAGCATCTGGTGCTGAAGTCACATTCACAACGGCAACGGCATTACCAGTAGATGAAACATTGAGTGTGCTCTACGCTGTTCGCGTTACTCCCGATGCGCTGCGCGGTGATGGTGAGAATTCTGCCTCAGTGACTGCTGAGCGTAGTGACAATCAGTTCTTTGTACAAGATGGCCCCAGTATTCATCGATTAGTCATTGACCCAGGTATTCTCACGGACTGTGCCACGTTAATTGGCCGTGTTTTTGTGGATAAGAACTTTGATGGAGAACAGCAACCTGGCGAAGCCGGTATCCCCAATGCTGTGATCTTTTTAGACGATGGTAACCGGATTGTGACGGATGCCGATGGTTTGTACTCAGTCGAGTGCATGTTACCGGGCACCCGCAGCGGTGTCCTCGATTTAACCAGCCTGCCCGGTTATACCCTCGCCCCCAATCTTTACTTTAAAGAACGCAACAGCCAGTCTCGGATCGTGAATCTTGCTCCCGGTGGCATGGTGCGCATGAACTTTGGCGTCACGCCCACTTTCCAGGAGAAAGCTCAATAATGTCATCCAACTACAATCCTAAAAGTTCCTATTTAAAGCTTCTAGCTGTTATAAACCTAAAACAAAAAAATGTCTCTCAGAGAGGTGTTAACGATCATAAAACAGAACTCCTCTCCTCCTTAAAAGCAAAAGCCAACCTGTTGAGTTCCCTGACTAATCATTCTCTTATGATTAGTCAAGAAGCAGAAGTAACTTCTCGCTTAAGAGCAAAATTAGAGAGACTGAATCCGCTATCCTGCAAACTATCTCCAAGTCAACTAAAAACTCTTTTAGGTAGCTCAGTAGCACTATCGACACTTGCTTTCTGCAGCTTAGCCGATGCATCTCCATCCAGGAAACAATCGGCTCAGCAGCTTAGTCAAATCAAAACGCCTCAAACTTTAGTAATACCGCAGTTTTCAAATTCAGCTAGACCAACTTCGGTTGATAACATAGTATTTAACAGCTCTACTATATCGAGCGCTGTAGAAGTATCTCCTCCCTATGATTTTACCTCTTCTGAGACTGGGGTCAATCTTACGAGTATTCAATTGACCAATAATGATCTAGCAGATACTGATTCAGTGAGGGTCGTGAATCCATCTATCGATTCGGCTGTACCTATATTTTCAACATCTGCTTCTACAGAGACTAGAAACCAAGAAACTGACCTATCAAATTCAGCAGAGGAAGAATTTTCTAAAATAACTGATTCAGTAGGGGTCGTGGATCCATCTATCGACTCGGCTGTACCTACATTTTCAACACCTGCTTCTACAGAGACTAGAAACCAAGAAACTGATCTATCAGATTCAGCAGAGGAAGAATTTTTAGAAACAGAAGTACCTACTGCTGAGTCTACCCATAATTTCTCCCAGGTTATATCAGAGAGTCAAGTTGAAATCTTAAATCCGATATCAGATAGTGTGGTCGATATACCTGCTATCACAGTCATTGTTCGCTTTCCAACTGGTGCCAATATTCAACTACAGGTGAATGGTGACACAGTCAATGACGACTTGATTGGCCGCACCGAAACTGATCCTGCCACTAATTTAGTCACCCAGACCTGGTATGGTGTACCCCTGACAGAAGGAGCTAACACGCTAACAGTAGTGCATGGCAGTAACAGTAGCGTATTGCAATCAACGACAGTCGAAGTTCGAGGAACCCCTGTCGAGATGACGCTCCATACTCGCGAATCTAAAATTCCGGCAGATGGACGTTCGACGGTTACACTGCAGGGACGATTACTAGACAGCAATGGTAATGCCTCTAACTGGGATGCTGTTGTAACCCTCAACTCTAGCGATGGTGAATTTGTTGGGGTGGATCATAGCCCCGACCAGCCAGGTTTCCAGGTGGAAGCAAAAAATGGGCGTTTTACAGCGGAGTTGCAATCATCTCTGGAGTCGCACATAGTACAACTACAAGCTACCAGCAATGGCTTAGAAGCCTTTAACCAGGTACAGTTTATTACTCCCCAACGACCTAGTATTGCCACTGGCATTGTTGATTTACGATTCGGCGCACGGGGCACGAATTTTCATGACAGTTTACGAGATTTTTTGCCAAGTGATGGAGACAATGGCTACGGTCTTGATCTAGATGCCTCTCTCTTTACTATGGGGAATCTAGGCGAGTGGTTATTGACTGGAGCGTTTAATAGCGATCGTCCCCTCAACGAGGATTGCCGAGGAGAAACAACGCTTTTCCGTCAGAGTACAGGCAGCTGTAGTAATCTCTATCCAGTCTATGGCGATGACTCCACCATGGATGTCACCACGCCTTCCACAGACCAATTTTATCTGCGTCTAGAACGTACGTCGCCAATAGAGGGAGCCACGGCAGACTATTTCATGTGGGGAGATTACAACACAGAAGAGTTTGCCAACTCATCACAACTGTTCACGTCCACATCCCGTCAGCTCCATGGCTTCAAGTTTAACTACAACCTGGGTGACTTAGCTATCACTGGACTGTATGGAGATAATATCGAAGGCTTTCAGCGGGATACGATTGCTCCAGATGGTACCAGTGGCCTATATTTTCTCTCACGACGATTGGTACTTTCTGGGAGTGAACAAGTCTATCTCGAAACAGAAGAGCTGGATCGGCCTGGCACCGTAGTTGAACGCGAGCGACTGCATCGTAACACTGACTACGACATTGATTATGATCGTGGTACTCTATTGTTTAATGATCCAGTTTCACAAACTGTAGTTGGCGAATTTGGTGAAGTCTTATTACGCAGAATTGTAGTCACCTATCAGTTTGAAGGTGACAATACTGACACCAATATTTTCGCTGGACGATTACAGTACAACCTTGACCGTACACTCAATCAAGAATCTTGGCTAGGTACGTCCTACTTACAAGAAAACCAGGGCAACCGCAATTTTACTTTATTCGGTGCTGATGCTCAGATTTCTCTAGGGGACAGCGGTCGTTTTGTGGCTGAAGTCGCCCATTCAGAAAGTGACTTTGACCTTTCTGGTCCCATTAGTGGTTCGGCCTATCGGATGGAGCTAGATGGTGCTGTTAGTGACTGGTTGAATGGTCGTGCCTATTGGCGTTCTACCGATTCAGGATTTACCAATGCCGCCACCACTAGTTTTGTACCAGGGCAAACCCGCTACGGAGTCCAGGCCAATGCCAAACTCAGTCGCGATACCACCATTCGGGCTCAGTTTGATCACGAGGATAATGATGGTGTGGCCCCTCGTCCGTTAACCTCTCTAGAGGATTTGTTAGAACCTGGGTTAAATCCAGTGCCAGGCCAACGGGTAGACAACTCACTGACAACCTATTCAGTCGGTCTGGCCCAACGCCTTGGAGATTCTAATCTGGAGCTTGACTGGATTCATCGAGATCGCACCGACCGCACCAACCCTGAGACACTAAGCGCCAGTTCGGATCAGCTACGCACCCGATTAACAACCCATATCACCAATAAGCTAACTCTACGCGCCCAAAACGAACTAAATCTCTCTTCCGATAGCGATCCGCTCTATCCCAGTCGCACCTACATTGGTCTTGACTGGGAAGTGATGCCTGGAATTAACTTGGGTTTAGGCCAGGTATTCTACGGCGAAAACGGATTTAGCGATCGCGACTCCTACACCATTTTTGATGTCTCTGGAGAACATTCTCTCGGTGAAGATACCACTATCCGAGGACGCTTTAGTAGCATTGATGGACAACATCTGGGCGGCGCAATTGGCATTGAACATGGCTTCAACTTGAGCCCTGGCTTACGCCTAGATTTAGGGTACGAGCGTACCTTCAATAGTATCTTTGGCGGCACCGCTGCCGGGTCTCAATTTAGCCAGCCCTTTGCCGTCGGAACCGGTGGGTCTTCCCTGGGCACCATCAGCGGCAATACCTATACCATGGGACTATCCTATACGGACAACCCAGATTTACAAGCTAGTGCTCGCTTTGAACATCGAGACTCTTCCCAAGGTTCCAATACAGGCCTCAATGCCTCGGTTGTGGGCCGTCTCACTCCCGCCGTCAGTGCATTATTTAACTATCAACTGAATCGAGCAGCCAACCAGCGGATTAGCAATATCGGCACCACCAGCAATCTAAAATTGGGGCTGGCCTACCGTGACCCCAATGATGATCGGTTCAACGCCCTGCTGCGGTATGAACATCGTATTAACCCTGGTACACTGCCCACCAACGCCCTGTTTGGCCGCAGTATTGATACCTCTGAACATCTGTTCTCTGCTGAGGCCCTCTATGCCCCCAATTGGCAGTGGGAATTTTACGGCAAGTATGCTTTCCGTCGAACCCAGACCCGAATTAATCTACCCACAGATGCAGGCGGAGACTTTACCTCTAACAACAATCTGCATTTAGCTCAGTTAAGAGCCACCTATCGATTTGATTACCACTGGGATCTCAGTGCTGAAGCCCGATGGTTTGGTGGTCTAGGTGATTACAGTGAGTTGGGATATGCCCTGGAAGCAGGATATTATCCGTCTCCAGATACACGATTCTATGCAGGCTATAGCGGTGGCGGTGCCTACGATGATGACTTTGGTGTGAACCGCTCCGCTGGTGGTTTTTACCTGGGTATATCCGCCAAGATTAACAGTCTGTTTGATGGCTTTGGTCTACAAAATGTTGCACCAGAACAGCAACAGGAGTCTAGATTGGAATCTCAGGAACCGAACATTTTCTTTGAAGATACCACCGATATCATCTTTCCAGGAGAGGCTTCCGCACCAGAAGATGTTTCTGAAGATTTGGAACTAGATGAAACTGTCGTCGAAAACAGTGAGAACGCAGATGAAGGTATTGACTCCGGTGAGGAGCAAGCACTATGACACTGAACTGTATCACTCAACTCTTTTCTCTCTTACTTGATACTTCGGATGCCAGAGCTATGACTTATTACCAATCTATTCGTACCTTAGCGACATCTTTATTATTAGCAACCGTTGCTACAGCTGCTGTTGCTCAAACACCCGAAAGTCTAAATTTACCTAAGGTACAGATCACGGTAAATAGTTCTCAAGATGGCCCGATTACAACCGATGATCAACTGACGTTGCGAGAAGCGATCGCAATCACCAACGGTACGCTCCCCCTAGCTGAACTCAGTGATACAGAACAACAGCAAGTGCTCCCCAGCTCCGGTAACTCAGTCGTTGGCTTTGATTTACCCACTGGCAACACCACCATTGAACTACAGTCACTGTTGCCAGTTTTAGCACAACCTGGTCTGACGGTAGATGGGACAACCCAGGCTGGGTATGATGCCACCCAATCAGCCACAGCAGAAATTTTAGTAGCGATCCCCGTGGTAGAGATTACCCCCGCTGACGATGCGGAAGTGTTTCGTGGTTTAACTATCGTCGCGGACGATGTCACCATTCGTGGTCTCAGTTTGTATGGGTTTACCTCAAAGCACAGGGCGACCGAATCCACGCCACCGGCTGATATTTTTATTGCCCATGAGCTTCCACCACCGGATATTAGTCAGCAGTATATCCCGGCGAATAATTTCTCTTTCCATGATGAGAATCACCCGCCCCAGGGCATTGTCATTGAGCAAAACTGGATTGGTATTCCTACGGATGACACAGTACCTGAACAACCCTCAGCTTTTGGGGTATCCGTATTTAACAGTCAGGGGGTGAAACTACGCCATAACCGTATTTCCTACCACGATGGTAGTGGAGTGATTACAGGGGTACGGGCTGAGAATTTAGAAGTTGTTGAAAACCTGATTGTCAATAATGGCTTGGCTGGTATGCCCGATGCTATTCGTTTAGAAGGTCACATTGATAATAGTCTCATTACTGGTAACTTGATGTGCGGTAATGACGGTAGTGGGATTTTCCTGTTTAAGCCCCAGGGTGCCGTAGAGATTAGCAACAACGACATTCGCTTTAATGGTCAACGGCTGCGCCGAGCGGCCATTTATCTGATGGGTAATGACCACCGGGTGGTGGATAACCACATTGCTAACCAAAAGGGTCCTGGTGTGGTGGTTACTGCCTTTAGCCAGGGTGGCCATACCCACAGCCAACGCAATGTGATTAAGGATAATCGCTTTGAAAATTTGGAAGGGTTGAGCATTGATCTCAACACCCGTCGTAACCGTGGCGTACAAGACTTTCAGCGGGGAGATGGTCCCAACCCACTGCGTGATTCTCACCAGCGACGACGAGATACTGGCAACAGTGCTATCAATCCTCCCCAGTTTGATAGTGTTGAATTCTTTACCGTTAATGGTCAGGTAGTGCTCCAAGGTAAGGCTGATATTGGTTCTACCGTACAGCTCTATCTCACCCGAGGAAATACGGGCGAATATGGTCCTCTCACAACGCCACTGGCCATAGTTGATGTGGATGAAGATGGCACCTTTAGCTATGTCTCAGCCGATCTACAGCCTGGTGATGTGATTAGTGGTATTTCCACCGATCCTGACTACGGCACCTCTGAACCTGCTCTGAATACCACAGTTGTTGCCCTCGGTGAAACTAGTACCACTCGTCCCAACCGGATGACTTTAACAGCTGCTGAGAGCATCCAATGCACCACACCCCCTGCTCCCCCTGTCTCCTTTGTCCCCCCAACTCCTGAACCTGAAATCCTGCGTCTCCAAGTACCTCGCAATGTCCACTATGGTCTCGATGAGGATTTTATTAATTCTGAGAGTACGGTGATTTTAGACCAAATTGCTGAGGTAATGCAGCAGTATCCATCGATAGTTGTTGATTTGCACGGGCATACTGACTCCAGAGCAAGTGTGGCCTATAACCAGGATCTGGCTCGGCGTCGGGCAAACAATGCACGACGGTATCTGATTCAAAAGGGAGTTGCCCCCGAACGTATGACCATTCGTTCCTTTGGAGAGACTGATCTGTTGGTGGAGGAAATTGATCGGGTGAACTATGCCCGCAATCGTCGGGTGGAGTTTGTGTTCAGTGATGTCCGAGGTGTGGAAATTACCTTTGTGGATCAAGAAGAGGATCTACAAATAGAACAATAAGAATTTTAGGCGGTCTTTGTGGAGACGTTCCATGGAACGTCTCCACAAAGACCGCACAAAGGTGGGTTTTTACCAATAGCCAAATCGACCGAGCATTTGCATTGAGGAACGTTTAGGGATTGTGTGATGAAAGCGTTATTAGAACATTTAAAGGCAATGACTAAACTGTTTGGTGGGCAAAGTATGGGCTCATGTGCGCCTCAATCTGGCAAGGAACGTTCAGGCAGGATCGCACTCTCTTATACGTTATCGCTACTCTCTGCTGGAACTCTGTTAGGGGCGATTCCTCAAAGGGCTGAGGCCGCTACCTATACCTACGACAATACGACTCCTGGCGCTATTAATGGAACAACAATTTGTTCTTCACCCATAAGCAGGACGTTTAATGTAACCGATAGTTTTACAGTTCAGGACGTTAATCTGGGCTTTAACGCAGATCACGTGTATCGAGGAGACATGCAAGTCACCTTACGGCATCCCGATGGTACTGCTGTTCAAGTAATCAGTAGTAGTGGCGGCGATAGTTCACCTGGGTATGATGTTCTCCTAGATAGTGGTTCTGGAAATGCTCTAAATGACGGTAATGCAGATACAACTGCAGCGCCCCTCTATGACCGGACTGCAGCACCGTCTAATAGTCTTTCTGCTTTTAATGGTAAAGCCTCTAATGGCACCTGGACTCTGGAAGTTTGTGACACATTTCCGTCTAGTGATGATGGTACGTTTAACAGTGCCCAACTAATTTTAGATGATACGGCTCCTCCGATTGATCCGTCATTGCCAACAGGGCCGAGACCGTTTAGCTTGCGCTACAGCATAGAGACTAAAGGTGATATGGCGGCCATTGGTAATGCGTCGTTGATCTGTGATATCTCTAATCCCACCTGTTCCACTGCACTGTCTAACGGTAGTGTCGGTAACAACGTGGGTGGTCTGGCGATGCAAATGCTAGATACCGACAGTGATGGCAGTACCTTTAACTCTAGCTCAGCTAATTTGACCGTTCCTGCCGGGGCTAGTGTGCTATTTGCGGGTCTTTACTGGGGGGGTACTTCGGATGGTGCAACCACAGCCGCACCGGATGCGAGTAAGCGAAACGAAGCGTTGTTGGCCACACCCGGCAGCGGCTATCAAACTGTTATTGCAGACACTTTCACAAGTATTGACAACTCGGCAACAACTAATTGGGACGTCTACAGTTCCTTTACGGATGTGACCAGCCTGGTGCAATCGGCGGGGAGTGGTACTTATACCCTGGCAAATGTGCAGGCGAGCAACGGTATAGGCTTTACCTATCCCAATGCGGGTTGGTCTTTGATTGTTGTCTACGAAGATGTGACCGAACCCATGCGGAATATGACCGTGTTTGATGGGTATAACTTCTCTGGATTTGATACGGGAAATGTCCAAACATTGACTGGGTTAAGGACGCCGCCCACCGCTGGCTTTGATGTGTTTATTGGGGCCTTTGCAGGAGATGGTGAGCCGGATGTGACGGGGGATACGTTGTCAATCAATGGGACTGCTGCTTCTGATGCGGTCAACCCAGTTGATAACTTCTACAATGGCACCATTTCTCGATATGGGTCCCATGTGACGGATCGTAATCCTAACAATCCTTACAACATGGTGGTGGATATTGACCATCTGGATCTCACGGCGTGGAACCAGACTAACAATGCTATTCCCACCAATGCCACCAGTATTGATTTGAACCTGTCTACATCGGGCGATGGCATCTGGCCGATGGTGTACTTCTTTGGGGTGGAGGTGTTTGAGCCCAATTTGGTCACTCAGTTTGAGAAGACTACGCCCTCAACAAATTATGCCACCGGGGATACGATTCCCTACACCATTTCGGTGACCAATACAGGAAATGACAATTCTACGAATACGGTGATTACGGATGCCATCCCGACGGGAAGCACCTTTATACCGGGGTCTTTGAAAATTAATGGTGTAACAAAAACCGATGGTTCCGGGGATGACGAAGCTGAGTTTGATGGCAGTAATGTGGTCTTTCGTGTGGGGACGGGGGCTAATGCAGCCCAGGGAGGCCAGGTCAATATTAATGACTCGGTGACGATGACCTTTGATGTTACGGTGACGGCGACAGAAGGGGAATTGGTCTGTAACCAGGCGACCATTGATTATACGGGAGCGACCAGTGGGAATACGGGTTCGGGGGTGTCGGATGATCCGAATACGTCGGCGGTGGATGATTGTACTGAGATTACGACAACAGCGGCAGTATCGACTAATCCAGATGTTGTTCTGGTGAAACGCATTACCGCCATCAATGGACAAACAACCAATTCCAACGATACAACAGACTTAACCCAGGTCATCAACGATGGTGTTGCAAATTCCGCCGATGATGAAAGCAACTGGCCTGCTAGTTATTTGGTGGGAGCACTTGATGCTGGCTCAGTCCAGCCTGGTGATGAGATTGAATACACCGTATACTTCCTCAATGCGGGTGATGGGGCAGCCGAAACCGTGAGAATCTGTGACTGGATTCAACCGAATCAGAGCTTTGTTTCTGGCAAGTATGGTGGCAACGACATTGAGCTAGTGATCGGCGGCACCACCTACAATCTCACCGACGATAGCGACGCGGCCACCGTTGACCGGGGAGAGGTGACTACGGTAGGTAGTTTGCCTGCCACACCGGATTGTAATCTCTCTTCGTTTAGTACCACCGCTAGCGATGAGGTGGTGGTGGTGGATATCACGGGAACAACGGGGGATCCGACTGGGTTGACCACATTCCCGAATACGACCGGGCAGGGAACACCCACCAATGCCTATGGGTATTTCCGGTTTACCACCAAGGTGGATGAATAGGAGGCCCTGATGATGTCAAAGATGGTATATCGCAACAGATTTAAGGGCACCTCCATGCGTTTGCCGCAGAGGGACTATAGACGCGCAGGTGGTTATTTTTTAACCTTTTGTACCAAAGATCGGGAGTGTTTTTTCGGTGATGTGGTGAATGGTGTAATGGCATTATCGACCATTGGCCATATTGCGAAACGCTACTGGCAAGAGATTCCGGACCATTGTGAGAATGTGAGAATTGATGAATATGTGGTGATGCCCAATCACCTCCACGGAATCTTGGTAATTGAACGTCGTTTGGATACCCCTTTTGTAGAGGCGTTCCCCCCTTTTGTAGAGGCGTTCCATGGAACGCCTCTACAAAAGGGGGCGTCGTTGTCCCAGGCGATGTCGGCGATATCGCCTAAACGCGGTTCGTTAAGCGTTATTGTACGGTCTTATAAATCTTCGGTAACGCGATGGTGTCGTCAAAATGGGTATTCTCGTTTTGCATGGCAACCGCGATTTTACGAGCACGTTATTCGTGCCGATGGATCGATTGATTATATTCGGCGATATATCGTCAATAATCCGAGAAATTGGGAGCGCGATCGCAACCACACTCGCAAAATATCACCCCCGACAAAATCGCCTCCAATAACGTAATTCCCCTCCTCCGATCCTTTGGTAGAGACCTTCCATGGAAGGTCTCTACCAAAGGATCGGGGACGATTATCCGTATTACAACAAATCCCAATTTTCGGTATTACACAAATTTTGGTTATTGAAAATGTCTAACCGTCGCCTTTCCCTCAATCCATCAAACACAAATCGCCGTCGGTTAACCAATCGGGCGCGTACTGTCATTGCCGCCATGTTGTTGTCGGGGGGCATTTTGTCACCGGGGATGATGGCCTGGGCCAATGGACCTGCTCCGGGGACAATTATTCGGAACCAGGCAACGGGTAGTTTTGTTGATCCAGGGGATGGTAGCACTCAGACCATTATCTCCAATGAGGTGCAGGTTGAGGTGGCCGAGGTGGCGGGTATTACGGTGGCCAACAATGGGTATAACGAACCCACTGATGGCACTGTTAATGAAGGCGATACGGTATATGTGGACTTTGTGATCACCAATGTCGGTAATGACCCGACGCAGTTTTTTATTCCAGGTGCGGCAACTATCTCTGGGGGCACAGCCCATGCCACCGAAGATATTCAGGTAATTGAATATGACCCAGACAGGACTGGGACATCAGCGGTTGACTTAAGTGCTAGCAACATTACGGTACCAGGGGGTGGACAGGTAACTGGAAGTCTCGCAGGTATGCCCAACAATGGCTCAATTCCCGCTGGCGGCAGCATTACGGTACGGGTACCGGTAACGGCGGGGACTGCAGGCAATGATTTGACCGTCACCCTGGGGGATACGGCGGCGACAGATGGCCAGAATGAGGTCTATGTGGCAGGTAGCAATGATGTCTATACACAAGATAATTCCGGTACGGACAATGGGGATACGGCAGGGGCACCGATTAATGGAGAGAGAGAGGCTGAGGATAGTTTGACGGTTGCGATTGAGGCAGCCGCTACTCTCTCATTCCCCACCCCACCTGTCACCGGTCCTGGCGATGGGAATGCCTGTATTCTCACTGTGCATCAAAATCCCATAACTGGGGGAGCAGACCCAAATTCTTTCTACTCTATTGATGACCATACCAATGTTGCAACGCTGTCAAAAATAGGTCCCTGGAATGTCCCTGGTGGCAATGTAGAAGGACTGACCGCAGACCCAGTCACAGGGACCTTCTATGCCTTTAATGGAAACCGCAGTGGTTCTCTTTATCTAGGCACCATTAATGAATCTACGGGTGAATTCAGCGATGTGACAACATCAGGGATAACAACCCTAAATCATACCGATTATGGATCGTTAGATATTTCAGACACCCGCAGTATGGCTTTCCAGCCGGGCACCAATATTATTTGGGCTGCTGCCTACTATGTTCAGCCTAGCTCTGGTCCCGGCGACAACTATTACTACCTCTTCCAAATTGATGCGACCACCGGGCAAGCCATCACCAATGCCTTTGGTGCAGGCAAAGATTATCTAGCCATTGACTTAGCTCCCTATCAACTAGGTAGCACCCAACGCGCCTCGGTTGAAGCCATCGCTTTTTACCCAGGTGCTCCCAACCTCCTTTATGGTGTGGTGAGTAGTTACAATCCTGGTCAAACAGGAACTACTATTGGTCATTTATTTGCGGTTGATGTTTCAGCTGCAACACCAACTGCCGTAATGGCTCCTCAAAACCTAGATGGGATTAATTTTGACGGTAGCACTCTGATTCAATCAACCATCTACGACATCGAAGGCATGTCCTTCGATGATAACGGTGACCTAGTTCTGGTGGCGAGTAATGCTGGCGGTAGTAACGGCAACAACCTATACTTTGTTGATTTAGCAACTGGAGGAGCATTTAGTCCAAGAGCAATTCCTAATGGCGATTGGGAGGGAATTGTCTGTAATGTGCCACCCCCTGTTATTGGTGCTTCCTTCGATTATGGTGATGCTCCAGACACATACGCAACCGATATCGTAGATGATGCTGGTGAAGGGATTGGGGCTAGCCATACAATTGTAAGTGGGATTCACCTGGGAACAGCCCCAGATAGTGAGACGGATGCAGCTACACCTCTAGATGGGAGTGGTGATGGTGCTGAAGATGATGGTATTACTCTAGCTACGCTGACGGAAGGAGATACTAGCTACACCATTCCAGCAGGCAACATTACAGCAACAGGAACTGGTACGCTTCACGCGTGGATTGACTTTGATAAGAACGGTACCTTTGAGCCAGGAGAGTATACCAATGTTGCTGTGGCCAATGGTACCCCTGCAGGAGATTTGAGCTGGAGCGGGATTACGGCAGGTGCTGCAGGTGATACTTATGCGCGATTTAGGTTTACCTCGGATGCTAGCATAAATGCCAATACGCCGGGTGGTGCGGCTAGTGATGGTGAGGTGGAAGATTATGCGGTTGCGATCGCAGATGATCCTATTACTCCAACACCAGGGCAACCCCAATGTCTCCTACCTCAAAACCTAGTAACCGATGGCAGCTTCGATAATGGCTTAACCTCCTTCCCCGCCACCGGCCAATGGTATGCCCCTAGCAGCGTACCGAGCGTCATCAATCCTGGCAATGAACCTACCGGAACGATTGCCAACGGATATCCAGCTCTTGGGAGTATTATTGCCTACAACGAGAATGACTCGGCTGATGATGCCCTGTTAGTAACCCCACTCTTCGAAGTAGATCAAACCTATCTCAATGGACAATTAGATATCTGGTTTGATACCTACTGGAGACACGCAGGTGGCGGTGGCAGCAAAGACAGCACCTTAGAACTCCGGGTAAATGGCACTCCCTATTGGCAGATGACCACCATCAATGGAGAAGGGGCAGGTAGTAGCACTCTCACTCCACTGAATGGAGCTACCATGAGTGCAGGTTCGCCGTCCGGTCTGAGTAACCCCGGTGGCGGTGGCGCGTTTAGTCAATGGGGCGTTGTCCATGTCACGATTCCCTACACGGGCAACACTACTCCTCAAATTGAATTCGCGATGCAGGGACAGGGGCTTGCCTCTGATGACTTTGGTGTTGACCGAATTTATGCACCGGTCTGTCTACCAGATCGAGGGGATGCCCCAGACACTTACGGAACAGACGCAACAGCAAGCAATAGCGGCAGTGAGCCGGTAGGCCCGATCCACAGGATTGTGAATGACCTGCATTTAGGCATCAGCCCAGATGGAGAAGGGGATGCTGTCACCCCCTTGGATGGCACCGGTGATGGAGGTGATGAAGACGGTGTGAGCCTGGCCACTCTAGCAGCAGGCGCTACCACCTTCAGTATTCCGGCCAGTGATATTACGGTCACTAACAATTCAGGTTTAGGCACAGCCACACTCCATGCCTGGATCGACTTTGACGGCAATGGCACATTTGAAGCCGATGAATATACCAGCCAAACAGTATCAGATGGCACAATCAATGGTAATCCTGACGGAGCATTAACCTGGTCCGGGGCCGGTGTCAGCGACATGACTGGAGGAACCAATACCTATGCCCGTTTTCGCTTAACTACCGATGGCAGTATTAGTGGAACAACACCCGGTGATTTAGCCAGTGATGGCGAAGTAGAAGACTATTCACTTGAGATTGTTGCCAGCGATCCCAATGTTCTTCTCGTCAAACGCATCACCGCCATCAACAACGACACCACCACCAGCGACGGCACCAACCTCGCTGTTCATAATCCCACCACCTACGCCTACGACGACAACGACATCCCCGCCGTCAGCGACCCAACCAATCCCGCCTATGACGAAAACGACCCTGCCTTTGACCCCTACGAAACCAACCAATGGCCCACCCCATTAAACACCTATATGCCCGGCGGCACCGACGGCGGTAACGTCATGCCCAACGACGAAATCGAATACACCATTTACTTCCTCTCCTCCGGAGACACCACCGCAGAAAATGTTCTCTTCTGCGATTATGTTCCTTCCTTCACCAGCTTTATCCCCAATGGGTATACAGGCAGCAGCCCCCAAGCCACAGGCGGTATCGGCGGAGCTGACCTCAGCATTGAACTCTATCGAAATGGTACTACCGATTATCACACCGGAGCCAACGATGGTGACAGCACCACCTACTTTGGTCCTGGCATTGACCCCGCCAACAGCTTCCCCGACATCGACTGTGATGGTGATGGTGATGGTGTGAATGCAAACACCAACGGTGCCGTTGTTGTGAATCTGGGTGATTTACCCGATGCCACCACCGACGCCACCGGAGCCTATGGCCATGTTCGCTTTAGAACACGGGTGAAATAACCTCATCATGGTGGGGGCATTCCATGGAACGCCCCCACCATGACACCGTCCGCTAGGATAGAGCCAGGTCCTCTTGTCCATCCCTCTATGCCGCGCTGGTTTAACACCGCTGGCCCTTGCCAGTCTGCAAAACACTACATGTTACCTCCTGCTGCTCGTTTGCCTAGGATGCAGCGGCTAATTGAGCAAGAAGGTTATTTTATTATTCACGCACCCCGCCAAATTGGTAAAACCACAGCGATGTTAGCTCTGGCTCATGAACTAACCAATAGCGGCAAGTACACGGCCATTATGGTCTCCGCTGAGGTCGGAGCGGCATTTCCCAAGGACATCGATAAGGCAGAAAAGGCTATCTTGTCAGCCTGGCAACAAGCCGCCAGAATCCGTCTACCCGCAAACCTGCAGCCCCCCAGTTGGCCAGCAGCCCCAGCCGGTAGTCAGATTAATCGAGCATTGCAAGAATGGACTATCACATCACCGCGCCCACTGGTAGTTTTTATTGACGAAATTGATGCATTGCAAGATGAGGTTCTCATTGGTGTCCTAAGACAACTGAGAGATGGCTATCCCAATCGCCCCCAGGGATTTCCCCAGTCCCTTGCCCTGGTCGGATTACGTGATGTACGAGACTATAAAGTAGCCTCTGGAGGAAGTGATCGACTTCATACCGCCAGTCCGTTTAACATCAAAGTAGAATCCTTGACCCTCCGCAATTTTACCCGCGAAGAAGTTGGCGAACTCTATGCTCAACACACCCATGATACTGACCAAATCTTTAGCGACACAGCTGTAGATCGAGCCTTCTATCTAACCCAAGGACAACCCTGGTTGGTCAACGCTTTAGCAAGACAGATCGTAGAAGTGATTGCCCCCGATCCAACAATAAACATTACCGTTGAACACTTTGACCAGGCTAAAGAAAATCTAATTCGGCGACAAGATACCCATTTAGATAGCTTGGCCGAACGACTGAGAGATTCTCGTATTCGTCAAATTGTTGAGCCGATTCTATCGGGGCAAGCCCTCGGAGATATTCCCCTCGACGATCGTCGATTTGCCTTAGATTTAGGATTACTACGTCGTGACCCAGCTGGCGGTCTAACCATTGCCAATCCCATTTATCGAGAAGTCATTCCCCGTGTGCTTGCCAGTGGGCCTCAAGACAGTTTGCCAATTATTCAACCCAGCTGGCTACAATCTGATGGCACCCTAGATATCGATAAACTCTTAGACGCATTTTTGCAGTTTTGGCGACAACATGGAGAACCCTTACTACGCAGTGCTCCGTACCATGAAATCGCTCCCCATTTAGTATTAATGGCCTTTTTACATCGAGTCGTAAATGGTGGCGGCACCCTGGATCGGGAATATGCCATTGGTACTGACCGGATGGACCTTTGTTTGCGGTATGGTTCTGTAATACTAGCAATGGAGCTAAAAGTCTGGCGCGATGGTCGTCCTGATCCATTAAACGCTGGTTTAGAACAATTAGATCGTTATCTAGCAGGGTTGGGACTTGATCAGGGGTGGTTAGTGATCTTTGATAAACGAGATCAGATTCCTTCTATTGCAGAAAGAACAATGACAGCCTCTGCTCAAACACCGAAGGGGAAGAAAATTACGGTTATTCGGGGATAATCATATCCGATGAGTTCAACAGTAGAGGTCACAATAACGGCAACTGAAATAAAAAACAAACGTTAATGGAAAACGTTGGATATTTCCCATTGTAGGGGCGTTCCACGGAACGCCCCTACAATGACGTTATAATTATGGCAGAACGATTGTGGCAGGTTTCTATGGCAATCATCCAAAAATTAGACTCCGTAGCTCCAGGGTCTGTCATCGTGCCACCGACAGATCTTTATAGTGATGAGCCAACGTTGGAAACCGACTTACATCTACGACAGATGTTGCTGTTAATAGCCAGTTTAGAGTGGTTATGGCAGGACCGAAATAACTTCTTTGTTTCCGGTAATTTAACCGTATACTTCAGTCCTCGACAGCTAAAAAGTCGAGATTTTCGAGGCCCTGATTTTTTCGTCGTTTTAGGAACTGAGAGACGCTCTCGAAAAAGCTGGATTGTGTGGGAAGAAGAGGGAAAATACCCTAATATTATTGTTGAAATTTTGTCTGAGAGTACCGCGAAGACAGATCGAGAAACCAAAAAGCAGCTCTATCAAGATACCTTTCGTACACCCGAATATTTCTGGTTCGACCCAGACTCGTTGGAGTTTTGCGGCTTTGTACTGATGGCAGGCACCTATCAGCCTATTGAACTGAATGAAAATGGCTATTTCTGGAGTCAGCAGCTAGAGCTGTACTTAGGACTGCATGATTCAAAATTGCGTTTTTTTACACCTGCAGGTGATCTTGTGTTGTCACCAGAAGAAGCGGCTTTAAAAGAGAAAAAACGAGCTAATCGTCTGGAAGCAAAACTAAAAGAACTCGGCATTGATCCAGCCACACTTTAATCAGTATTGTCCCCCTGAGTAGAAAGGGATTGATTACTCCAAGTCAATCCCTGGAGAAGGGTTTCTTGATAAATTGGATTGGCAATTTTCCAGGTGGAGCCACATTGGATCAAGCCTAAGTTTTCAAGATATTGGATATCATCTCTCAAAAATAGCCTAGCTTGCATATTCCCATCTAGTATTTGAGCAACAACTTGATAAATTCGGGGCTCTTTGAGTTTATCGGTGAGCTGGTCCAGGTGGGTGTCGCGCTGCTGAATCAGTCTTTCACGGGCGGTTTTCATCATTTCCAGGGTAATGGATTGGGTGCGATCTCGTCCTTCTTTTTTAAAACACACTTGATAAGCTAGCGCATTCACCAACCAGGGTTGCCCCTGAGTTTGCTGCCACAGATAGGTGAGTGCTTCTGGCGTAAACGCCTGCCCTGTCAGAACCGTGTGCTGACACAGCAATGCCTGTACATCGGGCTCAATAAAATGACCTAACCGCAGGGACTCGGCCTTAATATTAAACTCACTACCCCCGGTAATAATTTCTTGATCCGAGGTTTGAATGCGATAGTCCCGCACATCCCGTACCCCACAGAGAATAATTGATAGAGGAAAATTCTGAGGTCGTTGGGTATACCCTGCCCGCAATTGACGCAATAGTGAGACCAAGGTATCGCCTACCAATGCATCCACTTCATCCAGGAATAGAACAATTGGTTGGTCCGTTTGGGCTGCCCATTGGGATAATAGGCTACGCAGCATATCATCGGCTGGTGCCGATTGCTTGAGCATTGCCTGTCGCCAGTCATGCAATCGAGCATCTTGCTGATAGAGCTGAGCCATCGATGCCAGGGTATGGACAACGGTGTCAATGCCCCGAAAAACATCATTTCTAGCCGTTTGGGCTGTCTCAATATTGGCGTAAACAACCTGGTAGCGATCTTCAGCATTGAGATAGTCCATCAGGGCCAGCAAACAGGAGGTTTTCCCCGTTTGTCGAGGGGCATGCAGCACAAAATACTTCCCCTGGGCAATCAGCTGTAGAATCTCATCCATATCCCAACGGGTCAACGGATCGATTAGATAGTGCCAATCGGCCCGCACTGGACCCGCCGTATTAAAGAATCGATCCGTGAATACCGGTGCCATAACCTGCCAAAGAAAACTTCCGCCCCTCTATCATGAAGCAACTTGAAGCGGATTACGCCATCGACAGCCAGAGAATCTGGCAAAATCGGTATCTGTTGTACAAACCTCCAGACCATGCTCTATCGCCAAAGCTGCCAAATGAGCATCTGGAACCAGGTTGGCATTTGCCTGAGTATCCTGCAGAAGTTGCCCTAAAACAGTTGCATGCTGATCAGTAGGAAACGGAATCCAGATATTAGGTAGAGCTAGCCATTCTTCAACCTGAGCCCAGGCATCATCAATACCCAAAGGCGATGCATAAATGCGTGGATTGGTCACAATCCTTAAGAATGCCAGCAGGCTTGGCCATGGTAAGCCGATCCGAACAGGCTGATTCACGTGTTGTTCAAACCAGGTTGCTGCCGCTTTGTGCTGTGGATAAAAGGCATCAAGTATCTGATGTTTTGATGATAGTCATTCTGGTTCGATATCGCAAGGAATATGAACTCTCGTATCATATGAGAGAACCATGGGTGGGCACCTTAATGAGAGCACTGGGATAACCAGGCACATTTTGTCAGGGTTGCACACAAATGAAATGTCAGTTACTCAGTTGGGGTATTAAACATGCCCTAATTGTCATGATGTTGTTATCTCATGGCGCATTAATTGATCGCCCAGCTCGGGCAGATGCTCCTGCACCTGGTACCGTGATTAAAAATCAGGCCACAGGGAGCTTTATTAACCCAGTTAACAACTCACAAGAGATACGGGTAAGTTCTCCTGTTATGGTGACCACCGACTCAGACGGTTGCACCATTGGTAGCGGTACATCTGACCCTAGCATTGTCCCTTATATCAGCGGTGAAGTCAGACGTAATGTCATTGCAACCCGCGAGTTAGTAGACACCTTGGACGATAATTGGCGAACGGCTGTTGGTCAAGCAGTCGATCCTGCGTTAGAAAACTGGTTTGGAACCGCTAGTGTTCCTCAGGGTAGTACTACTAACTTTAGCTATCACGATCCTGTTGCCAACATTATTGTTAATGTTTCTGTTGAGTTGGTACAGATTCCCATAGGGGGGACTGCATGTGCTGGAGAGACTACGATGGCAGGCTCAAGTCCTACCCTCAGCAGTAGTAGTTCTTTGCAAGGTTCGGCACCCCGTCCAGCCAGTCTCTATGAAAGTAGTGATCAACCGCTATTTTGGAATGAGACTCACGCTGGTGCTTTGAGTGATCTCAAACGTAATGCAGTGCTTCTATCCTTTGAACAACCAGTTAGCGCATTTGGCTTCTGGGTAGGTGATTTAGAAACTCGCACAGATGGCCATGGGACACCAGCAATTTTGAGACTCCTGGATGCCTCGGATAATCGCATTGGCGACGATATTGAAATTGTGCCAAATTCTCTCTATGACGGTAACGAACCCGATCCAGAATTGGTTGTTCAAAGCCTGTGTGGCGGCACGGTCAATAACGAACCAGGTTGTGGTAACCAATCAACTCGCTGGATTAGCTTTGTAGATAACGGTGCGATCGCTCGTGTCCAAAAAGTTATGCTAATTGTCGGAGATGATGACAGTACAGCAGGCAACAACAATGCCGATAGCGAACACCTTAGCTTTATCGGTGCTAATGTTGTCAGACCTCCTGAGGTACTGCTTGTCAAACGGATTACGGCGATTAATGGCAATCGAACTGAGAATCCTAATGATTCTACTCCCCTGAATCAATTTGTTGATGATACCGTTTCATCAGTTGAGACCAATGATAACCATAATCATTGGCCCACCAACTACCTGTTGGGTGAATTAAATGCTGGTGCTGTGAAGCCAGGAGATGATATTGAGTATACGGTCTATTTTCTGAATGCAGGGACTCTCAATGCGACTGATGTGAGAATTTGTGATTGGATTCAGCCAAATCAAAGCTTTGTTTTTGGCCTCTATGGTAGTAACGATATTGAGCTAGAGATTGGTGATACTACTTATCAGTTAACAGCGGCTAGTGATGCGGCGATGGTCGATCGAGCGGAGCTGGCGACAGTTGGTACAATTCCTGTTGGTCCCACCTGTAATTTGCCTGCCGGAGCAACAAATTCTAGCGATCAGGTCGTAGTGGTGGATATTACGGGAACAACGGGTACTCCATCTGGTCTTAGCCAGTTGCTAGGCAGTACTGATCAAGATACACCTAACAATGCCTACGGTTTCTTTCGATTTACGACCCAGGTAGCTCAATAACACCAACGTTAATGTTTGAGGTTTAATCAATTGGCCCGTTGCCACTGCCGGATGACTTCTTCAACCACAGAACGATCGGGTGGAGCACTAACGCGACCTGTGGGATCAGCCATAGCTCCAGGAATATTTTTACTCCAGGGGCTGTTGGGTACAGAGTTGATATCCACCTTGGCATTCATTGGACGAAAACCGTGCTGTACAAACACCGCCTGCTGTTCTGATGCTATCAGAAAGTCAATAAATGCACGGGCTGCTTTAGCCTCACCACCACTGACATCGCGTCGCACAATAGCAGCTGTCGAAACTGTTTCGATGGTCGGATCCAAGTAGAGAATTTGATAAGGCTGGCCTTGGGTGGCACTGGATTGTTCCCAGCGATGGAGAGCAATACTCTCATAGGCCGTCGCAATATCAGCATCATTGGGACCACGGGTAATAAACTCTTGCAACAAAACATCTGTAGAGCGAGGAGGCTGATAGATGGAACGTTTTACTAAACCAAATAAAGTTTGAACATTGTTCTTGCTGAAGTCAGCTGTGTTGAGGGTGTTACTGTTAGCCTCAGATTGAGACCATAGGCTCATAGTGAGCTGACCGCTGTTGGAACGAGTCGGATCGGTAGTAATAAAGTCAAAGCTGCCCCAAGCCGCATTACCGCCAATTTTGTCCCAATTGCCGCCAGTCATAGCATCTTCTACCCGCTGCCACTGAAACTCGCCGCCAGGGAACAACGCTTGGGCACGTTCAGGCCAGGAGACTGCCACCAGCATAGTTTTTGCAATAGGCTGGGGTGCCTCGTAAAATGGTTCGTCGCCATACTGGGCCTGCCAGCGCTGGTTCAGCTCATCAAGCAGTTGCCCATTGGCAGGAATTAGAACCGTGGGTTCAAAGTTGTTTTTGTCGTCGATGTATTTGTTGACAATATCTTGAGAACCTTGGAATTCAAGGTTAATTTGAATCGAAGGATTCTGTTGTTCAAACCGAGTTTCTAAAATTTTCAAGGGTGCTTGAAGTTCGCTACCGCTAACAATAGTGATGGATTGGTTAACGCCGGGGAGAGGGGCATAGGCAAGAGCAGCGGAGGCGGCAATGATGGCGAGGGAGATGATGGGTTTGGTGGCCATGGTTGGAAAGGTGATGGGGAATGGGGCAATTTTTGTAGGGTCGTTCCATGGAACGACCCTACAAAAATTGGAACGGAAAAGAAATTAGGCGATTAAGACATCGACATTTTCTTGGAAGCCTTTAAATTCATCGCTGAGATCTCGTAGTTCATCAGCGGCTACCGAGCTAGTTAGATCGGCAGTGCGCAGTTTATTTTGCAGTTGTTGCAATACCCCCCCTGATTCGGCAATTAGTGTGGATAGGTTTGCTAACTGTGCTTGGCGGGCGTCTTCACCATGCTGAGCAAGGGCAATATTGCGCTTCAAGCTGTTGGCAAGCTTGCCCCATTGTTCTTGGGCGACGCCTTTACTATGGCGAACTTTAGCTTCGGCCTGTTTGAGCTGGTGGTTGAGTTCATCTACCGAAAGTAGAGCGTCATTGCCGTCCATGCGCTGGGCCAACTGGTCGATTTTTTGGGGAAGTTCCTGAGTGCGATCGCACGCATACTGCACCACCCCTAATAGCTCCATCTGATCGCTGGCCGTTAGGAGCTTAGTCGCTTCCTCATGTAGCTCATCGGCCCTGGTGCCCAACGCCACAGCCTGCTGTCGTACCTGTTGAAACTCGCGGTTGATTGCTTTATTGGTAAGCTCAACGGTTTCAGGGCCACGGGACTGGAGAACTGTAGCCCCTGCGGTTGCGATCGCAACCGCAACCGGAATGGCAACCACATTAGGCAAACGGACCAGACGCACCCCCCCTACCAGAAAAAGTCCCCCCGCCAGCACCGCGAGTGGATACTGCAATGGATTGGCTAACTTCATCTGCAACTCCTAAAACTCCACCTGCAGATCGGCCATCAGCTGAGCAATGGTGGCCGGATCACCCTTACGATAGTACCCCCCGTTGAGCTGAGCAATTTGCTCCAGGACCTGGGGGTCAAACTCCCCTTCCTTGCCGTAGCCCACCGTAAAGAAAGCAATCCGCTGATCTGACGAAAAATTACTTTTCGATAGTTCTTGTTCCAGCTGCCCCAGACCAATGCTCGATTCTGAATCTTCACCATCGGTAAGAATCAATACCGCATTAATGGCATCCGCCTTGAGATTGGCCGAGAGCCAGTTACGGGCAGCCAGGGCCGAATCATAAAGGCGGGTGCCGCCATCGGCTTGCAGTCCAGCAATAAATTGCAACCCTCGTGCCTTCCCGTCTGCCGTACCATCCACCAGAACCGGCTGACGAATATTACTATCAAAATCAATTAGCGCCACTTTATCCTTGGGGCCTAACGCTTCCACATAGGTTTTGAGCGTATTCTGCACCGACGGTAGCTTGTTGCCCTCCATCGAGCCAGAGGTATCCACCACCACCACCACTAAAGAAGACTTCTTGGCAACCTGGCTCCAGGTTGTGAGCATTGCCTCAGCTACCTCTGGAGCAGGAGGACGGTAGGAATCATAGCTAGCCTTGGGATCCACGCCAAAGTTAGGGCTAAACTTGGGACCTAGGGCCACACCGGGTGCCCCAGGGCGTAGCCCAAGATTCGTAGCAATCTGCTGAGCTGGTGGAGACTGCAAATACTCCAAAATTTGATCAGCCGCTTCCTTTTCCTGGTCACTAACCCAGGGCGCATTGGGCACAATGCCCCGCATGTTTGAGGTGAATGTGGATTTGGGATATACCGCCTCATACTGGGTGCCGCCAGGGGGCAAATTAGTATTTGCCGCAATCACTGAGGACTCATACACCGAACCGATAGATGCCCAAAATGGTCCGTTTTCGACCATGGCCTGAGCCAATGTAGATGTGGATTTACCATAGCGGGTGATTTTGCTCTGGATGTTTTGCACTGCTGCCTGGTGCTGCTGCACATCGGCCACCGTTAGCTCCTCCGGACGTTTGTCTGACACAGAGGCAAACTGCGATACCAAGGTTTGTAGACCAGAATTTGACCGGGTAGGAGCCGTATGAACGTAGTAAACCGGCTGCTCGGGACTGCTCGCATCCAAATCCTTATGGGTCTTGGCAGTTACTAGTTTGGCAAACAGATCATCTACTTTACGCAGACCAGGGGCCAGATCTGTCGGCACCATAAACACCATGGGACTGTTGGCCAACAAGGGCGCATCGGTGATAGCTGGAATATAGTTTTGCCCAGGATAGAGCTGGTCCATGCGGTAAATCAGCTGGTTCTGATAAATTTCACCATCTACCGACAAAATGGTTGGAAATTCTGCCGCATCAGCCGTAATGGTTCCCTGCTGAAACTGTTGAGCTAGAGTCGCAGTACGTTCGACCACATCACCACTACCCGCCGCTTCGCAGGTCATATGAAAGGCATCACCACTGGCAAGCTTGGGCTTGGTTTGATTAAACTGCACCGCTGCTTCATCACAGAAGTGGTGCAGAGCACTGCCCACTAGCAGCTTGACTTCAAACCCACGACCGCCGCTAGAACTAGTGCCATCACTATTACAACTGGCAAGCAATAGGGCACTCACTAAGGAACTAGAAATAATGCAAGCAAAGTTTTTCAATCGGTTTTCCATAGCTGCCAATGTGACATTACCAATAGCTACACATCAATTGATATCAATTCGGATTTATCCTACCCGTTTGTCGAGTAGAGACAAGCGCTCCACAAGATACCCATAGGGTTTTAACGATCTTCGCAATCGGTTTGAATATCCACGTCTAAGGTCTCTTCGTCAATGGTGATGTAAAGAATATTAGGCCGACAACATACTTGACAGTCTTCGACATATTGCTGGGTGAGACCGCTGCTGATGTCAATAAAGGTGGTGCTAGGTTCGCCACAATAGGCGCAATAGTATTCGGCAGTGGTTTGCATGGGAAATGGAGTATAGGGGCAAATTTTGTAATGGAGGCGAAATTAATTTTGGGGTTGTTTTCGATTGCGTTCGAGTTGAAGACGAATGCGATGGTGAGCCTTACGGGTTAGAGGATAGCGATAGACACAGTAAATACCGCCAAAAATTAAGAGGCTAGGGAGAGCGCTGGCTAGTAGACGGATGACAAGAAGTCGAGCGCCAGGCCCCATCTGACCAGCCCAGTCCAGCATCCAGCCTGAAAGAAAGATGGCGATCGCAATGCCCACTTTCTGTAAAAACACCATCAGACTAATAAATATGCCCTCCTGCCGCTCACCAGTACGTAGTTCTTCGTCATCAATCACATCGGGCAGCATGGCAAAGGGCACCAGATAAAAAGTAGATAACCCTGCGCCAATCACTAACCCCACACCATACATTAGTCCTACCTGACCCGGTTGGACGATACCTAAAATGCCCACCCCCAGTAATGCTAAAGGGGCTCCCGCAAAGTACACCGCTTGCTTGCTAGTGTGCTTGGTCACCCAGAGCCAAAACGGGATCAAGACCACTGAACTCCCCTGCACTGCGATCGCCATTTGGGTAAAGTGCTGCTCGTCCAGCTGCATCCAGTCCGTAACAAAGTAGGGCAACATCGCTGCTGTCACCTGGACGCCAACCCAGGAGCACAAATATAGTCCCATTACCCAGCGAAAGGCTCGATTTTCAAACACCCGACGCAGCTGTCGGCCCATGGGGTGAGGGGATAGTTCTGGCTGTGTGCGCATGACGGGGCGATATTGGCCATAGGTACCCACCACGCAAATGGCAATGGCCACCACAATAAAGATGGCACTGGCCCCACCCAGGAGCATGTACTGCTGCCGGGTGTTTTCCACCAGGGAAAAAATGATCTGAGCCAGCACCAGCCCCACCACTGAGCCGATGATATTGGCCGCTGAGCGGACGGACATGATGCTGGTGCGTTCGTCATAGTCGGGGGTGAGTTCGGTTGCGATCGCAACCATCGGCAAAATCACCACCGAAAACGCCGCATAGCCCCCCATGGCCATCAGCACGTAGTACACAAATAAACTGGCCTGGGACTCCAGGGGCGGCACCAGCCAGAGCATAAAGGTAAAAAAGCCCAAGGGAAGTGCTCCCAACACCAGCCAGGGATAGCGGCGGCCCCAACGCGACTGGGTGCGATCGCTGAGCCAGCCAATAATAGGATCGTTGATCGCATCCCACACCCGCCCAATCAACAGTACAGTCCCGGCCAATGTGGGAGACAATCCCACCACCTCTGTCAGAAAAAACAGCAGATAAAAGATCGCTAGGCCAATGGGAATAGCTGTACCTAATTCACCCACTCCATAGGCAAATTTGGTCTGAAAAGACAGGCGAGTAGACATAAAACAGACAGTGACGCTATCGGTATTTCACCATACCGAAGGGCGGCCTGGACTGAAAGACAGCTTTGCGCCCATAGTTCACATCGCAGGTAATCGCTACAAGCCTTAGATAGCAGCAGCTATGGGCGTAGTGTCCTGACAGTCTGTTTAGAATAACCAGTTGATGGATGCAGTCAATTCAGCATCCGTATCATTATATTTTTTGCAATAAGTACCGATCCCAAAAAGAACCTGCTTAAATGGGATAAAAATTGCCCTCATGTGAGTCCTACAAAGGCATTGACTAGTTCATATGTATCTTAGGGACATCTAAACTACACAGCTTTGAAGGCTTGCATGGGGCGAAATGTTAACCCCATACATTTAGATAAAAGCACTCTACTCAGTGCCCATTGAGCACTGAGTAGAGTGCCCACTACCTGTAATCAAAGTTGTTTTTAACACCGGGAGCGCATCATGACTGTTGAAACCTTGAATCTTATGATGACCTACGTCATCGAAGGCTGGGCAATTATGAGCGCCACCTATCTGAGTGTAGGGTTTACCCTATCTTTTTTGACTCGGGTGAAAAACGGTCTGAAGGCTAAGGAAGCCGCCGCCGTGATGGCCAAGGCGGAAGAGGTCACTAATGCTGAGCGTGTAGCGGAAATGACGGCTGTAGCTGAGAAGTATGCGAAGAGTGCAGATAAGCAGCAGGTGAAAAGCGGTGTGAAGGTGCCGGGACAGTAGAAAAAATTGGGGTGGGTTTTGATCCGATCAAAACCCACCCTGGAGCCCCTCCCAGTAAGGGAAAGATGATTGTTTAGTAGCCTCAGGTTTAGGTAATTACGGTGGGCTTATCGAAACCGGTGAGTTCCTTAATTTTGGCGACTTGATCAGCGATCTGAATCAGTTCTCCTAGGGCCTCTTGGGTATCAATGTCGTGTTTGGCCGCATCGGACTCATAGCTTTCGACGTAGAGTCGGAGGGTGGCTCCTTGGGTGCCGGTACCGGATAAACGGAACACAATACGGGAACCGTCGGTAAAGCCAATGCGGATGCCTTGCTTTTGGCTGACACTGTGGTCAATGGGGTCGGTGTAGCTAAAGTCGTCAGCGTAGTCGACGGTGTAACTGCCTAGCTGCTGACCCTTAAGGCTAGATAATTGCGCCCGTAACCCATCCATCAATTGATTAGCCGCAGCTGTTTCCACTCCTTCAAAGTCATGGCGGCTGTAGTAGTTACGACCGTAAGTGGCCCAGTGGTCTTTAACAATCGCTTCTACCGACTGTCCCTTCACTGCTAAAACATTGAGCCAGAACAAGACTGCCCAGAGACCGTCCTTTTCTCGGACATGGTTGGAACCGGTACCAAAGCTTTCTTCACCGCAGAGGGTGGCTTTGTCAGCATCCAACAGGTTGCCAAAGAACTTCCAACCAGTGGGAGTTTCATAGCAGTCGATGCCGAGCTTTTCGGCAACGCGGTCAACGGCCTGACTGGTGGGCATGGAGCGAGCGACGCCCGCAATACCACTGCGATAACCGGGAACCAGTGTGGCATTGGCAGCCAAGATGGCCAAACTGTCACTGGGGGTAACGAAGAAGTTACTACCCACGATCATGTTGCGATCTCCATCACCATCAGAGGCTGCCCCAAAACTAGGAGCATTGACCCCAAACATCACCTTTACCAGGTCATGGGCATAGACCAGGTTAGGGTCCGGGTGACCACCGCCAAAATCTTCTAGGGGTTCACCATTTTGTACAGTGCCCTGGGGCGCACCCAGCAGCCCTTCAAAAATAGCCTTGGCATAGGGGCCGGTAACCGCATGGAGCGAATCCATACACATGTTGAAACTGCCAGATGTCAGCAGCTGACGAATTTGCTCAAAGTCGAACAGCGTTTCCATCAGAGCGGCATAGTCATTGACCGCATCCAGCACCTCAACGGTCATATTGCCGAGGGTGGTTGTACCGACTCGGTCCAGGTTAACGTCCTCAGCCTCTAAAATCTGGTACTCATCGATGACCTTGCTCCGTTCAAAGATGGCGCTAGTCACCTTTTCGGGGGCTGGACCACCGTTGCCAGTGTTGTACTTAATGCCAAAATCACCATCGGGGCCGCCGGGATTGTGGCTAGCAGAGAGGATAATGCCACCAAAGGCTCCATACTTGCGAATGATGCAAGATACCGCTGGTGTAGAGAAAATGCCACCCTGACCCACAAGCACCTTACCAAAACCACTGGCGGCGGCCATCTTTAAGATGACCTGGATTGCTTGACGATTGTAGAAGCGACCATCTCCACCGACCACCAGGGTCTGCCCCTGATAACCGTCCAAACTATCAAAAATAGATTGAACAAAATTTTCTAAATAATTGGCTTTCTGAAAAACAGCAACTTGTTTTCTTAACCCGGATGTCCCCGGTTTTTGGTCTGAAAAAGGCGTTGTCGAAACCGTTTGGATGGCCATGATACTCCTTATCTCTGCGTCGGCATGCCGATTCATCTTTATAAAGCTTAACAGTATGCCTGCGGCTGCCACGTGATTGACGGAATGAAACTAGTGATGTTTCGGTTTATGCCTCTGTAAACACCTTTAATGCGGGAGCATCCATTAGGGGATGCCCCTACAGACGTGTTCAAAAAATTGGCTAGACCCACTGGCGTTTTAGCTGCCGTAGAAATGTGAGCCAGTACTGGGCTGGTTTGCCATAGAAGGTAAACACGTCACCATAGGCCAGATTGGCATTTCTGTGATGCAGTCGGTGACGCTCCGGTGTGGTGATGCATAGCCAGCGACATAGATTTTTAATCAGCTTGGGAGTGCAATAGTCAGGGTTAAACTGATGCCGCCAGAGGACATGCAACTCTGCTAATAGCAAACCGAGCACTGTCCCTGGGGGGGATAGCAGCCATAGAAATGGCACCCACATCAGATAGGGCAGTGCTCCTAAGAAACCAGGCAGTAACGCCTGGGGACAATGCTGACGCCAGGCATAGCTGACAAAGCTACGATTGGGGCTATGGTGCACAATGCTGTGGTAGTGCCCAAACACGTGCTCGGGTACATGGTAGACAAAGGTCGCGATAAAGTCCCCGAGCAGTAATAGCAACAGGGAGATGCTCAGTATATGTAATAGTTCCATTGCCAATTGCCTAACAACTCCTCGGCAAATTAGCAGGCAAGATTTAAGGCAAATTTAATATTTAGTTTAGAAATGGTTTAGTATTGCAATCATTTCGTCATACCTGTACTCTCTAACGGGTTGATTGCACGCTGCTAAAGAGTGCGATCGCAAAGCAACTTAAGAGCAATAACCAAATAATAATCCCTGGCAAAAACGACAGCAGCCCAGTCCCACGAAGAATCCAGACAATGGCCGTCATAGCCATGGTGGCTAGCAATAGTTGAGTGATTGGGCGCAAACGAAAACGATTAGTCATTGGGGCAACTGATTAGGTATAAATTCTTAGGGAACAACAAGGTTTACTAAGGTTTTACTCAAAAATGTGCTTGCTTGACACTAGTCTTACTCTCCCTGGTTAATAATGGCAACGAATCCGTGAAAATGGGCAAGCTAGTGCACAGTCTCAATGATTCAGGGATTTTCGGGGATTTTAAAATCTTCCGATGTTTTATTAAGTACATTTAGATTTTTTTCTATTTATCCTATGGTTTCGACGACACAACAAGCGGCATTGCTGCGCGGCGACGTCCTCATTGCCACTGATAACCATGCTGGCCAAGGAGCTGCTGTTACGGCTCAAATGTATGTACCGTTAGTGCGATCGCAACTCTGGGAACAGCTCACCGACTACAGCCGTTGGGTCCATTACTTTCCCGATATCACCCAAAGCCGTGAGCTAGAAGCCTCCGTCAAACAGCACGTTAAGCAGCAATCGAAGCGCATCACTCGAAAGCTATACCAGGCTGCACGCAAGGCTTTTCTCCTTTTCACAGCCCAAGTAGAGATTTACCTCCACGTCGTTGAGCATCTGCACCAAAGCATTCAGTTTCGGCTAGAGCGAGGTACCTTTGCTGACTTTGCCGCTGACCTTGTGCTCGAAGATTTTGGTGACGGTACCCTACTGACGTACTCTGTCAAAGCCACACCCATGATTCCAGCTCCAAAATTTCTGCTGGAGCAGGCTATGCGGATTGACCTCCCAGGCAATATGAAAACAATGCGTCGGGTATTGTGCCAGCCCTAAAAGTGGTTTAACTTCTCTCCACAAATAGGCGTCCTGCTGCTAAAGCGGCACTGCTGGTAGCGTATATCTGTCCATCACTAAGAACATCCAACTCACGGTTAATCACCCAATAGCGATAGCCATTATCCTGCTGGCTAATTTCAATAATCCACCCGACACGGGCAGATACTTGTACCACCTGGGTGATATCCATTCGGTATTCCTCACCAGATCCATCTCTTAGATTAGCAAACCGTCAAATTACTTTAGTATTGGCATTTCAGGAGACATCTATAGAGTTTTAAGTTTTTACCGTTGAGTTGTGAGGTCTCGGCTTTACAATTCCTGGGGGTTAGTAAACAAACTCAGGTCTACTAACTCAATACGAAGAACTCATCATTCAAACCTCTCCCCATGTCTACTCAAGTTCTCAGTCTCACGGAAGATTTATACAACTATATGCTTTCCGTTGGTGTCCGCGATAGCAAGTTGTTGCAACAGTTGAGAGAAGAAAATGCTCAGCACCCTAGAGCTGTGATGCAGATCGCGCCGGAGCAAGGGCAGTTTATGGGGTTACTGGTGCAGCTATTGGGTGTAAAGAAAGCCCTGGAAATAGGCGTATTCACTGGTTATAGTTCGCTGATCGTTGCCATGGCCCTCCCTGAAGATGGGCAGTTGATTGCCTGTGACATTAGCGATGAGTATACAGCCATGGCCCGTAAGTACTGGGAGAAGGCTGGTGTGGCTCACAAAGTGGACTTACGCATTGCTCCCGCGTTAGACACGCTTGACCAACTCATTACTGAAGGCCATAGCAACAGTTTTGACTTTGCTTTTATTGATGCGGATAAGAGCAACTACGACAACTATTATGAGCGAGCGTTACAGCTATTACGTCCGGGTGGATTAATGGCAGTGGACAATGTGCTGTGGTCAGGACGAGTGGCTGAGCCAACGGCCCAACAGGATAATCGCACGAAACACATCCATGCCCTAAATCAAAAAATCCATGCTGATCAGCGGGTGTCAATGAGTTTGGTGCCCATTGCAGATGGATTAATGTTAGCGATGAAGCGTTGAATCATTAGGCTCAACTCAAACGCTAGGCGTTGTCTGAGAGCATGGTCACAATATGGTTAAATACTGGCTGAACGTTTTGTTTTGCCTGGTGAAATTCAGGTACGTCCCAATCTGGGATGTCGTCTTGTTCAAGCTGGTCGTGATTCAAATAATTGTGATACCGAAACTCAATCTGCAACGATTCCACACCAGGCATAGCACCATAATGACGAGTAATGTACCCACCATTAAACACATGATTGCGAGCGACTTGATATCCCTGGGATGAGAAAGCCGAGTCCACAGTGGATATCAACACGTCAGAACAGGTTTGGCCATTGCCGTTGCCTAAACATACCTGATCTTGAATAGGCCCTGCGAAACTGTGTAGATCTAACAGATACGCATAGCCAAATTGGTCAACTGTCTCCTGGAGAAGACGCTCTAACGCCTGATGATAGGGCTGGTATACCTGAGTAATCCGATCTTGAATCGTCTGCCTGGATGGAGTGATACGATACAGCGGTTTATTATAGGCCGTTTGCCGTGGTACTGCCGCTTGCCAAAAGCTTCCCAAAAAGGGAGCCTTGGCGGCTCGATTGAGATCCACTACATAGCGGCTGTACGCAGCTACCAACACGGTAATCCCCAGGTTTGGCAACCCATCATAGAACTTGTCCAAATGCCAGTCTTGATGGGGAAGAAAGTTCTGGTAGGTTGCATTAAGCGCGTTGATAATGCCATCTGGAATAACCAAACCACTGTGGGGAATACTCGCCACAATCGGACATGGCTTGACCGTAGGGGGATAAACTCGGAAGGGAGCAGTTTCAAACAAGCGCTAATACCTCTGTCAGACGTTGACAAATCTCATTGAAAAGAGGTCTATCGTTGGTTATGGGTGACATGCAATGCTGTTGTAGTTGACGCAAATGCTGAAAGACTTGCAAATCAGCCTCTTTATTGTCAGAAATATAGCGATTCAATAAGTCTTCTAGCAAACAGCCGAAGGCTCGTGACTCAAGTTGTTGCAAGGATTCTCCAGTCTCACGATCACCCAAGTCATAAATAGATGCTGCACCAAAATCACCTAGGATACTCCTGCCCTGATTGTTGACCAAAATATTATGAGCATAGAGATCGCCATGCATGATCCCTCGGGTATGGAGATGGGCCACAACCGATGCAATTCCCTGAGCAATTTCTAAAATTACTGGCAGCGTAAATTTGGTGTCATCACTGTAGGTATCACGGGTACAAGACTCTAAGCTGGGAGGACCCCCCAGATTGCCATACTCAGGGGTAATAAAGGAAAAAACGAGTCCAGCTTTGCCTTCGATGGACTGACTTAATTTGCCTAACACGTTGACCAAGTTGGGATGGCCCCCTGCGGCAATGCAAGCTTGCATTTCATCTAAGGGCAACCCATCGCTAGTCATCTCCCCCTTAAAAAGTTTCACGGCCACTTCTTGAATGCCTCCAGTTGTGGCCCCAGGCTTCCACAGCCCCTTATAAATTACACCAGATGCTCCCTGCCCTAAAACTTCCCCCAGCTGTAGTTCAGCCGGATCAATAGCGGTAAGAGATACATTACTGGGGGCGTCTATCATTTTGCAGAGAGGATTCCCTGCATAGGCTAGCCAGGTTAGTCGAGGTAGCGTTAAAAGCCATGATGGCAGAGTTTCTAGCTGATTAGCTGCCAGGCGAATCAATTCTAAGTTTTTGCAGTTAGCAAGCTCTTCAGGTAGCGTCTTAAGCCGATTGCCAGCCAGCATGAATTTTTGCAATTTGGTCAGATTTCCAATGGCTTTCGGCAGTGTTGTCAGTTGGTTATTAGTGAGAATCAACCAACGCAGGTTGGGAGACAACGCTGCTGCGCTAATCGCCTGAATCTTATTGCTCTTAAAGCTGACCATGGAGAGATTTGGGCAAGCGGCCAATACCTCTGGCAACTCTTCAAATTGGTTGTTATTGAAGAATGCAACCCTAAGTTTCTTGAACTGGGAAAATTCTTGGGGTAAGGTGGTGAGCTGATTATTGGAAAGGTCTAAAATCTCTAATGAGTCCGCTAGCTCTAGAATCTCTAGGGGAAACTCAGTTAAATTTTGAGATAACTTGAGGCGGGGTTCTCCCATGGAAGTATCTAAGTTTAAGCTTAAGGGCTTCATATAATGAGTAGTTTAAAACAAACACGATTCACTACTCACTACTTGCTACTTGTCACCCTATCCGAAACGTTTCGCTAGGGACCAATCGCCATGCTTACGGTTGCTTATATTTACCACTCCAATAGGCGTAGCCAAAATACATCAGTACTCCTAGCTGTATGGGCACTAGGATCAAATAGTTTTTAAGAAAGGGATTGATCTCTATATGGGCAAAGATCTGGCAGTAGGTTAAACCTGCTATAGCCAGCCCTGCTTTGAGGGGGAGCCTACGGTTACGCATTGTAATTAGTAATTTTGCTAATGAGGACTTTGAAGCTAGTTTCCCTTCTTTTCATGCCCATCCCTACATGAGGTGGCTTAAAAATGAGTGTTGCATATCTGCAGCCAGGTTGCCTGAGGACCACAGGCCATAAAGTCGATAGCTGTGGTACCCGAACATCAAGATCAGTCCACTAAGCCAGAGGCTACGGCGTTGCCACCATCGGCTCCAAACACGTTTGGTAAGTAACTCCAGGCTGATTTGGATAATGGCGACAGCCCATAGGATGACGACAAGGGGGGCGAGGAGATGATAGTGGATGGCTGTAGACCACTGGGTATTTGCGATCGCAAACACCGCCCGTGTCATCCCCCACGTCGGGCAGGGAATGCCCACCAACGCCTTGAGCGGACATCCCCACAGCTTGACCTCATACCCCAATCCATGGAGCACAACAATCAGGAGCGGTGTACATAGCGCCCCTAATAGACCGACCCGTAAATAAACCGACGGCTTTGCCATGATCCGCCTTAGAACCAGGGCTTTCTACCTGTAACGTAGGTACTGACAAACTCTTCATCCGATTTAGTCAGGTACAGAATCCCCTCAACTAGACCGATGACACCAACCACAGCAGCCCCTATACCGCAGGTTACAGTACCGCCAATCAAGCAAACCAGCAGCATAATGATGCCCTCGTTGGTATAGCCCAAATAGAACTTGTGTACGCCAAAGGCACCTAGCAAGATACCTAAGATCCCAGCCACAACCTTCTTATCCGCGCCATCAGTTCCACCAGAATTAGTCATGTCGCTTCATTCCCTTCTAAGTGCAATGTCTATCATGCCAGTCGTCGCTACATATATTGACGACTTATCTTTCAATTTGCCCAACTTTAGAAATAGAAAAACCTTGTCATAAAGATTTAATCAAGACAGCTTGTTCAAAATCCGGATGGCCTGGGAAAAAACGTTATATACCATCAATTTTCACGCCTTTGCTGAGGTAGAGGGGGAGAAGAGAGAATGGCCATCACATGGGTATAGGGCAGAGGCCCCCATGAGTTCCCTGATGGTGGGACCAATATCGACAGTCCGAGCATGGTCAATGGTAGAAGCTGGTTTGATGTTGGGCCCCTTAGCCAGTAAAAAACCGTCTGATCGATGACCACCGCTACGGTAATAGGTCAGGGGGCCAATTCTGCCAAATTCGGGGCTATCGATCACATCGCTAGGCTGATCGTGCCAAATGACGACCAGATCGGCATCGGGAAGCTGAGCCTGACAGCTGATAGCATTTGTTTGGCTGCGTGTTCGGACCACATCTTTTACAATTGGCTGTCCCGTTCTCCCGTGCTTTAGCTGATAAAGCGACTGAGTAATCTGATCACAGACATCGTCATAGTCAGCGACATCGACGATGCCTTGTGCCTCTCTACCCTTGAGGTTAATCCGAATGTGTCCAGCCGCAAATGCAGGCAATGCAAAGGCTTTCATTTGTGCCCATAGGGGGCTATACCACATGGCAGGCATCCAGTTGAGGGCTACGCCTTGTTTTCTCAATTCATAGGGCGAGGCGAGCGCAGGTGTAGGCCCGCCATTGAGATAATGATCAAACTTGCTAGGTATCCAGGGCATAAGCAAGCGTTTGATCGGGTTGGAGTCATAGCGTTGTTGCCAGACTTCGCCGGACCAACTTTTGCGTTTGGGATTAACCCGCATGGGTGGGCATGGACCCCCTATGTTTCCTTTAGCAATACCATATTTACCAGGGAAGCTATGGCGGTAAAGAAGCTCAGGCAAGAACGCCATGCTATACATGTCGGTGACATTGTTGCCCATACCATGGACAGAAAAAATGATGATATTGGCATGATCTGGGGCGGCTGCCACAATATCACCAATAGCTTGGTCCATGGCTTCAAAAGCCGTTAACATCGGATCGTCAGGCCCACTTTTGTAGGGATAGAGTGGATTATCCGACTGGCTCAGATGCCACAAATCATGGGATGCAGTGTGGCTTTCTCCAAATACAGTGAGAAATAGATCCCAGGGCTCTTGAGTGAGAAGATCTTGGCAAATCTTTGCTCGCGTTGCAATGCTAGAGTTCAGACCTGATTTAATGCGTTGAACATAGGCTGTATCCCACCAACAGCCATAATCCTGATGCAAAATAGGATTCTTTCCATAGTGCTCAATTAGCTGGGGAAAGAGTTCTGGAGGCTGAGAATGGCTAGGTGTATGGGGAGCATGACCACCCCATCCTAAAATTTGCATGCCATGGACATCCTCAGATAGCCGAGAGACAGGAACATCAAAGGCCGCAACTTTATAGTCTTTACCTAATGCGTAAAAAGGAGGATATTCATTAAAGTCATAGGCTCCATCAACGGTGTCATGGCTAATGCTGTAGTCATTGACTGAGTAGCGAATCGGAGACCAATAGCCTGTTTTATCGGGTTGGCAACCGGTACCAAACATCACCCATAGCCGTTCGGTGGCAGACGTTTCGGTGACAGTTTGATTATAGTTTACTGTGTTGCTGAGATGCCCGTAGGCCCCTTGCTGTCTTAACCGACTGAGATTTTTTAATTTACCTGCAGCCATCCATTGATCCAACAAGTTAGGATCGGCTGCATCTAGACCAATGGCAATAACAGGATTTCGCACATTTCATATAAGGTAATGGTAGGCAGGTTTTTACACTCTCAACGTGTAAATATAGTCAGTTCTTATGCACCGCAAGAACACTGACTTGTTCTTACATAAAAATGGATTTGATTATTTCAGTTCTGATCCATTTATTTTCGGAACAATAGCGAGGTTTTCAAATAATAAAATGGGCTAACAAAGCTCCCGACAAAAAATTCCATCTCACAAGCAGCCACCAAATCCGTTTGTATGAGATGGCGATACTTGATCCAATGCAGTATTACTCGACGTAGATTGCTAAGGAGGAGCTTGGTAAAGAGAAATGGTTTTTGCCAAATTTGGGCATTGATCATTCTCAGTTGGCAAATGCAAAGACCACAGCCTCGACTCAGGGTGGTGAGATAGGTACGATCTAGCCTGGACTTAGGGATTTGGTGAAATACATGCATATCGGGGTTGTACCAAATCTCCCAGTTGGTACGGTGCATATAGAGAAGAGGTGCATAATCATCGCCTTGCACCATAGAGTCCTGGGTCCGTCCGCCTAGCTTGGGATGAAGGGGGACATTATCTTGCCAGGCGCGCTTACTAATCACCCAGGCTGCAGAGGGTGGCAGCACCAGGTTGTTGGGGTCGTAGCGGTGAGGGGTCGGTCCCCGTTCTCGAATAGCGAGGAAAGACTGGATTCTAGAGAAGTTTGGGGGAGGTTCAACTTCAAAGTTAGCGTGGATCTGTCCACCGTAGGCCCCTGCATCAGGATGTTCTTGGGCAAATGCATAGGCTTGGGCAAGCCAATCAGCAGCCGGAAGAACATCATCATCCAGAAAGCTCACCCATTCACTTTCGGCTCGCTCCATGGCCGTAATCCGGGCAAAGGCAGCACCTTGTTTGCTTTCAAAAACATAGTCTAGAGCAGGAGAGTCTTTCGGCCAATGGGCTTGGGCAAGGCGAATGACATCCTTGGTATTGTCTGTACTATTGTTGTCCACGACAAGAATCGCCCAGGAAAAATGTTCTGTTCCTGTTTGCGATCGCAGTTTCTCAAGCAGTTGAGGCAACCGTTTTGATCCGTTGTATGTGGGAATCGCAACAGTGAAATCAATCATTTGGCTACTGACACAAAGTTTACCCGGCTAAGTAGACGAGTACTATAACGAGATTGCTCGCATATTGGACTAACTTTGCATAGTCTTGGTCAGATGATGTTAAAACAGTAAGCAAGCTCCGATATATCCAGATGCGACAATTAGCCCAATTTGGCTTTTTGTGCCCTGTAGAGTTCTTTAAAGAGAGCCTGTTGTTTTTTATGATCAACAATAGGTGATGCATAACCAGTACTCTCTAAATCCAAAGGAGAGAGTTTACCGGTCACTAAAGCCCCCGTATCCACATGACGAATCTCGGGCACCCATTGGCGAATATATTCCGCATCGGCGTCAAACTTCTTCGCCTGGCTAGCTGGATTAAAGATTCTCAAGGGTTTAGGGTCCATGCCGCTGGAGGCACTCCACTGCCAGCCACCGTTGTTAGCACTGAGATCTCCATCCACCAACGTTTGCATAAAGTACTTTTCACCCCAGCGCCAGTCAATAATCAGATCTTTAGTGAGAAAGCTGGCCACAATCATGCGACAGCGATTGTGCATCCACCCGGTTTCGTTTAGTTGACGCATCGCCGCATCGACGATGGGATAACCCGTTCGCCCCTCACACCAGGCCGTAAACTTAGCGCTGTCATTCTCCCAGGGAAAGTCTTTCCAGGCATCACGGTAGGGGCCATGGGCCAGTTCCGGAAAGAAGAACATCACATGCTGATAAAACTCTCGCCAGGCTAGCTCCTGCATCCAGGTTTGTACATTGATGCGGGCTTCATCACTGCGACAGGCATCATAGGCGGTTACAGCCGTCTGCCACACCTCACGGATACCCACCGCACCAAACTTGAGCGCGGCACTCAGCAACGAGGTGCCGGTTACAGCCGGAAAATTGCGCTGCTCGTCATAGGCCTCAATGGCCTGGTGTCCAAACGTAGCTAGCTGCTCTTGGGCCGCCAGCTCTCCTGGCTCTAATGGCAGGGGAGCCTCCCACCCAAAGCCCAGATCCTGCGCTGTGGGGAGTGCGATCGCATTCACCGATTCCCGTTCTGACTCGCTCAGCCCCATCGCATCTTGCAACGTATCTACAGGAGCCAGCTTGGTCGATTTCTGCCAGTTGCGCCAAAAAGGACCATAAACCGTATAGGGTTTACCGGCCCCCGTCAGTACATCCCCTGGAGCATGGAGCAGCTGGTCCCAGGTTTTAGTCCGCATTTCGATGCCCTGTTGCGCGAGGGCCGCAGCCACAGCGTTATCACGCTCACGGGAGTAAGGCTCCACATCCCGATTCCAGTAAACGGCTGTGGCATCCAGGGCCACAGCTACCTGAGGAATTTGCTGAGTTGGGTTGCCTTTGAGAATAAGGAGTTCACTACCTGCAGCTCGGTAGCGTGCTTGGAGCTGAGACAAACAGCCAATCATATACGTCACCCGAGCCGGAGCCACATCGTCCGCCGCCAAAATGCCAGGGTCTAAGCAAAAAATACCCACTACCTTAGGACTGCGTTCCCGAGCAGAGGCAAGGCCCAGATTATCACTGATACGCAGGTCACGACGATGCCAAAACAGGATCAGATCAGTCATGGGGGTTGAGAAGGATGGGTGAAGTCTGACTAGTATAAATGTTTTTATTCCCCCAATAAGTCACTGGCTCAGTATTCTAGAAAAACCCCCCTCTAAAGGAGCTAACGGTTTTGAGTCAGTCTGGAGCACCCATCGCTAAAAAGCAGCCGAAAACCCTGGAAAAACATGGGGATATTCGCATTGATGATTATTATTGGCTACGCGATCGCAACTCCCCCTTAACCCTGGACTACCTCAAGGCTGAAAACGACTACGCCGCCGCTCAGACAGCACATACTCAGGACTTCCAGAAAGCTCTATACGATGAAATGCTGGGCCGTATCCAGGAAACCGATCTGTCGGTTCCGACCAAGGACGGTGACTATTTCTATTACAGCCGCACCGAAGAGGGTAAGGCTTATCGCATTCTATGTCGCAAGCAAGGGAGCCTGGATGCCACCGAAGAGATTTTGCTGGATGAAAATGAACTAGCCAAAGGTCATGATTTCTTTGCTCTGGGGGACTATGAAACCAGCCTCAATCATCAACTAATCGCTTATGCCACTGATACCAATGGATCAGAACGTTGCAACCTGGTCTTCAAAGACCTGACTACGGGCAAACTCTTTCCAGAAGAGATTGAAGATATGAGTGAAGTGATCTGGGCCAATGACAATCGTACGGTGTTTTACACCCGTTTAGATGACGCCCATCGCCCCTATCAGGTCTGGAAACATCGACTCGGCGAAGACCCTGGCAACGACCAGCTCATCTACGAGGAAACCGATGAAGCCTTTTATGTCTCCTTGGGGGGCACTCGCAGTGAAGCCTATGTGCTGATTTCAATCAACAGTAAGATCACATCTGAGATTCATATTCTCGATGCTAACCATCCCGACGGAGACTTTCAAATAGTTGCTCCACGGCAGCATGGGGTGGAATATTCCATCTCTCACCATCCTGGAAATGACAAAGACTCCGACCGGTTTTACATTGTCACCAACGAAGATGCCATCAACTCTAAACTAATGGTGACACCGGTTAATGCCTTAGGGAAAGAGAACTGGAAAACCGTCATCCCCCATCGTTCTGATGTGCAGCTCAAGGGCATTAGTGTCTTTATCGATCACCTGGTTATCTACGAGCGTCAGGGAGGTCTGCCCACTATTCGCATCCAGAAACTTTCCACAGGCCAAGAAACTAACTTAGACTTTCCAGAACCCACCTACTCAGTCTGGGCTGGGGCTATGCCAGAGTTTGATAACAAAATTCTCCGATTTAGCTATACCTCATTGATCACGCCATCGTCAGTGTTTGACCATGATATGGATACCCACGAGCGCGAGCTAAAGAAAGAGATGCCTGTGGTTGGAGGCTATGATCGCAACCAATACCAGAGCGAATGGCTGATGGCAACTGCTCCAGACGGCACCCAAGTCCCTATCTCCTTGGTGTACAAAAAGGGGCTAAAGCGCAATGGTACCAACCCGCTACTGCTCTATGCCTATGGTTCCTATGGGTACCCCTCTGCCGCGTCCTTTTCTTCTATTCGCCTATCGCTATTGGATCGGGGCATGGTCTATGGGATTGCCCACATTCGCGGCGGTGGCGAGATGGGTCGTCCCTGGTATGAGGACGGCAAGTTTCTCTACAAAAAGAATACATTTACAGACTTTATTGCCTGTGCTGAGTATCTCATCGAGCACCAATGGACCCATGCAGACAAACTGGCAATCTATGGCGGTAGTGCTGGGGGACTATTGATGGGGGCAGTGCTCAATATGCGGCCTGAATTATTTAAGGTTGCGATCGCAGCTGTCCCCTTTGTCGATGTCGTCACCACGATCCTGGACCCTAGCCTACCGTTATCAGTTATGGAGTGGGACGAATGGGGCAACCCCAATGAGAAAGCATTCTACGACTACATGAAGTCCTACTCCCCCTATGACAATGTCACTGCCCAGGATTACCCAGACCTATTGATTACCGGAGGTCTGAACGATCCCCGCGTATCGTATTGGGAACCTGCCAAGTGGACGGCAAAACTGCGGGCCCTAAAAACTGACCAGAACCGGCTACTCCTCAAAACCAATATGGATGCTGGTCACGGCGGAGCTTCTGGACGCTACGGCTGGCTCGAAGAAACGGCCTTTGAATATACCTTTATGCTCGATAGCCTGGGACTGGCCAACGCGGATCACTGAGCTAGAGCCCAATAGTTAAACAAAGATTAACTATTACTTTAAGCTTTGCTAACTTCGCTTTAATACACCTCCATAAAATATAAACTGTATTCAATTACACAGTTTTGATGTTTTTGACGGGAAACTTTAGCAACTATTTCCTTAGTCACGAGTTTCGGTCAGCGCATCTACACATTTGGAGGAACCAGCATGAAACTGTCATTTCTTGGCGCAAACTACGAAGCGCACTTCGAAAATATTCAAGTGACTGATACTGAAAACATTGGCACGTACCGTGGGGCTCCCTTGAAGCGTAAGGCGTTTAAGGTGCCTAGCCATCCCCATCAGCGTGTACAGCTTACCTACCGTGGCGTTAAGTACAATCACGATGTCTAGGCATTGAGTCTGATGGATATGATCTACGCCCCATGAATTTGTTAGCCAGTATCATGGGGTAAGCAAGTATCTTGATGCGTAACCTTGTTCGTGTGGCGTCAACGTTTTATTTCAAGTAGAAACAAAGTATCTTCTATCAATAAGTCTCTTTTTCTAATTGGAGAAGGAGACTCTTTTTATGGTCACTTAAACCTTGTCCACGTCCAGAACCGGAGTTTTACCATGGGAGAAACTACAGGTTTCAACTTGGACGTGGTTTAGTCTAAAAAAACGCACATTGAATCGGGGTTGAGCAATTCAGATTTGGTATGATGCTGGGTCATTTATATTTTTCCGTCAGTTTTTGATTAGGCCTGAGCTGACCCAGCATAGCCCTCCAATCCAATAGGTGAACTGCTCTGTAGAAAATTGCGAATCGTATTGCAGGCAGCTTCCACATGGCTTTTAGAACCAGGAATCAGCGCCCTCTTGCCCTGCTGAGGTATTAATTTGAGAGCATAGGTAGGGTCACCATCGCTATCAATTTGGACATCTACGATGACATCCTGAATTTCGTTGAGGGGGCACTGCCAGGTTTTGCTACCCAAGAGGGTTTGACGACTGCAGCGAAACTGTCGTGTGTTTTTGTCAAACACCAGCTCCTCTGAGCGAAAGGAGAAGTAAACGACGGTGCTTCCAATCAGTACAAACAGCCCCATGAATCCTAGGGGAAAAATGCTATTGCCAAGGCGAAAGCGTAGATCTCGCTGCATCGATACGCTGGCTTGATCAGAGGCGAGGAACTCGTTGATCTGGTCCGTGATGGCCTGCATTTCGTCAGGTGACCCTTTGCGTCCGTTGATGCGAATGGGGTCTTCGATGTAGGTGGCTTCACCGTTGCTGGTTTGTAGCACAACCCAATGATCCACGGTGCGGACGCCATCGCTATCAGCACCGGCGGAGGTTTTCATGGTAGCGGCGGTGACTTGGTCGAAGGTGCTGGTGGGACCGGGCATAAAGCCAAGGAGTCGGGTTTGGGTGCGATCGCACATCACCTGGCTAGGCTCTACTCGCTGACAGCTGAGCTGGGTCACACCCAGGTTATAGATCCAAGCCCCCATGATTACCAGAGGAATGCCTGAAAATAATAAGGCCCAAAGGCCAATAAATCCTTTACTTAGGCGTGAGGGCTGGTTCCTCAGGGACAGCTCTGAGGAGGTTTGCTTAACAATTTGCATACGTGAATCGTCATAGTGATGCTAGTCAGATAAGTAGTAGATGTATCTGAACATAGTCAGCGCAGCCCCTGAAAAACAGGCAATTAGCCTGTCTGTAGAAATTGACGAACGAAACCACAAAGTGTTTCAGAAAACATTAGTTCAGAAGAAACTGGTCAAATTTTGCTAGAAGATCAACTTGTCCGACTACTCACCTTTGACCCAGATAAGGAGGCATTACCCAATGGATTCAGTAGCTACACAGTATGGAACCAAAATTCAGCAGGTATTCAATGAATACATCAAGTTCCGTGGTGAAACCAATTAGATTTATCTAGAACAACTCATCGATCTACACAAAATTAAACGGATTAAATACAGCTGATTCAACACTGGTCGTCTCAAAATCCAGCTGACTACTACGCGAGGCTATTTTGTTCTCCACTCAGGTAGTTTATACCCAATAGAAGAGTACCCAGCAGGGTACTAGTCCCAGGAAGAGCCTTTTTATATCCTGTGCTTAGGGTGCTCACCAGCCAAAACAAACTAAAATACGCTCTTAACCAGCATCTATTGGTCACATCTTCTAAATCTCACGACTTGCCAAGTCTGAGGCAGTAATAAGACATATCCAATAGGCCTATAATTCAACACTTTCATTACTCACTGCAACGTTGCTCAAATTTAGGCTGCGTCGATATCGATTAGCTAGACAATCATATTTCGTGGAGGACAAGTATGAAAATCTTTCAGGTCACTCAGGTTACTGTCATCAAACACAGTGAATCCCCTTTGAGACTATGCATTCAAGCATCCGGATTTGCCGCCAGCTCAGGTTGGACAAACCCACGTCTCAACAACTCAGTGGACCCAGCACCTGAAGACGCTGTTCTAGACTTCAGCTTTGATGCCGATAGACCTACAGGCATTGCCCTGCCAGTTCTCACACCCATCTCCGCATCCATAGAAGTTGCCCCCAGCACTGGCGCAGATGCAGTCATTGTCTCAGGACGGATCAATAGCATTACCGTCCATGCGTCCGAATTTATCACTCCATCGCCTAATTCTCCAGGCCCCATCACTACTCTAGCCATCGGCGAAGAAGGCCCCACCTTTACTACCTTTGCCATCGGTGAAGAAGATCCTTTCCCCTCAACTCGCGCTCTGGGCGAAGAAGGTCCTCCCCTAACCACCGAAGCCCTAGGAGAAGAGGGACCCGTACCCTCAACTCGCGCCTTTGGCGAAGAAAATCCACCTTTCACCACTCTGGCATTGGGAGAAGAAGGCCCACCAATAACCACTTTAGCCATCGGCGAAGAAGAGCCGATGACCGATCCAAGAGTGGATAATCCACGACCACCCATCTGGGGTGGTCCATTTGGTCGCTACTAAGGAGCTGCTCAAAAATCACCTAATAGCTCTGGGATGCCCCTTGCCGTCACTATGAACAAAGATGCTGCCTAATAAGAAACCATTGCTCATCGCAGGGGGAACATCCGACCCTAACCTGACACGATTAGCTAAAACAGCTGAAAATATGGGGGTCTCTGTCTGTGACATTCGCCAGAATCAACAGGAAAGTCCAGCTTTCTCATGGCGGATAGCGGATAGCACCCCCACTGTAAACAATCAAACAATTAAACCATCAGGAGCATTTATTCGCTATGACGTTTTCCAAGGTGACTCTCGTCCTGAAGTATCTCAGCGGGCTACAGGATGGTATCAAACCATTTATGGATGGTTACTATCCCAGCCAGATATTCATTTATTTAATCGAGATCAGCTGCCAGCTGTGGGGAATAAGCCTGCCATGCTCATGCTGGCGCACCAGCTGGGGTTATCGATTCCTTGGACCTGTATTACTAATGAAGAATCTCGGTTGCGGGAGATTGATGCTGGAGGAGCAATAGCTAAGCCGGTCGCAGGAGGAGACTATTGTTATCCCTTAGAACAACTAATGCACTCGGTTGAATTTCACACAGGCTGCACTGCGACACCCGCCATCGTCCAAAACAAATTAGTAGCCCCTGAAGTTCGGATTTACATTGTTGGTAACTACGCCTTTGCCTTTGAAGTGCGCAGCAACTCACTCGATTATCGCATCAAACAAGATGCAGAACTGTTGCTGTTAGATACGGTTCCGCCTGAAGTAGGCGCACTCAGGGCACTCATGACCGCATTGAAGATGAACTTTGGTGCAGCAGACTTCAAAACTGATCCCAAAACGAAAAAACTGATTTTCTTAGAGCTAAATAGCTCACCCATGTTTGCTCGATTTGATCAGGTCGCTAATGGAGCCCTATGTGAAGCAATGGTACGGGAACTGGTAAACGGTTAAAAGCTGTTGAATTTCTTATATCAATGGATGTAAAGATGGTGTATTAATCCTTATGGGGCAATGGTGATAAGTTTTTCATCAATTTGAAAAATAGGGAATATATGGCAACTGTTCCTATGATCAATCTGGCCCCCAAAAAGAGTTCTCTCTTACTTCGGTCTGGAATTGATGGATTATACAGATCCTGCATAATCAGGTGTGCACCGACAACAATAGTATTCACTGGATGCAAGCGCCCTTTAGAATCTGCATCAACATAGGGCAGTGGGGTAAATGGTTTGTACGTACCGATCAAGGAGATCAAAATTGACAGGCACGTAAGCCCAACAAAGAATAGTCTCATGAGCCGAGATGATCTAACCGCATTTTCTAGCCATGCGATCGAGAGGCACAGAAAGAATATAGGTGAAACAAACCACCGCACGCCATATGCCCAACCGCTATAGTTGATAGACTTGTATATATAGATACCCACATAGAGCAGACATACAAATAATAGGCAGATATATTCTGTTTTATAGCGAAATCGCCAATTTGCCTTAAATGTAGCCCCCAAGCCAAGAATGGCAAGCAATAACAGAGGCGTATGGGAAAGCAAGCCTCGATTTCCAATTAACATATGAAAGGCATAAAACAATACATTTGCAATGCTGTCATGCTTAGCCAACGCTGACAAATTCTCTGGTCCAAAGGCAGAACCTGGATAGTCCCACAAGGATGCGTTCATCGCCGGAGGCAGAAAGCTGCCAGACGTATGCAGATTCAAAAAGAGATATAGGGCAATTATAGGAAGACAAGCGATCGCAAAGGTTAGCCCAGCTTTGAGCGACCGGATAGCAAAGAGAATAAAGACAAATGGCAGGAATAAAAACTGAGTAATATCGATGCCACCAGCCAATGAGAAAACCAGGCCAGCATAGACAGCCTGTTTAAGTTTGACTGTTCTCCTAAAGTCAAGCAGAAAATAAAACCCTATCAGTATCAGAACTCCACTGGGCGCATGATTATTGAAAAGCAAAGAGTAGGGTAAGAGCAGGGTACCAGTCCCGACAATAAACGTCACCAGATCTGACCATTCATCACTGGCCAGACAAAAGTCTTTGATGATTTTTCTAAAAACGGCTAGTCCCAGGGCAGACAAAATGCCGATAGATAGTAATGTGATCAGATAGTAGGCCAGCCATTCCTGGCTTGCCAAAGAGATGCCTAATCGATATAAGACAAAGTAAATCGGTGATGCAAGGATAGCCAATATGGGCGGCTTGTCAGAATAGAAATGCTGATTGAAAAAGACCTTATCGCCTGTTCTGGAGAAAATAGAGTCATCAATAATAAATGTTCTATGCTCTACCAGAGATTGAATCAAGGCCATCCTTGACGCATCATTCCAACTGGCAACCTTTAGGGTTGTCAACAAAGCGCATAAAAGAAAAAAGAGAGAAAATATTGTGAGTGATTTATTCCAACGAGTAGATACGATAGTGCCCAAGCTCATTTGCCATCAGCCCCCTAAAAAAACGGCGTTGCTGATTCTTGGGATGATTTTGTCTAAAAGGTGCCGCGATTATGGCCACTTCTAGCAGATCGGTTCATCTTCTAAATCATCAACGCCGAAAAAACAGCAAAGGATATCTACAAGAGATATCCTTTGCCATATCAACAAAAAACATCGTTGCTAATTTAGATTACGGAGCTGAGCAGCTGTTTATGCTTGGCATTGCTGATCTACTCAGGCTGAAATCAGCCCATTACATCGTCCATAGCCGTTATTCTCTGTGCAACCTGGCAATCACCACGATTGTCAACTGGAACTATGGGTGTAAAGTTACCCTGCAAGCTTACTTAAAAATGGCTTTGCCATAAAGTATCCGGCAATGGACTTGGCATCTATCCCCTCACCATCAAGCACTGCTTTTTCAAATTCGTCCGGCGTCATCAAGACAACTTCAATATCTTCGTCGTCATCCTGCTCCGGTGCAATGTCTAGCTTTTCCAAATCGCTCGCCAGAAACGCAAAGATAAACTCGTCCGAATAGCCTGGCGCGAGTGGAAATTTGCCAAGATTTATCCACTCTTTTGCACTGTAACCAGTTTCTTCTTCAATCTCTCGCTGAATAGTTGTAAAGGGCTCCTCGTCTACCTCAATGGTCCCTGCCGGAAACTCTAGCAGTCTACCTTGTACCGCAAAGCGATACTGCCGCACTAATACTAGCTGACCTTCAGGGGTGATCGGTACAGCCATCGCACCACCGGGATGGCGAATACATTCCCATTGCCCTTCAACCTGATTGGGTAAACGCAGACGATTGACTTCAAAGTCAAATTTACGTCCAGCATAAAATAAACATTGCTTGAGGAGCTGAGGAGGTTCTAGACCAAGAGACATAGGGCAGAGGCTTTGAGTAACGGGACTTAGAGTACTACAGGATTGCCATCTCGTCGGTAACTTCAAGCCACCAATGGATATACACCAGATGGATCCACCTGTCTCAGTAACTCTGCAACTGTGCGTTGGCTTACCGGATGCTGCCAGTCGGGTGCAATTTCCGCTAGGGGAACCAGTACGAATGCGCGCTCATGCATTCGCGGATGGGGCAACGTTAAGGTGGGGGTATCGATCACTCGATCGCCATAGAGCAACAGGTCCAGATCTAAAGTTCGTGGCCCCCAACGTTCACGACGAATTCGGCCAAAGCTAGCTTCGATTGCCAGCAGAACTTGCAGCATCTGAGCGGGACTGAGGGTCGTTTGGACAATAGCGCAGGCATTGATGTAGTCGGGTTGGGGAGGACCGACAGGTGCTGTTTTGTAGAGTCGAGATCGCGCCCCCACCCGCATACCATCTATTTGATCAAGCCGTGCCAATGTCGTTTCAATCGTTTGCTCTGAATCCCCAAGGTTACTCCCAAGGGCAATGGCACATGCCGTTTCCATACCGTTCAGCCAGTCACATCCCCAGGCAATACCTGAGGACTCTCAATCATAACCGTTGCAACTACCTATCCAAAGGGAAACATGATCCCTGATCAAGAAATCAGAAATAGCGAGATACCCATCAGTCAGCTCCTGATGTCTAGCTTCTATATTTTTCTAATTCCATCTAGGGCATCGCTCGCTTTGCAAGCAATAGCTCAGTTACAAGCTCGACCAAATAGTCATTATAAATTTGGCTGCAGCCGCTCAATCAACTTATCAGCTGACATAGCCCCTTCAATTCGGTCCACAACCTGACCATTCTTAAACAAAACCATCGTCGGTAGTGCATGGATCTGGTACTGCGATGCCAGGTTGGGATACTTATCTGTATCAATCTTGACGATTTGTAGCTGATCCTGCTGCTTTGCTTTGACTTGCTCTAATACGCTTGCCATTAGCTGACAGGGGCCACACCAAACTGCATAAAAGTCGACCAAGATGGGCTTATCAGCCTCTTCTAACATCTCTTGAAAACTGGAAAATTTTTGTTTAACAGCCATTGTCCTAAATCCAGGATGGGTTCAGCCTACATGCTAAGCGAGCCCCATCAAAATGGTGGCTGTTTAAACTATTTCTTGGCATTTTTATAAGGATTCACGAAGGAGAGCCCCCTCTCCATTCACCACTCACTATTCACCACTCACTTGATTCCACTCACTATTCACTATTCACTTGATTCCACATTGATCCCCACCCCCCAAAAATAATAGAGTGATCGAGCTGTTAACCATTTACCCTTCACCATGACTGGAGCAATGCAAGATCAGGTCGCTATTATTACCGGTTCATCCCGTGGCATTGGTAAAGCAGCTGCGCTCGCCCTCGCCGCAGAAGGAGCCAGTGTTGTGGTGAACTATGCTCGCTCTAGTGCGGCAGCCGACGAAGTTGTGGCTGAAATCACGAATTCTGGTGGCACAGCCATTGCCCTCCAGGCCGATGTCTCCCAAGAGGATCAGGTCGATGCACTGATCAAGGCAACGAAGGATAAATTTGGCCGCATCGACGTATTGGTTAATAACGCTGGCATTACCCGCGACACCTTGCTCTTGAGAATGAAGCCCGCTGACTGGCAAGCGGTCATTGACCTTAACCTCACTGGCGTATTTCTCTGCACCCGCGCCGTGGCCAAAATCATGCTTAAGCAGCGCTCGGGGCGCATTATTAATATTTCATCCGTGGCAGGTTTGATGGGTAATCCCGGTCAGGCCAACTATAGTGCCGCCAAGGCAGGTGTCATCGGCTTTACTAAGACGGTTGCCAAGGAAATGGCCGGTCGTAATGTGACGGTTAATGCCGTTGCTCCTGGTTTTATTGAAACCGATATGACCAATGAACTCTCTAACACTGAGGAAATTCTGAAGTATATTCCCCTAGGTCGCTATGGTCAGGCGAGTGAAGTTGCGGGCTTGATTCGTTTTTTGGCCGCAGATCCGGCGGCAGCATATATTACCGGCCAGGTGATGAATGTTGATGGCGGCATGGTGATGTAGCGTCAATTCGATTTGTAGGCGCGTTCCATGCAACACCCCTACATAGGGGCAGAAATTTTATTCTTCGCCAACGCCGCTTGCACTGCCGCTTGCTGATCGCGGTGGGTCATCCAACGGTGATAGGTGCGATTGTGTACCTGCACCGAATGACCCATCATTCTGGCGGCGACGGCATCGGGTAGGCCTATTAATATAGTGCGTACGGCCCAAGCATGACGGAGATCATAGGGGGAAAACGGGATTTTGTAGCGGCGAAACTGGGTGGTGACTTGCTGGCCCACGCGCTGCAGTGTAGTGGTATCTAGATCCGTATTGATCTGAGGCAGTTCGCCATTGGCGAGGTCAAAGCGCTCGACCCATTCGGGGTAAAAGGGCCAAACTTCATGGCGTCCAGTTTTGGTAGTTTCGTGGACAATGATTTCGGCATGGGATGTGGGTTCTAATGAGTCGGCGCGTTGGCGAAGCCGCTCCCGAGGAGCATCGCAAAAGAACACCTCATGATTACGCAACCCATAGGTAGCCATCATGCCATAGACATATCGCCAGCGAGGATTTTTGAGACTGTCATAGATTTCGACGATCTGATCATCGGAGGGCAGATTTCTGAGCTGAGTTTGACTGTTGCCATAGTTGCCCCAAAAGGATTTCAAATCCGTCGGTAAATCTAGATTTAGAAACTCAGCTAGGGCCGCCAGGGCAGTGCAGCAGATCTGACGACTACGAGAATTGGCCTTAGTACTTTGCACCGTGGCATAGATCGCTTCGGGCAAGCTCAGGCTATTGTGACGTTCTGCTGTGGCATGTAGCTTTCGCAAGTAGGGGACGTAAGCTTTTTTCCAGGTGGTTTGAATAGACGCAGCGGATGAATCAGAACGGCGTGTTTCAAAGAAATGACGCTCAAAGGCATCGATCTGAGCCGATAGATCAGCTCCTGCCATCCGCAGACCAGCTACAGGACCAAGGTAGTCGCGCCAGTCAAAAATATTTTGTAGGAGCTGGGCTGCAATAATTTTAGCCGTTTGCTCACATTGCTTCAGACCAGCCTTGGTCGCGGGCAACTTGAGCGGCACCCGCTGTTGATAGGGGCGTAGTTTTGGACTTCCAGGCCTTGGTGGCAATGTCCCCCGTAGATTTAGCCGATCACCACGCCGCTCGATTTGAAGTCCCAGCTGGGCTGCCTTCAGGCGTTGATTGACCTGGCTTAACGACTTATCGAGAGGATGTTTAGCTGCCAACTCAGCCATACTAAATGAAAAAAATTCTCAACTTCTATAAATCTTGTATGCCTATAGGAGGAGTTAGTTGTTACGATAAGTCAAGATCATTAAAACTTCGTTTAAAAGGTAAAAGCGCCGTCATGGGTCGTACTGGAGTCTTATTACTTAATCTTGGAGGTCCCGAGCAGCTAGAGGACGTACGTCCTTTTCTGTTCAACCTGTTTGCTGACCCAGAGATTATCCGACTCCCATTTCCTTGGCTACAAAAGCCACTAGCCTGGTTAATTTCTACGAGTCGGGCCAGCAAGTCCCAAGACAATTATAAGGAAATTGGCGGTGGCTCTCCTCTACGGCGCATCACCGAGGAACAGGGGACGGCCCTTAAAGAATACCTGCAAAATCTCGGACGCGATGTCAAAATTTACATTGGCATGCGTTATTGGTATCCCTTCACCGAAGAAGCCGTTGCCCAAATTAAGCAAGACGGCATCGAAGAGCTAGTTATTCTGCCTCTATATCCCCAGTTTTCTATCAGTACCAGTGGTTCCAGCTTTCGCTTATTAGATAAGCTCTGGCAAGATGATCCCGCTCTTCAGAAGATTGACTACACTCTGATTCCATCTTGGTACAACAGCCCTGGTTATGTGAGAGCCATGGCGGACCTGATTATTCAAACCATCGATAAATTACCAAACCCAGATGGTGGTCACATTTTCTTTAGTGCCCATGGTGTACCGGTCAGCTATGTCGAAGAGGCAGGTGATCCTTATCAGAAGGAGATGGAGCACTGCGTTGACTTAATCATGCAAGCAGTCAATCGCCCCAATGACTTTACCCTCGCTTACCAAAGTCGAGTGGGTCCTGTCGAATGGTTGCAACCTTATACCGAAGACGCGATTAAAGAGTTAGCGGAAAAGGGTGTGGATGATCTGGTAGTTGTCCCCATTAGCTTTGTGTCTGAGCATATTGAAACATTGCAAGAAATCGATATTGAGTATCGTGAGCTAGCCGAAGAGGCTGGGATCAAAGGATTTCACCGAGTCCCTGCCCTTAATACCTACCCTGTATTTATTGAAGATATGGGTAACATGGTGGTCAATGCACTGGAATCTCCCCGTAAACTATTTTCCGATGCCGCCCAGTTACAAAAGCAGGTACGGATTTACCCTCAGGACAAGTCTGCTTGGGGGCTAACACCTTTTGCTGAGGTCTGGAATGGCCGCCTCGCCATGGTGGGCTTTCTCGCACTCCTGTTAGAAATGGTCAGTGGTCACGGCCCATTGCATATTGCGGGGCTGATGTAGTTAAGTTATCGAGTGAATAAAAAGGTGTGGCTTCAACGAAGTTGAAGCCACACCTTTTTGGTTATTGCTGATTTACAGAATAAACCTAACTATTACAATCGTTATTTTTCTGAATTTGGTAGCTGAGCTGATAACGGGGAGTAGCAATGCCTAATTTTTGCTTATCTCTTTTTCGTCTGCCATTGTCGCCAGACCACTGAACTGCGGATGGCAATCCAAAGTAAAAATAGGGCAATCAGCCCTCCCTGTTCAGGAGCATCAAATGCAAAGAAAACTAGGCATACACACAGCGCATCTTCGAAAAACATGAACCAGACAGGTGGGCTGTTAAAGCGATACAGCCAGCCCACTTGTACCATTTGGATCACCAGGGCTAGTGCCCCACCCGTCATCGCTAAGAGGGCAAGTAGCCAGCTGTCGGAAATATTGGCAAAACGCGCGATCGCAAGTCCAGCAATTGTTCCGACAAACGGACTAACAAATAACTCTGCACTTTGCAAAAAGCGACGACTGACCCGATCTTTTGAAATTGTCAGCTCCAGCAACGACCAAATCACCAGGATAATCACCACCAATACCTGGGGGATATTCGCCAAAATTGGCACCGTTGACCACAGTTGCTCGCCTGAAAACAGACCAATGAGCAACAATGGCAACGCTAGACGTAGACCGGTAGCGGCCGAAATTGAAAGTACTGCAAGCAGTTCTGGAATGATCACGTCGTTTATATCAATGGAGAGAAAGGAACCAAACTTGAAATAAACAAGGGTGATGCAGGTAAGGGCTGGTAGAAATGCAATCTTGAAGGACGAGCAAAGGCAACTTTAGAGCAGTTGGCTTACCCTAGAGCTAGCAGCTGTTGCCAGGCTCTTATTTTCAATAGGCTGCCCAATTCTTAAGTTCATGCCATCTCGATATATGTCATCTGATCGCCCTTTACTATCTGAGCTGAAATCTGCGACTATTGCTCGATTTCAGCTGTTGAGTATCGTTTTGATATCCCTATGGTCTATTGAGATTATAGATTTTTTAATGTTTGGAGGCCGTCTCGATGGATACGGTATTCGTCCGCGTTCTCTGAGTGGGTTGTGGGGCATACCCCTGGCACCCTTACTGCACGGTGGCTTCAGACATTTAATTGCCAATACAGTGCCGTTGCTAACCCTGAGCTGGTGGGTAATGATGCGTTCTATGGGGACATGGTTGATGGCCACCGTCATGATTACACTTCTGGGCGGAGCTAGCACATGGCTACTTGCTCGGGGTGGCTCAGTACATATTGGTGCTAGTGGTCTTATCTTTGGCTATCTGGGATTTCTGGTAGCGCGGGGCTATTTTGAGCGGACGATGGGTGCGATCGCAATTTCCTTATTTGTCTTGATCACCTATGGCGCGATGTTCTGGGGAGTCTTTCCCAGCCAACCAGGGATTTCCTGGGAAAGCCACCTATTTGGCTTTATCAGTGGCATTATTGCGGCCTACTGGTTGACATCCAAACCTGACATAATCTCTGACAGATAGCTGGAGGTAGCCTCAACCGCAGCAATCGTATTTTCATAGAGCATCCGCGTCGGTCCCATCACACCAACGCTACCCAGCGGCATTGAGTCTCGGTTGTAGGTGGCTGAAATCAACGCACAGCCTTGCATTGGTTCCAGAGGGTTTTCCTCTCCAATCCAAATTTTGAGTGGGTAGCTATCATCCGAGCACATCAAGGGCCATAGCTGTTCTCGACCATCGGCTAATAGGGCCACCAGATTACGCAGTTGACTTTGCTCCGCAAACTCCGGTTGATTGAGCACATCGGTCACCCCCGTAACCAGAATGTGGGTCTGAGGCTGACGCTTGCGCTGGGTCAAATCATCAATTGCCTGGCATAGCGCCAATACATGATGTTCTGCAGTATCCACCTCATCCCAATCTAGACTTGAAATTTCAGATAGCGGTCTACCACATAGCTGTGTCGTCAAAAAGTTAGATAGAATTTGCAACTCGCGTTCAAGCACTCCATCATCTTGGGTAGTCCCTACACCAGTAGTGCCCCTGGGCAAACGTACCACTATGGATTCAGTGCCGTAACCATCCAGCACCACTACCAACAACACTTGCTCCGTTGAAATGGGCACAAGTTGCAAATGTTTGACCATCATGTTTTCTGACCGTGGCATGGTTACAAGCGCCACGTAGCCACTGAGGTGAGCCAATATTTGAGCTGCTTCTTGTAGTAAAGCCTCTACACTCCATCCTTGCCAATTAAGCTGCTGAGTCAATAACCGATCAATCCGTTGGGCCGTCGGTTTAGACGGTTTAATCAGCTCGTCCACATAGAGCCTATACCCAGAATCAGAGGGCACCCGTCCCGCTGAGGTATGGGGCTGATATAAAAAACCCGATCGTTCCAATGCCCCCATCACATTGCGAATGGTGGCCGCACTGACATTTAGATCAAAGGCTTCCAAAAGTGCCTTTGAACCAACCGGTTCCGCTGTCGATACATAGTGACGCACCGTTGCACGCATCACTTGTTGCTGACGGGAATTCAGACCAATAGATTGCTCAACAGCCATCAATATGAAAAACGCAAGTAGTCAAAATCTTTTAATAAAGATATTAGATTGCATTTACAAAAAAGTCTTTGAAGACTTGAAGTGTAAATATATCGTTACGAATTGCGATTGACCGTGTTTCTGATTTTTTCGCATTTTTCCCTGACATCCGTGCACGCGATCGCGTTATTTAATATATCCCTCCTCTGACCTGTACCTACTTTCTACATGTCATCCGGTCAGGAGTTAATTGCTGTGTTTGAAGTAGTCATTCAAATTGAGGTCCTTACTATTTTCAATCTGACGCATCATGGATCGGGTGATAAGCTTGCCTTGTTCTACCAAAACCTTACCCGTCAATGGATGTAACAGATCTTGAGCAGCCCGTCGACCAATTAATGACTCAATATCTTTAATGGAGTTTACATACATACCGGGGGGGACCTCTACAATCACCCCGTTACCCATTACCCTAGCCTGGCAAGCTAGACGGGAATTTCCTTTGCAAGATGTGATGATTGCCAGCGTACGCTGTTCCCGTCGACTGATAGGTGTGAGTGAGCCCATACCATCGTTCACATAGACATGACAGGTGGCACACATCCCTCGCCCACCGCATTCTTTTAAGACCGTCAGCTCCTGATGTAATAACACTGATAACAGATTGCCGTTTGTTTCAACGGCACTTTCCTGGGCAATAGGTTCTAAGCGAACTGTTTTCACCATAGAAATAAGTGTCTTAAGTATCTAAATATCGAGAACTCCATCAACATTTCAACCTAGGGCAGTGGCTTAGTCGAAACTTAAATGGACTCTGAGTTAGCCCCTTGCTCCTCCTCTCCGAATAGCAGCTGCCAATACTGTTCAGGCAATGTCTGCTCAACTAATCCATCGTAGTCCCGAATAATACGGGTGCATCGTTGGTGAAACCGTTGAGTCCATAGTCGTACATCCGCCAATTGCTCTGGGGATAGCTGACGTTCCATATCTGCAACACTGATGGTGCCATCATTACCAATGGAAAATATACTCATTGAAGCTACACTTTGCAGCGTACGCCAATGATTAGCCACCAACTGTGTCCCCAGATATCGAATCGTTACCTGACTTAAGCTATTCATCGCAGCGACAATATCGGCCAGATTGGCCTTGGGCAGATGGGCTGAGGATGGAAAACGTGTTTCCTCCCCCTCAGTCTTGATCGCTTGAATGCTTTCAACCAGAGCTGAATAGTCAGCTTTGATAAACTGCATGAGTTCGCTGACGGCCTTGGAATATTGGCTGGAAAGCTGACCTTCACTAAGAATAAGCAACACAGCGTCACTCTCTACTTTATGCAACTCCACCTGGTATGGTCCAAATTGAAACTCACAAAATTCTAAAAATGCAGGTGTGGTCCCAATAATCTGCTGAATGCCTTGGATCAACATAGGTTGTTGTTCAGGTCCATTGCCTTGAGCAAACCCAACACTGTAAGCATTGCCCAAGGATTCCTCTTGGTCCAAAGGCATTAAGCTGAAGCCAATAATACCGGGCAGATTTAGAAAGTTTTGGATCAACTGGCACTGCATATAAATAGAGTTAGAGCAGGTATGACATAAACCACATCCAAGTTGAAGCTGATAGTGACCACTACCGCACACATTCAGGCTGGACGCAGGCAAGGTTAAACCATGTTGCTGAGGATCAAGATGGATGGGATTGGACAAATAGCATCTCAACAGACCGGGATATCTGCTAAATCAGCAACGGCAAATAAACCACGAATTAGGCTGCCCTTATATCAACAGCGGTGAATCGATTGCTTTCTCTCAAAGATTTCCTCACAAACGATTACTTAGTGAACGTTTTGAGTTATTCTCCCTTCATAAGGAATGATGAAACTACACATCATGTAGACTCTAACGTGCTAGCACGTTTGCTAGTCTGCTTGTTCGGTAGCAACAGGGTTACTCTATCTGATTACGTACAGATGTTTTTCCCATAGTTCCTACTCAATCGTGCCAAGGGTTTTGCTTAAAATACTGGCGTTGATACCCTAACCGTTATGTCTGACCTCCCGTTTACGTTAGATCAACTGCGCATTCTAAAGGCGATTGCTGCGGAGGGTAGTTTTAAGCGAGCTGCCGATAGCCTTTACGTATCTCAGCCTGCCGTGAGTCTACAGGTACAAAACTTAGAGCGCCAGTTAGATGTGCCGCTGTTTGATCGTGGGGGTAGACGGGCTCAGCTGACAGAGGCTGGTTATCTGCTTTTGGAATATGGCGATCGCATCCTTAGTTTGTGTCAGGAAACGTGTCGTGCCATCGAGGATCTACAAAAACTACAAGGTGGCACCCTCATTGTCGGAGCCAGTCAAACTACGGGTACCTATTTGCTGCCAAGGATGATTGGCTTGTTTCGTCAGCGTTATCCCGATGTAGCTGTACAGCTTCACGTCCATTCTACCCGTCGCACCTCTTGGAGTGTGGGCAACGGCCAAATTGATCTAGCGATTATCGGTGGGGAAGTACCGTCAGAGCTACAGGATTCGTTAGAAATTATTCCCTACGCCGAAGATGAATTGGCCTTGATTATGCCAGTATTTCATCCATTAGCAAGTAGCCAGGCTATTCAGCGAGAGGATCTCTACAAGCTCAAGTTTATTTCCCTGGATTCTCAGTCCACAATTCGAAAGGTGATTGACCAGGTGTTGACACGCTGTGGTATCGAAACTCGAAGACTACGCATCGAGATGGAATTGAATTCTATCGAGGCTATCAAAAACGCTGTTCAATCAGGGCTGGGGGTGGCCTTTGTATCGATCTCAGCTATTGAGAAAGAACTCCAGATGGGGGTGCTGCATCGCGCCAAGATTGATTCGGTGGTGGTCAAACGTACGTTGTCAGTTATTTTTAACCCCAACCGTTACCGATCGACTGCGGCAGGTGCATTTACAAAAGAAATTTTGCCCCAGTTTACTAAGCGGGAAATTGACTTTGACCATCGGCCAGATCGCAAGAAAAATGGTGGCAATCCACCCCCTCCTGCTAAGCCCACTGCTAATGGGCAGCCCATGGATAAGAAAAACGTGGAAGAGAACGGCTAAGCTTCAGGTAGGCTTACTTTTAGGCGTTGCTAGCTTATTCTTAGGCGTTGCCACTTTAATGCGTCGTCACGTTGTTGCTCCATGCAATTACACTGTACTCGGCCTGGATGTTCTCGGCCAGTTAATCCTCATCCAAATCTAAAGGATTCAATTCGAACAGTCTCGCAGTTGTTTTGTACAAACTGTGGGATGCCGTTAATGCTAAGGGGGCGCTATTTGCCCCAGCGACTTTTGGGACAGGGTGGTTTTGGCTCTGCATTTTATGCGTGCGATCGCGATACTCCTGCTCTGAGGCCCTGTGTCGTTAAATTATTCCAACCCTCAGCCCAGCTCAATCAACAACAACTCCAGATCGCCCAGCAGTTGTTTGCCCGAGAAGCAGAAGTCCTAGAACGCCTGGGTAATCAGCATCCTCAAATCCCCGATCTCTTTGCCTATTTCCCCATCGTGGTGAAATCACCCTCATCAGGCAAGGACGAAGAATACTTTTACTTAGTCCAAGAATTCATTGATGGAGAAGACCTAGAGCAAATCCTAGAACGACGAGACACACTCCCTGAGGGGGCCGTCAAAGCTATTCTGGTTTCCATTTTACAAGTTCTAGAGTTTGTCCACAGTAACGGGGCAATTCATCGCGATATCAAACCGTCTAACATCATGAAGACGGTTGATAATCAGCTATATCTCTTGGATTTTGGCGCAGTTAAACAGGTCACTGGGGCTGCAGCTACCCAATCAACCGGTATTTACACCACAGGCTATGCTCCACCGGAGCAAGTGACCGGTGGTCAGGTTTTTCCTGCATCTGATCTCTACTCCTTAGCCGTCACCTGCATTGTTTTGCTAACTGGGAAAGAAACCACGGAGCTATTTGATAGCTATAGCAATCGTTGGCTCTGGCAAAATCACGTCACCCTGCAAGATAGCCATCTAGCCACCGTACTCAATAAACTGCTCAACGCTAGTCCTCAAGACCGATACAGCAATGCTGAAGATACATTAAAAGCCCTCATGGTTGGCCCCTCTACTCCCAATCTCTCTCAGCCACAACAATCATCAATCCCTAGCCCACTTCCAACTGCAGCTCCACCGCCGCCTATCCCCGTAGCTCCTTCGACCTCCGCACCCATAGCAGCAGCACCGTCTCCGCCTATGGCTAAATCTTCCTCCCCCAAACCAATTGCAACTCGACAGCCCAAACTAGGCTTTTTACGTCCCTGGATGCTGGGGTTAGTCTTATTGGCAGCTGTGCTAGGAGGGGGAAGCTGGCTCATCAAACAAGAAGGCTTATTTGGTATTGGTACACCGCAGCTATCAGGCATTACGCCAGTTAGTAACTTTCAGGATGTGGAAATCCTCCCCGGACAATATAGATATGGAGGCAGTACAACTTGGGCTCCCATTCGAGGCGTAATTGATCCTAGATTGCAGCAAGTCATTCCAGGACTAGAGTTGATTTATCAAGCTCCCACTAATCAATCCGCTGGATCATCTGCGGGGATCCAAATGCTGCTCAATGGTGAGTTAGATTTTGCTCAAACATCCCGTCCCCTGACCTCAGAAGAAAAACGACAAGCCAAACAGCAGGGCATTACCTTAGAAGAATTTCCTGTCGCCATCGAGGGGGTGGCTATTGTCACCCATCCAGAACTATCGATTGCGAATATCAGTCAGACGGAATTGCGGAATATTTACACCGGGCGGATCGATAACTGGCAGCAAGTGGGTGGACCTGATTTGCCCATTGTCCCCATTTCTCGCAATGATATAGGCGGCACCGTCAGCTTCTTTAGTAAGACCATACTCAATGGCGAAGCATTAGCCAGCAATGTACAGCGCAGCGTTAATACAACCGAAGCCTTGCGACTAACGGCAAATACCCCAGGCTCTATCTATTTTGCATCAGCACCAGAAGTCGTTGCCCAATGCACAGTCAAGCCCATCTCTATCGATCAACAGCCTCCTTATCAGCCTCCTTACATTGATTTGCAGAACTGTCCCAGGCAGCGCAATCAACCAAACCTTGATGGCTTTGCCTCTGGGGACTACCCTCTGACACGTAAGATTTATATCGTGAGTAATGCCGATGCTCCCATTGGTCGAGCCTATGCGCAGCTGATTTTATCGGAAGAAGGACAATCAACCTTAGCTGCCGTAGGGTTTGCCCGACTCAGGTAGTTTGGCAAGATATGTATTCGACACACAACACCCTTTAAAGAGACTGTAGAGACCTTGCCTGCAAGGTCTCTACAGTCTCTTTAGAATTTATCGATTCCTTTTTTGAAGAATTTTCTACCTTATCCCTGCTGCTTGAGACTAGAACCAAACGGAATACTGATGAGATTCTCACCATGGCTTTGAATCAAACCACGCTGACGTAATTTACCCATTAGACGAGTAACCGTCACGCGAGTAGAGCCGATGGCGCTACCAATTTGAGCATGGGTTAGTGGAAAAGGCAGATAATAACCATGGTCATAAGGTTCACCGTACTCATCCACAAGCAGAGTTAAAAAGCCCAACAGACGATCGATAGTGCGGCGTTGCCCCAGGGTACTTAACCATAACAATTTACGCTGATGCTGACGACGAAATGCATCTAACACCTCACGACGGAAATGAGGCCAGGTATCCAAGTCATTCCAGTAGAGCCAGACAATCGTAGTTTGATCCACATGGGAAAAGCTCTGGAGAGTAAATGGCGGCTGGGCCACAATCTCGAAGGGTTGTCCCGCTCCAACAAACCCCAGAAATGCCTCCTCTGCTGCAACCAAAGGCACTCTAGCCGAAGAACTCTTTTGCTGCTTGAGCGTGGCGCTAACCTGAGCACTCCCCACCAAACGCACAGCTCCCTGCTGCACTAGATAAAGCAGTCCCGGACGTGTCGGAATCCGCTCATCCTTGCTAAACGTCCGACATCGGTAGTGCTCTTGAGCCCAATCAAGAATCCGTTGCCATACATGAAATGGCCGAGCATCATCTGCTGGGATAGATGAGGACATGGAAAAGGTGCTGGAAGTTGTCGATAGTTCAGATAGTGTCATTTACCTAGTGTCAAGCCATAGAGTTTTTAGCCAAAACAAATAGTCTGGAAAGCTTTCGATTGTAAGAAAACCCCAGCCCTCGATGCGCCCTGCAAGCAGTCAGTTATGAAAATTAAAAAGAAATATCTTAAATGCCCTATGTCAACAGCTAAGGAGCCTTTGTATCTGTCAACCGTAAAACCACGATCAGTATACGAAACAAATACATCAAGTACATTAATACAAACGACTGATCTGATTGGCATCCCGAAATTGACTTCTTTATATTTACTTCAGCTTTTGTTGAAGTGGATTATTGAAATCCAATATGGATTTTTACAATCCAACCTGAAATCTATATTGCAGTCAAAAAAAGGGGTGAACAGAGCAAGCTCTGTACATTTACCCAGTTAATACAAATATGACATGGTTTCGTTAAAACGGACATTAATGTCTGACTTAGCTTCCTCGATTGAAGTTCTTAATCACATCAATCAAGAATTATCTACGTCAAACCTTCATACTCCTCTTAGATATTCAGCAGTTTTATTAAGCATCGGTAAAACCACACATATTTGTCATCAGAATATTCCCTTAAAAAAAATTCATTGTAGAGAAACGGTTACATATGTTTCTGCAATTCCACTGAAGTTAGAAAAAATCTGGCAGCAACCTGTCGGTGAAATTGCATCTAGGATATTGGCTTTTTTGCAAAATCAAACAATGCAGCCAATATGGTCAAGTATTCGTACGAATGATGATGGCTGGCTAGAGTTTGTCATTTCTCAGTATGGAATCGAGCAATGGCGACAGCGTCTAATTCAACAGTCACTGCCAACTCTTGAGGTGACATCAGAGCATAAGCTGCCATTGCCTATATCGGTTGAAAATCTATGGAAATTGCAGTCTGGATATGAGCTTTGCTGTCGATGGCAAAACTTACATCATCAGATGGGTCTGTGGGAAACGCACGACCAGATTGCTTCCATGGAAGCAAATAATGTTTTTTCTACGGGGTTTCAAGTGCCATCCCCTCACCTACACACATTGATTCATGGCTTGTTGGATATTTGCGATCGCTGGGACGAGGCCAAACCACCCCAGCTCTTGCAGCAAGCGAACCAATTGATACAAGCATTAGAGCAATGCACTGCCATAACCAGACCAGCCTCACCAGCAGCTAAAGAAATCAACCATTGGCTAGCACCGACTCAAATTGTCCTAAAACAACTGCTACATGAGAGGTTGAGCTATCACATGGCAGCGCATTTTTGATTGTTTAGACATAGAAATTTGGAACGGGGCTGACAAATTCCGCAATATGCCCTAAACTCATAGATGTGTGTGAGGAGCGAACCAGTAAGGGTACCGAGACGAAACACGGCCAGTCGTCGGTACCCTTTCTGCTTTTAAATTTTTTGACAATGCTTTCTCGGCGCACTAATGCCTGCAGGCATCGATAGGCAGCATCCACTCCAAATAGACACCTATCGCCAACAAGATTTTGCTATTACTAATTTAGAGGGTGATCGCTCTGTTAGAAATGCTTATGTATGACAGGTTCATCCATGGGGCGACAGATTCTACCTGGTAAGCCTGAACAAAAACTGGGGGCAACCGGCTCTGAATTTCAAGCATACTTACATTTACGCTGGTAACTAACTAAAATCAGCATTTTTTTATTTCTCCACTAGTTTTGATGACAATCTGCTCACCGTGCTATGGTCCCTTGGCAGGGGACGCGTCTTTTTAGCAGGGACATGTCCCTTGGCAGGGATACGTCCCTTGGCAGGGATACGTCCCTTGGCCGGGATATGTCATTGAATATGCTCTGGTTGATTCCCCCATGGTCATAGACGCTGGGCAACAACGGCAAACATGCTATCGCCTGTTGCTCATGATGTTGTGGGCTAACTTGGTGATTTTGACAATTGAGGTAACGGCTGGTTGGGCCAGTCAATCGCTTTGCCTGTTAGCAGAATCCTTACACACACTAATCGATGTTTTTAGCACGACGCTGAGTTTGACTGCAGTGGCATCATCCCAACGTCCCCTGGGCCGAGAAATATGGGGCCATGGTCGAGGAGAGGTCGGTGGGGCCTTGATCTTAGCCGCCCTATTGGGATTCTTTGGAGTCAGCATTTTGATCGTCACCGTAGGTCAATTCGAAGCGGCGATGAAGGGAAGCACATTACCCTTTCCGGTGGAAGTCACGGTTGCCCTCATGCAGCTAATGGCGGCTATGGTAGCCATTGCCTTGACGTTGGCACTACTGGTGTCTTACCAAGGTCGATATTTGCCTAGTGTGGGACTCAAGCTCACTACCCAACATGTGTTGAGTGATGGCTGGCTGAGTATGGCAATGTTGCTGGGTTTGGTGGGTATTTGGCGCGGTCATACCTGGCTCGATCCGCTGATTGCGATCGCACTGACTATACTCACCCTCCACAGTTTCTGGCGTGTCCTTAATACACAACTGCCCATGTTGCTACGGCCCACTGCCATTGCCCCCGAGGCTATCGCTCAGGTTGTCACCACCGTCGAAGGCGTCACTCGTTGCAACCGTATTCGTTCACGTGGCATGGTCGGGCGTCAAGTCTGGATCGAGCTCTATCTAGCTGTCCACCCAGAATTTCTCGGCATGGCCCGCACCATTGGAGAACGGGTAGAAAGTGCTTTACGGCATCATTACGGACCCGTCAGCGCCCAAATTTGGGTAGAGCAAGACTATTCATTACCGGTACGAAATTATTATTAGTCCCACCGACTACTTTTCGATCTTCGTCGCATTTGTCAACTCCACCAAATGATTCGCAAATTCCTCAATTGCCTGCTGATTATTGGACGCAAACATGCGAGCCATCATGGCAATGGCGGCTAAACGCTTTAACCGTTGGTGTAGGGTTTGGATACTGGAACCATCGGTGTTGGCCTGTAGGTCTGAGCTGAGATCATCAAGTTCGAGCAGCACATCCTCACGCTGCTCTTTCGGAAAGGCTTGGGCTAGGTGACGTAAACTGGCCAGACGGTCCTGAACGGTTTGAGGCTGATCGTCAGCAGCATTGCTCATGATTGAAACTTGAAACTAATCCATTCTTAACATTTAAGAGTTTGCCGAATTCTTGCAACTCTCCAACCATGACAAAGATGTTATGGCTCAAATATAAGCATCCCCTATTCTTCAAGCTAGCACCTGCTTGGTGATATAGGTCAACAATCGACTATCGGTAAAGTCGGGAATTGTGAATAGCGCTCCAAAGTCACAGAGAGTAGCGTCACTATGGGTGGATGTTACTCCAATTGTAGGAATGCCTGCAGCTACAGCTGCCTTGACTCCAGTGGGAGAATCCTCAAACACAAGCGCTTCGCTTGGTTGTAATTCCAGCTGATCTAAAGCCGTTTGGTATGGCAGAGGATCGGGTTTTCCCCTAGGCAAATCATCAGCGATGATCACCGGCTCAAAAATATTGCTTAAGGCCAAGGTCTTAAGCATAAACTCTGTATTGGGACGAGGAGCATTGGTAACCAGGGCAATGGCATATCCCTGATGCTCAATATGATGCAAGAAATCGGTCAGGCCTGGCATACGTTGCAGTTGGTTAGCGGCCAATGCTCGAAACTCAGCTTCTTTGTCAGCGCTAAAGGCTATGCCCTCATCCACGGAAAACTGAGGCAGCAGGTCTCGCACAATATCAGGGTTAAGACGACCGCTGATAAATCGGTCGTAAAATACCTGATCCACACTATGACCATGGGGAGCTAGCAACGTTTGCCACACTTGAAAGTGAATTGGATCAGTATGAGCAAGGGTGCCGTCCAGATCAAATACAACCGCTTTTAGCATGGGGTAGAGTTTCTTAAGAAATGATGTCACTTTTTGACCATAGCCTGCTTTGGTGGTTGATAGTTGTGTCAGTGCTATCCTAAAGCTCCGCGATGGGACGATGGCCTATTGACCAGTGCCGATGAGGTGCTCTATGAAAAAACGGGTTAAAGCAGACAAAGTGGGTGTGGTTGTTGCGATCGCAACTTTCACAATAGTTACAATCGTCGCTCTAGCCTCCTCAGCTTTGTTTCATCCTGTGTAAGATTTCAGGACAAGATTTTACGGTGGTTGTATTTATTTATAGGGCTATTACCTATAAATAAATAATATTGTTGGGCAATATCCATGGTGTAAAAATCATCATGTTAAGCCGCTGACTAAATCTGACATGTATGCGATATATTTATCGACGTATGCGCTATATTTAGGGCGCTAATGAATAAACTGCTACTAGATATAGCGTTTTATGGTTCAACAGCTGAGGGTAAATCACAATCCCCGTCGTCTATCTCGAATACCCGCTGCCTCTGATCCCAGGCCCAGAATTGCTAAAGGAGATCGTCACCCATTTTTACAAGCCATTGAAGGCTCGCTACAGGTGTTTACCTCTGTTCATCGTAGTTTTTTCACTAATGTGATGGTTCAAGCCCTACGCTCTGCCGATCAGGGTATGTCAGTGCTAGTGGCTCAGTTTCTTAAAGGCGGAATTGATCAGGGGCCGGAGCATATGACTCAAATGGGTCAAAATTTAGACTGGGTACGCTGCGGGTATTCTGGCTGCATCTTTGAAAACACCGATGATGCCCAAGCCGCTGTGAATGAACTGTGGGACTACGTCAAATCAGTTGTACAGGATGACAAGTATAGCCTCGTGATGTTGGACGAGTTGAGTCTTGCCATTGATTACGGACTGATTCCCGAGACTGAAGTACTTGAACTACTTGAACAGCGTCCTTCTCAAATGGATATCATTTTGACAGGGCCCAAAATGCCCTATTCAATCCTATCGATGGCCGATCAGGTCACCGAGTTCCGTCGCGAGTTTTTGCCCTAAATGATCAAAAATGATGCATGGATCCATACAATGGCCAATGAAGGGATGATTGCTCCCTTTGAGCCTGCCTTAGTCAGGAGAATAGAACTCAGTGGCAGCAGTGTACCTGTGATTAGCTATGGTCTATCCTCCTTTGGTTACGATATTCGTCTATCCCCTAAAGAGTTTCGAATCTTTCGCCACATACCTGGCACTGTCATCGATCCCAAACACTTCAATCCAGAAAATTTAGAGCCGACCCAACTACGTACCGATGAGAATGGCAGCTACTTTATTTTGCCAGCTCACTCCTATGGATTAGGGGTTGCCTTAGAACGTCTGGCCATTCCCGAGAACATCACTACTATTTGCATTGGTAAAAGTACTTATGCCCGCTGTGGCATTATCGCTAACCTCACGCCAGCTGAAGCAGGTTGGCGTGGTTACCTGACCCTGGAATTTTCTAACTCTTCTAGTGCTGACTGTCGTATCTATGCCAGTGAGGGGGTGGTGCAGCTGTTATTTTTAGAGGGTGATCCCTGCCAAGTGAGCTACGAAACCCGTCAGGGTAAGTATCAGGATCAACCAGAAGTTGTTACCCTAGCCAAGGTTTGATTTCCTAGATTGATCGCCGCAGATTAAACCAATTTTCTGCCCAATCTCGCCGCCATTGCCCTTCATTCCAGTGACGGCTTTTCCATTGGTCAGCGGCCTGATAGATAGCATCGAACAGTGTGCCAGGTATAACCCTAGCTATTTGTCGACTCAGCGTTCCCATCGTTGGTTGGTTTCCCAAAGTCGCAACGACAGTAGCTGCCTCCTCCCCCATCAGGTGTACACCTACAATTCGTGATCCGTGGGTAATGAGTTTGCAGAAATTAGTCTGGGCTGGATGCTTAGCCATCTCTGGCAAGCAAGATGCCTGAACTACCTCTACTGCAGCAGCGCCATAGTGTTCTTTCGCTTGGCGCTCAGTCAGGCCCCAATGACCGATGGGTGACAGTAGATTAATCCCATAAAATGCCTGCCGATAGTCCATGGCGTGCCGTCGTCCAAAAAGTGCATTTTCTAGGGCAATCATCGTTTCTTGCTGAGTTAACTCAGTCCGATTTTCTCCCCCCAGACTGCCACCGCTCACGTAGATTTGGGAGCAGTTTGTTTGCAAATATCGATTTGTAGCTATGGGCTTTCCGGTCATAATGCCGAGATTTTCTAGCCCCAAAGTTTCCCAAGCAAAAGGTTGAGGCACTACCACGAAAAGATCAGCATCATCGTTTGGAATAACACCATCCCTCAGACACTCCTTGGTATGCACTATGTTTATGCTCAAGCTTTTCAGTTGCGCACTAACGAGTCGTTGAATATCGTGATCCTCTGCTGGTAAAAGCACCTGCTCCAGTAGAATCAGCGTTACCGTAGCGAAACGACTCAGGGCATAGGCCCATTCAACAGCCATAGCTCCATGACCAACCAAAGCAATTCGTTGCGGAATTGCATCAAGCTGCATCAGTCGATGACATAACCAGTTATTTTGAAGCATGCCAGATGTTGACATACCATATCCGTCGGTCAGTAAATAACGACTGGCTTTGAGGTATCGGCTAGCTAGCTTTAGCTTCAGATTCCCTATAAACCTAGCAGGTTCAAGAATCACGTCGATCCCTTGGGTTCTGAGGATCGTTGGAGACAGTTCAGTATGCTCACACTGGAAACCAACCCAATCGCGCAGGGTGGGCCATGTTCCTAAATCTTCCTTGAGGTTGGCACTGTGAAGAGCATGCCAGAGATGCCGAGTTACATCATTGTCTCGCCAGGCTTGGGAGATCAGAGCAACACGGGCACCTCTACGAACAGCAGTATAGGCAGCCAGACGACTGCCTATACTGCCACCTAGAATTGCTAAATCGTAATCCGTACTATGGTCAGGCAACCCCTTGAATTAATATAAAAACTATAAAGTAGTGCCGCTACAGCTAGAAGTAAATCGAGGCCATCATCCAGGATAGTCCGAGAGAAAACCTTTGATACTTAAGTGCCACAGCGACACTACCTATTTTGAATTAGGGATAAACTTGATTATTTCTTAGCAACCATTTCCTTAAATAACTTACCGGCGGAAAAAGCGGGCACAGTCGTAGCTGGGATAACCATGGTATCCCCAGTTTTAGGATTACGACCTTCACGCTCTTTACGATGGCGGGGCTCAAAGGAACCAAACCCAACCAGCGTCACTTTATCCCCACTAGAAACCGCTTCCATAATGGACTCAATTGCTGCAGAAATGACTGCGTCAGCCTGTTTTTTAGTAACAGAGGCTTTTTCAGACACCTTGTCCACAAGTTCACCTTTATTCATCTTTGTCTCCTCGCAGATTAAAACCAATGAATGAACTATGCCCACCGTTGGACAAATCGTTAAAGAAACATAAGGAAAATCTCAACAAATCGCTGAAACCCTTGAAGCCTCATGTTTTCTCTGCACTATTCTAAGGGGTGCTTTACCCGTATGGATCTATAAAACATTGAATTTATATGGATTTCAGCGATTTTTAGGAAAGTTCATAGGATCTATCCTTAGTCAAGGTATGATATCTCATGAAAAATCCTCTGAAAGCCCTTCTATAAAAGAGTTTCAGAGGATTTTTTAAATGTTACGGAGACTAACGAAAATTACTCATCTTCTCCCAATAGCTCTCGCACATCTTCCCCAGGTGTGTAGCTATAGCCATAGATACTTTGATCTGAGTCATCCAAAACTTGAGGCGTCAACAGGACAATCAATTCTTGACGCTCATTCGTAGTATCAGTGTCACGGAACAGCGCACCAATGATCGGCAAATCGCCTAAGATTGGCACCTTGCGAATACTGGTAGCATCGGTGTCCTGGATAATCCCAGACAGAACTAGAGTTTGACCATCACGCACCCGAATTTGGCCGGAGGATAATGCTCGGGTGGAAATTGGAATTACAAAATCATTTCCGCCTAAATCAAATTGTGCTCCTGGAGAAGAAATGGTGGGTGCAACAGACAAAGACACAAAGCCATTATCATCGATGCGATCAACATTAACCGCCAGAGTCAGTCCTACATCTACCAATTGAACCGCTCTTTCATTAGTGACGACGCCACTATCACTAATGACAGCGTTAGTCACACTTTCGTTAATGACCTCCTCAACTAAGTTAACTGAGGCGTCCTGGCCTTCTTGAATAATCAGTGTTGGATCGGTAATTATCTTGGAATTACCATTGGTAATGGTGGCCTCAAGAGCTGCAATAAAGTTTCTCGCAACATTCAAAGGGTTATTATTAAAGGCCAGCGTTAGAAGCCCATTCGTTTGGTCAGCAAAGGTGTCATCGACACCAAAGGAAAAGCTAGTGTCAAATCGCTCCATCGCTGAAAGATTCACATCGATCACACGGACATTAACAGCAACCTGACGCCGACGTAGATCCAGCTGCACGAGCTGCGTTGTCGCAATTTCAACTTGACGAGGCGTACCCACTAGCGTTACAGAACTCGTACGAGCATCACCAATCACCTGCAATCCCCGCAATAGAGGCGGTGAATCCTCATAATCAGCCCGCAAGATTTCAATGCTTGTCTCTAGCTCAGTTCTTTCAACTTGTTCGACTTCTTCACCCACATCGATCGTTGATTCAACTGTTTCAATTTCTTGCACGTCGGTAAATGCACTTTCAGCTCCCATGAACACTAAGAAGTTCACGGCACTGGCTACATCCACCTGATTCAGACGAACACTGCGCACGGTCAAATTACGTGCAGATTGGGGCAATCGAGGACCGACAAAAATCGTCCGACCGATACGATTTGCCTCCAATCCAGAGATTTGTAAGACATAATTGAAAACATTTTGCACGGGCTCATCTTCAATGTCCAAGGTGATCTGGGTATCGACAGCAGCAGCCCCTTCTCCACCAGCACCTGCTTCAGTAAATGCCAGGTTAAGCCCAGCAGCACGAGCCAACAAGGATAATGCCTCACGAGCAGTTGCATCCCTCAGGACCAACCGAGGCACACGCTCAGCCGTACCCAAGTCAATCACATCTAAACTCGCACCAATTTCAGATACAGCAATATCACCTACTGGTGGCGGAACAGCCTGGGGTAAAAACGGGGGTGCGCCATTTAACGAAGGAGCTGCCACTGGATTACCGTCAATAATCACTTCAGGGTTAGGAACCAGGACATCCGGTGTATCTGTGTCTGTGTCTGCCTGAGCAATGTGAGCTGGCAACAGTGATTCGTCAGTTACTGTTTCAATGGCATCAGGAAGCTCACTTGGCTGTGGAGTAGCATTTGGTCGAGTATCCAAACTAACCAGTAATCCCTGACCATTGACCTTCTGCAAATCGGCAACTGGAGCTTTGTCCGCCCCCTTAATTGTCAATCGCACCGTATTCTCATTCAGGGTTTCTAATTGAATCGACTGAATAGCAGGATCAGGGCTTTGCTTGTTGTAAGCCTTACTCCGGGGTAACGCTAACTGAGTATTCGTAATATCTGCCTGCAGAAGATTGTCTCGCCGGACAGCAAAGATCTGAGGAGTGTCACCGCCTTTGGTTGAAAGCAGCAGCTCCATACCAGTTTTAGTTGCTTTGAGTTCAACATCCTGAATGGCTGTAGCAGCGGCTTCAGCAGACTGGGCTGTGAGGACGCTCAGCGCTCCGCCAACAATTAAACTTCCAAGTTTGAAAAAGCGTTTCACAGTTCACTCCTTAATCTTAATTAGCGTACGTCAATGCCTGGGGAATAAAATCTCGGGAAATTGGGGACAGGGGTTACAAACGTTATGGGCTGTTTATATTTTGCCTATTGGGCTGCTTCACCCTCAGCCGGCGGAGGCGGTGGAGCTATCACCGGTGGAACCGAGGGATCACCAGTGGGAATTAGCGCATCCACGGCAAATGTTGAGGTTATTTGCTGTTTTGGCTGCCCCACCACTTGACCTTGGTTGTTAAGAACGGTTTCAGTCACAGCCTCAGATGATGAGAGAGAAAAATCTTTGAGCAATAGCAAAGGCTCTAATCGCTCAATATTGCCCAGGATCGACTGAGTCTGAGCAAAATCGCCCGAAAAATCAACACTGTAGGTTTGACGCTTGAGCTTACCGTCAACCTCTGCGCCTAGACTACCGTCTTGGACAATAACTTCTCCAGCGGGGTCAAATCTTTTCAGCTGAGCCTCAATCAAAATTGGAGGAATACCCCGAGCCTTAATCTGGTTACGGGCAGCACCGATCGAAGCATTGCTATTTTTGATCCGCTGATTGATATCTAGTAGCAGGGTATCCATAGAGGACTCATCCGCAAATAAGGAGTAGACATTACGACGCTGTACCAGGGCGGCATCGCGTTCTTCCTCAAGGTTGGCAATTTCCTCTAGTCGTTCCGCTTGGTTAGCTAGCTGTTGTTCTTTCTCAGCAATATCGGTTCTCAGTTCTTGATTGCTTTGCCGTACAGGCTGTACAAATCGTTGAAACAAGAATATAGCTAAACCTATACCAGCTAACGCAGCCAAAATGCCTAACACTTTGGGGGTTAGCTCAATACCAAAGACAACAGGATTTGACGGCTCATCATACAGGTCATCTTCGGCTGGGATAAAGTCTCCGCTTAATGTCATTATTCGAGCACTCCTGTTTCTAAAAGGGCTTTTAACCTAGAGGAAAGACCTACAGACGCTTGCTGATTTTCCAGTTCAGCAAGTAGACGATCAAACTGTTCGGTAGATACACTTTTGATATTGCCAGCGATCGTATAGTCGACTAGCTGAGTGGGCTCGTCACGCTGAGCTTCGCCTGGACAACGACCCAAGACATCACCGCCCAGAGTGGAGGTATTTAATTTAACGGTTTCACTCTCTAGGAAGGGGGAGTTTTTGAGTGTCAGAAGAAAATCATTGACATCGTCAAAAGAACAGGCCGTGCCATTAATGCTAATGCCCCCTGCTTCAGGCGCTACAGGAGCTTCCCCTCCGGGGGGAGTGATTGCTTCGCCACCGGTCTGACTGACTTGTGACAACTGAGCTCGGGTCGGGATTCGATTTTGGATATCCTTCACTATGGCTGACCAGGGTCGAATCTTAGTAAAGACTCCTGCTAAAGCACGGCTTTCTGAGCGCGCTGCTTCTGTTTCTGCTTTGATCTGCTCGACTTGGGCTAGCTTTGCCTGTAGCTCAGTGAGTTGAGCATCCAGCTCAGCCTGTTTTGTCTGTAAAGTAGATTCTTGATATTTAAGGAATCCAAAAAATCCACCTACACCGGCTAACGCGGCTACCAAAACCCCAACACCAATGGCAATGGGAGTGCGATCGCTAGTTGACTGCCTAACAACAGCCGACGATTGAGTTGCCAATACAGGCCGCTCTTCACGATCATTGAGAAAGTTGATATCAATGCTGTACATGTTCTAAACCTCCCGCAGACCCAATCCAAGAACTGTTGCTAACCCAGGACGCTGAGCTTCGGCAATATCATCACCCAACTCCAGCGATAGCGCCTCAATCGGATCGATCGGGCTAGCTGGCAAACTCAACCGTTGGGCAAAGAACTCATCCAGTTGACCAATGGCACTGCCTGGCCCTGCCAATAGCAGCTGGGCAACCTCCATGTCTTCTCCCTGATTTAAGTAAAAGTCAATGGAGCGTCGGAGCTCATCGGATAGCTCACCCAATACTCTGAGCATGGCCGCTGTACCTGGGTTAGTCCCACCAGCCATCTGGGGAGCCCCCATACTATCCATCGGCGTTGCCGGTACAGTCATCCCTTGCAGCAATTCTGTATTGCGAGTTGGGGGTAAATTCATCGCGCGACTGAGTGCGCTTTGAATCTGAAACGTCCCAATAGGAACTGTCCGGGAGAAATGGGGAATGCCGTCAACAACAATTGAGATTTCGGTACTCTCAAACTGAATATCAACAATGGCAGCCGCTTCTTGGGGAGTGAACTGTCGCAACTGCTCACGGATGGTTCGAATCAGCGCAAAGCTGCTGGTCTCAACCACATCTAGATTGAGGCCAGCCTGCTGAAATGTTTCCATGTAAGCATCGGTGACCTCTTTTTTGACTGCCACCAACAACACCTGAACTTTCTCAATCCCATCCTCATCGACAAAGAAGCCCAGCTTTTGATAATCCACATCAGCTTCTTCTCGAGGAAACGGCAGATATAGACTGGCTTCCTGGTTGAGTACCATCTCACGCAGTTCGTTATCGTCTAACTCTGCTGGTACCGGAATTACCCGCGTAATTGCCCGACCAGGAACAGCCGTCGTGGCCCGTTTCACCCTTAACTTGCTTTCTGTCAAAGCAGACCGAATGGCATCAGCCATCGCTGCCGTATCAATGATTTGACCCTCCTCAAAAATGCCTTCTGGAATCTCAGCAGAGGCGAGAGTTTCTAATTTTAACTTCTGCCCTTGCTTCCGCAAGCGGGCTACGTTGACCCGTTCGGGCGTGAGTTCAACACCAACGCCTGGGGCTTTTCTTGAAAATAGCGACTTTAAACTATTCACAGCGTTATCCGGTCAAAATGTTATCCGGTTGTGGAAGGCAATTTGCATGAGGCAGAGCCAAGCAATTTAAATTAAGCAGAGCCCAATTCTTTAGTTTGGCGGAGACTAATACTTTGATATGAATTTTTGCTCACGCATCGTACACAATTTGTGCAGGAATGGCCAGCTATCGCCAAAGCATAGAGAGGTTGGTGTCAATACTGCCCTAAAAAGATGAAAAAACATACACCATTTTGAATTGATTTTTTGGCCACCTTGCAAGAGTGAAAAACCAGCTGTAGTCAGGGTCCCTTTGAAACTAAACGTTTAAGCATGGACCGTTTTTACACCCAGCTCAAATCATTTCATTGCAGATTGTTAACTGCTTCAATAACTGAAAGTTTTTGATTGGCATGCTTTTAAATTCCATCTAAATCATTTCATTGCAGATTTTAACTCCCTTGAATGCTTTAGCTTAGGCCTTAATTTATACATCGGCTTTTAACCCAATCACCCTCAACTCACGAAAAGGAAAATCGCCTCAAGAGAGAAAGTAAGTGATTTTTTACGAGCGATATTACACGCAATTGGCTAAATTGATCACACGATTTCTAAAAAAAGTTGGTTTTTTTTTGAGTAATTATGGCAAAAGTGGCAAATCAGCCGAGCAATGTCGCCTGGGGTACCCCTCTGTCGAGTGGTGGTAAACGCCTGCTGCTGTTAGGGTCTGGTGAATTAGGGCGTGAAGTAGCCCTAGAAGCAATGCGTTTAGGCATTGAAGTGATTGCAGTAGATGCGTATGCCAATGCACCTGCCATGCAGATAGCCCACCGCTCCCACGTGCTCAGCATGTTGGATGGTCAAGCCCTCAAGCATGTGGTGGAACAAGAACGTCCCGACCTGATCGTGCCGGAGGTAGAGGCCTTGGCAACAGAAACCTTGATTGAGCTAGAAGCGGAGGGCTGGACAGTTATTCCTACAGCCTTAGCAACGCGGCTCACGATGGATCGTGAGGGAATTCGTCGGTTGGCAGCTGAGGAGTTGGGATTACCTACCTCGCCCTATCGATTTGCAGCGACAGAGTCAGAATATCGAGATGCGATCGCAACCATCGGTCTCCCCTGTGTTGTCAAACCGGTTATGAGTTCCTCCGGCAAAGGACAAAGCCTGGTCAAAACGGCTGAAGATGTTGAGGCCGCCTGGACCTATGCCTTCGAAGCCGGACGTGGCAAGGATCAGCGAGTCATTGTCGAAGGCTTTGTAGAATTTGACACCGAAATCACCCTGTTAACGGTGCGGTCTCATCCACAGCTGCCTGAGGCCCAACCTATCACTCACTTCTGTCCCCCCATTGGCCACCGCCAAGAGGATGGCGACTACCGTGAGTCGTGGCAACCCTGTGCCCTCAACTCAACTACCCTGGCTAAGTGTCAAGAGATTGCTAAGGCGATTACTGATGCCCTGGGTGGAGTGGGGCTGTTTGGTGTGGAGCTGTTTATTACCGGTGCTCCTAGTCAATCGCAAACCGTTTACTTTAGCGAAGTCAGTCCCCGTCCCCACGACACCGGCATGGTCACCATGGTGAGTCAAAATATGTCGGAATTTGAACTCCATGTACGGGCAATCTCAGGTCTGCCCGTTGGCGAGATTGAACAAATGCGCCCCGGTGCCTCAGCCGTGATTCTGGCCAGTGAAGTTAGCAATAGCCCTACATTTACCGGGGTGGCAGAGGCTCTGACTGTCCCTGGCAGCAAGCTGCGACTGTTTGGTAAACCTCGGGCCCACAAGAATCGTCGCATGGGTGTAGCCCTGGCCGTGGGAGATACCATTGAGGAGGCGCGGGCAAGGGCAAGGGATTGTGCCGTTCGGGTAACGGTGCAATAGCTTTGACTCCGCTCAGCTAATGCCAATCGCGGGCTGGGCGAAGTCGTTCCCGTCGTGGCTCCTTTGGAGAAAGCCCCACTTACGACCGTCTTGGTCTAAAGTGGCGGAACATACCCCTAGACATATTTTCTTGGCAAGCGAAAAACATCATGAAACTGTTTCAACGTCGGCGTTTTTTATCACGAATGGCATCCTGGGCTGCGGCTGGGCTGCTATTTGCGGTGGCAGGGTGTGGCGGTGGTAATGGCTCTAACACTGGAGGAAAGCAGGAAGTAGAATTTTGGACCATGCAGTTGCAGCCAAAATTCACCGACTATTTCAACCAACTGATTGCTGATTTTGAAGCAGCTAACCCAGATGTGGATGTGGTCTGGGTCGATGTGCCGTGGGCTGACATGCAGAGCAAAATTTTGACGGCGGTTTCAGCTGGAACCGCTCCCGATGTGGTCAACCTCAACCCTGACTTCGCCTCCCAGCTAGCCAGTCGCAATGCCTGGTTATCTCTAGACGATCAGCTTAGTCCTGAAGAACAGGCCATCTACTTACCTAAAATTTGGCAAGCAACAACGCTTAATGGAGATAGCTTTGGCTTTCCTTGGTATTTGACCACAAGAGTAACCTTGTTTAATACCGAGCTGTTAGACCAAGCAGGCCTCAGTGCTCCCCCCAGCACCTATGCTGAACTGGCCGACGCCGCGAAACAAATCAAGGAGAAAACTGGCAAATACGCCTTTTTTGTGAGCTTTGTTCCCGAAGATGCTGCTGATGTTCTACAGTCCTTTATTCAGATGGGGGTTCCCCTCGTAGATGCAGAGGGGAATGCAGCCTTTAATAACCCTGAAGGTCGAGCTGTTTTTCAATATTGGACCGATCTCTATCAGCAAGAACTGTTACCCCGTGAAGTGCTGACCCAGGGACATCGTCGCGCCATTGAGCTCTATCAGGCCGGAGAAACGGTCTTTTTGGCCTCTGGAGCTGAAGCTCTCGACAACATTGCTAACAACGCACCGGATATTGCCGTTGCGACCAAGACTGCGCCCCAAATTACGGGAGAGACTGGGAAGAAGAATGTGGCCGCCATGAATTTGGTGGTCCCTCGTTCCACGGATGTCCCCGAATCAGCGGTCAAGTTTGCCTTGTATATCACCAACAATGAGAATCAGGTGACCTTTGCCCAAGCTGCTAAGGTACTGCCATCAACAGCCGCCGCTGCCGATAGCACGTTGACCGAGGCTCCTGAGGGGGCTACGCCCATAGAGGTCGCTCGCGCTGTCAGTGCCAGTCAGTTAGCTGATGCAGAGGTTTTAATTCCTGCACTTGAGGATGTGAAAAAGCTACAAAAAGCAATTTACGACAATCTGCAGGCGGCCATGCTTGGCGACAAAACTGTAGACGTAGCCGTGGCTGATGCCGCCGAAGAATGGAACAACCGATAACTTTGGAGGATGAGGGCGACCTCCCGAATAATTATCCGTTAAGCCGCGCTAGAAAATCCCCAATTAGGTACAGAGAACCACAAAGAACCTTTGTGGCGGAATCCATTCTCGCCACTGCAGTGAGTGCTGCATCAAAGGTTTTGTAGGTATAACAACCTGTTAGTTCTGGACAAACGGTGAGCGCTAGTTGTGCCAACTCACCTGTTTCTGCTGTTTGATGGCCAGGGACAGGGACTAAATGCAAAGTATCGCCTGGACGTAACAGTGCGGCAAAAACTTCATTATGGTCTTTGGTCGCTAGCATCCCCATTAACCAGGTCACAGGCTGGGGGAGCTGGTCGACGTAGCGGCGTAGCATTTGAGCCGCAGCGGGGTTGTGAGCCCCATCAATCAGCAGCTGTTGTCCTTGCCAGGTGAGCCACTGCAGGCGTCCTGGCCATTGGGTTGAGGCCATACCGATGGAGATAGCCTCAGTCGGGATATGCCAGCCTTGACGTTGTAGGAGTTGGAGGATAGCGATCGCAACTCCACTATTCACCCGCTGATGCTCTCCCAATAGCCCAGACCGATACTCGATGGGCGCACCACCATCGAGGCCGCTAAGCAAATGTCCTGCCTCAGTAGTCGTGGCAGGAGGCACCTCATACAATGGCGCATCTAGCTCTGTCGCTCGCTGTCGGACAACTGTGTCAGCGGTTTTAGGGAGAGGGCCAATCACCACGGGTCGCCCAGGCTTAATCACCCCAGCCTTCTCTCTAGCAATATCCGCCAGAGTAGGACCTAAGCGCTGCCAATGCTCGCGACTCAGGGAGACAATAGCTGTTACCAGGGGCTCAGGGCACACATTAGTTGCATCCAACCGCCCCCCTAATCCCACTTCAATGACAGCAATATCTACAGACTGAGCTGCAAAATAGGACCAAGCCGCCGCCGTAAATACCTCGAATTGAGTCGGGGTTTCTGTAGTCTCAACATTAATGGCAGCGGCGACGCTCATTAAATGTCGCCACAACTCATCGTCCGTAATCGCTTTTGGACCGATACAGATACGCTCATTCCAAGTCAATAGGTGAGGCGAAGTATAGCGGCCTACACGATAACCAGCTGCTGACAACACTGACGTCAGATAAGCACAGACAGAGCCCTTACCATTTGTGCCAGCCACATGCACAATCGGCACTTGATTCTGAGGATTGCCTAAACGCTCTAGCAGATGTTGGATCCGGTCTAGCCCCAGGTTGACACCAAACCGGCCATAACCTGCTAAGAAATCGTCAATCAACAGCTTGTCAAACGACACTAAACTGCTTCCGAATCCTTCTCACCAGTACGAATACGCACAACCTCAGTCACCGGCGTCACAAAAATCTTACCGTCACCAATTTCTCCGGTACGGGCAGCAGCAATTACCTGTTCCACGATGTTATCCACCTGGTCATCATCTACCACAATTTCAACCTTGAGCTTTTGTAAAAACTCAACGGTGTACTCTGACCCGCGATAACGTTCAGTTTGTCCCTTCTGACGTCCAAATCCTCGCACCTCCGACACCGTCATGCCGACAACGCCTGCATTCACGAGTGCGATTTTGACTTCGTCAAGTTTAAATGGGCGAATAATGGCTTCGATTTTTTTCATGCGAATTTATAGCTCCACACACGGGACCAATAAACAAGATTGGACCACGATATCAAGGTTTAGCGAGTTACGCAGATTAATTGCCGTAACAATTGATACGGTATGATCCATCTGCTGCGTAGTCAATTTTAGAGTAGAACCTGATCAAAGCGACGATTGACTTACAACACATTAAGGTCCTGAAATGTCGTAAGGCATGTCGATATCCTGACCAACGCTAGCGATCGCTGATCAAGGGACGCATAATTAAAAAGCCTGCACCAAACGCAGTCAGAATGATAATGGCAATAGATGCAACCAGCCAGAGAGTACTCAAACTGCCACTCGTTGATGATTCGAGGCTATAGCGACGATTCTCTCCAGATTGTTCCGTAAAGACTTTGGATAGTGCAGCTTTGGCTCTCGGACGCTGGGGAGCCGATGGTAGGGGATGAGTTTCATCTTTTCCTGCAGGCATTGACTGCATAGATTGCAATTCTGTCTGGGGATGAGGTTGCAGATCTAAGGGCGGCGTTGAGAAAGACATTTCTGCCTCTGCAGGATGAGCCACACCTGCGTGATGTCCGAGCTGCAAAGCAACTTGGACCATCTGATGAATGTTTTGACGGAGAAGATGGTTTTGTTTATTGAGATGGTTATTCTGAGCACTCAGTGAATCCACCATGGCCTTCGTGGCTTGCAATTCGGCTGCTAGCTCGCGATATACCGATACCGGTACCGAAGGTGAATAGCTGGACTCTGATCTCATCGGATTTCTCCCCGAGTCAGAATTATAGGAAGGATTCATAAGCAGTTCCAAAAATCTCCAATAGAAACAAAAGTCAGCTGCCCTATGCTGTTTTCCAAAGGGATCTAACAGCTAGTCTGGAAACAGGCGGGAAACTGCCCCATCGGGTCGTTCAAATTAGAGCAACGTCAACGTCATTCGTCAAGTACTTACTCTAAGTTCAAAGTAGGCAAAGGCTGATAATCAATCTGTCTAAGCGATTGGATCGATTGCAGTGAGGCCGCCAGCGCTTGGGCAACTGATTAACATCCTTGGTGGACGCTGCTCAAACTGCCCATATCACAACCAAATCCAGATTGTGAGGTAATTGCACGTCTAGTTGTACCCTGTTTCCTAAAAAATCACCACCCACTTTCATCAACTTAATTTTCCAGATTTTTCCATGACCGACATCCCCTTTCCCACCACTACCGAATCTGTTAAGTATGGCGAGCGTGCAATTGAGGAAAATGAGCTGATTACATTTCCCAATCCACGTCCCGGTCGCCCATATGACGTCAATATCACGCTGCCAGAATTCACTTGCAAGTGCCCATTCTCTGGCTATCCAGACTTTGCCACCATTTACATTACCTATACTCCCAATGAAAAAGTAGTCGAGCTCAAGGCCATTAAGCTCTATATCAATGGCTATCGCGATCGCTACATTTCCCACGAAGAATCGGTCAACCAGATCATGGATGATTTTTTGGCGGTGGCCGATCCGCTAAAGTTCAAAATCAAGGGTGATTTTCAACCCAGGGGCAATGTACATATGACGGTTGAAATTGACTATGAAAAACCGGTGTAGAGGTGTTGCATGGGGATTTCATTTGTAGAGTCGTTCCATGGAACGACTCTACAAATCTAGAATCGAGACCCTGGCTGTTTGAGAAATGCTAACTCAGCTTCAGTGCTCTGTCGTCCCAAAATCTCATTGCGATGGGGAAATCGCCCAAACTGGGCGATCACATCTCGATGACGACGAGCATAGTCTAGACCGTGGGCCAGGTCTGGCTGATCTAACACCAGCGATTCAAAATACTCAACCGAGCGATGTTGGTGGGGGAGTTGCTCACTATGCTCGAACGGCAAATATAAAAAGAAGCGTTCCACAGGCAGCATTTGGGCATCATAGCCCTGCTCAATAGCCATTTCTGCCGTCGCAAGGGCCTGGGGGTCAGCAGCAAAGCTTTGGGGTGTACCGCGAAATATATTGCGGGCAAACTGATCTAACACAATAATCCGGGCTAGGCTGGCTTTGGACGTTTTCAGCCACTTCTCTGGAGAGGACGCTAGCATAGCCCAGTAAACATCCATAAATTGGACCTTAATTTGGTCGTCAAATTCAGAATTCTTGCGAAACCATTGTTGACGATAAGGGCCTACGGGTGAACCAAACCAAAAGTCCAAAATTGCCTGGCTACGGCTATCAACTAAGTCCATCGGCATATAGAGAAAATACGGGGAGAGTAGACGATGTCATCCATCTTTTCAATCATATTTGCTGTGGTCTTGGTGGTGGCTGTCTTTTGCTGGTTGACAGGATATCGCCTACCCCTGCGATTTTCGGTACCGTCCCTACCCACGGGGCCATCGGCAGTCCCTCGGGCTACTCGGCAGCGACTTATGCGTTTAGTCAATGGTAATCAGGCTGTCGCGAGTCGCCTGGTGGAGCGGGTGCGATCTCAAAATCCAGACCGCTCAGAGCAATGGTGTTGGGAAAAGGCGATCTACGATATCGAACGCGATCGCAGAGCTTAATCAGGTCCAGCCAAAGTTAGTCCCGTCCTGACTTAAAGACATTCTGGGATTTTAAAGCTAACGTAGAGTCTAAATGCAAAATCCCTGATACATTCAAGTCCCAAAAACAAAGTTCAGTACGGAATATACCTTTGCCACAGTGAGGCAATGTGGGAAGTATAGTGACGCAAAGGCATCTTAAACGCACGAGCCAATGACTTAACTGACCATAGATGAACTTACGTAACTGTCATACTGAGCTCATTAAAATGATTTGATGCAAGTTTTCATAAAGGAGAGGTTGCTTCGACTTTATGGCTTCAGAAGCCCTATGACAGTCCCATCAAATATGGTGCATTAGCTTGAATGATACATCTTTGGTTAATAGTGGCTATTAGCTAGCCCTTTATATAGAAGAAAAAGAAAAGGAAGCTGACAATATGACGCAAACTAAGCGTGCACTAATTACAGGAATTACTGGCCAGGATGGGTCTTATCTTGCAGAACTTTTATTAGAAAAAGACTACGAAGTACACGGTATTATCCGTCGCACCTCAACATTTAATACTGATCGTATTGATCACATCTATGTCGATCCCCATAGTGATGAGGCTCGCTTGTTTTTGCATTACGGCGACCTCAATGATGGCACTATGCTGCGACGCATTCTAGAGCAAGTGAAGCCGGATGAAGTCTATAATCTTGGCGCTCAGTCCCATGTTCGTGTCAGCTTTGACTCTCCCGAATACACCGTTGATACGGTAGCCATGGGAGCCTTACGTCTCATGGAAGCCATTCGTGACTATCAGCAGCGTACTGATGCAGAAGTCCGCTTCTACCAAGCTGGCTCTTCCGAAATGTACGGCAAAGTTCAAGAAATTCCCCAAAAAGAAACCACACCTTTCTACCCCCGCAGTCCCTACGCCTGTGCTAAGGTTTACGCCCACTGGCAAACCGTTAACTATCGTGAGTCTTACAACATGTTTGCCTGCAATGGCATCCTGTTTAACCACGAGTCTCCCCGCCGTGGTGAAACCTTTGTGACTCGCAAAATCACCCGTGCCGTTGCCCGTATTGTGGCTGGTCGTCAGCAATCCCTTTACCTAGGCAACCTGGACTCCAAGCGGGACTGGGGCTATGCCAAAGACTATGTTCGGGCCATGTGGCTAATGCTGCAGCAGGACGAGCCTGGTGACTATGTGGTGGCCACAGGCGAAACTCACACGATCAAAGAGTTTCTAGATATTGCTTTCAACTATGTCAACCTCGACTGGAATGACTACGTCAAGTTTGACCCGCGTTATCTACGCCCTGCTGAAGTCGATATCCTTATTGGTGACCCCACTCATACCAAAGCAAAACTAGGCTGGGAACCATCTATCAATTTTGAAGGCCTGGTCAAACTGATGGTAGATGCCGATTTGGAAGCAATTGGTTTAGCTCCCATGAGTAAGCAAGACGATGCCGCAACCGTACGTCAGGCAATTGCTGGCGTAATGTCCTAGGGACGGGGCTTGAGTAGCGCTCAGGGTTTACCCACCTGCTACCCATGATTCGATTTAGCTAAATAAGACATGAATCCCCCCTTTAGAAGCTGTTCTCTAAGGGGGTGTTCCATTAATATGGGAAGGACCTTGTTTGGAGCGTGGTTTACGCTTCAAATTCAACCAAACAGACACAAGCATGGCAGACGAGTCGACTCCTAAGGCCCCTGCAGAGAAGCAGCCCGCCGATAAAGCAGCTAAACCCGATCAGCCTCCTGCTAAGGCACCGGCAAAAGCGAAAAAAGCGAAACCGCCCAAGTTAGAGGACAAACCGTTTGCTGAATTTATCGAACAGCACTTTTTGCCTGCAGTAAAAACCGCCCTAGCCAAAGAAGAGGGGCTGGATGATTTACAGATTTCCTTTGAAACCCAGCCCATCAATGTGATTGGCGTGGATAAAGACAGCTATCCCCAGGTCATTGGTCGTTGGGACCAGGGCAAACGTCAGTTCAATATTGCCTTTCTAGAAGAAAGCATTACCGGTCCTAAAATTTATTCATTTGCGACCAATGGGGCGACGCCCAGCACTATCGAACAGTTTATGGGCGATGAGCGCCGCATTACGCTGGATCTGATGGTGTTGTATGTACTGCGACGCCTCAAGGGTCAGAAATGGTTGAAGGGTAATTAACGTGGGTGCACCTAACGAGATACGAACCTAATGCAAGAAATGCCGCGTCCCCGTCAATGCCATAATCACCCCTAACTCATTAGCCGCCTTGATCGAATCCTCATCGCGGATACTGCCTCCCGGCTGGACAATTGCCTTAATGCCTGCCGCTGCTGCCGTTCTTACCGAGTCGTCAAACGGGAAAAATCCATCACTAGCTAAGGTGGCTCCGACCGCCTTTTCTGCCGCTTGCTCCAGAGCGATCTTGGCCGCACCTACACGATTCATTTGACCAGCACCAATCCCTACCGTTGTGCTCTCATTGGTCACCACGATGGCATTGGACTTCACATGCTTGGCCACACGCCAGGCAAAGAGCATTTCCGTCAGTTCCGCTGCACTTGGCTGGCGCTCGGTGACGATTTTCCACTGGGTCACGTCTTCTTGGAAGTCGTCAGACGTCTGGGTGAGAAAACCCCCAGCAATAGCTCTAATGGTTTGACCAGGGCCACTCAGTAGATCTGGCAATACCAGTACCCGCAGGTTCTTCTTCTTTGCCAGAATTTCCCGTGCCGCTGGGGCACAGCCAGGAGCAACCACACACTCTAAAAAGGTTTGGGTTAATGACTCAGCCGTCTCCACATCAATGTCTTGATTGAGGGCAACGATGCCACCAAAGGCAGACACGTTATCAGCTTCGAAGGCGCGTTTGTAAGTAGATGCCATGGACTGACCAATCGCAACACCACAAGGGTTAGTGTGCTTGAGCACAGCAGCGGCAGGACCATTTTCACTGGGGAATTCAGCAATGATCCGGCGGGCAGCTTCGAGGTCTACCAAGTTGTTATAACTGAGGTCTTTACCCTGGAGTTTTTCCGCAGCAGCCCATCCATTGGGCTGATTGCCCGTTTGGTACCATACCGCTGGCTGGTGGGGATTTTCGCCATAACGAAGGGTTTGCTTTTGGGTGCCGCTCAGGGCAAAGCGCTCACTGGTGGCACCGCCTGCTTGCTTAGTCAGATAGGTGGCGATGGCTTGGTCGTAGGTAGCAGTGTGCCAGAAGACTTGGCGAGCACATTGGGCACGGAATTCTAAGGAAGGTTGACCGTTATTAGTTCTTAGTTCGCTGAGGTAGCTTTCATACTGAGCGGGGGCACACAAAACGGTTAGATAGGCATGGTTTTTAGCGGCAGACCGCAGCATGGTGGGACCACCGATGTCGATATTTTCGATGGCGTCAGTCAGGGGGGTGTCAGGCTTAGCAATAGTCTGCTCAAAGGGGTAAAGATTGACGACGACCAGGTCGATGGGGCGAATGTCATTGTCAGCCAGGTCTTTTTGGTCGTCGGGGTGATCGGTACGAGCGAGGATGCCACCGTGAATGCGGGGTTGGAGGGTTTTGACACGACCGCCGAGGATTTCGGGAAAGCCGGTGTAGTCGGATACCTTGGTGACGGGGATGCCTGCTTCGGTGAGGGTGCGGGCCGTACCGCCGCTGCTAATAATATCGAAATCGAACTCTGTGGTGAGGACCTTGGCTAGGTCAACAATTCCTGTTTTGTCAGATGCACTAAGCAGCGCTAAGCGTGTCATGGGATTTATACATTCTTGGGGTGTTCAACCTTACTAGGTTAAAACGTGAAGGCAAATAGATAACAGCCTTAAAATAGATATGTTGCGCTATGAATTTCTCAATGGTTGCTAGTCAAACCCGTCGCTTTACCGTTGATGAATATACTCGTATGAGCGAACTCGGTATTCTCGCTGCAACCGAGCATACTGAGCTGATTAATGGAGAAATTGTCACAATGGTCGCAAAGGGCTTTGCCCATGCTTCTGCCACCACTCGAATAAAGACCGTATTTGAGTTGGCATTGCAAAAACAAGCCATTATTCGCGTTCAGGATCCTATTCGGTTAAGTAATCACTCTGAACCCGAGCCTGATATCACCATTGCTGCCTGTGACCCACTCGCCTACAGTACTCACCATCCCAGTCCCAAAGAGGTATTGTTAGTTATTGAAGTGGCAGATTCTAGCCTGAAATATGACCTGGAGACTAAGGCTCCTCTATATGCGGCTGCAGGTATTGAAGAATACTGGATACTCGACGTCATCGAACGGCAGCTCTATACATTTCGCCAACCCAAAGATGGTCGATATCAGGCCCAAACGATTCTGGCCGAAACCTTGGAGGTTTCGCCATTGGCGTTTGATAGGTTGATTGTTCAGATTGTTGATATGTTGCCACCGTTGGCAATATAAACCTTGTCCACGTCCAGAACTAGAGTTTTTCCGTAGAAGAAGCTACAGGTTTCAACTTGGACGTGGTTTAAGTGGACTGAGTAAACGCAAAATCCATCATTTAATCAGTGGGGACTTAGATTAATAAGCCCCTCGACTGATTGGTCTTTAACGTTGCAGGACTTTATTGCAAAACTCTTCTAGACCTAGGACTACCCTAAGCGACGGCAACCATTAATCGTCATCATCATCGTCATCGCCGCCATCATCATCGTCGTCATCGCCGCCATCATCATCGTCGTCATCGCCACCACCGCTACACCGGCGACAATCGCCATGATCATCCGAACGATTATCGATGATCGTAGTCGACGAACCAACAATTTGAGTAATTTCAGTCACCGTCGTACTCACAATGCTCGTATAACTCCGCTGATAGGAAAACGTTTCCCGAATATCCCGTCCGCCCCCAGCCAGGTCATAGCGAATACTCGACACACAGTTAATTTCCACATCCTCCAGTCGCAGCTCATCCCCCAGTTCATCCCGTAGTTCCTGCTCTAACTGGGTCAGAGAAATTACCTCCGATTTCAGAATATATTTGCCTCCAGCAGACTCAATCAGTCGGGCTCCACTATTGGTATAAATCTCCTGCCAACGACCCCCACGAGTTCTCGCAAACACTTGATAAACCACATTGGCATAGGTGGTCTGAGGCTTATTCAGGATTTCTAACTGCAGAACTAAATTACGATTCTGCTGGCTGCTCCCCGTCTGACGTGCCACATGCAACACCGAATCCCAAGCGCGAGTAACCTGACTTTGAATCTCTGAGCGTCTACGGGATGAACGATTGCCGCTCACTTCTGTCCGAGAATTGGAACTGCGTCGACGACCACGGTGATTTCGATTACCACCGTCATCATCATCGTCGTCATCATCATCGTCGTCACCTTCCCAACTACCGTCGTCGTCATCATCGTCGTCGTCATGCCCACCTGAGGTAAGGATGGCTTGACGATTGGATGTTTGGCCAGATACTGCAGTTTCTGTAGATGACGTACTACTGGCTGTGACAGTACTTGATGTGGAACTACGAACAATCGCGGTGGTCGAAGTTGTGCTGATTTCACTGTAGCTCTGTCGATAGGTGATTTTTTCGCGCAGATCACGACCACCACCAGCCAGGTCATAGCGAATACTGACGACACAGTCCAGTTCTACATCTTCAATGCGTAGATCTTCACCCAATTCATCACGGATCTCTCGTTCTAGCTCGGCAATAGAAATGACCTCCGACTCAAGAACATACTTACCACCGTTACCAGGCATGAGCCGCGCACCTCGGTTGGTATGAATTTCTTGCCATTCCCTATCACCACGGGTCCTAGCAAATACTTGATAGACCGCATTGGCATAGGTGGTCTGAGGCTTATTCAGTACCTCTAACTGCAGCACCAGATTGGTGCTGCGTTGACGGCTCTCCACAAGACGAGCCACATGCAATACAGAATTCCATCCCTGGGCTGAGCTTACCTTGGGCTGGGCTACGGTCGACCGTGAGACAGGCAAGGCATTGCCACGGGTTGGCAGTTCCTGGGCTTGCCAAACCAGGGAAGCCAGTACAACAGGAACAGTTGCTTTTAAGAACACACTTCGGAACAAGGAATACTGCATAGCATTAACGCGATGAAAAGTTAGCAGCCCATCGGACTAACAGAGGGCATCCATAGCTTCAAATGCAGTGGACTTTACGGATTCATGCAGTATTGATGAAATTTATGTGGTCAACTACCCTTACAACAGCAACATCTTATATGTTCAGATGGGCCCTCTAGTGCTACTTCGTCCCTGTTCACTGAACGTTGCAGTTATTCCAATATCGGCATTAATACTCAGAATCGGCAGGGGCTGCATTTCCTAGAGATAGAACAGAGTCTGACAGGTCTACGGTAGAATCCGTAGCGACCTTCTTGCCCAAAACTGTGCCTATGTCACTTCGTGCCCTGTCTGCCGGTGACGCCACCGCTAGTCATCTATTAATCCTTCTTCATGGTTGGGGGGCCAACGCCCAGGATGTGGCAGGCATCGCTCCCTATATGCAACTGGCTAACTACCAAATGGTGTTTCCTGATGCACCTCATGCTCACAAATTAACTGGCAGCATGGGAGCCCCCGGCGGGCGTATGTGGTACGCCTTACCGGATATTTTTGATTTCGATCAATCTTTTACTCACCAAACAGATCTGCAGCAAAGTCGCCAGTTGTTACTCGATTGGCTTGCCGCTTTACCGAACAAAACAGGCATTCCCTTAGAAAACACAATCCTCGGTGGCTTTTCCCAAGGGGGCGCTATGGTTTTAGATGTAGGTATGCAACTACCTGTAGCCGGCATGATGGTCCTCAGCGGCTATAGCCACGGTCCCATATCCTCACCTATCAGCCCTCGTCCTATTCTGCTCGTTCACGGAATTCAGGACCCAGTAGTACCCATCACCCAAGCCCACCAAAACAAAACTGACCTAACCGCATTGTCAGTTGATGTTGACTATCATGAATTCAACATGGGGCATGAAATCAGCCTACAGGTGCTGGATGTAGCTAGAAAGTTTTGCGAAGACACGGTGTAACAATTCAGGCGTACTCCGGGACAGTCGATACAACACCGAATACACTATTGGATAGCGCCCAGCCCAAAGGAGCCAGCACCATGGTTTCAAGTACAAGCAAAGTTTCTGATAAGCCGATTGCTGACGTCACGCAAGAAGAAGTCGATCAGCTGGCACAACGTCTAGAGCAAGATGAGTATACGACAGCCTTTGAAGGGTTGCGAGATTGGCATAGACTGCGATCTGTTGCTTTTCAACGACCAGAGTTAGTGGAATCTTATCTACACTTGCTGGATATGGAAGCCTTTGACGAAGCTTAATGGCAGATACGTTACAAGCCGCCAAGGTTCTTGTCGGTATTAGTGGCGGTATCGCAGCCTACAAGGTTTGTGAGGTGGTATCCACCCTTGCTAAAGCTGGGGTGGAGGTAAGAGTTATTTTGACATCCTCATCAGAGTCGTTTGTCTCGGCTTTGACCTTTGCGACTCTTGCTCGTCATGCTGCTTATACGGATGATAAGTTTTGGTCCGCTGATCAGGCTCGACCGCTACATATCGAGCTAGCTGAGTGGGCGGATATTTTTTTAATTGCGCCGCTAACGGCAAATACGCTAGGCAAGTTAGCAAACGGTCTAGCGGATAATCTACTGACAAATACAGTTTTGGCGTCTACCTGTCCTGTGTTGCTCGCTCCAGCCATGAATACGGACATGTGGCAGCAGCGTTCTGTCCAGCGCAACTGGCAGCAAGTATTAGAAGATGAACGCTATCATGCTGTGGGGCCGACGGCTGGGCGGTTGGCCTGCGATCGCATCGGCACCGGACGCATGGCCGAGCCCCAAACCATCCTCGCCGCCTTAAACTCTCTACACTACACGCAAGGCAAACGCGACCTCCGGGACAAACATATCCTCATCAGTACCGGTAGCACCCAAGAATATATCGATGCCGTCCGTTATATCGGCAATCCATCCACCGGACGCATGGGCATTGCCTTAGCCACTGCAGCAGTCCATCGAGGAGCCCATGTATCCCTAGTTCATGGCCCTATGGAGAACCTCCTTCGTCAGACCATTCCTGATAGGGTTCAAGCTATAGCTGTAATCAGTGCTGCTGAGATGGAAGCTGCTCTCATATCTCAGTTGGAGACCGCGAATTTGATTATCATGGCTGCCGCCGTGGCCGATATGCGCCCACAGCTACAAATCAAGGGCAAACTGGCTAAGGCGGATTTGCCCAATCCTCTGCCCCTTGCCCCCGTTACAGATATCGCTGCAAAACTGTCAGCTAGCAAAAGAGCTGAGCAAACCCTGGTTGGGTTTGCGGCTCAGACTGGCAATATTATTGAACCTGCATTAGGCAAGCTAAAGCGGAAAGGATTGGATGCCATTGTAGCGAATCCAGTGGATCAGCCGGATAGTGGATTTGGGAGCGATCTCAACCAAGGAGTAGTCATAGATGCCCAGCAAAATCAAACGCCCTTACAAGCTGGCACCAAACTATTTATTGCTCACCAAATCTATGATGCTTTGCGAACGTTCTTATTCTAAAGTCTGGTTTTGATTAATCACCTCTGCAGACTGGAAAAATCGAACCTTTTCATACTGTGCATCATCACTTGCTACCAGACTACGAGAAACGTCTTTCAGCGAGTAAACACTAAGCTGCGCTTGTAACTCTGGCTTCCCAGCATTCAGAGCATCGAGAATCCCCTGAGCATCGCGGCTAGATAGAAACATGGAAATATAGGTCTCTTCAGAGTCGCCAAACGCTAACGCGATAGGATTCCCCTCCGAATCTTCGATGGTAAAAAGCGGCACAGGAGGCGTAGTCTCTCCCGCAAGGAAGTTAGGGTCAATGGCAACGGCAGCCCTCAAGTCTTCAGCTTGTGGTGAGAAGCTGAGCTTTCGAGGCAGATCGGATTCTTGCGCAGCAAAATCATACACTGCCGATAGGTTAGTTAACCCGATCGAACCGTTACCCCTTAAATTTGGATCTGCTTCGATTAACTTTTCTGCAAAACTTTGAGCATCTGATTCAGAGAAAAATACGTTTAGCAGTTCTATATTGCCTAGACCATCGGCTGGAAAATCCCCCTGTCTAGTGATGAAAACACCATCCCTATTGGTCACAACATAGACAGAAACTGCGGCAAGTTTTTCTAATAGTTCTGATTGAGAAAGAGCCTTCACTTCCAACATAGGCAGTGCAGCGCTTACTAAGCCTGCACCGATAAGGCCACATAGTAATCCCTTCAACCTTGCTTTCATAAATTTCTCCCCGATGACGCAAAAACCTTTAATAAATTTAATTTTGTCTATCCTTAGCATCTAATATCCCTGTCGGATTTCAGACCTCTTAAAGACATTTTCAAAATTGACCACCGCAATAACTATTACTTCGCGATTGGTACTCGCATTAAATTAAATAAATGTTAACGGTTCTATTGTCCCATGAGGCAACTTTGGCTTCAAACGTACAAGCCACTTATCAAATATGTAATCGGGATGACAGGATTCGAACCTGCGACATCCTGCTCCCAAAGCAGGCGCGCTACCAAGCTGCGCTACATCCCGTTGTCAAAAGCACCCTAGAGCAATTACTCTGCGGAAGAACTAGTGTAGCAGATTAACAACCTAACATAACTCCTTCGTTTGATCCATGGAGGGCTAGTCTCGAACCATGACATTACATTCAATCCAATTGAAAAACTGGGCTATCGAGCAGCTGCCAGGAATCCCTGACGATCAACAGCAGCAGCTAAGAGCGCTTAATATTATCACCACACTTGATTTACTCAAGGTGACCCGTAGTCAAGCCGCGCGTCTAAAACTTGCGCAAAGGCTGAATTCCCATGTCAAGCACATCAACAAGTGGACAGCTCTAGCCAAACTTGCCTGTATTCCTAGCGTTGGTTGCCAATATTGTGGACTCCTGCTCCATGCTGGCATTAGTTCACCCCAGCAACTTGCCCTACTACCCGTAGCCCAGCTTCATGCTCAACTTAAGCGGCTACAGGTGAAACTAATGCAAAGAGCCGACCTCAGCCCAGATACAACCCAAGTCTCCCAGTGGATCGCTGAAGCCAAACAGCTATGCAGATAACGTTACTGATTACCCCTACTCCGGATACCAAAACATGCCTTTAATTCCTTCTGGATCCGGCATGAAGCCTAAGTTTTTATAAAAATTAACTACCTGGGGATCGGCAAACAAGGTGACGTTACTAATATCTTCACTACGCAATTTTTTGATCAACTGATGCATCAAAGCTTTACCTAACCCCCTACTCTGATAGCTAGGATGAACAACTACATCCCAGATGGTCGCATTGAAAGCATGATCCGAGGTGGCCCGCGAAAACCCAATCAAACGCTTGCGAGCTCCCTGCAACTCCCACATAGTAACTACCAAAAAACTATGTTGAATGGCTTTTTTTACCTTACGCAAGGGGCGACGTGACCAACCAACAGAATCACAAAGCTCTTCAAGTTCGTACAAATCAATATTGCGATCTGTACTAAAAACAATACGAGCTGTCTGCTCAGAACCTGTCGTGTTTATCGCATAATCATCAGAAACAGCTTGCGTGGGCACTGATGAAGCCTCGGTTGGACTAAATAAGCTTTTCCAGAAACCCATGCATATAAAACGGTTGGAAAGATAAATTCTGTCTTAACTCTAGCAGTATAGGTCTATCCTTTCCTAGGAGGGTAAAAACATTGATTTAGAATCAATTAAAACTTAAGTACCAATCGGTCTTAAGTACCAATCGGTAAACTTGCGGGCAAGCTATTACTGCGTCGATCTGAAAACCTTGGGTACGAAGATAAATGTAAGTCACGAGTTGTGAGTGGTTGAGTTCCGTGCCGCCGACTAAACCGACATACTTAACCCCAAAATTGAGACTGACAGATGACTAGTTTTCCTATCGACACGGCACGCTGATGAGATTACTTTGGATGCTTGAGATCAATAATCGGAACTATGAAAAACTGGTCGATCCCTCCCAAGCAATACATCAGGCAATCAATCAGTACAACTAATGCAGTTTCTGAATATATATGGCAGCCGGATTAAAGACATCGACAGTAGAGTTGCTGAAGCGCTTCAATCGAGCGTTCCCGCAATTTTATGAGCAATTTGTCAGTAGTGAAATTCAGCTACAAAATTTACGGCTTGCCTATCAGCTCTATAAGACCAAAAAAGCAGTCATCGAAATTAAACCGGAAGGTAATCGCAGTGCCCTCCATTTTGCATATCGCAATCAATCGTTTTTACTCAGCGATATTTTTGGTGTACTAACAGCCTACGGCCTGACCATCCATAGCCTTAGCCTGTATGGGCAGATATATCCACCCATGTTGGTATTTGTAAAGCTGGTCGTTTCACGCGGAGGCAAGGCTCTGAGTGAAAAAACTGCTGACAATACCTGTCGAGCTATTCGAGAGGCCCTAGCCGGTCGCTATGAAGTCGAAGAAATGCTGAGCGTTGAGTTTAATCTCAATGCTGGCTTAGAAAAAGTTGAAACCGAATTTTATGTCGATCCCGTCTTCCATTTACCCGCCCTCCTGATCGAAGCAGATAATCAACCAGGCCTGTTTTACAAAGTCATGTATGCCATCTGGCAAGAGGATCTACTGGTGGTGAATGCTAATCTATTGGTATGGCGCGGTCGTACTCGGTTGATTTTGTACCTCTTGGGTCCAAATGAGAGTCTAATCCCAGAATATTTGGGTCATAAGATTGCTGAAGGCATGCGTGAGCGTTTGCTGGGTGGTCTCTATTGACAACGCTTGGATGTTTGTATGTTGGTTTTTATCGCTAACGTTGGACTCTCTTAACCTAGAAAAGCTCTTTGGGACTGGTTCACGTTTGAATGTCGTTGTGCGAATTCTATCTTCACCATGGTGGTGACACCTGTCTTCGGAGTGCCCCATGTCTATGATTTCACTCCCCATTTATTTTCAACTTCTCCCCCTCATCGTTCAGTGCTGGTGTGCATCCATGGCTGGTTGCTAAGTCGGGCTTACTGGCAACCGTTAATGCAGCAACTTGCCCCAGATATTGCTTGTTTAGCCTACGATTTACGAGGGTTTGGAGATTCTACTCAGCAGCTTTCAAGTCGCTCTGATATTTCAGAGATGGCAACCTATGGCCTCACGGCCTATGCTCATGATCTCAATGCCTTATTAGAAAAACTGGAAATAGATCATGTGTGGTTGATGGGGCATTCCTTAGGCGGCAGTATTGCTCTATGGGCAGCCCATTTGTTTCCAGAACGGGTCAAGGGAGTTATATGTGTCAATGCTGGCGGTGGAATTTATATCCACAATGCCTTTGAAAAGTTTCGCAATGCGGGTAAACAAATGCTGGAAAGGCGTCCTCAGTGGTTACAGCACTTGCCTGTCCTGCCCTGGATATTTGCCAAGATCATGGTGCAGCAACCCTTGAGCTACCAGTGGGGCAAACAACGCCTTATAGATTTCCTGCGGGCAGATCCAGAAGCAGCGACCCAATCCCTATTGGCCTCAACAACTGAAGATGAAGTACATCAGCTTCCCAACATAGTGGCACAGCTATCTCAGCCTGTATATTTTGTTGCCGGTGAGCAGGATACGGTAATGGAGCCTCGCTATGTCCAACATTTAGCCAGTTTTCATCAGTTTTTTCGACAGGGGCAGCAGACGGTAGTGACCTTCAAGCAATGTGGACACTTTGCCATGCTGGAACAGCCTTTGGCCTTGGAGACCAAGGTGCGCCAATGGTTATTGACTAATGGCTAGTCTGATATAGCACGGCGACTTGTTCTAGGGGCAAACGGGAGTAAACTTCCAGATCTAGACTAGAACGATGCCCCCGATCAAAATGCTCACTGGCTGCACAAGCAACCATCGCTGCATTGTCAGTACAGAATTTGAGAGATGGCACATACACCTGCATCCCTTGATCGGCAGCTGTCGTGGTGAGCACCTGACGCAGGCTGCTATTGGCAGCAACACCACCACCCAGAACAATGGCGGGCAAATCTTGGTCCTGCGCACAGCGAAGCGCCCGCTTGGTTAATGCCCGCACGACAGCATATTGAAAACTAGCAGCAATATCCACCACTGGTAGAGGGTCGATGCCATCGGCCTTGAGACGTTCTATCAATCTTAGAACTGCCGTTTTTAGACCACTAAAGCTAGCGTCGTAGGGGTGATAGCCTCCCTCTGGCAAGGAAATATTTCCCTCTGGCAATCGAAATGCTTTGGGATTCCCTTGCTGAGCCAATCGGTCCACAGTGGGACCACCGGGATACCCCAGGTCCATTAACCGAGCGACCTTATCGTAGGCTTCACCTGCCGCATCATCTCGCGTTTTTCCTAAAACCTTGTACTGGCCGCAGTCATCGACACGGATCAAACTGGTATGCCCACCGGATACCAGTAGGCAAAGAAAAGGTGGCTTTAGTTCTGGGTGCTCTAGATAGGCTGCATAGATATGCCCTTCTAAATGATGGGCTCCTAAAAAAGGCTTTTGATGCACCATGGACAGAGTTTTGCCAACGCTCATACCCACCAGCAGTGCGCCCACCAATCCTGGTGCACAAGTCGTCGCCACTGCATCAATATCGCTCCAGGCTAAGTCAGATTTGCTGACGGCCTCCTTCACTGTGTCGCCAATGGTGAGCAAATGCTCACGGGAGGCTAGTTCAGGCACCACACCGCCATAGCGACGATGCAGGTCAATCTGTGATGCAACGATACTACTGAGCACTTGGCGATCGCAAACGACAGCTGCTGCTGTTTCATCACAGCTTGTTTCAATTGCTAAAATCGTCGCCATGGGTCAAATGTGTCAGCATGTAAAGTCTTGTGAGCAATTCCCCTGTCAGGGTTTGGCAGAAAGGTATGATCCCTGAGAGTCAAGTAGATCCTTAATTTAGTTCACGTTGGTTCAGTTTTTATAACTACTTAAAAAGTAGCGAAACACTACGTTGAGCTTCTGTGAAAGCATTCATCATGTTATGGCTATGCTGGATTCAGCTTTACGGTTGTCAATCTAAATTAAGAGAATCTCTGAAATCTATTTTTTGTCTTTTGTAAAACACAAAGGAAACACTCTATGCGACGGTTGTTTGCTCTGGCTCTAGTAATCTGCCTCTGGCTTGGCTTCGCAGCACCTGCTTCTGCTAGTCTAGCTGGGGACAACGTGGCGGGTTTGACCCCCTGTGGCGAATCTGCAGCGTTCCAACAACGTGCTTCTGCGGCTAAAACAGACGCTGCGAAAGCGCGTTTTGACTTTTATGCTAATTCCACCTTGCTCTGTGGGGAAGATGGCCTGCCTCACTTGGTGGTAGATGGTGATTTAGGTCACCTGGGTGAATTTGTCATTCCTGGTATCCTCTTCCTCTACATTGCTGGCTGGATTGGTTGGGCTGGTCGTTCTTACCTGATTGAGTCTCGTTCTGCTAAGAAGCCTGAAGAGATGGAGATCATCATCGATACTGGCTTGGCTATCAAGTCTTCCTTAGGTGGTGCTGCATGGCCTTTGGTTGCATTCAAAGACATAGCATCTGGTGCAATGTTTGCGAAGGATGATGAGATCACTATTTCACCTCGGTAGGTGATTCAACTTACGGGTGTAGTTAGACTCGTTGGCTACACCTAAGTTTGATTATTATTTTTGACCCGACTTTATTTAGGAAAGAATTCCCATGATGAAGTATCTGTCTACAGCTCCTGTAGTAGCTGCAATTTGGATGACAATTACGGCTGGCATCCTGATTGAGTTCAATCGTTTTTTTCCTGACCTTCTGCTTCACCCTTAGGGATGTCGTGTCTAGGTCATTCTCTTAGAGATTAGAAAAAACAAACTACCCCCCTGAAGCTCAATGCTTCAGGGGGGTAGTTTGCTCTCTAATTGTGCTGGGACGCCGTAGCCAGCTTAAACGCTTGGTTTTTCATTCAATGACCAGTGATATTCCACGGATAGATTAGAAACTCTGCAACTTGCCTCTAACTGTTTTTGTTGAGACATAGCTTTGCGTAGAGTAATGATCAATTCATGCAGCTGTTCCTTTTGAGGGGAGTGCTGATAAATAGCGGCAGCAGTCTCACGTTCTAGAAGCTGTAATAGGAGTTCGTAATGAATATGTGATGGCAGGGGAATAGGGCGATCCATAGTCGGAAAAATCAGAGTAAGGAACCTGAAACTGGTAGAAAATGAACGACCTACGGTCGCTTAGGCCATGAGTTGACCAATAGCCGCGCCGGGATCAGCTTGTCGCATTAGCGACTCACCCACCAAAATGGCCTGGGCTCCGGCCTGGGAAACCTGAGCGACATCATCTGGTTGATGAATACCAGACTCACTGATAAACACAATCTCCGCAGACCTGGCATGGGCTGTTGCCTGAGCTAAGAGATCGCGAGTAGTCTCTAAACTTACCGAAAAGTCTTCAAGATTACGATTATTCACTCCAATGACGTTTACGGATTCTAAGGTTAGCACCCGGTCTAGTTCTTCAGCCGTGTGAACTTCTACCAGGGCTGTCATCCCCAAAGCTTTGGCAATCCGAGTAAAGTAACCCAGGTCTTTATCTGACAGAATAGCCGCAATTAGCAGGACAGCATCGGCTCCGTGGATCCGTGCCTGATAGATTTGGTAGGGATAAATGATGAATTCCTTACAAAGTAATGGAAGCTTTACAGCCTGACGCACCTGGGCAAGATAGTCAAAGCTTCCCTGAAAAAATTTACGGTCGGTGAGTACAGATAGACAAGTAGCACCGCCTTGCTCATAGGCAGTTGCGATCTCAACTGGATCAAAGTCCTCTCGAATCACTCCCTTGCTAGGAGATGCCTTTTTAACCTCAGCAATCACAGCCGGAGTCGTCTGACCATGGCGTAATGCCTCAGCAAAATCTAACGGAGGTGCTATTGCTAGTACCTTTCGTTGCAGCTCCGATAGGGGGGTCTTTTCCCGTAGGCGTGCCACCTCTGCCTCCTTCTGCCACACAATTTTCTCAAGAATATTGTGGGGCTCACTATCAGGCACTTTCACCTGATAGCGCAAGGTATCGACAGCTACAGCCGGATTGGGATGACGTCGTCTGATTTTCATGCCATCACCTCGGCCCGCTTAAAGGCTTCATCCAATACCTCAGACAGGGTGGGATGTGTATGTACGATAAAGGATAGATCCTTGACCGTTTGCCCCTGGGCAATAGCATTAGCTACCTCCTGAATCAGGTCTGCTGCATGAATACCAATGATATGGGTACCTAAAATTTCCCCCGTATCCTTGCGGTAGATTACCTTAGCCAAACCGTCAGATTCATTTTCTGCCAGTGCCTTGGAATTAGCCTTGAAGTAGCTACGTACAGAACCAACCTGGAAACCTTCAGCCGCAGCCAACTCCTTAGCGGCAGGTTCTGTCATTCCCACAAAGCTCACTTCTGGATGAGTAAAAGCTGCTGCCGGAATACTGCGATAGTCAACAGTGCGATGATTTTCCAAAATATTTTCAACAGCTACCACACCTTGCGCAGATGCCGCATGGGCCAACATCATCTTGCCAGTAGCATCGCCAATGGCCCAGAGATGAGGAATGGGTTCACCGTCGCGCAGAACCGCCATATGATCGTTGACGGGGATAAACCCACGGCGATCAGTTTCAATGGCTAAACTTTCCAGACCCATATTCTTCGTAGCAGGAATCCGTCCAGTTGCCACCAGGCAGGCATCTACTTCTAGGACATCGACAGTTTCCTTCGTTTTCAAATCCGCTAGTTCGATGGTCACGGGTGATCCAGGGGTAACCGTTTTGGCAATAACACCCACATGAGTATCGATATCTCTGGGATCGATGAGTACTCGCTTAGCGATTTTGGCAATGTCTGGATCAAATGTAGGCATCAGCTGTGGCAGTGCCTCAATCATACTGACCTCACAACCCAGGGCTGTATATACATCGGAAAACTCTAAACCGATGTAGCCGCTACCAATAATTGCTACCCATTGAGGCAACCAGTCGAGCTTGATCGCTTCGTCACTGGTAAATACAGTTTTACCGTCAGTTTCAATTCCTGGTGGTACAAAGGGAACCGACCCTGGTGACAGCATAATATCTTTGGCGGTGTAAGTTTTTTCGCCATCAGCATTAGTCACGGTGACTTTTTGGGCACCAGCCAGTTTGCCCCAACCATGAATCGTATCTACACCTAGGCGAGTGAGGCTATTGGTGAGATCCCCCTGGATTTTACTCACCAGATTGCTGGCATGATCGGCAATGGCAGAACGTTCAAACTGCACATCCCCTACCTGAATTCCAAAGGACTGTAGATGATGTTTATCCCGTAGTTCACGCACACGACCGGAAGCAGCTAGCAGAGCCTTCGATGGAATACATCCCCGATTAACACAGGTACCTCCCATATCTGCTGCTTCGATAATGGCGGTCTTTAAACCACTTTTCACAGCGTGTAATGCTGCGCCATGGCCACCCACACCGGCACCCACAATGATTAGGTCGTAATCAAAGGACGAACTCACAACGATCTCCTGTTTTCAGCACATTAGCGACCCCCTTAGCCAACGATATGGGTAACATAGGGGCAAAGTACATTCTCAACTAGATCGTGGATATTAGACAACTTGAATATTGAGGAATTATTTTGCCGTTGCTGATCCTCGAGAAGATTTCATCTGAAAGCTACTGTCCTATGGCATTTCTAATAGAGTGATTCATCTTCTAAATCAGCGACGGCATTGTTTCCAAGTCCTTGATATTCAGTGTCTAACGCCATCCCTGTAGAACGGATCTATCCTGGTTGGACGGGTTCCCAGAGGACTATCCTCCTCACATAATGATTGATTATTTTTCTAGTTTTCTTGAAATTGGAACATCTTGGCTAGAGTTTGATTCACAAATCTCATTACTAATAGCTCCCTAAATCAATTGCCATGATTAGACTCATCGTCAGTCATGGCAGTCAGGGGCGACTAGCGAGGCAGGATTTATGGACAAACGTCATCAGCTACGACAGTCTGCTGTGGCAGACTTTATGCAGTCTTTAGAGCACTTGGACGAGCTTTTGGGAGAGCCACTTGTGGGAGAAAGGGAAGAAAACGTGTTGCCGGACAGTGGCTCCAAAGCATCTGAGCCAGAGAATGCCAAAGTGCTTCCACTCAGTTCTCATGCGACCCAAAACATCCAAACCACTCAGCCCAGTTCTCAACAGTCCTGACGCTGACGTTTGGCTTCATAGAGTAGTACCGCAGTTGCGATCGCAACATTCAAAGATTCCACCCCAGCCGCCAGGGGGATTTTAACGTGATGAGTCGCCAGTTCCATTGTCTGTTCAGATAGCCCAGCCCCTTCATTACCCATGAGAAATATCGTCGGCTGTCGCAGATCTAGGTCCCAATAGTCCAAGGAAGCTACTGGCGTGGTGGCCACAAGCTGAACACCTAGTTCCCCCAATCCCTCTAAGGTGGGGACGGTCTGGGGAGGTAATCGAAACCATTGTCCTGCTGTCGCTCTTAGCACTTTGGGATGATCCACATCTACACTGTCAGCCGTTAGCCAGATGCGATCGCACCCAGAGGCTACTGCAGTGCGAATTACCGTTCCCAAGTTGCCAGGATCCTGTAATCGCTCAAGTGCTACTCCCAGGGAGACAGTTCTCGCAATCGTTGGTATATCGTACCGTTGAGCAATAGCCACCACACCATCAGGACTTACGGTTGTACACATGCTGTCTAGGACTTCAGGCGTAACCAAACGGATGTCGGTGGTAAAGCGTTGCAACAGATTCAACAAATCAGGATGGGCACGACACCAGTCCTCCGTTGCCACCACCTGATTCAGGGGATACTTAATCGCACAAGCCTCCTGTAACAGATGGGTACCCTCTAGCAAAAACATATTTTGGCGACGTCGCTCCTTTGCCTGATGGAGCTTACGAAACTGCTTGGCCAAAGGGTTCTTAGTGCTGGTAATTGTTGCAGAGGTTTCTAACATCCAGACGTTATTGTGGGCTACGGTTCTGATTACCTACATAGCCCTAAACTGTCAGCTGGGCAGTGAAGTAACACTACTACCGTTCAGCCGTTCAGCAAACGCTACTAGACCATGGATATCTTCAAGACTTTACTTTTCTGAGCATTGGCTGAATAGTCAATGCCATTTTTCTGAGCATTGGCTGAATAGTCAATGCCATTTTTCTGAGCATTGGCTGAATAATCGATAAAAAAGTCTGAATAAATAAGAAAAACTGAATAATAGCACTGATATCCCCTAAACATAGAGGTGTTTTGACAGACGTATAAATTCGGACGTCTGAACGCGCAATCAATCCAACTGGAAAAAATTAGGGTATGCGGAACCCGGGACTTGAACCCGGAAGTCCTTGCGAACACTAGAACCTGAATCTAGCGCGTCTACCAATTCCGCCAGTTCCGCACAAGACTACAAAAGCAGCCATAGCTTCTTATCGTCTAGCAAGGAGAGTGATTCGTCAATACCCATTTTTTCGTAAAACTCATCGTGTTTTACATTTCAGAAAATCTAAAACATCTGTAGAGAGACAAAAGGATATTAATATGACTTAACAAATAAGTACTTTCAGATAGAATCATCACCAATATTGACAAAACTGGTTTTCGTGTCAATTTTGTGTTCTTGTGTGGCTGAGTCTTAACTTTATTGAATTCGGAGGACAATCCCATCAATACCTCACTTCAGGCTGATAAACGCTCCTCCAGCGAGTCTGCACCTGTCATTGAAATCTGGGGCAAACGCCCCTTGGACGGCCACATTCCCATCAGTGGGGCAAAAAACTCGGCTTTAGTCGTCATGGCAGGAACCATCCTGTGCTCTCAGGACTGCCGAATTCGTAATATTCCAAATCTGGTTGACATTGGCCGTATGGCAGACGTGCTTAAAGCACTGGGCGTCAAGGTATCTCGTGATGGCGATACTCTTGATGTAGATGCCAGTGACATCAGTCACTCCCGTGCACCATACGAAATTGTCAGTAAACTCAGAGCCAGTTTCTTTGTCATTGGTCCTTTGCTGGCTCGCTTGGGTGTGGCCCGTATCCCTTTGCCTGGAGGTTGTGCTATTGGTGCTCGCCCTGTAGCTCTTCATATTCGTGGCTTGCAGGCTCTGGGTGCAGAAGTCCACATGGACCATGGCATCGTCCATGCCTATGTGCCGGGTAGTCGTGGTCGACTCAAAGGCGGCAAAATTTATCTGGACTATCCCAGTGTTGGAGCTACAGAGACGCTGATGATGGCTGCTACCTTAGCTGAAGGAGAAACCGTCATTGAAAATGCGGCTCAAGAACCAGAAGTATTAGACTTGGCCAATTTCTGCCGTGCCATGGGAGCTCGTATTCGTGGTGCTGGCACCAATACCATTACCATTGCTGGTGTTCCGAGTCTCCACTCTACTGACTACGGCATCATCCCAGATCGGGTTGAAGCTGGTACTTTTATGTTGGCTGGGGCCATGACCAAGTCCCCCATTAGCCTATCGCCCATTATTCCCGAGCATTTAACCCCCATAATTGCCAAGCTGGCTGAAGCTGGTACCAAAATTGAGATGGAAGGTCATAGCCGAGTCCGAATTGTGCCAGGTCAACGCCTCTTGCCCGTTGAGATTGAGACTCGTCCCCATCCAGGGTTTCCTACGGATATGCAGGCTCAGTTTATGGCTCTAACTACCCTGGCAGAGGGAAACAGCGTCATTACAGAAACTGTCTTTGAAAATCGCTTACAGCATGTAGCTGAGTTTAATCGGATGGGAGCAAATATTCGCCTCACGGGTAATACTGCCGTCATCCGTGGAGTGCCCTTTTTATCAGGCGCACCAGTCACTGGCACTGATCTGAGAGCAGCTGCAGCTTTACTTGTAGCAGGTCTAGCTGCTGAAGGTAAAACCACCCTGCACGGTCTGCATCATCTAGATCGAGGCTATGAAAATATTGAAGCTAAGCTGACAGCTGTGGGTGCGAAGTTACGACGTCGTGTTCAGGGTGAGGATACTACCATCACTGCAGTCTCTAAGGAGCGGCCAGTTGTTGTTTAGGGTAGGCCCGCTACACTATAAGCGTAGTGTTAGACATCAGTGAGGTGGATAACGTGGATGATAAGTCTATTTTGACCGGATTGCGGGCCAATCATTTCCGCCATCCTTTAGATTTGCAAGCCACTGAATCTCTTAAGCAATTGCCAGGTCTAGGCCTGGCAATACGAACCTTGCTGAGGCCGACAGTAGAGCATTTTTTTTATTTGGAAAATATTGCTACTAGCGTTTTGGTAGGGCCTGATCAGCTCCCCGATATCTACAGTCTGCTGGTTGAAGCCTGTCAAATTTTAGATATTGAACAGCCCCAGCTGTATATAAAGCAGCATCCGATTCCCAATGCCTATACCTTTGCCATGCGGGGCAAGCAACCCTTTATTGTGGTCCATACTGCATTGATTGAACTGATCAATGCCAAGGAACTCCAATCTGTCATTGGTCACGAATTGGGGCATCTCAAATGTGATCACGGTGTCTATCTAACCCTGGCGAATCTGATTGCATTGGCGGCTAGTCAATTGCCCTTGGGGCCTGTTCTAGCGCAAAACTTACAAAGCCAGATTATGGAATGGGTCCGCTGCGCTGAGTTTACTTGCGATCGTGCTGCCCTTCTTGTCAGCCAAGATTCTCGTACAGTGGCCTCGGTATTGATGAAACTGACCGGCGGGTCTGCTACGCTCTCGCCCCAACTAAATCTGGATGCTTTTCTGGCCCAGGCCCAGGCCTATGAAGATCTAAGTCATGACCAGCTTGGTCTTTTTCTCAAGCAAATGCGTACTCAGGATCTGACTCATCCGGTCCCAGTCTTGCGGGCCAAGGAAGTCACCCAGTGGCATAGCACCCAAGATTATCAAAAACTCCTACAAACGCGCAGTATCAACTATAATGTTGAAGCTACGGGCGGATGGCGAAATTGGTAGACGCACCACACTCAAAATGTGGCGGCCTTTGGTCATGCGAGTTCGAGTCTCGCTCTGCCCATTGGAATCAAAATCGATTTCCCCTGTGGGGACGTTCCATGGAACGTCCCCACAGGGGAAATCGCGTTTTAAGGTAGCGGGAATTCATATAATTTTTTGGGAAATCTAGACCAACAGAAGACAACACAATGCCTCGATAGGCACTGAGGGAAGGTTGGCTAGTTTATTCCAGTTGGGTCACTCCCAAACCAGCGCCACGTTTTATCACGTTCATCTATCAACCCATCAAGAAGAATTTCTGTTTGGCGAACGCCTGGGTGAACATACCCAGCTGAATCCTTCGGGGCAGATTGCAGCGGATGAATGGCGACAGATCGCTGCTGCTCATCAGCGGGATATAGCACTAGATCTTTGGACAGTCCTACCCAATGGTGTACGAGCATTAGTAGCTGTGGTCAACAATGAACCACCCAGTCTGCGCCAAAGCCCACTAAAACCGCGTGCCCTCTCCTCATTTGTCGCGGGATTTAAGGCGGCAGCGGCTAAACGCATCAATCTTGTCAGAGGCGTGCCGGGCGCTCCTGTATGGAAACGAGGATATCAAGAGCAACGCATCAATGATCCCAAAACCCTGGAGCGGATTCGACGATTGCTAACCAGCCAGGCCCATGCAGCTGGATTGAGGATAGAAGGTTGAATGACCGACCCAACCCTAGTCAATTAGGCCAGCCGGTGGGGTAATTTCAATCCGTCTTTGGGCTAAGTCAACCACTGGCACAATCGCTTCCACAAAAGGAATGAGTACAGTTCGAGGCTTGTCTTGAGGCGCATGTTCAAGGCTTGTCGGAATCAGCGTCACTTCTAATAAATCATTCCCAGCCCGATAAACATCGATCACTGTGCCGATCTGCTCTCCAGTAGTCTGTACAATAACGGCCAGGCCCATGAGATCTCCCACATGAAATTCCCCTGGCTCTAGCGGTAGACGATCATCAACCGTTACCAACAACTTGGCATCCCGCAACGCCTCTGCCTGATCTCGATGATTAATCCCAGCCAGTTTCAGAATATAAAGACCTTTCCCATCTTGAAATCGACCCTTAATCAGCTTGATCGGCTCTGGGGTTGAGCTTCCAGACTTGAGCAACCAGCGCTGCCCAGGCTGCTCAAACCGTTCTGGAAAATCGGTATCTGGATAGACTCTAACCTCGCCATTGAGACCATGGGGGCCAACAATGCGGCCAATGGGGAGCCAATCGATTTCGGCAGTTTCAGGAGAAGGCATGGGTGTGTTTTTGATTAAAATTACGCTACCTTGGCTACCCTTGCCCATAGACTTCCTCGGTCAAGTTGGCCAGCCGACGGATTGCAATCTCGATTCTCTCAGCTGTATCCGTCAGGCTAATCCTAAAGCACTGATGCTTATGCTCCCAGTCATTTCGTAGACCAGGAAAAAAGGGACTCCCAGGAACAATGATCACCCCATATTGCTTAAGTGCTTGGTAGAAGGCTTGATCGTCCATCGGTAGGTCCTGGAGCCATAACCAGGCAAAGATAGAACCTTCAGCCCGATGGAGATACCATGGCACATCGGGCATCGTTTCATCCAAGGTGGACTCGATCACCGCAAATTTTTGTTGGTAGTGGGGACGAATGGCAGTTTTAGAAATCTCGGCTAACGCTCCCGAGGCAATGGCCTTAGCTGCAATGGCTTGACCATAGCGGGAGGAATGGATACATAGATTGGTCTGGAATGATTCTAGGATGCGAATTGTGGCCGCATCGCCAATGGCAATGCCCACCCGCTCACCAGGCAGTCCCGCTTTCGAAAGACTTATACCATGAACCACATTGGGGGCTAACACGGGCGTCATCTCAGTAAAATTTAGGGCTGGGAACGGCGGCGCATAGGCAGAGTCAATAAAGACAGGGACATTGGCTGCCAGTGTGGCAATACGTTTTACCTCATCATCAGAAAGGACATTGCCGGTAGGATTACAGGGGCGGGAAAATAGGACAAACCCAGTCTGTTCAGTAATGGTCAGCTGACTAAAATCTGGTCGGTACTTAAATCGGTGAGCAGCGGTATCCACCTCTAGGGTGGGCTGATAGGCTCGTACAGCTTCCGGATAGAGTGAAACACCACCATAGCCTGTGTAGTCTGGACTCAGGGGTAAGATAATTTCCTTGAGCTGTCCCTCGGTCGTATAGCCGCCAAAGGAATTGGCGGCCAGAAAGTAGAGGGACTGACTACCGGGGGTAATCAAAATATTCTCGGGTTTGAGGCTGAGGCCATAGCGCTGATTGAAATCGGTTGAGATCGCATCAATCAGAGGTTCATAACCACGGCTAGACCCATATCGACAGACCACTTCCCCATAGTCTGAACTGGCCAGTAAATCCGCTGTACAGTCGCGCCACAGCTGCTCCACCTCCGGCAAAATTACCGGATTACCCGCGCTTAAGTTAATAAACTCTGCAGACTGGCCCGACTGCAGAGTTTCGATGATATCTTTCATGATTGCCCGCACCCCTGTGAGGTGGGACATTTGTTGACCAAATTGGGTAAGTATTGGGGCCATAGTCAGGATTTAAGACTGGTTTACTATATCGCAGTAGGTCTGCACCCATTTTGAGCTGATCGCCTTGAGCCAAAGCCCCATTTCCTGTTATCTACCTCCTCTTGGAAGAGCCCATGAATCTTCGTCGCTCCCTCAATACCAAGCTTCCTCCTCCCCTGAAGCCATTGACCCAGTTTATTTACAACTACTGGTGGAGCTGGACATCAGAACGCGGCTCTCTATTTCGAGTGTTGGCTCCCGATTTATGGCAAGACTGTCAGCACAATCCCGTGGCCTTAATGCAGACCATCACTCCAGAACGGCTATGGCAGCTGGCAGAGGATCCAAATTATCTCAAACGACTGCAAACACTATCAACCGAATTTCAAACTTATCTTCACCGTGACCATACCTGGGCCCAGGAAGCAGCCCCTAGTATCACTGCCGATAACCCGGTGGCCTATTTTTGTATTGAGTACGGTATCCATGAATCATTGCCCCTATATTGCGGTGGCCTTGGTGTATTAGCAGGCGACCATCTTAAATCTGCCTCAGATTTGGGACTCCCCATGGTGGGGGTAGGGCTCCTCTATCGCCAGGGATATTTTGCCCAACGACTTAACCGCAGCGGTTGGCAAGAAACCCACTACCGGAACAATCATTTTGAAAGCCTTCCGCTGACTCCGGTCTGCAATGAGCATGGTCAACGACTCAAGATTCGAGTGACTATTCGTCAGCGCATGGTTAAGGCCCAGGTTTGGCAAGTCCAGGTGGGGCGCAGCTTACTTTATCTATTAGATACAGATGTAATTGAGAACGATACTGATGACCGTCAGATTACAGCACAGTTGTACAGTGGCAAGCCCGAGAGACAGCTAGCTCAAGAAATTCTTTTGGGTGTGGGTGGTGTACGTATGTTGCAAGCACTGGGTATCGAACCAGCGATTTATCATCTGAACGATGTTCATGCTGCCTTCGCCCTATTAGAGCTGGCTCGGTTTGAGTTAGAGCAAATGGGTGGCACCCTAGACGATGTCAAACCCTATGTTTGCGATCGCACTCTCTTTACCACCCATACTCCAGTGCCGACAGGTCAAACTTTTTCCGTAGACATGATGGAGGACTACTTTTCTGACTACTGGCCCAGGTTAGGGCTAGAGCGTGCAGAATTTTTAGCCCTGGGAGCCCAATCCTCAACCCCTAATGTGTTTAGTATGACCGCTCTAGCACTGCAGCTCACCCGGTCAACTAATGCGGTGAGTAAACGGCACGGAGAGGTATCCCGCCAACTCTGGCAAAATTTATATGCTGAACGCTCGGACAAAAAAGCGGCTATTGGCTATGTCACCAATGGTATCCATGCTCGTAGTTGGATTGCTCCCCTGTTGGAAGATCTATACCAGGATTATTTGGGTAAACACTGGGCCGAACGCATCAGCGATCCTGAAACCTGGAGCAAAATTGAGCATATCCCTGATGAGCGGCTGTGGCAGCGACATCAGATTCTCAAAGCCCGGTTGATCGCCTATACCCGAGATCGCGTGCTCAAGTCCAGACAGGAGCGCAAAGAATGCTCTGACGATATCAATGCAGTGGAACGGCTGTTGGATCCCCAGGTGCTTACCCTCGGATTTGCTCGCCGCTTTAGCGATTACAAACGAAGCGACCTGATTTTTCGTGATCTCAATCGACTCACCCGTATTTTTTCTAATCAAAAGCGCCCGGTACAGCTCATCCTAGCGGGCAAGGCTCGCCCCAATGACACTGCCGGAAAGCGGATTATTCAACGCATTGCGGAATGGAGTCGTCATCCCGATTTGCGGGACCGGATTGCCTTTATCGAAGACTATGACATGTATACAGCCAAGCTGATGGTCCAGGGCATTGATCTATGGCTCAACACCCCCCGTCGTCCCTTAGAGGCATCGGGTACCAGCGGTCAGAAAGTGGCCCTTAACGGTGGCATCAACTTCAGTGTGCTAGATGGCTGGTGGTGTGAAGGGTACAAAGCCCACCTCAACGGCTGGACCATTGGTGAAGATGCTGAAACAAGAGATCAAGATGTTCAGGATACGATAGATGCAGAATCGTTTTACGCTCAGCTAGAACGGGACATTGTGCGGTTATATTACGATTGCGATCGCAACCACGTTTCCCATGGCTGGGTGAAACGAATGAAAGCCTCCATTCGCACCATTGCGCCTATTTTTAATAGCGATCGCATGGTGTCTGACTATGTCAATCAGCTCTACATTTCATGAGTCCCCCCTGGCAACTTGACTTCTATCGCCGTCCCTTAAAAAACGCTGAGAAAAATTCCCTATGGGAGTTATTGTTATGCACTCCCGACATGGGATTTAGCTATGCAGAAACCTGCCCCCAGTCAGAAGCTGATGCCATGTGGCTACGTCAGCAGCTCAAGCAAGCGATCCATCGAGCGGGCTATCGGCCTAAGGAACTGCATGTTTTTCGTCCTCAAACCCAGACCCTGGCTGAAGTTGCCTGTCGAGAACTGGATATTCCCGTAGTCGCTAAACGTGGCTTGCCTACGCTGAAACAGTGGTTACGACAGCGCGCAGCCTGGTACCCGAATCTCAAAACTTACACTGGGGAGACCTATTCTCCTTTTGCTATTGAGCGTTCTACACCGGTACCTTTACCCGATAATCTCTGGGGTGAAACCTGGCGTTTTGCAGGATTATCTAATGCTGATTTGCTGCGGTTTCAGTACGAGGCGATTCCCTTACGTTCAGTGCCTAAAGAGCTACTGCCGTTAGAGATTGGTCTGTCTAGCACTGTATTGATTCCTGGCGTGGTAATTGATGGTGGTCGACGAGCTATGGGTCTAGCTCAGTGGTTAGCATCAACGCGACCTGCTTTTTTGAAGTACATGGCGGGGCAGCCAGACGGACTAATTTTGGAAGCGGGGCTTTGCGATCGCTTCGTTCTCACAACGTTTGAAGACACCGATGTACGCGGTGCCGCCAATGTCTTTGAGCAACGTAAAGCCACAGCAAAAGGATTACATTTTCTGCTCATCCGTCCCGATGATTCAGGCATGACCTATAGCGGACTATGGCTGCTGCAAGAGTCACCTGATACCGAGATAGGCTAAGTCAGGGATTTGCGGCAAGACGGTCTGACAAATTACGATCCAAAAAATATTTTTTGAAGCAACCAGAAAATTCCTTGGGGTAACGGCATCCAAATGGGCATTAATATCAGCAATCCCAAATAAATACGCGCAATAAAATTACTCTTGACTTGAATCAGCCCCATTACCATCAGTAGGGCTGCAAATCCCAGCACGGGAATCACTGTATAGGTCGTAATCACGAACCCAAGTAGCAACCAGTCTCGCTTATTATGCAGCCAGCGGAGTTCTGTTAGCAAAAAACTGGCTGCAACTAATCCCTCAATCAAAATCGTCCAATAAGACAGCACCAAGCTCACAACTGCCATGCGGGGTGTTGATGCCAGCTGCTGCGGGTCTAAAACAGCGGCTGATGCCTGCATGGTTTCAAATATCTGACGATTCTCAGCCAGGGTGCTCAAGTCTAAACCACCAAATAAGACAGCTCCCATTGCCAGACGACTATCTAGCAGAAACGTCAGATGCAAAAACGAACCGTCTAAATATTCCCCACCTAGAAATTTCCAAAGCGTGGCGAATAAAAAACATAGACCAATTAACCAGCGGGCATTCCACCGCAGTACCTGCTTAGGTGTCCGACTCCAGACTGCGATCGCACACACCAACACCCAATAGGTATAGAGATATTCATGGTTCACCAAGCTAGACCAATGCCACAGGTTGTTTACAACCAGGCATAGACCCATGGCTAGCCAGGCCCAGGGCTGACGCACCAGCGGCGAATACAGCAGCATCGCTAACGCCAATAGCTTTTCTGGCAACATGGTCCAGCGCCAGTGATCCACACCGTGGAGTAAAAGCAAAATCGTCGTCAGCCGTAGCACCAAAATATATATGGGTGGCTGCATCAGATGACTCAGCCAAGCGTTCCATTGATTGACCAACTTCATGGCTGAACCTCAACCGGAGCAGTAATCGGCTTATAGGCAATAGACTCGCCGTCATACACCAATCGCCAGGGCTGCAATTTAAGTTTTGAATCACAGCCTTTTTCGCGATTGGTCGCGTAAAGCTCAGCAATGAGACTCTGGGACTCTAGGGAGAGCAACTTTTTGCCCATACGGTGCAGCCCGGCCTCAGTGGGAAAGGTGCTGATATGAGTGTAAGTGTCTTGACTCAATAACCCAGGGTAGTCAGCCATAACTTTGGTCAGCAGAAAGCTGGAAGTCTGGCTACAGTCAATCAGCTGGGTAGTCACCACACGCCGCTCATCTCGATCAATGGAGGCAAACATGCCAAAACCACCTCCATGCCACGGACTTAGACCAGCTGTATGGACTAAAATAATCTGTCTTAATGCAACTGTGGTCAATAACAGGGGAACGGCACCTGTTTTGAGAAATTTCAGCAGTGAATACTTGAGAATCATCGAGCGGTCGGCCTTAACGACGCAGCCAATTTAGAAATCCCACCGTAGCAGCAATCACCGCTGCCAGGAAAAATACATCCGTGCCAGCACTGGCCCATACGGGGCCAAAAATAAAGGGTGATATAAATTGCCCCAGAGACGCACAGCCAGTGCCAATAGCTAATACACCAGATCGCTGTGAGTCAGGGGATAAATCAGCCAGGGCACTGTAGAAGTTGGGCATGACGATACCAAAGCCTAGTCCGAAGAGTAACCCCGCTAGTAACATTAGGGGTGGGGATAAGACATTGGGAATGGTGGCGAGGGAAAGAGCCATGAGGAAGAATCCAGATGCGATCGCCCCCCCAGGCCCCAAGCGTTTCGAAACCTTAGCCGCACCCACCGCCGCAATCACCGCCGCACCCACCGAGCGTGCCGCCAAAACACAACCATTGAGCAAGGATGACGCATCAATTGCCTCTTTCAAATACAGCGGTGCATAGACTACAACCACATAGAAAATTGCCGATGCTGTCGCTAACGCCAGCAAAATCAGCAACACCTGTCCTTGTTTGAGAATGTCGCCAATACCATCAGTTTGAGGAATACCACGGACCTTACGCCGTCGCCCTTTTGGCAAAAAATATAACCCCGCTAGCGCGGCTGGCAAACCCAACCCATAGAGCACAAAGGCCCAACGCCAATGGTACAGCCCTAACCAACCACCCAAAATCGGAAAAATCACAGTGGCCGTAGCCAAGGCGCTAGTGGCGTAGCCCATCATCCGAGTGCGGGCTTCGCCATCGTAGAGATTACTCAAGATGCCAATACTACCGGCACCAATACCACCGCTAGCCACACCCACCAGTGCCCGCGAGAGCAAGATCCCCCAAAAACCTTGAGCCATGGCTCCCAGTCCGCCAAAAATGGCATAGCCCACCAGGCTAGACAGTAAAATGCGTACGCTGCCCAAACGACTGGCCAACAATCCAAACACAAGACTTGCCAGGGCTGTCGTCAAGGTATGGGCACTCACTAGAACCCCAGCCCAGCGAGTGCTCAGCTGAAACTGATCAACAATTTCTGGAAAAACGGGGGCCACCACCGCTCCAGCCGCACTTGACAAACACCCCGCCACCATTAGGACAGCTAATACCTGCCAGGGGTGGTGTTTTGGCGATGGTGGTGGAAAGCGGTCTAACGTCTCTAGCTCAGGGGCAACTTTCTGATAAACAGTGGTCATAGGTGGGCACACAACAACACTTGTAGGAACGACACCTCAAAGGCCAATCACTCGTGACAAGTTAATAGATGTTAACATTACCCATAACTGATTACAGAGGCGGGGCATAGGCAAAAACTTATACCTTGTCCATGCGCATTGTTACGTGCATATGTCTACTATCTGCCGAGGCGTCTATTCATGTTTTAGCTGACAGCCTAATTGTTCTTAGCAAGCTCTATTGACAGTTCGAGAAGCGTCACTAAAATTTGTCAGCGGAGTGTTTATCCCCGCCATACTGCAATTACGATAATCCCTGAATTGAGTCAAAAATCTACCCTTAATAAGGGTTTTCCTCAGTAAAAATCAAGATAAGTCTCTTACAGTGAAAAGGCTTTACTGCTAATCACCGTCAACTCTTACAATTCTAGCCATTGAAGATGGAAGCATCTGCTGTTCTTAAAGGTCAACCCATATATCGGCGTGCACGCGCCGTTGGTATTAACCCAAACTATTGGTACCCAGTCTTTTGGGCAGACCAGCTCAAGCCTGAAGAAGTAGTCTCTGTAAAGATATGGGACTCTTCCCTAGCGGTTTACCGAGATGCTGATGGCACAGTTCATGCCATGGCCGATGCCTGCCCCCACAAAGGAGTGGAACTGCACAAGGGAGAGGTCCATGGCAACAATTTGGTGTGTCCCTATCACGGTTGGGAATTTGATAGTGATGGTCAATGTGTCGGTATTCCTTATTTTCCCAAGGAACAGAAGCTGCCCTGTGCCCAAGCCAAAAGCTATCCCACCCGCGAAGCCTATGGCATCGTGTGGGTGTTTCCAGGTTTAGCCGAACTAGCCGAGCAACAGCCGCTGCCAGATGTGCCTCAATATGGCCAACCAGGATGGTTTATGGTACGTATTCCCGGCCATTTTCAAGCCCATTTCTCCATCTGTAATGAGAATACGATGGATGTTTTCCATGGCTTTTTACATAAGGATCTTCAAGGCTGGTACGAGCCTAAACTACTCAAGCTCAAGCAAGACGATGATGGTGTAGCCGCCGAATACCAGGTTTCCTACGAAGGCTTTCTAAGTAAATTACTAGGCTTAGGGACAAAAGGTAGCGATAGTGCCACTCGTACGGTATCTATTCACTATCGTTATCCCCACTACGCTACGTCCCTCGAATCAGTATCGTCGCTCTATCTGATGCGTTTGCCTATAGGACCTACAGAAACAAAATCTTTTTCCTTAATGTTTCTCAAGTTGCCATTGCCCCAGTGGTTATTGAACGGTCCTATCGCGAGGGTTCTGGAAAAGGTGATTTTGAACAATATTTTCCTCAAATTTCTACACCAGGATGTAGAGATGATGGAAAGCGAGCAACGTAACTATTCCATCGATCCGCACCGTAACTACGTCGAGGTCAATCCGGCAATAATTGCTTTACAGCGAGTGATTGTCGGTCAATATGAGCGTTCAGGCGTTTCTCACACATCTTCTGTTGATGCATCAAAAGAGTCTTCAATCCAACCATCCCAGGAGGTTAGTAACGGTATGCTTGTGTGAATCGCCCGCTTGGGATGCCCAAGCCTCCGTTACCAAGGCCTGTTGCCAGGGATTATCGGCTTTTTTAGCTCAGATCTTGGTTGATTGATATGCTCAATGTAGGTGATGAGGAGTAAATTGTGGAAGTCGTTAATGACTACGTGCAACGTTTGCATGCAAGCGGGTTATACCCTGACAAGTTCATTTGCCATCAAAAAAATGGTAATCAGATAGATGTAGAGGAACAGGGCACTGGCAAGCGGCACCAGGTCCTAACGTTTTGTACCAACGATGTATTGGGCATGGCCCAAGATAATGCGGTAACTCAGGCCGCCATCGACTCTATCCGCCGCTATGGTACCTCTAATAGCTCTTGTTCGGTCCTCAGTGGTCGGATTGACTTACACCGTCAGCTAGAAGAAGAAATTTCTGAATTTAAGCATTTGCCCCATACTCAGCTGTTTCTCAATGCTTGGATGGCATTACAGGCTCTGATGGATGGTTTTTGCCACCTAGCAGTTCCTGTACAAGGGTTTCAGCACACTCGCGAGACCATTATCTTTAGCGATGTCCTCAACCACGGCTGCATCATTGCAGCCGTGGTCAACGCTGATAATCGCTCAGGTAAAATGTTTGGCCACAGCCCTAAAGTACGGGTCAAAGCCTACCGTCACTGTGATATGGATGACCTAGAGCGCAAGATGCGTCGCTATGTCCGTCCTGATGATCGGGTGATTGTTATTTCTGATGCCGTCTTCTCTATGGATGGTGATGTGGTACCTCTGCCCCGCATGTTAGACATTATGGAAGACTACCCTGGCAGCATTGTGGTTATGGATGAAGCCCATGCCAGTGGGGCAATTGGTGGTAAGGGTGAGGGAATTTATGACCACTTTGGCATTACGCCTCAGTCGGTGGTTGAGCGAGGTATTGTCCCCGTCATTATGACCACGTTTTCCAAGTTTGCAGGTTCTGCAGGTGCGGCCATTAGCTCCCCTAACCGTGAGTTGATCGATCTGTTGGACGTATCACCCACATCCATCGGTACGATTTCCCTACCACCACCAGTGACAGCTGCGGCTCTAGAAAGCATTCGTCTGGTACGCCGCGAACCGGAACGGGTGGCAAAACTTCAGGCCAATACTCGGTACTTACGCTCTAAGCTGATCGCTGCTGGGTTTGATGCCATTGGTGAAACTAACGTAGTCCCTGTACTGTTGCCTCCAGATTTGGATCCCAAGGCCTTTGCCCGTGCTCTGATGGAAGAACATGGTATCTGGGTTTCGGCGATCTGGTTTATTGCCAAGCCTCGTCTACGGATTACGGCCAATGCCCTCCATACCCAAGCCGAAATGGATCAGTTGGTGGAGTCCATGGTCACTGTTCGTCAAAAACTAGGCGGTGCAGTTGCTCAGTATGCATAGAGGGTGAATCATGAATGGTGGATAGTAATTAGAACAACAAGGTCAAGTTAGCCTTTTAAGCGTTAAAGGCTCTAACTTTAAATACAATTCCTATTCACCATTCAATACTCACATTCCCCCATGAGTACTTTCTCAATTAAGCCAATTACCACAGCTGACGAACAGGCTGCATTTATTGCTGTGCCAGCTTATGTCTATCGCGATAATCCTCATTGGGTGGCACCGATTGAGTCAAGTATCGCTAAGCAGTTCGCTGCAGAAAATTCGTTTTTCCAATATGGAAAGCTGCAGCAGTTTCTTGCCTATCAGGGTGATCAACCCGTAGGACGGGTAGTGGCAGCAGTGAATGATCGACTGATTGAGCGAGAAGGCATCTCAATCGGATTAATAGGTTTTTTTGAATGCATCGATAACATTGAAATTGGTCAAGCGCTTTTAAATGCAGCGGCTGACTGGCTCCAGCAACAGGGGATGACCCACGCTCGGGGGCCAATCGATCTGTCTACCCACAATAACTGTTGCTTTTTGGTAGATGGGTTTGATTCAGATCCGATGTTAATGATGCCCTACAATCCCCAGTATTATTTGGACATCATGGAGGCGAATGGCTGGCAAAAGGCAAAAGATGCCTATGCCTATGATTTGCCATTAGATCATCCATTGCCAAATAGCTTTGAAAGAGGCTATAAAATTGCTCAGAAAGCAGGCATTACTTTCCGAAGTATCCACACCAAGGGTGAGGCTTTTGATCAAGATTGTCGTCAGATCTACGAATTGTTTACCACTGCGTTTGCCCATAACTGGAGTTCCAGTGCCCGTACGGAAGAGGAGTTTATGTTCGAGGCACGGGAGCTGCAAACCTTAGTGGATACAGACATCTTCGTCATTGCAGAAGATCCAAAAAAAGATTCAGACAACAAGATGGTGGGCTTTTTTATGGCCTTACCTGATTACAACATTGCCCTCAAACAGGTGAAGGGAAAACTCAATATCTTTGGCATTCTCAAGTTTCTTTGGTATCGTCGCAAGATAGATCAGGCAAGGGTGCTGGCTATTTGTACACTACCGGAATACAGTCGTAGAATGGTCGCCCTGGCGGTGGTTTACTTGGGGATGAAGGGCGGTACAGAGAAAAAACGACCCTATAAGCGCTCCGAGCTATCCTGGGTATATGAGGACAATATGCGATCGCGTAACATCATCGAAAGCACCGGAGCCACCATCTACAAAACCTACCGGATTTATGAAAAAGCATTAACCTGACGCTGGTCAAATTCCTGAATAGATGTCAGTTTATTCTCGTCAGCATCCCACAAAATAAATTTAGAACAGTCAAGCACATCGCTAATCCGAATTGCCTTTACATGGGTAAGTAAGTGGCCGTTTTTTTCATGGCACGCTTTCAGATTATAGTTAGGGATTTTCTCAGATAGGTGATGAATACTGTGATAACTAATATCCGCAGTAAACCACTTAAAAAATGCGGGTACATCTAAATAACTACTGCCTTCAAGGGCTCCAGTTAGATAGTCCCAACCCTCTGTTTTATGGGCATAGGTTCCTTCAAAAATATGCTGCACAAAGAAAATATTGATAAAAATTGCCGCAGATAGCGTCAAAACAATTGAGTACACGCTCAGGAAGAAAACTGGCCCCAGCAAGTGACAAAGACAAAGCCATCCTCCTACAACAAAAAAACTATTTAGGAGGATATCCCAAAACTCTGCGGCTGTGGACCAATGCTTAGGTTTATGGGACGAAATAATTGTTGATAGACCTAAACTAGCATCCGACTTTAAACAAGCAAAAGCATGGCAGATAAAGTCATAGCTGCCTAGAAGCAGAATCAGTCTGGGTTTGAAGGCTAGATAGAAAAAGCCACCTGGAAACGCCATTAAAGGATGTCTAAGCATCCCATATAACCTTTGGTCAGATGGCGTGAGTAGAGCATATTCTTTAGTAGATAAAAAATCACCAATACTGCGATAGCGTTCCCAGTCACCGTTTGTTTTGTGATGATAGGCATGGTCTCGCGACCACCAATATTGGGGCATGGCATTCACCAGCCCAAAAATAAAGCCAACCACTCGGTTGACTTTTTTAGAACTAAAAAGTGAGTAATGACCACAATCATGCATTAAGGAAAAGCAGCGCAATGAAAAGAGCACTAGCAAAATAATGATCGGCGGCAGTAACCAAACAGAAATATCGACTACTTTGACCGCTAAAAACCATAGAAAAATATAGGGGATGATTGTATTTAGAACTTGATAAGTGGCTCGTAAGTCATTGCTCTGCATATATGGTGTGAGAACAAAGTCAGACTTATTAATTGTTTTAATCATCCAAAGAAGCGGCTCTTAAAGTATCTACATCTTAAGTTGCTTTTTCTTTAAAGACGATTTTTAGTTACAAATTCAGCCGCTCCCTGATTTCCGCTACGATACAGCCTGGGACTATGGGAGAAACGGATGAAAGCACTGGTTACAGGGGCAAACGGTTTCACGGGATCCCACCTGGTTCAGCTATTGGTTGCCCAAGGCAATGATGTGGTCGGTTTAGTGCGCCGCACCAGTGACTTGTCGCGGTTGGCCGATCTAGATGTGCAGTTGGTGTATGGCGATATTACCAATGCAGATGCTTTAAACCAGGCGATGGCAGATGTAGATGTGGTGTTTCACATCGCGGCCTGCGTGGACTTGGGCATTGTGGATGCGGCCCGCATGGAGCGGGTGAATGTGGAGGGAACGCGTACGGTATTGACGGCAATCAGGGCACAGCCTAATCCGCCCAAGCTAGTCTATTGCAGCACCATCGGTATCTATGGTGATACGGCGGGCAAGGTGATCGATGAAACTTATCAGCGTACCCAGGAAGGATTTTCCTCAGCCTATGATGAGACAAAGTTCAAGGCGCAGCAGCTGGTGAATCAGCATGTGGCTGATGGGTTTTCAGCGGTAAGCTTAATGTCGGGTGGGATTTTTGGGGCGGATGATCCGCACTTTGGGCCGGTGATTAAATTGTTTTTGCAGGGAAGGTTACCGATTTGGCCGGGATGCGATCGCATCACTGGCATCGTCCACGTCGACGACCTCGTCCAAGCCATGTTACTGGCAGCGGAAAAAGCACCCTCTGGCGAACATTTCATCATCTCTGCCGGGGAATTATCCATCGGCGAAATGTTTAATATCCTGGGCGATGCAGCCGGTGTTAAAGCGCCGGTGGATGCTCCGAAGTCTCTGGTTAGACTGATTGGGGGGCTCCTGGACCCCATCGGCAAAGCATTTTCTTGGAACGCGCCCCTGAACAATGAGCTAGTTCACTACATTTATGACCGCTGTGTTCGCATTAGTGGTGAAAAAGCTAGGCGAGACCTAGGCTGGCAGCCCCGTTCCATACCAGAAATTTTGACCGGAATTGTCAAAGAACTCCGGGTTTCTTAGTGACGAAATGGGATACAAATTAATTAGCCGAGTTTGACGCGCCGATCTCGTAGGGATCCTCATTACTCAGATAGTTGAGAATCTTCTCCTGCTCAGGATGATTTTCTATCCATGATTTGATTTCTTTGATCTTGCCATAGTCATCACTAAACGCTTCGGTGTATATAGCTTCCAGTAGCTTACGCGCTTCATCCTTACGCACTTGAGACTGCCAGGGAGCCGAAAAGATTAGGTGAACCTCATCATGCAGGTTTCGCTGCTTGAGGGCTTCCCATTCATTGGCATCAAACCATACGCCATTACAGCTGCCACATTGGTCCAGCCTAAAATCCAGGCTATGACCCACCTTATAACGGAGCATGATGCGCTTACATTCTGGACAGAGCTTAGCTCGTTGCACATCATCAGCCTGAATGGGAAGTTCATCAGGCTCTTTCTCAGGTAGAGTTTCGCCATGGTGCTTTAGCCATGTCCAGTAATCATTAGCGGAGATCCATTGCCCTTGGCAGTCTGAACAGCATGATGCATTTAGGCGAGACTCTAAACTTGTGATGTGAAGAGATGAATCACTACAGACGGGACATTTCATGGTCATACTTTTTTGTAAGCGTTTAATCCCAAAATGCCCAAACTGCTGAAGTCATAGGCAATTCTATCTATCAAGTACCATCACAATTGACGTCTAACTTTACGGACGCAGCAGTCATAAGTGAGATCGCATCACCGGCATCGTCCACGTAGACGATCTCGTCCAGGCCATGGTACTTGCTGCCGAAAAAGCCCCCTCCGGCGAACATTTCATCATCTCTGCCGGGGAGCTATCCATTGGCGAAATGTTCAAAATTCTAGGGGAGGCAGCCGGGGTAAAAGCTCCAGCGGATGCTCCTCAACCATTGGTCAGACTCATTGGTAACATCCTAGACCCCATTGGCAAGCTCTTTTTCTGGAATGCTCCCCTCAATAATGAACTGGTCCACTATATATATGACCGCTGTGTACGCATCAGTGGTGAAAAGGCCATGCGAGACCTTGGTTGGCGGCCTCGCTTAGCGCCTGAAATTTTGACAGGTATCGTTAAAGAACTACAGACAGTTAGTTAGTAAACCGATATTTATGCCAGCGACTTCCGTGGAGTTGGGTTTGACCAACTAAAGCATCTGCTATCACCGCAGTCATTTCACTGTTGGACGAGGTACATAAGCAAGTCCATCCAATGCTCACTTAATTGAACGATTTTTAGGATATTAAGCTACAACTAGCTGAAAATTCTTTTAACATTCTCAGCAAAATCAATGTATGTTTGTGGATTATTTTCTTTTGTGAGTAGTCCAATCCTCCAGCAATCTGGCTGTAGATAAATATTATCGAATTTTTCGGATAAAGAAACTCTAAATGAAGAGAACTGTAAAACCTTAAAGCCCATATAGACATAAATATATGCCCAATTTTTCTCGACTCTTTTTCTTACCGGTGGCTGGATAAAGTGAAAATTCCCTAATGTATATTTCTCATCATAAAAACTAAGCGGGTTATCTTCCAAAGTAAACATACAAACAGGATAATTTCTGGGCCCTCCAAAATCTTCGCCTAATAAACGCAAACGTATATCTTCTTCATTCCCTCCAAGATTAACTTGATCAAACAACTGGTTTTTTGAAACACTAGAACGCCAGAGAATTGATAAGAAGAAACCCTTTAAAAATTGATAATTGAAGGCTTTAAGTGTGAAATAGCCTGAATGTTCTGGCGATGGCCAGTCACACTTATTCTTTAAAATTCTTGAAGCATGAGACTCATACTTGCTAAGTTTTTTCTCGCATTCTCCACATAGTAAATATTCACGAATACCCTTTTGTTGTTTTTTTTGTTTATGCCCAGATTGCTTCAATGCAAATCGTTGATCCTCATACATTTCTTTATAAAGAAATTCTGACAGAATATGTGAATAACATAGTTTGCTTTCTTTGAGGCAAAGTTTACATATTCCATGTTCTTTACGTGTCATGGTGTCATGGTTATTTACAAAACATCTCGAAACTAGCCAGAATTTACAGCTAAAGTAACCATCGCTGACATTTTTGAAAGATAGCTTCTACTGTTTTCTAATCCACTGACGAAATTGCTTGACTAAGGCATTCTCACTCAGGGTTTGGCGAGGGATAAGAAATCGCAAAATATCTGTTGCTAATAAAGGTAACGCTCGGCTACTAGATTGAATAATGTACTCATCGCCCTGTAGGACATATATTTCTAAGCGGTTGCCATCGTAACGCCAGATTTCTGGAACTCCCAGCGTTTGATAAATAGAAAATCGGTTCAGAGAACTGCTTGTAATATCGATTTCAACTGCTAAATCTGGTGGTGGTAATTGAGTTAAATCGATCTCCTCAATGCCACGAACTTGAGGCTCATTTTGAATGTAGTAACACTGATCCGGTTCTAACCCATTTATGAGATCTTCTCGATCACAGATTCTAGAACCCAAACTACGAATTTCCAAATTTAGCTCTTCAGTCACTGCTTCAAGTAACCGACCAATCAGCTTCTTAAACGGTTCATGGGGATCTAGCGGCATACGAATCTCAAGAGCACCATGGTCATAAGTGAGCCGAATAGCAGGTTCCTGGGCAAAGTCACGAATCAGGCCCTGATAACTTTGCCAGCTAATATTTTGTAAAACGACCCTGTCAGGACTCTGAATTAGGGTGGCAGTCATCGCCGCCGCCTCAATGAAATCCGCTAACTAAACTCGATTGTTTGGCCAAAATGCCATCTTCCAGGTAAGTAATCTCATCCGCAGCATCTGTAATCCGTGGATCATGGGTAATGATCAGCACCGTGCAGCCCTTATTCTTCGCTAAGTACTGCATCAGCTCGATCACATCATGACCAGTGGCAGAATCCAACGCCGCTGTCGGTTCATCGGCCATGATCAGTTCCGGCTCACCCGCCAATGCACGGGCAATGGCCACCCGCTGCTTTTGACCACCGGATAGATCCGCAGGCAAATTATTAGCTCGATCGCCCAGACCGACTTGTTTTAAAAGATCAAAGGCCTGTTCCTTATTACCTGGCCCCTTATAGCCCTTGAGCTGTAAAGCCAGCTCAATATTCTCTAGCGCAGTAAGGGCTGGAAACAGATTGAAGCTTTGAAAAATAAAGCCAATGTGGTCACGGCGAAAGCCGGTGAGTTCTTTGCGGGAGAGCGTTGTTATTTCTTGACCCAGCAGCTGTACCTGCCCTGCCGTCGGGGTCAAAATACCCGCCAAAATCGATAGCAGCGTCGTTTTACCAGACCCTGAAGGTCCCATCATTAGACGGATTTGCCCTGAGGGAATAGCCAGATCAATGCCTTTGAGCACCTTGGTTTCAGTGGTGCCCGACATAAAGGACATTTGGATATTTTGTGCTGCGATCGCAACCATTAATTCTTAAACTCACACCTCACAGACGGGCTCATCTACATCAAGGGACGCTAAGCCTTAAATACAATACCGGGATCCACACGAGTCACTTTTTGAATTGCAAAAACAGCAGACCCCACACACATCACCACCGTAATCCCAAAAACACCAACGGCACTAATGGGCGTGATCAGAACCACAATGCCCTGGGTCGCAGCTGTCCAAGTTCCCACACTCCAACACAGCAACAGCCCCGGCAAATAGCCCAAAACCGCCATCCACAACGACTGCTCCAAAATTACACTGTAGATATCCCAATCTGACGCCCCCATCGCCTTCAGAGTGCCAAATTCGCGCAGATTCTCAGAAACCGATGTGTACAAAATTTGGGCCACCACCACCATGCCCACCAACACACCAACAATGGCCCCTAGACCTAGGATAAAACCAATACCCGTACGATTTTGCCAATAGGACTGGGTGGTGTTGATCAGCTCATTTTTAGTAAATGTTTTTGTCCCTGACAAGGAACTTTCTATCCGCTGCTTAAGGAGTTGTACATCTTCCCCCGGTGCCGCTTTAACCAGAATATAGGTCACGGGCGAGTCTGAATTCAACGATTCTGGATCCACCACCTCAGCATTGCCCGTATCTTCATCGCGTTGATAGGCATTGACACAGGTAATGTCTCCATTGCCCAGCTGACAGGTCAACCCCGACGAAAAGCCAGAACTGATATAGGCATTGGCATTCACTAACGAGGTAAATACAAATTTGCTAGATACCAATGATTGGGTATCGCGGGCAAACCCAACCACCATGACGGGCAGCTGGCGAATCCGCGCCATATCCCCCACCCCATCAATGCGGAAAGAACGCTGGTTAGTGCGATCAATCAGGGCTGAATAGGGAGCATTTAAGGCCTTGATCGCAGTATCAGAAACCTTCCCAGGACGAAACAACTGTCCATTAGGGTCAAAGCCAAATACCCGCAGTGTGGTGAGCTTACCGTCCGAATACCAACGCCCTGAACCAATCGTGAGGGCTTCGGCTAACGCCACCCCTTCAATTTGCTGTGCTCTCTGGACCTGCACATAGGGAAATGGTTCTGTTAGCTCAAAGTTGACAATATTTTCCGAAGCAACCCAGATATCGGCAGCAGAGCTATCAATCAGCAGCGTGGTCGAACGGGTAAAGCCTTTGAGAATACCGGTTTGAATAGTGACCAAACTAACGGCAAACATAATGCCTGCCTGGGCTACCAAAAATCGTGGCAGGTCTTTGAGTAAATTTTTACGGGCTAACGAAACCATAGCTTAGTAGAACAAAAGCGGTCGCCCGCGATTCAACTATTCTAGCGGGGAACTAGGTAACACTAGCGATGATGCAGACTGTAGTCACAACTGGTCCAAGCACGATAACCTTGCTGAGACAAATCGCTCGATACCCGCTAGGTCCTGGTGAGTCTGAATATCTGTATAAACTGCTTCAGCTGCCAATAAAGCTGCAATAGATTGGGCCTGGCCCTGCATATGTTCGGTCAACCACAAACCATCGGACTGGAAAAATTTAGGCGCTTGCTCGATCAACAGGCGAATATCGTCTAACCCGTCCTGACCACCATCCAATGCCTGGTGCGGTTCATGATTCATCACTTCAGGCTCTAGCTCAAGTATTACATTACTGGGAATGTAAGGGGGATTGGCAATGACGCCCCATAGCTGCCCATACCAATCTTCTAAAGTGTCAAACCAACTGCCTTGGTAAAACTGGATATTTTCCACCTGATTGCGCTCAGCATTTTGACGGGCTACATCCAAGGCGGCGGCACTAATGTCGACAGCTAGGACGTGGAATTGGGGAAATGTTTTTGCCAGTGAGATTGCTATTGCCCCACTCCCAGTCCCTAAATCTGCCCAAACCTGTGGCTCTGAGGTTAGTTCCTGCTGCTCAGCCCAAGCCTGCACAATATCCACTATCAGCTCTGTTTCAGGTCGAGGTATCAACACATCGGGCGTCACCGTCAACATCAAATCTCGCCAAGGTGTTTCACCCACCAGATACTGGACCGGAACTCGTTCAACTAAACGACGCTGCCATTGCTCAGTTAACCAAGCCAGTGATTGCCGTAATGGCACATTTAGCCGATCACGATATAACCCCAGACTGAGGTCTGACTGACTCAGAGCACTCACCCCCTGCAACAACCAGTCCACTTCATACAAAGGGACATCAGCATTTTGGGCGTCTGTCTGGGCCTGACATCGCCAATGATGCAGAACTTCTCCCGATACCGGGATCACCTCAGAACTCAAAATTTATCCCAACACTCGTAACACACTCGCAATTGAATCCACATCGCCAGACTCTTTCAAAGCAGTGATGGCTTGTTGGAATGCACCTTCCTGAACCTCATGGGTAACAATCACGAGTTCAGCAAGATTATCCTGCAGACCGATCTGTACAATCGACTCTAGACTCAGTTCGTGATTGCCAAAAATTTCTCCCAGGTGACCAATTACCCCTGGCTGATCCTTTACCATTAGCCGCAGATAAAAACGACTTTCTAGTTCCTCCATGGGGCTAATGGTTTTATAGTCGCTGTAGGCATTGCTGAGTAAAGGATTGGGTAATTTTTCCTCTGCCGGAGACTCCATGTGCAGTGTGGCGGCAATGGCCATAACATCCGATACGATGGCGCTGGCTGTCGGTCCTTCACCTGCACCAGGACCGTAGAGCATAACCTGACCAATGGGATCGCCTTCGACTAAAACCGCATTGTTAACGTCGTTCACATTAGCTAAAGGATGATTGAGAGGGACAAGGGTTGGATGAACACGCAGCTGGATAGTGTCTGTCTTGTCTGCATTGAGAGGATTCCGTTTTGCGATCGCAAGCAGCTTGATCACAAACCCCAAGGTTTTCGCATAGTCAACATCAGAGGCACTCACATTGCGAATACCTTCAGTAAAAACATCCTCGCGACGGATTTTTCCACCAAACGCAATCGATGCCAAAATAGCAATCTTATCGGCTGCATCTAGGCCATCGACATCAGCGGTTGGATCAGCCTCGGCATAACCTAAGGCCTGAGCATCGGTCAGGATGGGTCCGAAGTCTCCACCCTCCGCCTGCATGCGGGTCAATATATAGTTGGTGGTGCCATTAATAATGCCGGTGACCGTCTCAATCCGGTTGACACCTAGAGCCTGTTGCAACGGCTGAATGATAGGAATACCACCGCCGACAGCTGCTTCATAGAGCACATAGACTCCAGCTTTTTTGGCCGCAGCCGCAATCTCATTTCCATAGCGAGAGATAACAGCTTTATTAGCAGTGACTACGTGCTTACCATCCTCAATCGCCTCTAACAGCAGCGAACGAGCAGGCTCTAACCCACCAATAACTTCGATCACAATATCAATATCAGGATCGGTAACAATTGCTTCGAGATCAGTTGTCAAACAATCCTCTGGTAAATCCACAGCACGAGGCTTATCCAAAGAGCGTACACCCACCCTATGGATCTCTAAGGTCTCTAGCAACGGATGACGCTGGGCAGCGTCCAACAAAATTTTAGCTGTGCCTGTGCCTACCGTGCCCAAGCCTAATAATCCAACCTTAAAAACCAATGTGCTATCCCAATCGATTTACCACAGCTCATTGTAAAAGCCAGGGAACCCGAAGATTCACCTGGCTTTTACATATTATGTAATTGACATCGTGACAGACCAGGTCAGTAAAACCTAGTAAGTCTCAACGTGCCAGCGGTGACCCTTCTTCATGGCACGACGATATTCATCCCAGTTAACACCGGTTTTAGCCGCTGCCGCTGTCAAAGCCTCGTCAATACCGCCTTCCATTCCGCGCAGACCACAGATATAGACATGAGTCTTCTCATCTTGGATCAGACCCCAAAGCTCATCAGCATACTCAGCAATACGATGCTGAATGTACATGCGACCACCTTCAGAATTCTGCTGCTCACGACTAATGGCATAGGTCAAGCGGAAGTTATCAGGATACTTGGCCTGCATCTCCTCTAGCTCTTCCTTGTACAGGATATTCTCGGTCTTAGGTACGCCGAAGAACAGCCAAGCCATACCGTTGAAGCTGTAGTCAGTATTGACCGCACGCTCTTTGTCCTTGAACATGCGCCACAGATAAGCCCGGAATGGAGCAATTCCAGTACCCGTACCCATCATGATCACCTTGGCATCAGGATCGTCAGGCAATAGCATTTCCTTACCAACAGGACCTGTAATCTTGACCTTAGTTCCAGGTTCTAGGTTACAGAGATAGGTAGAGCAAACACCATTAATGGTTTCACCACTTTCAGGGTGCTGATACGTCAGCTGACGTACGCATAAAGACACGGTCTTATCGTCTACATCGTCACCATGACGGGTGGACGCAATTGAATAAAGTCTCAACTTATGAGGCTTGCCCTTTTCGTCAGTCCCTTCAGGGATAATGCCGATACTTTGACCCTCTACGTACTTAAGGTCGCCTTCAGTCAGGTCAAACTTAATATGTTGAACAATGCCAATTCCGCCTTCAGCCACTAAAGGCTCATTCGACAAGCATGCGCCCAGGTAAGGACTTTTAGGCTTATAAGTATTGACCGGTACATTAGCACCAGGCTTTTTAGCTTTTGCTTTCGTTTCGGACATGGGTTTCTTTGCTGCAGGTGCTGTTTGAGTCACAGATGCAACTGGCACATTGCCATTTACTGCACGAATGCTGACAATCTCGCCTCCCATCCGAGTAATTCGCCGAGTTTCTTCGGCCATACGCTCGTAGGGAACTGTCACGAAAGTGCTTCCACTCTGACGCACGGGCACTGTGCTCCCGGCTGCTGAGTCTAGCCCTTTGACTTCATATACAAACAGGCGATTACCAGAAATACTGAGACTACCGCCGATGACGCTCGAATTATACATGCGCTGAACTTTTAGTATCTCCTAACCCTTCAGAAAGTAGTTTAACCAACCATCTGAAACTACTCATCTATACAGCGTATCATTCTGAGCGAAGTGTTCTGATATATGAAGGCGTTGACTAAATAGCTACCGTCGACGACATGGACATGGTCAACATTTTACGACTCACTCTGTACCCTATCGAAGATATTTGAACAAAAACTATAAAATGCGATGCATTTTCGATGCATTTATTGTGTCTTTATGTTTTCCAAAAAGTACAAAACGTATGCAAACAAGGGTAAATACCCATCAAAATCGACACAAATCTTCACTCCATTTTTTGATAAAATCGCTTAATCTCTTTCATGAAAGGGGGTTTAGCGATTTTTCTGAATCTGAGAAGTACGTGACAGATTGTAAAAAAACGAAAGTCTATTTATCATAAAGTACAAGCCAAAATCCTACCTGATGGTGATTACGGCCATCCTATGTGTGGGTGCTTGTGACATCCCCACGTCCTTTAAGGGTTGCTTATATATCCCTCAACCCTTTACCTATAGGACTTGATGCCATATTAAGAGGATTTGAGATGACCATTGCAATGGGCCGTGCTGGAGCCAATCGAGGCGTCTTCGACGTCGTCGATGACTGGCTCAAGCGCGATAGATTTGTCTTCGTTGGCTGGTCCGGTTTGCTGCTGTTCCCGTGTGCCTTCTTGGCCATTGGCGGCTGGCTCACTGGCACCACCTTTGTGACGTCCTGGTATACCCATGGACTCGCCTCTTCCTATATCGAAGGGGCTAACTTTTTGACGGTCGCCGTCTCGTCTCCTGCAGATAGCATGGGTCATTCCCTGTTGCTGCTGTGGGGACCAGAAGCTCAAGGATCGTTCGTTCGCTGGTGCCAAATCGGTGGACTATGGGCCTTTATCGCTCTCCATGGAGCGTTCGCCTTGATCGGCTTTATGCTGCGTCAGTTCGAAGTCGCGCGTCTGGTTGGACTGCGTCCTTATAACGCCATTGCGTTCTCGGCTCCCATCGCCGTGTTCGTATCGGTCTTCCTGATGTATCCGTTGGGCCAATCCAGCTGGTTCTTTGCGCCAAGCTTCGGTGTGGCTGCCATTTTCCGCTTTTTGCTCTTCTTGCAAGGCTTCCACAACTGGACCCTGAACCCCTTCCATATGATGGGTGTGGCGGGCGTCCTGGGTGGAGCCCTGTTGTGTGCGATCCACGGAGCGACGGTTGAAAACACGTTGTTTGAAGACGGCGAAGGAGCCAACACCTTCCGTGCCTTTGAACCGACACAGGCGGAAGAAACGTACTCGATGGTGACGGCAAACCGCTTCTGGTCTCAGATTTTCGGTATTGCTTTCTCCAACAAGCGTTGGTTGCACTTTTTCATGCTGTTTGTGCCGGTCACCGGTCTCTGGATGAGTGCGGTTGGCATCGTCGGTCTCGCACTGAACTTACGTGCTTACGACTTTGTCTCTCAGGAAACCCGCGCTGCGGAAGATCCTGAATTCGAAACGTTCTATACCAAGAACATCCTGCTTAACGAAGGTATTCGTGCGTGGATGGCCTCTCAGGACCAGCCCCACGAGAAGTTTGTATTCCCCGAAGAGGTACTGCCACGTGGTAACGCTCTCTAGTAATTACATTTCAGGTCGTGACCAGCAATCCACAGGTTTTGCTTGGTGGTCTGGTAATGCTCGTCTGATTGAACTTTCCGGTAAACTCCTGGGTGCCCATGTGGCCCATGCCGGTCTTATTGTCCTTTGGGCTGGTGCGATGACTTTGTTTGAAGTCTCTCACTTTGTGCCTGAGAAGCCGCTCTATGAGCAAGGCTTTATCCTACTTCCTCACCTGGCTACTTTGGGCTGGGGTGTAGGTCCCGGTGGTGAAATTGTTAATACATTTCCCTACTTTGTCATTGGTGTACTGCACCTAATTTCCTCTGCAGTTCTTGGTCTGGGCGGTATATATCACGCTGTTCGTGGTCCCGAAACACTTGAGGAGTATTCCAACTTCTTCCAACAAAATTGGAAGGATAAGAATCAGATGACCAATATCATTGGTTATCACCTGATTCTGCTTGGTTGTGGTGCCCTGTTACTCGTATTCAAGGCCACTTTGTTTGGCGGTGTCTACGATACCTGGGCTCCTGGTGGTGGTGACGTTCGTGTCATTACTAACCCCACCCTTGACCCTGCTGTGATCTGGGGTTATTTAGTCGGTGCTCCCTTCGGTGGCGACGGCTGGATTGTCGGTGTTGACAGCATGGAAGACATCATCGGTGGTCACATCTGGATCGGTTTGATCTGCATCTCCGGTGGTGTATGGCATATCCTAACCAAGCCTTTTGGCTGGGCACGTCGTGCTTTCATCTGGTCTGGTGAGGCATACCTTTCCTACAGCTTGGGCGCATTGTCCATGATGGGCTTTATCGCTTCTTGCATGGTGTGGTTCAACAATACTGCTTACCCCAGTGAGTTCTATGGTCCTACTAATGCTGAGTCCTCCCAGGCGCAGGCCATGACCTTCTTGGTCCGTGACCAGCGTATGGGTGCGAATATTGGTTCAGCTCAAGGTCCTACTGGTCTTGGTAAGTATCTAATGCGTTCTCCTACTGGTGAGATTATCTTCGGTGGTGAGACTATGCGTTTCTGGGACTTCGATGGTCCTTGGTTAGCTCCCCTTCGTGGTACTAACGGTCTTGATCTAGACAAGCTCAAGAATGACATTCAACCCTGGCAGGTTCGCCGTGCTGCTGAGTATATGACCCACGCGCCTAACGCGTCGATCAACTCTGTAGGTGGCGTTATCACTGAGATTAACTCTGTTAACTTTGTGAATCCCCGTCAATGGTTGTCTTCGTCTCACTTCGTTCTTGGCTTCTTCTTCTTGGTTGGTCACCTATGGCATGCGGGCCGCGCTCGTGCTGCTGCTGGTGGTTTCGAGAAAGGTATTGATCGTACAAATGAGGCAGTACTAGGAATGGATGACCTAGACTAAGCTCTGGTCTGATATTGCTTAAAAAAAGCCTCCGCTCTAGAGCGGAGGCTTTTTTGTTTGGACTTTTCCTTTTTGACTGACTTGTCAAGTATCGAAGCCAATAGTCATAGGTACTGAAACGGTTTTAGAATGCATGGTTAGTACTGTTGAGATCGCTAAGTTATGAGGTATCTAAACTCCGTTTGGTGGAAAAGCTGGCTCCTAAGCTGCCTATTGATCTGTGTCCTGTGCTTAACTTGGACACCCCCAGCCCAGGCAGAAAATTTTGACCGTCAGAGCCTCAGGCAGCAAAGTTTTGCAAGTCAGGATTTGCGTGGAAATAATTACACCAGAACCGACATGGCTGAGGCAGATCTAAGTAATACTGACCTGCGTGGCGTACGACTCTTTGACACAAACTTGACCAAGGCAAATTTAGAAAATGCCAATTTGACTGGCGCGACCCTGGATGGAGCCCGGTTTATTAGAGCGAATCTTAAAAACGCAATCCTTGAAGGTGCGTACGCATTTAGTACTGATTTTCGTAAAGCAGATATAGAGGGCGCTGACTTCACCGATGTGGATTTGGATGTCCAGACCAATGACATGCTGTGCGAAGTCGCTGCAGGGGTGAATCCGGTAACGGGACGAGCAACCAAGGATACGCTTTATTGCCCTTAGGCTAGCCATACCCATGGGCAGATAAGAAGTCTAACGAAATATCCGGCTCCACTGCCCCATTACCCAATTGGGTAAAACGCTCCACATACTTACCCAGAATGTCTCCTTCAAGGTTGACCGCGTCATTAGGCTGTAAGTACTGCAAATTCGTTTCGTCATAGGTCACAGGAATAACTGCCACCTTAAACCAATCACCAGAGGGGCTACATTCAGCCACCGTCAGACTAATGCCATTCACCCCAATACTGCCTTTAGGGACAATATAGCGGGATGCTTGGCCTGTAGGCACTGTAAAGCTGATTTCCCAAGCGCTATCAGTTTGAACAATGTCACTTAAATAGCCTTGACCATCAACGTGCCCCGTCACAAAATGGCCACCAATTTTGGAGCCGACTCGAAGTGAGGCCTCCAGATTTACAGGACGGTTGATGGGAGTTTTGCCTAACGTAGATCGCACTAACGTTTCAGGGGAAGCCGTTGCGATAAACCCCTGAGGCAAAATAGTGCCAACCGTTAGACATACACCGTCTACAGCGATACTATCCCCCAACTCAATGTCTGTCATGATGACATCACAGGGTTCAAGACAAGTAACCTGTAGCCGATCGTTGTCTAAGGTTTGAAGCTTTCCTAAAGCCTGAATTAGTCCGGTAAACACATTCTTATGATAATTCTAGGGGCAGTAATGTTAGAGCGTGCTGGATTCGCTAATCCATAAGCGTATAACTATCACAACTCTAAACAGCTTAATCACACATAAACCACGTCCAAGTTGAAACATGTAGCTTCTTCTACAGAAAAACTCCAGTTCTGGACGTGGACAAGGTTTATTTATAGAGGTTACAAGCATGGAGCTATAGATAAAGATTTTTAGAATCTAAATAAAGATTTTTATGAAATGGCCAACAAGCTGAACAGACTCTTTTAGCTTAGAAAGGGAATATTACTTGCACCAGCCGTTCAACACATTTATTTGCTACTGATATTTTCCAAAGGTCAACTGTCATATTTCGCAGATAGTTTGACACAGTTTCGGAAATTTTCAGGTGCTACAGTCTAGTTACTGGGTCAGATTCCTGCGGAGCCAAGAGGATTAATATCCATGATCGAAATGAAAGTTGCTGGCATTGCATTGGATGCGGTTTCACGAAATCCTGTAATTTTGCTGCGTGACGAATCCGAGCGACGAGCATTGCCTATTTTTATTTCCAATGAGCAAGCCCGCGCCATTATCGTCGCTTTGGAAAATGAAGACTCTGTGCGTCCCATGACCCATGATCTATTTTCCAATTTGCTGGATGACTGGGAACTGGCTTTAGATCGTGTGGTCATTCACTCCCTCAAAGACAATACGTTTTATGCCACTATGACCATCAAGCAAGGAGAGGTTACTAAGGAATTGGACTCACGCCCCAGTGATGCAATCTCGATAGCACTGCGTATGGGTGCGCCTATATGGGTGATGGAAGAAGTGGTAGCCGATGCCTCGATTCCCGTCGACCGAGAAGCCGATGAAGCTGAAAAAGAAGCATTCCGGGATTTTGTCTCTAACTTGAGTCCATCAGATTTTGCACAGAAGGGGCGTTCGTCTAATCAGTAGAGCAGAATGTTCGCTGAGTCTATGCACTATAGACGCTTTGGCAAAACAGAGTTAAACCTATCTGTCTTTTCCCTGGGTACGATGCGATGCCTGGATAATGCGGATACTTTTCACCAGGTTTTAACGGCTGCCGTGAACCGGGGAATTAATCATATTGAGACAGCGCGGGCTTACGGTCAAAGCGAGCAATATCTTGGCCAGGCCTTAAGCAGCTTAAATCGTTCTGAGCTAGTTTTAACCACTAAGCTGTTACCAGGGAGCGATGTTGATCGTTTCGTGGATGAATCCCTAGAGCGGCTGAAAACAGACTACATTGATTGCCTCGCCCTACATGGTGTCAATACAGCTGAGCATCTGCATCAGGTTGAGGAGATGATACCAGCGCTAAACCAAGTGTTAGAGGATGGTCGCATTCGTCACATCGGTGCATCTAGCCATGGGGATTTAGAGGTGGTGATGGGGGCGATCGCACTGCCCATAATCAGCTTTATCAACCTGCACTACTACTTTTTCAATCGTCGCAACGCCCCGGCCATTAAACTAGCTCATCAAAAAGATCTGGGTGTTTTCATCATTTCCCCTGCAGACAAAGGGGGACAGCTCTACACTCCCCCCAATCAGCTCAAGGAACTGTGCGCTCCCTTTGATCCGTTATTACTCACGTACCGCTGGCTTTTGAGCGATTCACGGATCACCACCCTCAGTGTGGGGCCAGCGGTGCCCGCAGAACTTGATTGGCCCCTGCAGGTTGCGAACAGCACCAGTGTTCTCGCCCCAACAGAGCAAGCAACCTTAGCAAGGCTAGAACAGGCCCAGAAAACCGTCCTAGATACTGAGCAATGCCACCAATGCTATGACTGTCTACCCTGCCCTGAAGCAATCAATATTCCGGAAGTACTGCGCCTGCGAAATCTAGCTCTTGCTTACGACATGGAGCAGTTTGGCCAATATCGCTATGGCATGTTTGAGCGGGCAGGACACTGGTTCCCAGGACGTAAGGGAAATCGCTGCACTGACTGTGGTGACTGCCTACCCCGCTGCCCCCAGCAGCTAGCTATACCCACATTGCTCCAGGATACTCATGAGCGCCTCAAGGGAGCCGAACGCAGACGATTATGGAGTGATTGAGAGAGGCATTTGAATCAGGCTTACAATTATGTAGTGTTGGCTACAACCACTGATATATAAACAACTCAAGACTTAACAGATAGCAACACTTGCATGTCGATTCATCTCAGGAGTCTTAAATTCTTGCGAGGTCTGAGCCATACAGCCCAAAAGGTGAGCTATCGTTAGCCCTGTCCGTTGTGACGGCTCAACTCACCTCTAAGGCACATTATTTATTATGGTTGCGATTTCGCGCACGCATTTATCATCCCCAGATCCGTCCAGCTCTGACGATCGCGTGGCGGTCTTGCTCATGGGCTACGGCGAAGTAGAAAGCTACGAAGACTTTGCCAATTACAACGAACAAGCTCTTAACTTACTCACCGCCAAATTTGCCCCAGTCCCCACCTGGATTTATCCCCCCTTAGCCAAGCTTTTGGCTCTGTTTGATCGCCATGAATGGGATCATCAACATGACCATTTTATTTCCCCCCACAATGCTATTTTTGAGCGGCAGCGTGAGGGCATCGAGCGCCACCTGCAGTCTAAATGGGGAGAACGGGTAAGCGTCTTTAAGGCGTTTAACTTCTGTGCACCCCATTTACCTCATCAGGTACTAGAGGAAATCCAGTCCCAAGGATTCACTAAGCTAATGATTTATCCTCTGCTAGTGGTGGATTCTATTTTCACGAGTGGTATTGCCGTAGAGCAGGTTAACAACGCCCTAGCCCAAACATTTAAGGCAGGAGAAGACCACTGGCTCCAAAGTACGCGCTACATGCCGTCCTTTTACAATCAGCCTGACTATATTGATTTACTAGCTCGCCAGGTCGAGGATAAAATTCAACAGCATCTGGCCGTGGCCCACCTACCGTCACAAACTGGCATTGTGCTGATGAACCATGGCTGCCCCCACAAGGCCAAGGGCTTTACCTCAGGAATTACGGAAAGCCAGCTCCTCTATGAAGCAGTAAGGGAGCGATTAATTTACAACTATCCGTTGATTTCCATTGGTTGGCTCAACCACGACACTCCCATGATTGAGTGGACCCAGCCCAATGTCACCCTGGCTGCTCAAAATCTAATGGATTTGGGGGCAACGGCTCTAGTCTTGATGCCCATTGGCTTTGCCACGGAAAACCACGAAACCCTGTTAGATGTGGAGCATATTATCAGCCATCTACGACGCAAGCGCCCCGATGTCACCTATGTGCAAATGCCCTGTGTCAATGACAGTGATGAATTTACTGCCATGGCCGCTGGCTGGGTCGATGGATTAATTTCGGACCTCCTGGGTGAACAGGGGATCGTGGTCAATCAAAGTCAACGAGCACAGATTGCTGAAGACTTCTCAGGTCACCACCATGACCACGCTCACAACGGTCATCACCATGATGGCCATCATCACGGTGAGCATAGCCATGATCACCACGACCACAAGCAACACGCCCACCACGGACATTAGCGTTGTCTGTCTTAAGCGTTGTTGAACCTAAATAAGTGACAATGGTCGGTAGCCTTCATTGGCTATCGACCATTGTGGTTTGGAACAGCCATAACGCCACTGACCGCCACTACCTATGGGTGTATTTGAGCAATCAATTGTTATTAATGCCAGTGCTACTACCGTTGAACGATGTATTTGCGATCGCAACCTCATGCATCAGTGGCTGAATCCAGCCCTACGATGTGAACCCATGTCAGAGACTTGGAGCACAGAGCTAAACAGTCAGACACGTTTTATTATCCAAATCCCGCTACTGCAGCCCAGTCTAATCAGTACAGTAGTGGAGCGTCGACCGGGGCTAGTCGTGTGGGCATTTACAGGTTTTTTTACAGGCAAAGATCGCTGGGAATGTATGCCAGAAGGCTCGGGCACTCACCTGCTCAACCGATTTGAATTTGAAATCCCGAATCCGCTAGTGGCATTTGGTTTTAACCAATTTGCCGCTAACTGGACCAAGCAAGATATGGCAGCCCAGTTGCAGCGGCTAAAGCAGGTGGCAGAACGACTCGGATAGAAAAAAGCAAGGAAAAGCTGGCGCTACTAACCTAACTTAATTGGTGGTGCTTCCATAAAGCCATCTTCATGTAGCACTACACCAATCAGCTCTTTATCTTGGTTAATACACTCAGGCTTCTTAGCGTACTGACAAACCCTGGCATAAAGCCGGGCACGGGTACCTGTAGACCCATTGGAAAATTGCACCACGTCATTGGCAACGGTAACACCGCATGCAGGACAGGTCTGTTCTTGGGATAGGTTAGCCATAGTTTTCACTCGATTTTGTTCAATTCCACCCATGGTAACTGGGCGGCTCTTTATACAAGGTAAGTACTTTTGCCTATTTAAGCTACTTATTTTGTATCGTTTCATAACAAAAGCGAGCACTCTTGACCTTTTTGAGCATTCTCAAATGCCTCCCTGCGCCAGTGATCAAATCATTAGTGCAATTTGTTTTGGACTAACCACGCTTTTCATCAAAGTATGAAATCATGGATAGTACTTAGCTGCTTCTGCATAAGCTCCATCTGGTAAGAATTCGGGGCTGCATATACCAGCTTTTTGTTCTGGGAGCAGATGCTCATCTTGGTTCACTAAGCGTGTTTCTATGAACTCTGAGGCTACCCTTCATCAACTCAAGGCCGCCCTGCCCGAGGGTGAAATGCCCTCCAGCTATGGTGTTTACTTTAAAAATACGCTGGTGGCTCTTTGCCATGCTCTAGAAGATCATATTCTGGAACAGTCTGATGGGGCTAAACCATTAGTACTGGTCACGTTCCAGCAAGGTAAGTGGTATTTGCAAGAAGCTGACCGCTATAGAGATATTGCTAATTGTTCACAGCAAGTTGCGATCGCAGCCATTCCTGACAGCGGCTTTAGCGACCATGCCACCAGTCAACTTCCTAATGTCGATCTGGTTGATCTCGAAGCAGATGATAGCCTCACCGAAGAGTGGAACCTGATCATCTTGGCTCCTGGCTATGCAGCTATGGTGCTGTGTCATGAGCTATCCGAAGAGGATTATCGTAACGACAATATCCCAACCATAGACGTGGAGCGTAAGTTTTATGGTCTTTGGACTTTTGAGCGTCAGTCGGTAGAATTATCTGCCAAAATTTTGATCGATCGGATGCGCCCTTACAATACATCCCTTGCCGATCGACTCACAGAGCATTTTAACGGTCTCAAAAATAATCCCTCAGGTACTAGTGTTGACTTAAGTGGTGTCGTTTCCCGCATTGTTAACTACCTCCAGAGTAGCCAACAACAATTGGTTACTGTTAATCGTCAAACTCGCGAACTGTGGGAGCTAGAAGGACAAGCTTTGAAGCTCAATCGCAATTTAGCTGCCAATAAGCTGCAGGCATTTTTGCGAATGGTACAAAAAATCGATGAACGAGACTTGGCCAATCCTGTTGCTTCGCTACAGGTATCTGCCTTAGCAGAGACGTTAGGTCAGCTGATTGATTTGTCTACCATCAGGCTCCGACGCCTGCGCCTTGCGGGATTGCTTTTCCGCATTGGATTAGCTGAAGCTCCTAGGGAAATCTTTCAGCAAACCGCTGATCATCTGGATCAGGCTAGCCTGGTATTTTGGCGAGATCGCGCTGCTCTGGGAGGGCAGCTCCTGTCCTCCATGCCTGAGTTAACACCTGTCAGTCGTATCGTGACCCATCAACTAGAATACTGGGACGGCAGCGGTACACCCAATGGCCTCAAAGGCGAAGATATTCCTCTAGAATCGAGAATTTTGGGACTAGTTGCCTATTTTCAAGAACTCACTGAAACCAGAGGTAAGCGGTCTGCCATGTCCCTCGGTGAGGCGTTAGCAGCCTGTGAGAAACTGAGCAATCGACGTTTTGACCCCAAGCTAATCGAGTCCCTGAGCACCATCGTACGACTAGCTGAAATTGGCATGCTACAACTACCGGAACGCCCCAGTCAGCAGCCAACAGTATGGCTCGAAGACATTCGATCTCAAGCCCCAACGACTAATAAATGGTCTTCCTTATCCAAGGAGGTCACCCCATGAGTCCATCCGAGCTAGAGGCTATTCTGCAAGGGCATAACAAGGAATTGATGGGAGCCAATCTAGCTGGGATGGACCTCAGTAATGCTAATTTAGCCCAGGCAAACCTCAAAGGAGCCAATCTTAATGGGGCGATGCTAAAACAAGCCGATCTTCGGGCCAATCTGAGGGGCGCTGACCTGATGGGCGCTAACCTGACTGATGCTGACTTGCGTAATGCCGACCTCCGAGGCGCTATCTTACTGGAGGCTGACACTACAAATACGAGTTTTGCTGGAGCATTTTTAGCCGGTGCTGTTTTGAGCAATCTTACCCTTGTCGCTGCCGACTTACGGGGAGCTGACTTACGGGGGGCCAACTTAGCTGGCTGCATTCTGCGAAATGCAGACTTGAGCAACGCTAACCTTGCAGGGACAGATTTATCGCGGGCTGATTTAGAAGAGGCAAATCTCAACGGCGCTGTTTTGAGAGGGGCCAATTTAACCCAAGCAAATTTGCTGTGCGCCCATGTGGACAATGCCAACTTTGACGGAGCCACCATGGCAAACGCCTGCTTAAGTGGCACCCCTTTAGCAGCTCAGTAAACAGAATATTGTCATGAGTACTCAAACCAAAGGCAAAACAGTTTTTCTGCTCGCATCCATGGTGGGCTGGCTACTGAGTGGTGGCGCTTTAATTTATCTGACTCCATTTTTAGCCAATCAAATTACTCCTTCAGCTACGACTCATTTGTGGATGGAAAATCTCACACGCGGTGGCTACAATCCTATGCTTGCGATCGCAGGCGGCGGCAGCATTCTTCTACTGACTGTCATCGGCAATGCTGTCTGGTATCGATACCTTGAAGGCAACATATAGCCACCAGCAGCACAACTTTTGTTTAGAAACGATAAATACATATCGACAAATGTTCATGGAGTTGAACGTTTGCATATATGCTTGGGAACACTACTGGCGTATCCCTCTGGTAGAGGGAACATCCGGTCGAGTTTATAAATTTCTATGAGTTTTTAACTAAAAGCAATGTTATGTGCATCATTGTGCTCTAACATTGAGCTGAAATTCAGTTGACAAATTATTAATTACTCTACCGAAAGGTAAGTCGCATTTCACCACAGGCGGCTTAGCTTCTTTTTTTACCTTGCCTTAAACAAATCAAAAACCCTCCTTAATTGGGTGATAATGGTGTCTTAGTGTGGCATCGTTACCATGCTTCATGGCCTGAACAAATAGCCACGGAGTGTGTAGTTATGGTTAAGTTCGCTCAATTCTTCGGCACAGTAGCTGCAGTAGCTACTGCTGGTGCTCTAACTGCAACATCTGCAGTTGCTCAGACTATTGCCATTGATGGTTCTAGTACTGTTTTCCCCATCACTGAAGCGATGGCTGAAGAGTACGCCACTGTAAACAGCAGTGCAGACATCACTGTTGGTGTTTCCGGTACTGGCGGTGGTTTCAAGAAATTCTGTGCTGGTGAGACTGTTATCTCTGATGCTTCTCGCCCCATCAAAGACAAAGAAAAAGCGCTTTGTGCTGAAGCTGGCATCGAGTACATTGCAGTTCCCGTTGCTTACGATGCTCTAACGGTTGTTATTCATCCTGACAACGATTGGGCAACTGAGTTGACTGTTGAACAGTTAAACGCTATCTGGGACCCTGCTGCTGAAGGCGTTATCACTCGTTGGAACCAGGTTAATCCTGCTTGGCCCAATGAGGAAATCGGCTTGTTTGGTCCTGGTACTGACTCCGGTACTTTTGACTACTTCACTAAGAAGGTCAACGGTGAAGAAGGTGCTAGCCGCGCTGACTACACTGCTAGTGAAGATGACAACGTCCTTGTACGTGGTGTTGCTGGTGACGAATACTCTCTTGGCTACTTCGGTTTAGCTTACTACCTAGAGAATGATGAGATTCTGGGTGCAGCCAACATCTACAACGGTGAGGCATTTGTTGAGCCTACCGTAGCTAACGTTGAAGCTGACGTTTACAAGCCCCTTGGTCGTCCTATCTTCATCTATGTAAATACTGCAGCTCTAGCAGACTCTAGCACTGGTGTTGCTGACTTCGTTTCTTTCTACCTTGAGCAAGCTGCTGCAGGTGATTTGATCCTTGAAGTTGGTTATGTTCCTCTGCCTACAGATGCAACCGATTCTACTCTCGAAGCTTACGACACAGACGCAAACACTATCTTCAACTAATTGTTGATGAGCGTTTGATTTCATCCTTAGGACATGGCAATAGGTGTCCTAAGGATAGGTGTTCTAAGTTTTTTTTGAATTTCACACGCTCAGTGTGCATCAACCATTTTTGCCTTGGGGGAATGTTCGCTCCTCCAAGGTTTCCTTGGTATTTACTACGCAGTGCTCTAACCCATGGTAAGTATTAATCCTCCTGAATCTGGCAATTGTTTGGTCAAGACGGCAAAAAGCCTGATCATGCAGCCAATATTGTTCGTTCAGGCATTACCGGATGTAACTGCTCAGGTCTCAACCTATGGAGTTACTTTTCTCAGACGTCCAGTTGTGTGGATAGCCTTGGGTTTCCATGGAGCTTTGCTGATACTCCCTGCTGTTGATCTTTCGGTACCTAAATTAGAAGCGGTGGTAGAGGCTGAACCCGAAGAGGAAGTCCCCATTGAAGCTGTTAGTCTCAGTGATATCTTGGCCCCGGAAGAACCGGTTCCTCCACCACCAGAAGAGCCACAAGCTCCACCACCAGAGGCGACTCCACCGACCGTTGTCGCTCCACCTGTGTTGACAGAGGTGCCTGAGCAACTTGAGGACGTTATTGACGACCAAGATTTCGACGATGAATTTGAGGATGACGTTGGCGATGAATTTGAGGATAACGGTGATGAACAGTCCTTTGCCTTTGACCCAGCTCAGCAATCAGCTCTAAATAGCAGCTTAAGTCAATTCTTAGGATCTTCAAGTGAAGGAACCAGTAATTTTGATGTCACTAATCAATGGTTAAACATTGACCCGACAAATTCAGTCTTAATGGGGTTTAGGGCGGATGATATAACGAATGTGGTTGACCCCTATGCCTTTTTCACGACTGATAGCATCAATGCTGGCACCTATTTGCCATTGCCCGAAGCCACGTTTAAGCAAATCTCTAGGAATATTGAACTGGTGAGCCGTGAAGGATTAGGACAGGCTTTGACCAGCGCGGGTATGAGTCAGGTGGATGAAGGCCTGTATGGCGGTCATCCTTTCTATGGTGTTTATTCTGCTGATGGACAGCCAGTGAACTACATCTCGTTAATCGATTTAAAGGGGACGACGCTAGTGTTTGTCTGGCCAGCCGATCCACGTCAGGGATAATCACATCCTGGACTTGGATACTCTCTTAACCATGCCTTACACAATCAGTTAGATATTTGGAATAGTTCACTTCAGAAACATCATTCCCATTGTTTAAGCTGGATATATTGGCTTTTGTTTATTGTTTGCCCGCACTGCCATGAACGCTTTGAAACTCCTTTTTAATCCTATTTTTCTGCTGGCAGCGGGTCTGCATGCAGGACTGTTGCTGATTCCAGTTGCCGGTGGTTCCTCTGAAGGCCTGGTGCCTGCACCTGATCCAGAAGGGGAAAGTATTTCGGTTACTCGAATTCCGCCTAAAGCAGCAAAACCCAGCGCTGGTCAGACGGTAGCGCCTAAAGCTACGGCTAATCGTCTAGCTACGGCTCGTCCAGCAACCACTACTCAAGCGCCAACTGGTGGTAAGCCTGGTACTGATTCTAACAATCAACAGAAGCGATCTCAGGCTCGTTCTCAAGGTGGTCAGCAACGTTCTACTAGCAGCGGTTCGTCGTCTAACCGTGGCTCTAATACTGGCAGTCGGACCACGAATAATCGCAGCAATAGTAGAAACAACCGTTCAAATCAAACGGCTCGTAATACCCCAACCCCTGGATTACCCGATCTACCCAACAATACAAACACTGGCTCTGACCCTGTGCCGGTGACTGTCCCCACAGGAGAGTCTGCTACTCAGAAACCACCAACATTGACGGCACTGAGAGATGGCACAGACGCTAAAGCCGTGCCCCGGTTGCTAAAAGATTTCCTGGCTCGTTTGCAGTACAGTTTGCAAGAAACGAGAGATGTGGCCACTGCCGAAGCTCAGCAGGCATGGCTAACAACGCTAGAAGGACAGCCAGATATCCAAGTGTCAGCTATCCATGAACTGGAAAAGTCGTTAGAAATCAGCTATCCCCTCATGCTTGAAGATAATGGCCCTCGACAGCTTTACAGATGTCTGAGCCCGTTACCAAAAACAGGTTTAGTCGGCATTGTTGTGGATGCAACTGGAGAAATTGCTACCGAGCCCACTCTCCTTCGCAGTTCTGGCTATCCATTTCTTAACGATATTGCTCTAGGTAAAATCAAGGATTATAGTGAGTTTCCCGATGAAGCTGTCCAGAAGATTTATGCTGTGCCCGTTGAAGTGAAATATAACGAGGACGCTTGCGTTAGTTTAGCCAAGCTAGGTGTAGCATCACCAGAAACGACAACCCAACCCAGGACAACTCCGACACCGCCAGAAGGGAGTCGGAACTTCTTGGAGGAAGACAATAGCCCCAGTCCCTTTAGACGGTAATAGTAGTCATACTGAAATCCTTCTCTAGGCTATATCTGGGAGCGATCAGTCAGAATTTCTTGACCGTCTTCAGTGATGAGGACGGTATGCTCAAACTGGGCAGAAAGTTTGCGATCGCACGTGACCACGGTCCATCGATCCCTCAGGGTTCGCGTTACCTTAGATCCCTCATTGAGGATCGGCTCAATTGCCAAAGCCATACCCGGTTTTAAGGTCACATTTGGCAGTTCTTTAGTCCGAAAATTAAACACTGATGGAGGCTCATGCAGATTTCTCCCCACACCATGGCCAGTAAACTCCTCAACCACGGTATAGCCACTCGCCCGAATGCTGTCCTCAACTGCTCCAGCAATATCCAGTAGCGTTTTACCTGGGAGTGCTTGAGCCACACCGGCATAGAGGGCCGCCTCAGCTGCATCCATCAGCTTCTGAGCTTTGGTATTGATTTTACCGACTGCAATCGTAATACAAGAATCACCGTGAAACCCGTCGTAGTAGGCCCCAGTGTCAACCTTTAGTAAATCCCCAGCCTTGATGACTTTACGCTTGCGGGGAATACCATGCACCACCTCATCATTGATGCTGGCACAGATAGAGCCTGGGAAACCGTGATACCCCTTAAAACTAGGCTTAGCCCCCATTGCTCGAATCCGCCGCTCGGCATGATCATCCAAATCCGCCGTCGTCATCCCCGGCTGCACCAGTTCAGAAATCTCCTTGAGCACCGTCGCTACAATCCGACCCGCTTGCCGCATCGTTTCTTGTTCCGGCTCGGACTTTAACTCAATCCCTTGATGTTTACGCGGTCCTACCATGACTGGAACAGCCAAAGCTCGCGAAAGCAAATTACCTAAAACATTCATAGTGGGTGATTGAGTTTTGTAAGGAGGGCTTCATATCGAAAGTCGAATTATCCAACTCATACTCTATAGTATGCAAGATTCTTGCTCCATCCCCCTATTGCCCATTCACCATTCCCTGCTGCCCTATTAGCTGGTTGGGCCATACCTACCCTGAAAATGGTTTCCTAAAAACCCTTGGTATTTATGACCATGTTGGCCTACTATTAAAGACCGTGCGCTTTTCAGGGCTTATGAACGCTGAGGAGATTATCCGCTCAATAGAAGCGGAACATATCAAAGAAGATGTCCCCAAAATCTATGTTGGGGACACAGTTCGGGTCGGTGTCCGAATTGTAGAAGGTGGTAAGGAACGTGTGCAGCCCTACGAAGGCACTGTCATTGCGATGCGCAATGGTGGTATCAACGAGACGATCACCGTACGTCGCATCTTTCAAGGTGTGGGTGTAGAGCGTGTTTTCTTACTTCATGCACCTCGCGTGGCCAATATTAAGGTCTTACGTAGAGGTAAAGCGCGTCGTGCTAAGTTGTACTACCTGCGCGATCGCGTTGGTAAAGCAACTCGCTTGAAACAGCGCTTTGACCGTCCCATCGAAAAATCAGGCAAAAAATAAATAACCCTAGGGCATCTAAAGCCCGCAGGTTAAGCCTTACAATGGGACAAGTTCAAAGAGTCGTGCGTCCTTAGTTCAGTTGGTAGAACGTCGGTCTCCAAAACCGAATGTCGGGGGTTCGAGTCCTCCAGGGCGCGCTGAGCGATTAGCATAAGTTCTGCCTGAAGCATTTAGATTTATTGCTGAAAAGGGAAAGAGGTTTTTCTTTCTCTCCAAAGCAATAAGCTTTAGGTAGAATTTTTGCTTGGATAGCTCTAGGTTGATGACCAAATCGACCAGGCTCGATGTAGGAAACAAGGAAGCTAATGACGTGGTCAAAAAGGACGCTAAGAAAGTAGTGGACAAGCAGGCAAGCGACTCCTCTGACTCATTTGATGCAGGGTCTTTTGTTAAAGGCACCCGCGAAGAGTTAAGTAAAGTAGTTTGGCCCTCCAGACAGCAGCTGATTAGTGAATCGGCGGCTGTAATTTTAATGGTGGGTGTGTCTGCGACACTTATTTACTTAGTGGATAAACTCTTTGGTTGGGCTTCTAGGCAGGTGTTTTAATGACTTACGCTTCTGACGATCCAAACTATACAGCAGATAATAATGACTCTGCGGTTCCCGACGAGCCAAGGAAGTCTCAGTCTCGCTGGTATGCAGTACAAGTAGCCTCCGGATGTGAAAAGCGCGTCAAGCTCAATCTTGAGCAACGGGCTATTACTCTGGGCGTTAACCAGTACATTTTTCAAATTGAAATACCGCAAACCCCTGCGGTTAAGTTGCGCAAGGATGGTAGTCGTCAGAATATTGAGGAAAAAGTTTTTCCTGGATATGTCCTCATCCGGATGATTCTAGAGGATGACGTATGGCAAGTGGTCAAAAACACCCCCCATGTCATTAACTTTGTCGGTGCTGAACAGCGCCGTGCCACTGGACGTGGGCGAGGGCATGTTAAACCCATGCCTTTGAGTCGAGCGGAGGTCGAGCGTATCTTTAAGCAGACCCAAGAGCAAGCACCCGTAGTCAAAGTTGATATGGCTGAAGGTGACAAAATTTTGGTGCTGTCTGGTCCGTTTAAGGACTTTAGTGGCGAAGTCATTGAAGTCAGTCCTGAACGGAGCAAGCTAAAGGCATTGTTATCGATTTTCGGTCGTGATACCCCCGTTGAGCTGGAATTTAACCAAGTGCAAAAAGAGAGTTAATCAATGGCGAAGAAGGTAGTTGCCCTTATTAAGCTGGCAATCCCAGCTGGAAAAGCGAACCCTGCACCGCCAATTGGTCCCGCCTTGGGTCAGCACGGGGTCAACATTATGGCGTTTTGCAAAGAGTACAACGCTAAGACCTCTGACAAAGCTGGACTAATTGTTCCGGTTGAAATCTCTGTTTTTGAAGACAGAAGTTTCACCTTTATTCTCAAAACACCGCCAGCCTCTGTGCTGATCAAAAAAGCGGCAAAGATTGAGAAGGGTTCTGGTGAGCCAAACAAAACAAAAGTTGGCTCAATCACCCGTGCCCAATTGCAAGAAATTGCTGAGATGAAAATGCCTGACCTCAACGCTAATGACGTTGAAGCAGCGATGAACATCATCGAAGGCACCGCCCGCAATATGGGAGTCACCGTGTCTGATTAATTCAGTACACGTATTTTACTTTTTGAAAGTATCAGAAAATCAATCTGGGGAAGAACTCATACTTCGCTATCACCCCAAGGAGTAACTTATGGCGAAAAAAGTGTCGCGCCGCTTAAAAGAGCTGCAGACCAAAGTGCAGGACAAGCTTTACGAGCCTTTAGAGGCAATGCAGTTAGTCAAAGAAACAGCGACTGCAAAGTTTACTGAAACAATTGAGGCTCACATCCGCCTAGGCATTGATCCTAAATATACTGATCAGCAGTTGCGTACTACTGTGGCTCTTCCTAACGGTACTGGTCAAGCTGTTCGGGTTGCGGTCATTGCTCGTGGCGAAAAGGTGGCCGAAGCTACTGAAAATGGTGCCGATCTGGCAGGTTCTGAGGAATTGATCGACGAAATCCAAAAAGGCATGATGGATTTTGACATCCTTGTCGCTACACCTGACATGATGCCCAAGGTAGCCAAGCTTGGACGTATCCTGGGTCCCCGTGGTTTGATGCCATCCCCCAAAGGTGGTTCGGTAACTTTTGACTTAGCCCAGGCGATTAACGACTTTAAGGCAGGTAAATTGGAGTTTCGAGCAGACAAGTCTGGCATTGTCCACGTCATGTTTGGCAAAGCTGATTTCTCCGCAGAAGACCTACTGACCAACCTAAAGGCTTTGCAAGAGACAATTGATCGAAATCGTCCTTCTGGAGCCAAAGGTCGTTACTGGCGCACAATGTCAGTAGCTGCTACTATGGGTCCTGCGATTAAAATGGATATTAGTGCACTGCGCGATCTTCAACTGGAAGAATCCGCTGCATAAATTAATCCACTCTGTTGAGATAATCAACAGATAAAAGCTTTGGAGATATTGCTACTGCTCTAAGACATCCAACAACCAAATAAGCATTCGAAGACAGCAGGTGCATTTTGCTTAATATCCTGCCGAGGTGTAGAGCATGGGTGTTAGTAGCGCTCATCTTTGGGTCTCGGCGATTAGCTGAGGCCTTTTTAGATCTCAAGATTCATTGTCAGTCGAGTGTTTTAGGTTGAGTTTGCAGTTGGCCATATTTTCAACCTATCCCCGCAATCAAGGAGGTGAGATCCGAATGGGGAGAACCCTAGAAAACAAAAAAGAGATTGTTGCTGAGCTTAAGGATCTCCTAAGCGACACCCAATCAATTTTTGTTATTGACTACAAAGGTCTGACGGTTGCTGAAATTAGCGATCTGCGTAACCGTATTCGAGAGAAGGGCGGTACTTGCAAAATTGCAAAAAACACCCTAATCAAAATTGCGGTTCAAGACGATAAAAATTGGCAGCCTGTACAGGAGTTCCTCAAGGATACGACTGCATTACTACTGACCAAAGAAGACATTGGTAGTGTCGTTAAGGAATACAAAAAATTCCAGAAAGACACGAAGAAAACCAAACTGCGTGGTGGCGTACTAGAAGGACAAACTCTGACCAGTGCAGAAGCAGAAGCTCTAGCCGATCTACCTAGCAAGGAAGAGCTATACGCACGTATTGCAGGTGCCCTCAATGCTCTGGCAACAAAAGTGGCAGTGGGTGTCAAGGAAGTCCCGTCATCTATTGCTCGTGGTCTGCAAGCCTATGTCGACAAGGAAGGTGGAGACGGCGGCGAATAAGTTCCAGCTTTGGTCCATTGCCTATTCATTTTGTAATTAATCAAGGAGAAATCCATGTCTGCTGCAACTGATGAAATTTTGGAAAAGTTGAAGTCTTTAACTTTACTAGAAGCTTCTGAACTCGTTAAGCAAATCGAAGAAACCTTCGATGTAAGTGCTGCTGCACCTGCTGGTGGCATGATGATGATGGCTCCTGGTGCCGGTGGCGCTGGTGCTGGTGAAGCAGCTGAAGAGAAGACTGAGTTTGATGTAGTGCTCGAAGACTTCGGTGGCAACAAGATTGCCGTTCTTAAGGCTGTTCGTGCCCTGACTGGTCTGGGCCTCAAAGAAGCCAAGGCGATTGTTGAGGGTGCACCCAAGGCGATCAAAGAGGGCGTCTCCAAGGATGATGCTGAAGCCGCTAAGAAGCAACTTGAGGAAGCTGGTGCTAAGGTGTCAGTTAAATAAACTAGCCCTTGATACAGATCTATGTCCTGAATCGATGAAGCGTTTAAAATGTATCGCTTAAGCGCGATGTAATAGCGATTGCTTCAACTTTACAATTCATATCAAAGGCCCTGTTATCTTCCGGTAGCAGGGCTTTTGATATGTAGGTCTAGCATAGCTTTAATAATGGCAAAGTCTATGCCAGCCTTGGGTACACTACTGTCACTTGTTACATGATGTGAAAGTCTACTAACTTACTGCGTATATAAGATATTCACTGGCAATAACATAGCTCCAATAACTTCAGCAGATAAGTAAACCATGAGGGATGGTTGAGGTTAGACAGGCTGAGTTAATGATTCGCTGATTTTTAAATTCAACTTCTTCCGCCTGAGCCATGCGCACACTTAAAAACTACAAGTTTGAAATAATCCTATTTTTAGCAACGTTTGGGATTCTAGGGATCTTCTTTTTGGGCATTTCAGGCTCGTTTAGTCGGAAACCTGCCAACGTCGCTGCGACATCAAGCTCAGAGCCAAAAGTAAAAGTAAAGCCTCAATCACCATCACCATCACCTTTAGAAAAACGATTGAGTGACGGCTCACAGAGTCTATTACCTGATCCTTCAGATTTAAAGCAACAAGGTATTGCCGCCTATGCCGACGGAAATTATGCAACAGCTATTACGGCCCTAGAAGCCGCCTTAAATGAGAATCGCAATGATCCTGAAGCATTTATATATCTAAATAACGCCCGTATTGGTGAGAAACCTGCCCATACATTGGCGGTGATTGCACCGATTGGGAATACAAGTGAGATCGGCTTAGAAATCTTGCGGGGGGCAGGGCAGGCACAACAAGAACTCAATCAATTGGTTGGGGCCGGTGGAACTCCTATCAAGATTCTGATTGCCAATGATGATAATGACCCAAGCATTGCTAAATCTGTAGCCACCGACTTGGTGAAACGATCTGAGGTTTTAGGTGTCCTCGGTCATTACAGCAGTGGCGTTACCTTAGAGGCAGCTCCTGTCTATAACCAGGGCAAACTGCCCATGGTGTCTGCCATTAGTACGTCAGTAGAGTTATCTGGCTTTAGTCCTTATGTTTTAAGGACAGTGCCCAGTGATAGCTTTGCCGCTGCTGCTTTGGCTCGCTACATGATCAATGATCTCGGAGCGCAAAAAGCGATTCTTTATTACGATTCCAATAGCGCCTATAGCCTTTCGCTGAAAAGTGAGTTTGCCACGTCTGTCTTTAGTGATGGTGGTGAGGTGATGACCGAGTATGATCTTGCCGATTCTTCTAATTTTGATGCGGATAAGCAGATTGCCCTAGCCAAGGAACAAGGGGCAGATGTGATTATGTTGGCATCTAGTACAGATACGCTAGATCCCTCCCTTGATGTGATGGCGGCGGTAAATCAAGAATTTCCTTTAATTGGCGGTGATGATCTGTATCATCCTCGGGTTTTAGAAGATGGGGGAGCTAATGCAGAGGGATTAGTCGTTGCCGTTCCCTGGCATGTATTGTCGGATCCAAATTCTGAGTTTGTGACGGGAGCACGTGACATCTGGGGTGGTGATGTTAGTTGGCGCAGCGCCATGGCCTATGATGCGATCGCAGCCCTCGGTGCAGCTCTGCTCGAAGACCCCAGTCGTGAAGGCATCCGCAAAACCCTACATGAAGCGAATTTCTCAGCAGATGGAGCTACAGGCAATGTACATTTTCTGCCCTCAGGCGATCGCAACCGGGCGGCCCAGCTAGTCCATATTCAACCAGGTGAACGCTCTGGCCTAGGATTTGACTTTATCCCAGTGGAATAAGAAAAATACCAAATCCAAATTCCTCAACCCCGATTCAAGATGGACAATCTTGTAGGGGCACTCCCTTGTAGATGCCCTTCGATATCGGGTGCTATCAGTCAGGATTTCGTATCAGCAGCACCTTTGGGCGAAGTTGAAAGATGTGCTTACTATTCAGCCACCTCAGGTGTCGTCGACTCTGAAAACCAGAAAAAATCAGCTAGCTCAGGGGATGTGGACGTTGGGTTAAGTAGTACGCTATGGGACACCAGATCCTCCCCTAAACGACGTTCCACCCGGCTAGGAATACCAAAGTCGAACACAATATGTCCCTCTCCAGCCAGCACAATCACCTGGGTATCTGGAGCAGCGATGACATAATCAGCGACCGATGCCGCCATGGTTTCATCCCACAGTACCTGGGCGGCAAAGAAATTCTCAAAGCTGGGACCGCTGTTACCATGACCACCATGATGTCCAAATACCTGGGCTAGCATGGCCTGATAGTTTTCATCACTGGTGTCGATTTCATCGATGGGTGGGATATATTGCCAATCATCCCCCGTTAGACTGGCTAACCCCTGTCTGGCCACCTTCTTGGTGATTTCTCTCGGAGTATTGAGCGCAATTAATGGAATTTGATTATTCTGGGCGTAGCGCATAATCGGGGCATATAGCTCCCAGGCAAAGCCCCAACGGGTTTCGTATTCGCTTTGCTCCACTAAGTCCGCTTCAGTGATCTCACCGGCAATGTATTGATCCAGAACTGACTGAAACGGACGCTGAAACATTTCGAGGCCAATGGCAATATCACCACGGGCCTGGTGCATGGCTGTAATGATCTCAAGCTGGGCCATGTGGTCGGCTGCGTCTGTGTGGGTTTCGCCTAAATAGATCACATCAGCCTGGGCCAGCTCGGTGAGCAGGTCTTGGTTTGACTGCCCGTTGGCTTGGGTCGTTAGCTGAGGGGTTTGTGCGATCGCTCGACCAGGCGACCCAGGCGACCCAGTTGAAACAATATGATGCCGCCCCAGGCTAGCCCCGATCACCAATAGCGCTCCACAGCAACCCAGCCACCAAAAAGATTTCACAGCCTCAGCCCTATCAATAAAATGATTTAGACGTAGTCTAGCCCAGTTTTTTTGAACGTTGCTGCGGTTTGAGAGGATTTAAGCTGGTAAGTCCTGACAAATAATCATCCGTCTAGACTGCGTCATCTTATACCAAATCCGAATTGAGCAAATCCGATTCAAAACAGATAGTCCTGTAGGGGCATCCCCTTGTGGGTGCCCTGGGATATCGGTCGCAGGTAACCCGGATTTCGTATCACCAATCAACAACAGCTTTTTTGAAAGCAGAACTGTAAACCTAGAGATAAGAAATCCCGAATAATTTCTTGCCAGGATTTACTCCAAACCGATAGGTTTATCTAGTCGCCATTGCTGCTCCTGCTCCTAATCAGTATCAGCATCTAGTCATTCATCGTTACCCATCCCTATGCCTGCTAATGTCTCCACTGCCACAACGATTACTTTGCCTGAAATGGGTTGTGGTACCTGGGCTTGGGGAAACCGTTTGCTCTGGGGTTATGACGAAAGCATGGATGCTGACCTGCAACAGGTATTTAACTATTGTGTTGACAATGGAGTCACCCTATTTGATACAGGCGACTCCTATGGGACAGGAAAGCTGAAGGGACAAAGTGAAAAGCTATTAGGCCAGTTTAGCCAGGCTTACCAAGGACCCAATCAAAACAAAATCTGCCTAGCAACCAAACTAGCCGCCTATCCCTGGCGATTGACACGCGGCATGATGGCCCAAGCCGGTCAAGCATCAAAAGCACGCATGGGGCGTTTGGACATTGCTCAAATGCACTGGCCTACGGCCAATTATTTTCCTTGGCAGGAAGGCCCTCTGTTAGATGGTCTCGCTGATCTGTACGAGCAAGGCCTTGTCAAAGGTGTCGGTCTATCCAACTATGGTCCCAAACGCCTACATTGGGTACACAAACGCTTTGCCGAACGAGGAGTGCCCATCACCTGTTTGCAAGTACAGTATTCGCTGTTATCCACATTTCCAGTCACCGATCTGAGATTAAAAGAGGTGTGTGACGAACTTGGTATTCAGATGATTGCCTACAGTCCTCTTGGGTTAGGGTTACTTACAGGTAAGTATGGCGTAGATACACCGAAACCAAAGGGGCTAAGAGGTATTTTATTTCGACAGCTGTTACCAGGCATTCAGCCGCTGCTCGATTGTTTGCGGGAAGTAGCCATAGAACGAGATAAGACGATGGCCCAAACCGCTCTGAACTGGTGCATTTGCAAAGGGACTACTCCAATTCCAGGAGCCAAAAGTCTCGATCAGGCTAAACAAAATATCGGTGCTTTAGGTTGGCGGCTGAGCCCAGGCGAAATTGATGAGTTGGACCGAGCCGCCGCCAATTCTGATAAGCAAATGGTGCAGAATATCTTTCAAACTCGATAACCACCTCAAGTACTCTGAACGCCCCAAGAACTCTTCATATAAAGGTTCCGCATATTTCACCACGAGGAAAAGCATGTTCACAGGGAACCATAGTGTTACGTAATTTTAAGGGGCTGACTAAGCCTATGAACGGTTCATACCTGGTTGCAATTGCATCCCTGACTACGTTCTTAAGCGTGTCTCCCGCTCAGGCTCAAGAGTTGACCTTCTGACTCGCCAATGGCGAATCAGAACTGGTTCAAACTAATTTCACAACCGGTGACACAATTACGGCCACTTGCAATGAGCACTGTCTGGATATCGATCTGTATTTGTACGATACCGAGGGTAATTTGCTTACCCAAGATAGCGAACTAGGTGCGGTCTCGATGTTATTAGCTCCTTAGGACGGTGACTTTCTGCTGGAAGTGTCATGCCCAGTTGCAACCATCCCCAGGGATGTACAGCTTGGGTTAGCTCTCAGACAGATCCTTAGTTCATCGTCTAGCAGACAGATTAGCTCAAGTAGGTTTTCTCCAGTTAAATCGCGATTAAGTCAGGATAGCCAATGGCTATCCTTTTTTTTGCTCCAATGCTGAAAACTGAGGTTTCGAGCAACACTTCCAATGATGCTAAAGCCCTCTAAAACAAAGAATCTGCCCTACAGCGGTTCAACAATCTCTCTCTTCCCAATCGAGGGAGTTAGGGAGAGGTCTACCCTAAGCCCATGACCGATCCAAACCTTTCTGCTATCTCAGGCCGCCACCGTCAGATTCCCGCCATTCTACTCCGACGAGCCCGCGAACTACGCCAGCGGCAAACGCCAGCGGAACAAAGTTTATGGGAATGTTTGCGGGCTAGCCGATTATATGGCTACAAATTTCGGCGGCAGCATAACATCGATCGCTTTATCGCTGATTTTTATTGCCATGAAGCCGGGTTAGTCGTCGAGGTCGATGGCACCATTCATGATCGGCAGCAGGAAAAGGATGCGGCACGAGATGCGTGGATGGAATCGGTGGGATTGCAGGTGCTGCGGGTGACGAATCAACAGGTGCAGGAGGATTTGGAGGGGGTGTTGGTAGTGATAGCAGAGCGGTTGAGGACCTCATCCCCCGGCCCCTTCTCCTCCCAGGAGAAGGGGAGGTAGAGGTAGCGTCATGTATCGGTAAGTTACTCAACCTCCCTCTCTGTCTAACCGCATTCCATCAAAGTCCCTCTCCTCCCAGGAGAGGGATTTAGGGAGAGGTCCACCCCTTAATCTGCTCCGCCAGCACCTCGGCTCTACCTCTAACGTCGTCTCATCAATCGCTACCGCTGCCTCAACCTTCGCCACCGTCTAGGAAAAAATGTCTCGCATCATCCGTCACTCTGCCAATGCTGTGGCTAAACAATCGGCCAGTGAAAAGGCGTTGGAGGGGGTATTGGTGGTGATAGCGGAGCGATTGAGGACCTCATCCCCCGGCCCCTTCTCCTGGGAGGAGAAGGGGAGGTAGAGGTAGCGTCATGTATCGGCAAGTACTCAATCCCCATCGTTTCTAACCGCATTCCATCAAAGTCCCTCTTCTCCCAGGAGAGGGACTTAGGGAGAGGTCCCCCACCCTTTAATCTGCTCTGCCAGCTCCCTCGGCTCCACCTCTAACGCCGTCCCGTCAAGACTTAACGCTTCATCAAACTTCGCTACCGCCCCATCCGCATCCTGCTCGTAATACGCCAACGCCTTCCCCTGGGCCACTAAAAACTCGGCCCGCTCACGGCGTGTCCAGGCCTGGTCCATACACACTTGGCAAGCTCCCCTAGCCGCATCAGTCTTAGGCCGTACCAGGTCGCTGTGGTGCAGCAGCTGATTACAACAGTCATGGAGCCAGTCCTGCCAGCGGATGCGATCCCACAGTCGCAGAGTGTTGTCAGAGCTACCGGAGACAATCCGATCCCCCTGGGGGCTAAAGGCCACGGACCAAACCGAGTCGCGATGGCCCTCTAGGGGCTGACCGATGGGGTTGCCCTCACGATCCCACAGTCGCAGAGTGTTGTCAGCGCTACCGGAGACAATCCGATCCCCCTGGGGGCTAAAGGCCACGGACCTAACCGAGCCGCGATGGCCCTCTAGCTTTAAGCGTTCGCAAATTTTATGCCAGGTTTGGTTCAGAGCATACTGAGCTGAGTGTTTCACCTCATCCTTAAACGCAGCCAAGCTATCGCCCACCGTGTCCATAGCTTCCAGAGTGGCCTCGACAGTGTACTGAGGCAAGTTGATTAGCTTGTCACGAATTTTACGGGAACGGTTCTGGATTTGAGCATCCGCTAAAGCCCTCCCCAAGAATAACCTTTGCGCCTGATCCTGCTCGTCACTGTGGGTAAAAAACGTGCACAGATCAGTATAAAGCAACACATCATTGTGCACAGCAACCGGTAGCTCCCTTAGTTCTGCCAATACCCCAGTGGACATGGCCCACCCCATTACCGTTACTGCTGGGCCAATACGTCCAGTAGCTTCTGATGCACCGCTGGCGAGGAACCCACCACCACCCCAGGCCACTGATAATTCTCACAATCCTGCAGTGCCGGTAGCTCATTTCCCTGATGGTCAGTCAACACATAGCCCATCTCCTGAGCCATCCAGCTCAGGGCACCGCCATCGATAAACTTACCCGCTGCTAAAATCGCCCCGGTCAAGTCACCGGTCAGGAGACCATTCGTATTGGGAATAGCCACTTCACGGGAATAGTCAGGTTGAACACTGATCACACTAAAATTTTCACGTAAGGCGTCTGCCAGATGGCCCATAGTCCAACTGAGAATGACCTGATTTTTGGGAGTATCGATCTTTAAGGGCTGACAACTATCGAGGTCATCTGCTAGAGAGCCCAAAAATGTCCCCTGGCCCCGCAGGCTATAGTAAAACCGATCGAAAGCTGGACTGAGCGCAATGACCGCTTCAAAACTATCAGCATTGAGGATAGTCAGAATAATTTGATAGTTGGGATGGCCATCCATGTAGAAGCGAGTACCATCGATGGGATCGAGGGTAACCAAATAGTCATCCTGGGGACCTAACTCAATCGACCGAAAATACTTAGTGTTGTAGGTCTGCTCAAATTCTTCGCCATAGAAACGAATGTCTGGAAACAGCGACAGCATCGTCACTTCGATAAAGGTCTGAATAGATAGATCTGCGTCTGTCAGAGCCTCGGCAAACAAATTATGATCTGCGGCTACCTTATCGGGGCGAGCACCAATACTGGCCTGCATTTTTGCTGCATAGCCTGCGGCTATCTTGAGGTTCGGTAGTAAAGCGTCTAAAATCTCGCGGGGTGTGGGCATGAGTATGAAGGTAACGCGTTAGCCTAGATTAAAGTCAGGTTCACTCTCATTCTCAATGATGATGGTATGGATGTTCAAATAGCGGTTTACCATAGCCTGCGATGGTTATTACGCCCTTTTTTGCTGAGGGGTGTTGCGATCGCAACCCACGGCATCAACAACTTACCCCAGCATGGAGCAGCTATCCTCGTCTGCAATCACCGTTCTGACACCGACGGACTTTTAATCACCCTGGCCTTACCACGCTACATTGCCTGGATGGTTGCCGACTATATGACAGCAGTTCCGATTACCAGCCAGGTGCTCCAGCTGACCGGCATGGTCCCTGTCAAAACTGAAGGACGTCCTACCCCTTCATCCATCAAAAAAGCATTACAGCGACTACGGCAGGGAAAACTACTCGGTATTTTCCCAGAGGGTGAGGGCTATATCTTTGCCAACGACTTTGAGGCTCCCCTCGCCGAACTGCAATCGGGATTTGCCCATCTCGCCTATACGGCTCAGGTCCCCGTCATTCCGGCAATGATTATCCCCAAAGCAGAAAAATTAGAGCCCATTAGCATCCCACCGGCAGTACGTCCCCATCTGGCACAGCATTACGACTTAACCAATACTCGGTCCATCGCTCGCTACCGTGCCGTCGATGTCAGAATTAGTAAGGCCATATCCCTAAAGCCTGTGGCCCACCTGGATAAACAAGAGCAGGTGGGCTGGCTGCAAATGCAAACTCGCCAGGCCATGTTAAATCTGCAACGTTAAGCTAGGTCTGGAAAGGTAGCTTGTACAGCTGGATGTACAAGCTGATGACTGACGACATTGAGCCCTTCGGCTAACGCCGCATCTGTGTCCAATGCCCCTAAGCCCAGGTTGGCTAGCTTGAGTACATAGGGTAGTGTGCTGTTATTCAACGCTTCGGTTGCGGTACGGGGTACGGCCCCTGGCATATTGGGGACACCGTAGTGCAATACCCCCGACTCTACATAAACGGGTTCACTGTGGGAGGTGGACCTTACGGTTTCAATGCAGCCGCCTTGGTCGACAGCAACATCTACAATGACAGCACCATCGGGCATTTGTTGGACTTGCGATCGCGACACCAGCGTCGGTGGTCGCCGACCAGGCACTAACACGGCTCCAATCAGTAAATCAGCTTGACTCACTGCCATATCAATATTGGCAGAGTTACTGTAAAGCAGCTGCACCCGTGAGCCAAATAATTCTTCGAGCTGATTTAAGCGATCCAGGTTGATATCAATCAGCGTGACCCGAGCCCCCAAACCCACCGCCATTTTGGTTGCCTCGGTGCCCACAATACCCCCACCCAGCACTACCACATGGCCTGGAGTCACACCGGGAATACCGCCGAGTAAAATACCGCGACCTCCCTGTTGCTTTTCTAAAAACCTTGCGCCAAACTGCACCGATAGCCGTCCAGCAATCATGCTCATGGGCGTCAGCAAAGGCCGCTGGTGGTTTTTCTCAACGGTTTCATAGGCAATGGCCGTAGCACCACTGTGCATTAAGGCCTCAGTCAACTCGCGACTAGCCGCTAAATGGAGATAGGTGAATAACAGCTGCTCTTTTTGTAAATAGTCATATTCTTTAGGCAATGGCTCTTTGACCTTGACTACCATGGCCTGCTGCCAAGCCTCAGCCGCCGCAACTATTGTTGCCCCTGCCTGCTGATAATTAGCATTACTAAATCCTGCTCCCACACCAGCATCAGCCTCTACCAGAACCTGATGACCTTGTTCTGTCAGGGCTCTAACGCTGCTAGGACTGAGCCCCACTCGAAACTCCAGGTTTTTAATTTCTTTGGGTACACCAATTTGCACGGGCACCTCCAGTTGAAAGGGGTTAGTTTTGGACAATTCCAAGGCTATAGCTGTTGAATTAGCCTCTAGCTATAGCTTAGCGCTCCTGCAAAAAGGCAGGGCATTGCTGATCCTGGGCAAGCATTGTCCATAAAATAGAATGCCCCATCTGGGAAAACTGATTGACGAACTCTCCCTTTGATAGTGAGAATAGATAGATATAACCCAGCGCCTAACACCGTGACTGATATTAAGCCATCCCTTAGCCCCAACCTTGAACGTCCCAAAAAAGGATTTAATCAATATGCTGAGCAGCTAAATGGACGAGCTGCCATGATGGGCTTCTTGATTTTGATCGCCATCGAGTATTTCACTGGGCACAGCATCGTTTCGCTAATTGGCCTGAAATAAGGTTGGTAATCTAGGGATACTCGCTTCATACACAAGCAACTACAAGCAACAAATTTGAAGGTGGTACGATGCAGCCTGACGTTAAGCTGAGCGCTTCTGTATCGTAAATAACAAAAAAAGGTGAATGGTAAAACCATCCACCCCCTTGCTAGCCGGAGCAAGTTTGTCGGCTATGCCACGGCGGCGCTCCCGACAGAGGATAACCGCCGTGGTTGATGAAGGTTACTTGTCGCCTTCTTCTGAGAACTCGGCATCGATGACGTCGTCATCACCGCCATCACTAGGAGCATCGCCGCCACTAGCCGCTCCCGGATCAGCCGCCGCTGCCGCTGCCTCAGTAGCACCGTACATGTTGCTACTGAGGGAAAACAATGCTTGCTGCAGGGACTCGGTACCAGCTTTGATCTGGTCAGCATCGTCAGCTGCGAGCGCCTCCTTCAAACTGGCAATCTCAGCTTCAACCTTAGCCTTATCCTCATCAGAAACTTTGTCACCCAGCTCGCCCATCTGCTTATCAGCCTGATAGACCAGCGAGTCAGCCTGGTTTCTAATGTCAATCTTCTCGCGACGTTCCTTGTCAGCGGTCGAGTTCGCTTCAGCATCACGAACCATCCGATCTACTTCGTCATCGGACAGAGTAGATGCACCAGTAATACTAATGGACTGCTCCTTACCAGTGCCCTTATCCTTAGCGGTCACGTTCAAAATACCGTTGGCATCGATATCAAAGATCACCTCAATTTGAGGTACGCCACGGGGAGAAGGAGGAATACCGTCTAGCCGGAAGACCCCCAGATCCTTGTTATCGTTAGCCATCTCACGTTCCCCCTGGAGGACGTGGATTTCAACGTTGGTCTGACCATCTACTGCTGTAGAGAACACCTCAGACTTCTTGGTAGGAATTGTGGTGTTTCTGGGGATCAGCTTGGTCATGACACCGCCTAGAGTCTCCACACCCAAAGACAGGGGAGTTACGTCTAGTAGCAGAATGTCTTTGACTTCACCAGCCAGAACACCACCCTGAATCGCAGCACCAATAGCTACAACTTCATCAGGGTTAACACTCTGGTTCGGCTCTTTACCCAGAATCTTAGTAACCAGCTCCTGAACCGCAGGAATTCGAGTGGAACCACCCACTAGTACGATTTCGTTGATGTCGCCCTTAGCCAGCTTGGCATCGCGGATGGCATTTTCTACCGGTACACCGCAACGGTCGATCAAGTCAGACGCTAGTTCCTCAAACTTCGCCCGAGTCAGGGTAAGGTCGAGGTGCTTAGGACCGTCTTGTGTAGCTGTAATAAAGGGCAGGTTGATCTCTGCCTGGGTAACGCTAGAGAGTTCAATCTTGGCCTTTTCAGCGGCCTCAGTCAGACGCTGCAGCGCTTGCTTATCCTTACGTAAGTCAATGCCTTCTTGGGACATAAACTGCTCTGCCAGGTGATCTACGATCTTTTTGTCAAAGTCGTCACCCCCTAAGTGGGTGTCACCAGATGTGGACAGTACCTCAAATACACCGTCACCGACTTCCAGAATGGAAACGTCGAAGGTACCACCCCCCAAGTCAAAGACGAGAATGGTTTCGTTGCTCTTCTTATCAAGACCGTAAGCGAGTGCAGCAGCCGTCGGCTCGTTGATAATCCGTAGTACATCTAGACCGGCAATCCGACCAGCATCTTTAGTTGCCTGACGCTGGGAGTCGTTGAAGTAAGCAGGAACGGTAATCACCGCTTGGCTGACCTGGTCTCCCAAGTACTTACTAGCATCGTCCGCTAGCTTACGCAGGACCTGGGCAGAAATTTCTTCAGGTGCAAACTGCTTATCAGCATTGGTGCACTCAATTTTGACATTGCCGTTGACATTTAGAACGTTGTAGGGAACTTCCGATGACTCATTGCCAACTTCATCATTGCGGCGACCAATAAAGCGCTTCACCGAGTAAAACGTATTTACCGGATTCATCACGGCCTGGCGCTTAGCGATTTGACCCACTAGGCGATCACCACTCTTGGCATAGGCAACGACAGATGGGGTGGTGCGAAAACCTTCTGCGTTTGCAATTACAGTGGGCTTTCCCCCTTCCATCACAGCGACTACAGAGTTTGTAGTCCCCAAGTCAATACCAACTACTTTTCCCATATCAATTGCTCCGGCGAATCATGTCTTTGGTATTGCTGATCATCATTTCCCATCAACCAGCAATAGCGCTGCTTCTAAACGAACCTCAAAATTTGGTTTCTTAAAAGCTCACTACTATAGTGCTAATCCAGAGCGATTCTCTGAAGGGGGGGTTACCGAACCTGGATTTCGGTTGTAGGGCGGGCGACCCAGCCTCAGGCTACCTAGATGCCAAGATTTGCCCGTCTAGGTCAAAGTCCACGGCTTGCTCAGACTGACAATAATCATTGTCATAGGAGTCCTTTAATCCTCGGACCAAATCATAACGAGGTGTCCAACCTAGATCCTGTTGAGCCTTATCAATTGAGGCAAAGAAATGCTGAACTCGCATAGGAAATGCCTTCCGTTTACCAAAGTCGAACTGATTGGGGTCGTAATGGCGAATATCTGGTTCAGGTTTACCCATGGCCGCTGCACAAGCATGGGCTAGTCCGTCAAAGGTGACATAGCGATTGCCTGAAATGTTGTAAATCTGACCAATAGCTTTGGGATTACCTAGGACGGCCACCATCGCTTCAGCGAGATCCGCGCAATGACCTAACTGCGTGATCGCCTTACCATTACCAGGAATCAGCAAAGGACGGTCATGACTGAGCCGGTCAAAGAACCATTTTTCGACAGGATTATAGTTCTGGGGACCATAGATGTAGACAGGACGAATGGAGGTAAAAGGCACACCCTGTTGAACTAGGTAGTCTTCGGTATGATGCTTGCCTTTATGGCGACTGTCGGGATCAATGGGGTCACCCTCAAGGTGGGGCATCTGCTCACTTTTGAGATAGACACCGGCAGAGCTGATATAGATAAACTGACTGACGGTACCGCCAAAGAGTTCGACCAAGGGCTTGGTATCACTGAGTTCACGACCGTTGTTGTCGTAGATGGCGTCAAATGCTTTGCCAGTGAGGACTGCCTTGAGCGCATCGGGGGATTTGCGATCGCACTTAACGACTTCCACCCCCTCAGGCGCAGGCCGATTCCCCCGATTTAGCAGTGTCACCTCGTGTCCCGCCGCCACTAATAATCGTGTTAAATACACCCCAATAAACCGGGTTCCACCCATCACCAAAATTCGCATAGCCAACCCAAAAAACAACCGATAGATTATCCCTTCAACCTAAAATCTTATGGAAGATTGTTGCGATCACAAAACAATGCTCAACAAAATCCCGTAAAGCCTAGAAAATCGAAGAAAACTTTGGTAAAACTCAATTTTTGTCAACCCTTATCTTTTTACTTTATTTGAAGTATAAGGATTAGTAGTGCTCTCGAATTGTGTAACAAAATTGTTACACAATTCGAGAGCTAATATGTCATTTTGTATCGCATATATAGCTGTATCCCTAGTCAGTAGGGATTTTCTGGTACAAACACAATAGGTTTAAAAACCTGTTCAGATGTTATGGAATGTTTCTCATTACAGTAATCACTTCGATTTTGTAAAGTGTTTTTTGCAAATGCTTTTTCGATTACTGTGCCGATCATGATCGGCTAATCAGTCTGACTGGTAGCAAAACCCCAGAAAATCTTGGGTTTATATGCTATGTGGCAGTTATTGTCACCCATTAGAAGAGACAAACCTGGTCCACTTGGACATGGTTTAAAACACAGAGGAAGGAGTTAAACTGCATGTTCACCAACGTCAAGCCCACTGTGAGACATATCTCACCCGAGAACCTTGGCGAACGGTCCTTGATGAAAGTGGTCTACGTCGTATTAGAGCCACAGTATCAAAGTTCTCTGTCAGCAGCGGTTAAGTCCATCAACGCCAATAACCCTCACATTGCCGTAGAGGTTAGTGGTTATTTAATTGAAGAACTTCGCGACAATGCCAACTATGAAGCATTTAAGCAAGACGTATCCGAAGCTAACGTCTTTGTCGCCTCCCTAATTTTTATTGAAGAACTCGCTGAAAAAGTTGTTGCCGCCGTCACCCCTCACCGTGACACCCTCGACGTGGCCGTGGTTTTCCCCTCCATGCCTCAGGTGATGCGCCTCAACAAAATGGGTAGCTTCTCCATGGCTCAGTTGGGCCAATCCAAGAGCGCCATTGGCGAATTCATGAAAAAGCGCCGTCAGAAGCAAGGCGGTAGTTTTGAAGATGCCATGCTGAAGTTACTACGCACTCTGCCCAAGGTGCTCAAGTATCTGCCAGTAGACAAGGCCCAGGACGCCCGCAACTTTATGCTGAGCTTCCAGTATTGGCTAGGCGGCTCTCCCGAGAACCTGGAGAACTTCATGCTGATGCTGGCCGATCGCTATATGTTTGGCGATAAGGATATTGAAGGTGCTCCTGACAAAATGGACTATGAGGAGCCTGTTACCTATCCCGATACAGGTATCTGGCATCCCCTTGCTCCTTGTATGTATGAGGATGTTAAAGAATACCTCAACTGGTATAGCTCACGTCAGGATTTGCCTGCCTCCCATAAGCGAGAGCAAGCTCCCTGTGTAGGCGTCGTATTACAACGCACTCATCTGGTTACCGGTGATGAAGCCCATTATGTGTCCATGGTCCAGGAGCTTGAGTATCTTGGCGCACGGGTAATCCCTGTATTTGCGGGTGGGCTAGATTTCTCCAAACCTGTGGAGCAATTCTTCTACGAACCTGTGAGTCAGGAGCCTCTGGTCGACTCCGTGGTGTCCCTAACTGGCTTTGCCCTAGTGGGTGGGCCTGCCCGGCAAGATCATCCCAAAGCAATTGAATCACTGCAAAAGCTCAATCGTCCTTACATGGTGGCACTCCCTCTGGTCTTCCAAACCACTGAGGAATGGGAAAATAGCGACCTGGGTCTACATCCGATTCAGGTGGCTCTACAGATGGCTATCCCTGAGCTAGATGGTGCCATTGACCCGATTGTGGTTTCTGGTCGTGATGGTATGACCGGTCGTGCTATTACTCTGCAAGACCGGGTAGCCATCATTGCCCAGCGGGCCCTCAAGTGGGCCAACCTGCGCCGTATCTCCCGCGCTGAGAAAAAACTAGCCATTACCGTATTTAGTTTCCCCCCCGATAAGGGCAATGTGGGAACTGCTGCCTACCTCAACGTCTTTGGCTCTATTTATCAGGCGATGGCAGATATGAAGGCCGGTGGCTACGCTATCGAAGGCATGCCTGAATCGGCAGAAGCCCTCATGTTAGAGGTGATTAACGATGCCCAGGCTCAATACAATAGTCCTGAGCTGAATATTGCCTATCGTATGTCGGTTGCCGAGTATGAACAGCTCACTCACTATTCCGAGCGTTTAGAGGAAAACTGGGGGCCGCCGCCCGGAACCCTCAACACCGATGGCCAAAATCTTCTAGTATTTGGAAAAACTTACGGCAATCTATTCATCGGTGTACAGCCGACCTTTGGTTACGAAGGTGACCCTATGCGCCTGCTCTTTTCCCGCTCGGCTAGTCCTCACCACGGGTTTGCCGCTTACTATACCTTTCTAGAGAAAATTTGGAAGGCGGATGCAGTACTGCACTTTGGTACCCATGGTTCTCTAGAATTCATGCCTGGTAAGCAGATGGGGATGTCGGGGCAGTGCTATCCTGACAACTTGATTGGAAGTACTCCCAACCTCTATTACTACGCCGCTAATAACCCATCTGAAGCAACAATTGCTAAGCGTCGTGGATACGCAGAAACCATTAGCTACCTGACACCCCCGGCGGAAAATGCCGGCCTGTACAAGGGACTAAAGGAGTTGAGCGAACTGATTGGTTCTTATCAGAGTCTTAAGGACGGTGGTCGGGCGATTTCCATTGTTAACGCCATTATCGAGAAAGCCCGTCAGGTTAATTTGGACCGTGATGTGGTTTTCCCTGATATAGAGGATGCCAGCGAAATCAGCAAAGAAGACCGCGATACCCTCGTCGGTAAGATTTACATCAAACTGATGGAAATCGAATCTCGTTTACTTCCCTGCGGTCTCCACATTATCGGTAAGCCACCTACGGCGGAAGAAGCAGTGGCCACTCTGGTTAATATTGCAGGCCTAGATCGCGAAGAGGAAGGTTTTAAAAGTCTCCAGCGCATTATTGCTGAAAGCATCGAACGCGATATCACCGAGATTTATAACAACAGTGACCTGGGTGTTTTGGATGATGTCCAGCTTCTGTACGAAATCAATGAAGCCACTCGGGCCGCTGTCGGAGCTATTGTCAACGAACAGCTGGATGATGAGGGCCGCGTATCTCTGCAGACTATGCTGAAGTTCTTTAACTTTGGTAAGCGTAAGGATCCTTGGTTGGAAGCTCTCCACAATCTTGGCTATAAGAATGTGGATGAAGAAGCCCTCAAGCCCTTGTTTGAGTATCTACAGTTTTGTTTGCAGCAAGTTGTTGCTGATAACGAGCTAGCGTCTCTGCTCAAGGCATTGGATGGAGAGTACATATTGCCTGGTCCTGGTGGTGACCCCATCCGTAATCCAGATGTGTTGCCCACAGGCAAAAATATTCATGCCCTTGACCCACAGTCCATTCCCACAACAGCAGCAGTCCAGTCTGCAAAGGTGGTGGTGGATCGGCTATTAGAGCGTCAACGTCAAGAAAACGGTGGACAGTATCCAGAAACTATTGCCGCTGTACTTTGGGGCACTGACAACATTAAGACTTACGGTGAGTCATTGGCACAAATGCTTTGGTTCGTTGGGGTTAAGCCGGTACCGGATGCTCTGGGCCGCGTAAATAAGCTGGAGATTGTTTCCCTAGAGGAATTAGGCAGACCCCGTATCGACGTTGTTATCAACTGCTCTGGTGTATTCCGCGACTTGTTTGTTAATCAAATGGCGCTACTGGATCGGGCCGTGAAAATGGCTGCTGAAGCAGATGAGCCTCTAGAAATGAACTTTGTGCGGAAACATGCTCTCAAACAAGCTGAGGAAATGGGTCTGTCGTTGCGTGAAGCCGCAACTCGCATTTTCTCTAACGCGTCTGGTTCCTATGCAGCCAATGTAAACCTGGCCGTTGAAAACAGCAGCTGGGAAGAGGAATCTGAGCTCCAGGAAATGTACCTCAAGCGTAAATCCTTTGCCTTCAACTCTGACAATCCTGGGGTCATGGATAAGTCTCGCGATTTGTTGGAGGCCTCTCTGAAGACGGCTGACGTAACCTTCCAAAATCTAGATTCGTCTGAAATTTCTCTGACTGACGTTTCCCACTACTTTGACTCTGACCCGACCAAGGTGATTGGCCAGTTGCGGGATGATGGCAAGAAACCTACCTCGTTTGTAGCAGATACCACCACCGCTAACGCCCAGGTACGAACTCTCTCAGAAACAGTTCGTTTAGATTCTCGCACCAAGTTGCTCAACCCTAAATGGTATGAGGGCATGCTGGCTAATGGTTATGAAGGGGTCCGTGAGCTATCCAATCGTCTGGTCAATACCATGGGTTGGTCGGCCACTGCTGATGCTGTTGACAACTGGGTTTATGAGGATGCCAACACTACTTTCATTGATGATGAAGAAATGTGTAAACGGTTGATGGATCTAAACCCCAATTCATTCCGCCGTATGGTAACTACACTCTTAGAGGTCAATGGTCGAGGCTATTGGGAAACTAGTGAAGAAAACATCGAGCGTTTGCAAGAACTCTATGAGGAAGTAGAAAACCGTATCGAGGGTGTTGAATAAGGGCTAAAAAGACTGTAATCCTGAACTTGTAATGATTGCATGCTTGGGATACATTCTGCTCATATCTGTTACTAAAGAATCAAAGCCGTCGGTCTTTTACAGATCGACGGCTTTGATTCTTTAGCGATGAAAATGGTTGTTAAAAAAGTGTTTTTAGACCAATCCATTGACAAAAATTTTGAACGATCAAGACATTTATCAATGTGACAATTTCATTTACGGAACATATTTAGTTACGGAATGAAAATCATCCTCATAAGCTATTAGCAAAAGGCCGACATCAGGATTTTTTGCGTCACATGGGTGTTTTAACTTAAAGCGTTCCAGGCTAAAGACTGTCCTAACTGATGTGGCCAAAATTAGACACCATAGACGTAATGAGGTGGTGAAGGTGAAGCAACGTTTATGGCATGCTTTGGTAATCACAGTAGGACTCTATCTGCTGTTTGTTTGTCAAAGCCTCCTTGACGAGAATTCTGGCCTAAAACAAGCCAAACCCAGTGGCCATCAATTTCAGATGATATTCTCACGCCTCTTGCCATGAAGGCATATCGACACTATCTATGGCAATGCACAAAACTTTCGTACCCGGTCAAACTCTGGGTCTTGCCAGGAATAGGCGAAGTGACTGACTGAATTGATATTGGGGGCCGCTCGCTGGAGTGCTGCCATCTGCGCTTCTAAAGAGGGCCGGTTATTAATGGCTTTGCCCCACACCCCTGCTAATGCTGGTCGAACGTTACTGACATTATTCTGACGTAAAACCATTTGTACATCTTGCACAATACAGCTGGTATTTCCACAAATGCTGTAAGCCATTGGATGCCAGCTAATGGATTTTGGAAAACGATTCCAATGTTGCAGACGGGAATCATATCCTTGAGTGCCTACAGGCTGGTTGGCTGTGGGGAAAAAGACGGCACCCACAGGAATATTTTGCTGCTTAACAGGCTGAGCCGCCGTATTGAGAAAATCAATCACCCCCTGTACCGCATGGGCAACACTCAAACGCCACAGTTCTAGTTGTAAAGCGGGACGACGCACTGAAGCTGGCACATCGCTCGTACTACCGGACTGTTGACGACTCTGCCATAGAGGCTCCACTTCATTTGGAAACGTTTGGTCAACGCGATCTAGATCTCCATCAACCAAATATCCTCGGTTGAGAAACTGTCGAATAAGTTCTCTCCCTTTGTTGTTTAAGGCTCTTTGCATCAAGGAATTTTGAGCAGCACTGCCATAGATCCAAAGATCACCGACTTGCCCTACAACAGAGTTACTGCCGGTACCACGCGGATAGCGAATATAGTCAAAGAGAACACCATCTGGCTTTCGCTGCAGGACAAGCTGCAACATTCGTAAATAGTCACTTTGAGCTTGATAGTTGTAAGGGTCGATAAAAATTTCTTCGGGGTTATTGCTACCACCACGGCTGGCAAAGACTGAGGTTGTTTCACCACGACCATTCCTGGCTAGAACCTGCTGGCGATCTCGTCGTTGGCCATAGGAATAGCCGAAATTCATGGTGAACATCCAGGCCTGTACTTTGAGGCCGCGCTTGTGGCCTGCTGCGATCGCATCCGCCAACAAATCCCGATCCTCATACCCCCGTTGCTGCACCACACTGGGCCAAGCGGTCTGATTGTCCCTCTGGGGCAATAGCACCTGACCGTTATAAAACGCCTCAACATAGACTTCGGTATATCCCAAGTTGACGATCCGATCCATCAAGGCATCGAGGACGCCGGGTCTCAAATCACAGGGGTATAACCTAATCCAGGTAGCCTGCTGACGTGGCCACTGACGTCGACGACAGGTCCGCAATAACTCAGCATGGCGTTTGAGCAGATCACCATATTGTGCGATCGCCAACGCATCTCCATTAGCCGCCTGCTGACGTACAGACTCCTTAGCATCAACCTCAACCTGAGAAAGCTGACAGTGCTGATTGAGATCTCCAAGTTGAGCAAATCCAGGCATTGGCCGATGAATCAAGGCCACTCCCAATAATGACAATACTCCTCGAACCAAGATGCCCCGAAGCAAACAGTGACTCCTGCTCAAATGCCGAAGATTTCCCATAGCCGCGCACTATACCGTTGAACAATTAAACACAACAAAAATCTGTTGGTAGAACACAATGCACATCAAGTCAATTTTGAGTAATTGATTCAGCCCATAGCATTCAATTACCCAAAAACTGGCAGATTCTATCACCCCTTATGCAAATGCTGTCTGTTGCGTACGTTCATCAGTGCGACGTAACTTGTCATACGTCAACAATCTTCCCTCTAATCTTCAGAGGCTTCTGGGTCGAGGGAGGGATCCACCCCCTTAAGCAACTCCACCAGTTTCATCCGCTGGATATAAGGCCATCCACCATTGATTTCAATATCCCTAAGCAAGTGATACAAACGCTGACGGTTAGTAGGCAAAGACTCTTGAAAAAGGGTTTCACGAATATCTCGATGGAGCACTTCCAATTGCCTCAAAAGTGATAAAAGAGCCTCACAATCATTGGCTCTTTTTTGAGCAGCCACTTGCACAGCGATACGGATTGCTTCAATATCAGCACTTTGCCCATGCTCGGCATCTGAAGAGTACGGTTTCATCTAGTCAGCCTAACCCTGATTGCACCAAAACCTGACGATGCAGACAGTGTAGCCCAAATTAGCCGATACGCCTGTCCCATATCAGGCTTCAAAGTGTTAACCAATACACCAGATTGCAATTTTCAGCATGCACCGGGGACTCGTCCGTGTAAAATACTTTCGGGAAGGTTAGTTGACTATCCTGAGGGCGACTTCAGTCAGACTAGTCAGAAGGCTTTTTGAGATAGAAAGCTCTAGGTATAGGCAACCTTATAGTCCCTAGTCGGTTATATAACCACTGACAAATTTTCTTACATAAATACTTTTTGTTTGAGGTTGACCATGAGGTATCGTGCCCTAATCGTTGCATTTCTAGCACTCTGCATGGGTGTATTAACAGCATGTAGCGATGCTCCTAGCGCTAGTAGTGACACTCCTTTAACCTACGATCAGATTAGAAATACAGGATTAGCTGGTAGCTGCCCTCAGCTTTCTAGTGTTCGTCGCGGAGAGATTGCTATTGAAGACGGCCAATCCTACCAGATTGCTGGTCTATGCTTAGAGCCCACTAGCTACTTTGTTAAAGAAGAGCCCGCAAATAAGCGCCGAGAAGCTGAGTTTGTTCCTGGCAAATCTTTGACCCGTTATACATCCAGCCTTGATCAGGTAAGGGGTGCGCTAGAAGCAGACGCTGATGGCGGCTTGGTCTTCCGTGAGAAAGGTGGAATGGACTTCCAGGCTGTAACTGTTCTCCTTCCAGGTGGAGAGGAAGTGCCTTTCCTATTTACTATTAAAGGCTTAGTTGCTAAGACCCAGGCTGGATTAAGTGCAGTAACATCATCTACCGATTTTTCTGGTGAGTATCGTGTGCCGTCCTATCGGACTTCTAACTTTTTAGATCCCAAAGGTCGCGGTTTAACCACGGGTTACGATACAGCCGTAGCTTTACCAGCTGGTGGTGATACAGAAGAGTTGATCAAGGAAAATATCAAGGCTTTCGAAATTGGAACGGGATTTATTTCTCTTCAGATTGAGAAAGTGGATAGTGTCACCGGTGAAATTGCTGGCACATTTGAATGTGAGCAGCCTTCTGACACAGATATGGGTACTGCTGAGCCTTCCGACGTGAAGGTACAAGGCTTGTTCTACGGTCGTGTAGAAACAGTTGATGCCTAGAGCATTCTGAGCTTAGCGATGCCCATTCCTAATCTAAGCTTTTTAGGTCTTAGGTAGTTTCGCTAGAATACATTTGAAAAAGGGTAGAAAACTCCAGAGTTTTCTACCCTTTTTTACTTTAAAAACCAGCATTGTACGTAAAGTCATCATAAAGACTGGAGCACTGATGGTAATCATACTGGCACTGCTCAGCGTAGACTTCCGTATATACGTCATTGTTCAGATGATTTTCTACAGAGTAGCCTAGCCCTGAAAGTTGCTTTGATAAGTTAAAGGCTGTGATTTCAGTCACTGTGCTCTTGGGCCTGGATGTTCACTATTGAATCACTACGGTAAACGTAGTGGTTTCATCTCTTAACTTTAAGTTTCTGTTTTTCGTAGCTCAATACTGCATCTATCCCAGTGGGGCATAGAGTTGAGCCTATAAATGTCAAAGGGGTTCCCCATGTCGTCATCCAAACTCAACAACGCGCTTAAAAGCGAAACTCTAGAGATACTGAATGATTATCAAAAACATCGTTCGCCCAAGCTACGAAATAAATTAGTCCAGATGAACCTGGGGCTGGTACGTAGAGAAGCCCATCATTGGCTATACCACTCCAATGAGACCTTTGATGATCTGATGCAGGTCGGTAGTTTAGGCCTAATTCGAGCTATTGAGCGCTTTGATATGTCAAAGGGCTATGCATTCAGTTCTTTTGCCATCCCCTACATCCGTGGCGAGATTCAACATTATTTACGCGATCGCAGCGCTATTGTTCGTATTCCAAGACGATGGCAGTCCTTACAGCACCAGTCAGCGCGCGTTATCCGTCAGCTACAAGAAACATTAGATCGTAAGCCTACCGATCAAGAAATTGCCGACCATCTCAAAATCACAGTTCAGGAATGGCAGGAAGTTAAGTTAGCCAGCCGTAACCGTTCATTGCTAAGTCTAGATGCTCCTATTCAAGAAGAAGGCAGTGGCTCTGCTTCTCTTAGCGATTTACTACCCGATCCAAAATATCGGAGTTTTCAACTCGCTCAAGAAGATCGTATTCGTCTTCAGCAAGGATTAGCCCAGCTAGAGCGTCGAACCCAAGAAGTACTAGAGTTTGTCTTCTTACACGACTTGACTCAAAAGGAAACCGCTGAACGCTTAGGCATTAGTGCAGTAACTGTCTCTCGTCGGGTCAAAAGTGGACTCAAACGTCTGCGGGATTTAATGGCTCCCACCGAGGAAGAAAAAAAGGATTTTGCATAAACCTCTATGCATTCTGCAGAACTTGTCTTATACTTTGCGAACGAAAGTCCTTGGAGGATGAAAAGATGCAGCGTCTGCTCTTGGTATTGCTAATAACAACTGGGGCAATTTCCCTGAGCGGTTGTGGGTTCTTTAGTCGTGACGATGTTGATGACCTCGTTGATGACGTTACTATCGAGAATCCATCGCCAGAGCAAACGGGCCAAACAGCAGAAACGGCAGATGGTAATCTGCCAAATCTTCCAAATGGCGAAATATCAACTACTGCCGTTGAAGGTTTAAAGAATTCTCCTACTGTTATTGCTCGTGATTTAATTCAATCTACTGACCCTAATGAACGAGCAATTGGAGTGGAGCGGACTCGCTCCGATCCGTTTGCAGGTCTGACTATTCCACTTGTTCCCCCTCAACCCATTGAGGTCCCAGGAACTACTAACAATGCCAGTGGTAACAATGCCAGTGGCCAAGCATCTGCGTCTGGTCAAGCAGCCGCGACAGGCAGAGTCGCGGCACAAGGAAATAGCACACCAACCTCCTCAGAGGCTCAGACACGCCCAAGTGTAGCCGAGGCACCTGAGATAGAGTCAAACCGGCCAGAAATCGCAGCATTGCCCGAAATTCCAAAGCCGACAACCGCGCAAGCTGTCAGGGTATCAGGTGTCATCCAAATCGGAGGACAGCCCTATGCCATTGTTAAAGCACCCAATGAAGTCGAACGTTATGTGAGACCAGGTGATCGTATTGCTAACGACAGCGTATTGGTTAAGCGTATTGATACTCGTGCAATAGAGCCACGGGTTATTTTAGTTGAGAATGGAATTGAGGTTGAGAGGCTAGTTAGATCCACCGAAGAAGCTCCTGCTGAAGAAGCTGCTCCAGCTACTGAGGCTGTATCAACTATAAGTACGCTCCCAGCTCTCCCTAATCCTGGTATTTAACTACCCTTAGTTAGATAAGCTAAAAGCCACGGGACTTTATGTTCCGTGGCTTTTAGCTTGTTTTTATGGACATCACGTCTGGTTCAGAACGGCAGTATTTTTTATTCAAGGTTTTTTCTAAAGAATTATTTCTAAAATCTTCGATATGCAACAATTCTTAAATGGCCAGAATGCAAGTTCGGTTCGAAGGAGTAGTAATCTGGTGAGAAGTAGCTTGCTGCTCGCATCATTAATTACTCGTCTTTGAACAAGAGAGGCCTATTCATGGTTAAGCGTGGATCTAAAGTACGTATCCTACGGAAAGAATCCTACTGGTTTCAAGATACTGGTAAGGTAGCGTCCGTTGACCAAAGCGGTATTAAGTATTCGGTTGTTGTTCGGTTTGACAAGGTTAACTATGCTGGCGTCAACACCAACAACTTTGCTGAATCTGAATTAAAGGTAGTCTAATAGATCTAGCAATCTAGAATGGCTTGGTAAACTTAGCAAAGTTGTTTGTTTAACTTGCCTTGCCAGAACTTCCTGAGGTAGAAACTGTCCGACGAGGGCTCAGTCGAGTTACTCTGTATAAACCTGTTCGGGGTGGGAATGTGCTGTTAGAACGCAGCATTGCCCACCCCGTTTCTGTTACAGACTTTTTAGCTGCCATCATGGGAGCTGAGATTACAACTTGGCAGCGTCGAGGAAAATATTTGCTGGCAGTCTTAGCACGTCAAAATCAGCCAGCTGGCTGGTTAGGCTGCCATCTACGAATGACGGGGCAACTTCTATGGGTCGAGCAATCAATGCCAGTCTCTTCCCACTGCCGTGTTCGTCTGTTTTTTGATAACGATCGAGAGTTACGTTACGTTGATCAGCGCACCTTTGGCCGTCTTTGGTGGGTTCCTCCAGCAAGCCCCCCCGAAACAGTCATGACAGGGCTACAACGTTTGGGGCCAGAGCCTTTTGCCGATCAGTTTTCTCTCAGCTACATGCAAACCTGGTTTGCACGCAGACAGCGCCCTGTTAAGAATGCTTTGTTAGATCAGGCAATGGTGGCAGGTATTGGTAATATCTACGCTGACGAAGCTTTATTTTTGAGTGGTATTCGCCCTAAGGTTAGGTGCGATCGCATTTCCCAGCTCCGTCTCAAACGCCTGCACACCTCCATTCGCAAAGTCCTCAACGACAGTATCGAAGCCGGTGGTACTACCTTTAGTGACTTTCGTGATATCCATGGCACCAACGGCAACTACGGTGGCGTGGCCTGGGTCTATGACCGCGAAGACGAACCCTGCCGCGTGTGTAGCACCCCTATTAAACGGATTAAATTAGCTGGACGCTCGGCCCACTATTGCCCCAACTGCCAAAAATAAGTCGGTTAAAATCAAGAAAACCGACCCAGTAAAACCGAAAGTTACTCTCCAGAAAAACAACAGTTCTGGATGTGGACAAGGTTTAATATAGTGACCGGTTATTTTTCTTAGTGATGGCAATCAAAAAAGGTACTTTTGTTCGTGTCGTACGCGAAAAGCTAGAAAACAGTGTAGAAGCCACCGCTAGCGATACTCGTTTTCCCCCTTATATTTTTGAATCCCAAGGCGAGATTTTGGAAGTTCGCGATGACTACGCCCTGGTCAAATTTGGTCGAGTTCCCACACCCAATATTTGGCTGCAGGTGGCACAGCTAGAAGAATTCAAGTAAGGCTGTATCGTTCCTTTCGACCCTGTGCAAGGAACAAAAACTTAGGACGAGCAAGCGCCGCTACGTATTAAGAATCTCCATGGGATGCCCCCAAGTTTAAGTAATGCTCGACACAATGGAGATATAAGCTGTATCCAAGTCAAAATTAATCATTGACTTGGGTATATTTACAACCCATTTAGTGAACCGTCTCTGGGCGACTTTTTAGGTGACTGATTGACTAAAGTGCCCTCAAGCGGTCTTTAGGAGTCCTATGGCAGTAGCTAGTCCATCCCCTCAAACTGCAGTCCTCAACCCAACTGCAATCACGATTCCAAAAATCACCATCATCGGGGCCGGTAATGTCGGTGCCAGTCTTGCCCGCAGTCTGCTCTCCCAAAACTTAGGTAATGTTGTCCTGCTAGATATTGTTTCAGGTCGCCCCCAGGGATTAGCCCTGGATATGGCCGAAGCTTGCCCTTTAGAAGGCTGCACCCACCACATCCTTGGCACCAACGACTATCAAGATACGGCGGGCTCCCAGGTAATTGTGATTACAGCTGGTTTACCTCGTAAGCCAGGGATGTCCAGGGATGATTTGCTTAAGGTCAATGGCCGCATCATTTTAGATGTGGTCGCCAAAGCATTGCCCCATTCCCCCGATGCCCATTTCATCCTGGTCACCAATCCCTTGGATGTCATGACCTATTTGACGTGGCAGACCAGTGGCCTTCTCCCTAGCCGGGTCATGGGCCAGGCTGGCGTGTTAGATTCTGCTAGATTTCGAACGTTTATTGCCCATGAACTGGGGGTTCCGCCCCAGGATGTATCCACAATGGTCCTGGGGGGCCATGGGGATCTGATGGTGCCCCTCATCAGTCACACCACGGTTAGCAGTATTCCTCTGACAGAACTACTCTCTGCTGCCAAAATTCAGGAACTGGTGGAACGTACCCGCCACGGTGGTGCAGAAATCGTTAATCATCTCAAAACAGGCGGTGCATACTATGCGCCAGCCGCAGCAACAGCCACCATGGTGGCCGCCATTCTTCAGAATCAGTCGGCTATTCTACCTGTTTCAGCCTATCTTGACGGTCAATATGGTCTACAGGATATTTACCTGGGTGTCCCCTGCCATCTCGATAGGAATGGCGCAGCCTCTATTGTCGAATTGTCCCTCACCGCTAATGAACAAGCGGCGCTGGAAACCTCAGCTCAGTCAGTACGACAAACCTTAGAGAAAGCTCTACCGCTGTTTGAAGCCTAGATGGCCTGGGGCTGGGGGCGAGGTCGAGGATATTCAGCCATGAGTCGTCTCACTTCTTCAGCATGATAGGAGCTGCGTGTGAGAGGTGATGACACCACCTGCAGAAAGCCCATGGCTGCCCCAGCCTGTTGCCACTGGTCAAATTGCTCAGGGGTGACAAAGTCTTTGACTCCCAGATGCTTTTGAGTGGGCTGTAAATATTGACCAATGGTGAGGATATCGCAATCCACAGCCCGCAGATCGGCCATCACCTGTCGCACTTCCTCATCGGTTTCCCCTAGGCCCACCATAATGCCTGACTTTGTATAGGCCCAGGGCGCTAACTCACGGGTACGCTGCAGTAACTCAAGACTCCGTTGATAGTCTCCCTGGGGTCGTACCCGGCGATACAGACGAGGAATTGTTTCCGTATTGTGGTTGATGACCTCAGGGGCTGCCGATAGGATGATGGCCAAGGCATCCCAATTGCCGCACATGTCCGGAATCAGCACCTCAATCGTGGTGTTGGGCGATAGCTTGCGGGTCTCTTCAATACAGCGCACAAACTGACTTGCGCCACCATCAGGTAGATCATCGCGATTTACCGACGTAATGACTACATGGTTAAGTCCCAGACGTCGGACCGCCTCCCCCAAACGCAAAGGCTCAGTTGGATCTAATGCCTGAGGCTTTTTCTCAAAGTCAATGTCGCAATAGGGACAAGCCCGAGTACAAGCGGGACCCATAATCAAAAATGTCGCCGTCCCAGCATTAAAACACTCACCAATATTAGGGCAGGAGGCTTCTTCGCAAACCGTGTTGAGGGCAAGATCCTGCAAAATGCCTTTAACATTGCCGACCCGTTCCCATTGGGGGGCTTTTACTCTGAGCCAGTCTGGTTTAACGGTCACACTCTTTTGCCTTTACGAACGAAGCTGTTGTGTCAGACTAATGACAGCATTAATGATTCTAACAACTTCAGGGATATAACATGGGAGCAAAGACCAACCTATGCTTGAGGTAGTCCATCTGCGATACAACTCAAGAAAATCCTGAAATAGGTAAGATATGGAGTGGTTACGCGACCTTGACTATCCCAGATTTTCTAGTCATTTCAATAATGCAAGGAATCCATCCCTTAGCCAGTAGTTTTGCGTTATTGTGCGTTGGTTCAGCCTTAGGATTAGCGTTGCTAGAGTGGCAAGATCCCTATGATTGGAAAGTGGAAGATACCCCAGCAACTGAAAGGCTTAGCAATCTCAGTACCCGTATTTCCATTGTCAATGGGCGGAGACCACGGCTGATAAATCCTCTCAAACAACCCATCTCTGATGTGCAGGTGGTAGTTCAGTTAAACGCGCGCAAGGTGAATGTTTATCGTCACGGCGAAATTATCAAACAGTATCTCATCGCCATTGGGCAGTCAGAGTGGGAAACTCCTGTGGGCAGTTTCAACGTGATTCAAAAACAGGAATATCCTACATGGCAACATCCCATCACTGGTGAGATCGTTCCGGCTGGCAAGAATAATCCTTTGGGCTCACGCTGGATTGGTTTTTTGTCCAGCAGAGACGGTGAAATTGGCTTTCATGGCACTAATGAGGAAAGTCTAATTGGGGAAGCCATTTCCCATGGCTGCATTCGGATGCTGAATGAAGATATTGAAGACCTGTACTCCTATATTGAGTTGGGAACTACGGTCACAGTCAAACGCTAGGGTTCTGCTCAATGCCTAGATTTCATATTAGTCGGCGCAAATTAATAGCCACAAAAGAGACGACAGAATGCATCAAATCCTTTAGCCTATGTTATAGAGCATAAACCTTTTTAAAGAAAGGTAACAGGATTGGCGAACCATCGCGCTTGCCTAATTTTCTAACAATTTTTCTTTATCTAATGATTTTTGATCCGGCTTGGATTTCTGGCGTATTTTTGTGGGCACTGGCGCTGTACCTGATATTTTCGCCTTTTGTCACCAGGTTAGTGGATGCCCTCGAACACCAGGCAACGGGATGGTTAGACTCGACTCAGCGATCGCAACCAACCATAGCTAATCTCGCCGAACTCTACGCCTCCATCGGCAGCATCTTGCCCTTTGTATTGGCTGGCGGTCTTTGCAACTACTTGCTAGACATCGGCCTCGGACATAGTTGGACATTAAGCTGGGGCATCATTGCCTGCATGGGCAGCGCTATTTATGAATTAGGGCGTCGTGATGGTCAAGCGAACCAAGACTAGGGCCTTTAACTAACAGATAAGTTTTAGACCTTCACAGGATGCTGACCATAAAACGGAATAATCTCACGCCAATTAGGATGCTGGCCCGCCTGCCAATGGTCGTATCCCAATTGCAATAGTGACAATGTGGTGTCTGCCAACCCTATTCCTGGCTCTACAGACACTGGTAATAAAGACTGAGGCCATTGAAGTTGTTTCGCCTGCCAATCGCTAGCAGGTAAAACCGTATCGTCTAGCTTGGCCAGCAGAGTTGTACCATTCCAGTGATAAATAGCACCATAGACGGCCCCCCGCTTAGCTGGCATGGTAACCGCAATATCGGTAGCCTGGCCATTTCCTGGCTCAGAATTGTGGCTAGAAACGGTAAGTTGATGGTGAGCGATCGCAGCCAATGCAGAAACACCAAATAGGGGAATATCTAGCTGTTGTGCCAGGGTACGGGCCGTAGTTACCCCAATACGGGTGCCTGTAAAACCACCAGGACCAATACAGATCACAATAAACCGAAGATCTTCCCAGCTTTGGGGCGCTAAAAAACCTTGGAGTAATGCGTGGAGCTGACTGGATAAATCACGGCCGAGATCCCAAGTTTGATGCCGCTGGATAGTTTCAAAATCACTAATGGCTAAACCTAGCTCAGGTGTGGAGGTATGGAGTGCCAAGCCAAACATTTTCAAATACTGCTGCAAACGTTTTTTGGAGAGTCTTTGACCCAATCGTCACAACTCCGTCCATCAACGTTACCAGACTCTAGGGATTACCTTCGCAGCCAGCGGCTTTAGTTGCCGCATAGTAGAAGCCTAGAATTAACGTCCGATTTTGCCACTTTTTGAAACTCACAGACCGTAAGAACATTAGATAGGCGGTATAGCCGATAAAGGGAGCGATCAAGAGCGGTTCTAAGGAACTTAAACGGACAGAATTGAAAAGGCTAACTATACATAGGAGCAGACAACCTAGAGAAAGGTTGCGATACATGATGTGAGAGGCGATATAGGTATCTGAAGCTGCTACAGAAGGGCTATTGTGTTCACGCAAATAAGCTTTGAGACGATCGTCCATCCAACTCGATTTTTTCGGGATGCCAATTTCTTTGCGGAGTTGTATTACTAGACGATCTTCAAGCTCTAGGGTATACGGCTGATTTGGACTTAACGTTTGCAAGGCATGGTCTCTATCCGTTAGCTGAGTACCGAAGTAGGTGTATTCATATTTAAAGAGTTTGCACAGCCGCAGAAAATATTTCCAACTGAGTCCTTGGATGGTTCCACCAACGATGTAGCTCACAAATAGTATGGTCAGTGAGATCGCAACCGTTCCACTACTCTGAATTACTGGTACCAAATCCGCCAAACTCTCAATCGGGTGATACATCAGAAATCCTGCCAAAATAAATGGCGAACCACCCACAATCGCGGCAAACAATTCAAAGGGACCAAGGGAATACTTCAGCTGCTCCATAGGATTTGATGCACGTTTTAACAGTTAGAACTTCAACGAGTAGGGGGGCTCTTCCCGATAGACAGATAGGTCAGACAATGGCAAGTTACTTCAGCGTAAACGTCATCATTAGGGGTAGGTGATCCGATGCTGTTCCAACCTCTGTTACCACACGAGTGCCATTGAGTTCGATGGTCGCTGGCGTATAGAACAAATAATCGAGCTTATGCTCAGGTGGTTGCGACGGAAACGTCGGCTGATTAGTCCACTGAGCCTTAGGTAAAGCCGATGTCAATAATTCAGACTCTGCCATGATTTCAATGGATCGGTCTCCCTCGTCGGGGCGATTAAGGGCGCTGTTAAAATCGCCCACTAATAGCACCGGATAGTCCTTGGCATAGGTTTCCGCCATGTCTCGTACAATGCGGGTTTGCTGAAACCGCGTAGGGTTATCAAATGCTTCGAGGTGAACATTGATGACCATAAGGGACTGATCGCCAATGTCCACCTGAGTCACCTGAGCCAAACGATCTAGGTAAACAGCATTATAGAAAAATGGACGACTGGCTACTTTGTCCAGCACAATGCGCTGATTTTCAGCAATCGGATAACGGCTAAGCACAGCCTGACCCGAAACGATCTTGCCAAAATGGGCCGAAACAGGCCAATAGGGAAAGGGAACATAGTTTTTGTTCCAGTTGATTGCTAAACCAGCCTTAGCCAAACCCAGACCATTCGCGAGGGCTTCCAGTTGATTGACATGGTAGGAACGTTTAGAGTCGATATCAATTTCTTGGAAAGCAATGATATCGGCATTGATAGAACGGAAGTTAGCAATCACATTTGCCAAATTGTCATCAAATAAGGTCTGAGGACGTTTCACCGCTTCTAGATTTGTTAACCCCGACAAATAGCCAATGTTATAGGACACCAGGGACAGTTGCTGCCCGTCAGCATCAGAGCTATCAACGTTATAGGTCAGGATATCCGTATAGTTTTCGCGAGGGTAGCTACCGGAAGTTGCCCAAGCGTAAAACACCACCAATGTCAGTGACAGCGAGCCTACAATTGCCAGAATCAACTTCAAAATCAAGCCGCCCTTTCTAGATTCAGTAATCATTCCCAGTAATCAATCTAAGGCTCCAACGATGACGGTCTTCAGATACCTGCACAACTTGTAAAGTTCATCCCAAGAATCATCAGAAATATCCCCCCAGTTGTCCCTCCTTTGGGTAATCTGATGATGCTCAACGATGCTTTAATGCCTCCATGTCTGTCAAAAACCTCATTTTCTTTGGTCTGCTGGTATTTGTGCCCATTTCTGCGGCGGCCCATTTCCTAGGCTGGGGGGAATTGGCCATTTTTGCCACAGCGGCCATTGCGATCATTCCGTTAGCAGGCTGGATGGGCCATGCCACCGAGGAAATTGCTGTGGTTGTAGGCCCCTCCTTAGGCGGCTTGCTCAATGCCACCTTTGGTAACGCCACCGAATTGATTATTGCTCTGATTGCGCTCAATGCAGGGTTAATCAATGTCGTAAAATCCAGCATTACCGGCTCAATTATCGGGAACCTACTACTGGTCATGGGCCTTTCGATGCTGCTAGGAGGCATCAAATTCAAGGAGCAAACCTTTCAACCGGTGATTGCCCGTATGAATGCATCGTCCATGAACTTGGCCGTGATTGCGATTTTGATCCCAACGGCGGTGGATTTTACATCTCCATCCATTAGTGAACCCACGCTACAGCGACTGTCCGTGGCCGTAGCCATTGTGTTGATTTTGGTGTACGGCCTAACACTGCTGTTCTCTATGAAAACCCATGCCTATCTATATGATGTGGGCACAGCAGCAGAGGAAGGTGTAGACGAAGAACATCATGAAGATCCGAACCTGGTTCTGTGGGTTGGGGTGCTTCTAGCAGCTACCCTGGTCGTTGCGGTGGAATCCGAATGGTTGGTGGGCTCCTTAGAGGTAGCAACTAAACAGCTAGGCCTGTCTGAGTTATTTACGGGCGTTATCTTGTTGCCCATCATTGGTAATGCTGCCGAACACGCTACGGCTGTAACCGTAGCGTTGAAAAATAAAATGGACCTGTCTTTGTCTGTAGCCGTAGGGTCCAGCATGCAGATAGCTCTATTTGTTGCACCTGTATTAGTGATTGCTGGTTGGCTAATGGGTAAACCCATGGACCTTGACTTTAATAACTTCCAGCTAATTGCAGTGGCTGTATCGATTTTAATTGCCAACTCCATTAGTAGCGACGGCAGCTCTAACTGGTTAGAAGGGACACTGTTGCTGGCAACTTACACCATTATTGGTCTAGCCTTTTTCTTCCATCCGATGATCGAAGGAATTGGTTAATCACAGTGGCGATGCGATCGCAATCCGTCCGAATCAAATCATGATCAGCTTCGAGTAATACTTCGAAACTGGCACCGGTTACACCCTGACCATAGGTTTCACAATGCCATAGGGGAATCGTCGTATCCTGGGCACCCGCAATCACCAGAGTTGGTATTGCAATTTTATGAATCTCTTGCTCGACTGTGTCGATGGCATCTTCTGGTCGTAAGCGATCGACGATAAAGGACTTCGCCACAGGCTGCTTACCAAACTCCCGTCTTGCCATGGTCACCTGCTCATAGGTCTTTTGCTGGCCTGTCACTTTGGCAATAGGTTTCAGCCCCGTTAGCACCCAGTCCACCACAGGCGTTTCCCACAAAATCGGACGCATGTAGTTATAACGCCCCACAAAGCTATCATCTCGAATTCCAGCTGGCGCAATCAGAACGAGATTACTCAGAATGGATGAGTTCACATCGGCCTGCTCAATAGCAAAGGCCGCACTGGTCCAACCACCATAGGAATGACCAAGGAGGGTGACATTTTCGAGTTCTAAGGCAGCGATAAACTCACCTAAAAAAGCCGTCTGATGCCAGATAGCGTATTTCAGCTTCGGTTTGGCCGATCCGCCAAATCCGAGTAAATCTAGAGCAATACAGCGATATTGATCACAGAGGAGGTCCATGAGCGAAAGCCACAAACTACTTTCACCTAAAAAACCATGGAGAAATAGCAACACAGGGTTATCTGGTGCGCCGATATCTAAGTAGGCAGCCTCATACTGACTCAGTTTAACCGTTGATTTTTGCACCCTTTGCCCCCTGTCCAAGCCTATTCTCATCTTCTAAGATTTGAGCAATCTTTGGGGTTCAGGCTTGATGATTTTAAGTAGCTCCTCAACTTCTAAAAATACGTGACAGATGAGCTATTGGTTTGCAGGAAAGCTATATGAGAATGAGCCCCTATCGATTGATCCCAAAAATCCTGCATTAGCCTATGGAGCTAGCGTATTTACGACAATGCGGGTTTATGAGAGGAGTCTGGAGCATCCATTGACAGCATGGAGGGAGCACTGCGATCGCATATCCCAATCTGTACAAGCCTTCAGCTGGCCCCAACCCAATTGGCAAAACGTTATTGTAGGCTGTCAAACACTGCTCACCTATCACCCAGTTTTACGCCTGACCATCCTTGCTAGTGGCCAAGAATTGATCACGGCTCGTCCTTTACCCCAGAACCTCGAGCAGCAGCAAACCGAAGGAGTCGTGGTCTGGGTTGCCCAAGGTCCTCAGTATCAACGCTGTTTACCCAGTCATAAAACCAGCAACTACCTCCCTTGCTGGTTAGCCATGCAAGCGGCCAAAAAACACGGAGCCCGTGATGCCATCTTGAGTACTGATAAAGAATGGCTAGAAACGAGTACCGGCAATCTATGGGGATACCAATCTGGTCATTGGTGGACACCGCCTCTCACTTCAGGCCTGCTGCCAGGCATTACCCGAGCCCGATTGATCAAAACATTGACTAGCCAAGTCATTACTGACCAACCCTGGACACTAGATCTCGTAGCAAAGTTCGAATGCTTGGTCTACAGCAACTGTGTGGTCGGCATCCTGCCAATCCACACAGTTCTGTTTGGGAATATTAAACTAAACTATAGTTCTACCCACGAAGGTCTAAGCGCTCTCAGGCAAATGGTTTACCGTCCTGCTATGCGCAAGCGCAACTGCTAAGCCATGTCCAAGTTAAAACCTTGAGGTTCCTTGTACAGGGAAACTTCAATTCTGGACATGAAAAAGGCTTAAGTGGAGCAACCCATGCAGAATCCTGAAATGCGTTAACATAAGTTAACAAATCTCAGTTCAGCATAGGTCAGCTCGCTGAAATTGCTGAAAATACAAACTTTTAGGAGGCTTACTCCCTGTGAATAAGCGCTGGAGAAACGCAGGACTCTACGTATTATTAGTGGTTGTCGTGATCGCACTGGCAACTGCATTTTTCGAACAACCCCGCATTGAGATTGAATCATGGCGTTATAGCCGCTTCATTAATGAAGTTGAAAATGGCTCCATTGAGAAGGTCGTCATTAGTGCTGATCGTAGCCAAGCTCGTTTTTCTGATCCAACTGGCCCCGACTCGGCTGGCAAAGATCGTCGAATTGTTGTGAACCTGCCTAGTGACCCTGGTCTCGTTGATATCCTGACTGATAACTCTGTAGATATCGAGGTTCAACGTCAGGCAGAAGAAAATCGCCTACTGCAAGTACTGAGCACCTTATTGATTCCAATTTTGCTATTGGTGGTGCTGTTCTTTGTTTTACGCAGAGCTCAAAATGGTCCTGGCAGTCAGGCCATGAATTTTGGTAAATCCAAAGCTCGTGTCCAAATGGAACCCCAAACCCAGGTCACTTTTGGGGATGTAGCAGGGATTGACCAAGCTAAGTTGGAACTGACCGAAGTCGTTGACTTCTTAAAGAATGCTGATCGCTTTACAGCTGTTGGAGCCAAGATTCCTAAGGGTGTTCTGCTAGTAGGCCCTCCAGGTACTGGTAAAACGTTGTTGGCTAAGGCTGTTGCTGGAGAGGCCGGTGTACCCTTCTTCTCTATCTCCGGTTCTGAGTTTGTAGAAATGTTTGTGGGGGTGGGAGCTTCCCGTGTCCGCGACCTGTTTGAACAGGCCAAAAATAATGCCCCTTGTATCGTCTTTATTGACGAAATTGACGCCGTAGGTCGTCAGCGAGGTGCCGGCCTTGGCGGTGGTAACGATGAGAGAGAGCAAACCCTAAACCAGCTCCTTACCGAGATGGATGGTTTCGAAGGAAACACTGGCATCATCATCATCGCAGCGACTAACCGTCCCGATGTATTGGATGCAGCTCTATTGCGTCCTGGTCGTTTCGACCGTCAGGTAGTCGTTGATCGTCCCGACTACTCTGGTCGTCTAGAAATTCTGAAGGTTCACTCTCGCGGTAAAACCTTTAGCAAGGATGTAGACCTGGAGAAAATTGCCCGTCGTACTCCTGGCTTTACCGGTGCGGATCTATCTAACCTACTTAATGAAGCCGCTATCCTAGCTGCTCGTCGCAACCTGACTGAAATCTCCATGGATGAGGTTAACGATGCAATTGATCGTGTCTTGGCTGGTCCTGAGAAAAAAGATCGGGTGATGAGCGAGAAGAGAAAGTCTTTGGTCGCTTACCACGAAGCAGGTCATGCCCTAGTTGGCGCATTGATGCCAGACTATGATCCGGTACAGAAAATCAGCATTATTCCTCGCGGTCAGGCCGGTGGTCTCACTTGGTTTACCCCCAGTGAGGAACGTCTGGAGTCTGGTCTTTACTCTCGTTCTTATCTCAAGAACCAGATGGCAGTAGCTTTGGGTGGCCGTCTAGCTGAGGAAATCGTTTTTGGAGATGAGGAAGTTACCACGGGTGCTTCCAATGACCTCCAGCAGGTAGCTCGGGTGGCCCGCCAGATGGTAACTCGCTTTGGTATGAGCGAAAAACTTGGTCCGGTGGCGCTGGGGCGTCAGCAGGGTAATCCCTTCTTGGGCCGTGACATCGCCACTGAACGTGATTTCTCAGAAGAAACAGCTGCCGTTATCGATGCAGAAGTTCGTAGTCTGGTGGATGTTGCCTATAGCCGTGCCCAGCAAGTTCTAGTTGACAATCGTGGTGTCCTTGACCAGCTCGCAAGCATGCTAGTGGATAAGGAAACGGTTGATTCTGATGAGCTGCAGCGCCTGTTGATTGAAAACAATGTCAGCATGGCCAGTATTGCTTAGATCTTAAACCAGCGTTTCTCAGTCTGACTCCTAGGAGATTTGACATCTAAAGCCGCAGGGTAGCCTGCGGCTTTTGTTTTGTTTGCTGTTTTGTTACACGGATTGTTGCTTTTGTTAGCACTGCTTACAAAAGCAACAATTTCTGTATTGCAAATTGGTCTAAAAGCCTAAGAGGTTCAAACAAAAATGATGGGTACCTGCACAATGGTCGTAGAACTAGGCCCTCTTCACAGGTTATGACAGCACTACATTCAGTTCATCCTCGTCCAAATTTGCCGCATCCTGTCGAATATCAACAGCGTTGGCTCAAAACCTTACGTACCCATCGAGTAATTGCGGTTATTAGGGCTGAGACAGTAGAGAGTGGTCTCAATATGGCCTTGGCTGCAGCTGAAGGCGGCATTCATTTACTCGAAATCACTTGGAATAGTTATCAGCCCGTGGCACTACTGCAAGCCATTCAACAGGCCATACCCCATTGCACAGTAGGTGTTGGAACAATTTTGACTGAGGAGGAATTGCGAATTGCGATCGCAACGGGTGCTCAGTTCTGCTTTAGCCCTCACACATCATTAGCTTTGCTAAATCATGGTCGTACCGTTCATATTCCTACGGTAGCAGGAGCTATGACTCCCACCGAAATATTAACCGCTTGGGAAGCGGGGGCCACTAGTGTAAAAGTATTTCCCATCAAGGCCTTTGGAGGAGCTACTTATCTACAATGTTTACGAGGCCCCTTTGGCCATATTCCCTTGATTCCATCTGGAGGTGTAACGGTTGAAAATGCCGCCGAACTATTAGCCTCTGGCGCAACAGCAGTGGGGATTTCTAGCGGATTGTTCACCGATGATCATGTCCGTCATCAAGACTGGAAAAGTATTCAGAGACAGGCTCACCAACTCACTCAAATGATCGAATCCATGGCCTTAACTACCGAGTTTAAAGGCCTCAACAAACAGCCCATAAACCATTCCTAGCTTGAAAGAGTTGAGTATTTCCGGTAACACCGTACGTTGGTCCCTGGTACGAGAGCGGTGATACAGCCAGCTAATTAACTCAACCATTGCCACTAGAATGGCCGAAATCAGAATATCGATCTCCGCTGTTTGTCCTGCCGTTGCCGCAATTGCGGTGGCAAAAAAATTCCCAAATAGCAAGCTAATCACAGCCAAAGAGATACGACGCCAGGGATTAAAGATCCACTGACTAAAGCGTTGACCCGCTTGCTCCACTAATGTGCTCAGTCGAGTACGTTGCATGGTCTATCCATCATCTTCTTGGGCTTGCACTTGCTGACATGAGGGATGAATTCCGCCCTGGGCACAAATGTAGTTTAACTGGCGACTATCCAAGTTACGCACATGGCTAAAATTGACACCCTGAAGATGATTAGTGGCACTCACCTGTGCCTTAGGGGTGATAAAGCTGCCACTAACATTGCTGCCATCATGAAAAATTGCACCAGCCAAGTCAGCGTCGGTTAAATTTACGCCAATTAAATTAGTCTGTCTAAGATCGGCCTCACGTAAATTTGCCTGTCTCAGATCAGCTCGATTGAAATTAACACTGTCGAGATTCGCACCTTGAAAGTTGGCGCTGGACAAGGTGGCCTGACTAAAATCTGATCCAATCAAATTAGCTCCAACCCAGTCTGACTGGGTTAGTATCGCTTTTTTCCAACTACTATGGGACGCTTCGATGCGGTTGAGCCTGGCCTGGCTTAGATCAGCTTTATCAAAATTGGCCTGAGTCAAATCTGCTCCCACTAAGTTGCTGCCTTGCCAATGGCTTTGAGATGCATTGACATTAACAAGCCGAGCGTTCGTTAGCTGTGTCCTTTCTAGGTTGCCATAGACCAAGTTGGCATCTGTCAGGTTGGTACGACGGAGATTGGCATTGGCTAATTGTGCTCCTTGCAAATTAGCTTTCTCCAAACTTGCAGCGACTAGGCTAATCCCACGGAGGTCACTAATCCTATCGTCAAAGGAATCAGCTTTGCCATCAGCACCCACATCAAAGAAACTCGCACCTGCCAGGTTGGCCTGACTTAAGTTGGCTCCCTGCCAACTTGTCCCTGCTGCCAATAATCCTGGCTGAATGAGGCGAAACGAACGATCCGCATCATGGTAGAGGCCTAAGTTAACACGGTCAAAATGAGCATTGGCTAGTCTATTGCTGTAAATCGTCAGTAACTTTGCGATCGCACCCTGAACCACATGACGCTGCTCTAAACGAACTTGACGAATCTCAGCAGATAGTGGTTGCTGCAGATCACTTTCCAGGACATGACCCAATGCCAACAAAGGCGATAGACTATCCAGCCCCTGACTCACCAACGCCTGTTGAATCGTAGTTAGGGTTTCTGGCTGTGAGCTTTGGCTCAGTAAATCCGTTAGATATTTAGCCGTACGAGGATCGTCTACTTGAGCCAGCATCAAAATAGCGGCACTGTAATCCCCACCAGACTGAATATTAGCCGAGAGAGCTTGGGTGGTCTGTAAAAAAACATCCTCCTCCAAATGTCCCTTAGCCGATGATTGAGTGAGCCGACCAAACCCAAAACCAGCCACACAAGCCAGCACCATACCACCGCACACTAGTACCCAGGAAAGTTGACCAGATAACGCTGATTTAGGCCGTTCAGCAAGCACTAAGCTATTACCAGACGTCCGCGAAGCACGCGGAGCTAAAACCACCGATGTCAGATTGCCCTCATCTTCAGTGAGCCACCAATCATCATCATTGGCCGTTTCACCATAGAGTTGTATCGCGCCATTGCCATGAGATAGAGCATCATCCGATAAAACGCCACCAGACAAGAAATCATTATTAATAGGCAGAGAATAAACCAAGGGTTCGCTAGATATAGGCAAATACCCAGCCGTTTTCATCGTTACGCGGGTCTTGGCCACGCGATCATGCCATGGGCGACCATTTGCAGCGAACGCCGTCATGCCTTCAACCATGGCCAATAGACCAATTACAGCAGGAGTCAATGCTCCCAACGAAATATTCGTGGCAAACATGATTCCCGCACCAATCCCGACAGAGACTCCCCAGCGGAAAAATTCGCGCATCAGGACCTGTCTTGGCTTTAGGTACCCACCAGCCGTCGAAATCACCTGAATACCTAACCATCGTTTAGCCCAAGTACTCCCCGTACAACTCAACTGTATGAGTTGCCCTCCAGTAACGACCACAGGCGCTATCAATGCAATTGTCCAGAGAATGTTGGTGGCACGCGGAACTGTCTGATGCAGTTGATGGGGCGGTATTTGAGCCATACGGGCCCATCCCTTCTGGGCCAATTTCACTAAAGGATTTAGAGCAACATCTTCCTTAGGTTGCTCAAAGGGCCTCTGCTCCGTTAAATTCTCAGATGTTTTTTCAATAGGTGAAAGTATCTGAGTGTCTCTCACCAGCTCATATTGTCCCAACCCCCAAGGTACTGCAACACTCATAGCTACTAAACCAATCTCTAATCCCCATGCCACTAAACGTCTGCAACCCAGCCTAGCTAAACGCGTTCTTGGGATAGGTACCATTGAGTTCTGCGCATTCATGATCTGCTGAGCCATTGAGAAACCTTGCTGTTTTCAGTAAGCCTACGAGCTTTATCCCAAGTTCATTAGGATAAATTGCCTAATTGTCACCATCAATCAAACCTAAAAATCCTGGTAATACAGGCTATACGACAATTCCACTTTATTAATCTTCAGCAAACTGGCACATACCTGATCGCGTTAGCTGTATCCTGACACTAGTATTGAGATATACATCCTGAGGGATGTTATTCAGACAAAGACCCAGTGTTCTCGTAAGGCTACCCTATAAGTTGCCGAGGTGCTATCGATGAAAAATATTGCCACAAAAAACATCGCTTCTCTGTTAATTGCTGCCACTATGGCTGCTGCACCCACCGCTGCTGTTTATGGTCAGTCAGCAACGGAAATTAGCGGCACCAGTGGTGGTCCTCAAACATCTACCGAATGCGGTTTTGTCCCCGCTCAGCCTGACTATTCTTTCAACATCACTCAGCCCACTGCTTCGGTATCAATCGCAGTAACAGGCAGTAATGATTACACATTACTGATGGTCGGGCCTGACAATAACTCACGCGAGTGCATCCTAGCCCATGATTTTGATGGAGGGACAATTCAATCTCGAGGCTTGTATAAAGCAGGCACCTACCATCTATATGTTGGAGATATTGATGGGGATAGCGCTCCTTTTACGCTGACCATTCAGCAGTAAATCTTTAGTCACCCCAATTTGATGACTCATGTCAGCCAAAATACCGCCCATGAATTTTCATCGGCGGTATTTTTATGAATTACATCAGATTAAAAATCTTACAAAACTAACTAAGATCTTATAAACCACGTCCAAGTTGAAACCTGTAGTTTCTCCCACGGTAAAACTCCAGTTCTGGACGTGGATAAGGTTTAAAGCTAACTATCGGCAGGTGGCAAAACTTCCACATCTATAATAGTTGTTGCCTCATTGGCTTCGGCAGTATCGGTTCCGACAGTATCTACATCTACAACATCCACATCAATGGTGCCTTCAGGTGCCACTCTAACAAAGGTGCCATCCTTGGCCTGCAATGCTACTCCACAGTTGGGACATGACATAGGCATCATGGATTGGAACCCAGTCAGAGGCTGTGAGCAAGATGGGCAGGCACCTTCAACTAGGTTCCGTTTGAGCCAGAACTGAGCGCCAACAATCAACAGGATAGGTATTGAAACCAACAAAACAATCAGGACCAACAAGGATTTTAAAAGCCAACCAATCCCTACAGTGGTCATTAACCCAAACCCAATGGCCAGGGTTAACCAGCATCCCATGCCAGAAAAGTTGAGCTGTAACTGCCTAAATCCGTTGGGAGTCATTCTGTCGCCTCCTGCGTGGCCTTTGAGCCTATATTTTATAACCTTGACTCACCGTCCGACCTCTAGGTTCGCAGTCTGCTTTTGAACTGACTATTTTCTTGAGATGCAAGCGGCACAAAATCTTCTAAAAGCTTCCTCAGTTGCCCTGTCAAAGCATCCTTACTAAATTTTGCTAGGGTTTGGTCACGTAACCAAATGCCATCACAACGGCGATCGTCACCTCGTAACGCTTCTATACAAGCTAATGCGACGGCTTCAGGATCCCGATGGGGCACACGCCAGCCTAGACGACCATCCTGCAGCGGATCAGCAGAGCCATCGTTATTACCTGAAATCACTGGAATACCACAAGCCATAGCTTCTAGGTAAACAATACCAAACCCCTCCTGAGAAGGCATGACATATACATCGGCTAAACGATAATGTTCGACAAGCTCTACGTTGGGCACAAAGCCTGCAAATACAACACGGTCGGCTACACCCAAATCGTTAGCCAACTGAGCTAGCCTAGGCTGATCATCACCACGACCAATCACAAGATATTTAACATTGGGAAAGGAATCTGAAATCTCAGGCAATGCCCGTATCGTTACATCCACCCCCTTATACGGATCTCCTTTCCACAGGCGAGCAACCGTCATCAAGACCCTGGAATCTGAGAGGTTGTAGCGCTGCTGTAGTTCTAGATTTGCGATCTCAGGAGTAAATTCCTGTGCATCAACGGTACAAGGCAGAATTTCAATACGGTTTGCCTGCAACTGATTGGCCTCAGCTGCTAAGTTACGGCTGTAACGACTAATGGTCCAAATGCGATCAGCCGCTCGCAATGCATTTCTTTCAGCAGGCTTTAAAGGGAACCAGACTTCCTTACCATAGGTAAGCACGGTATAGGGCACATGGGCCAATCGCGCTAACTGCCTCACCATAGCAGCTAAGTTAATATGCCCACAAAATAAGCAGCGGGGACGCTTCAGCAATAAGTGTAACCCCAAAGATAAGGTCAACCGAATGCGGTCAACCATTGGCCGCCCTGACTGGAAACAATGGAAATTAAAACGCGATAAAAACTCAGGCGGAATATCATCTAGGCTGTCACGCAACAGAAAAATAGTCGCAGTCCCAACGCTATCTAAGCCCGCATAGGCCATCAGCACGTCCTTGATGTAGGACTGAATTCCCCCTTCACAACCAAATACTTCAATAAAAACAAATGTATCTTGTGCCCATGGGCCACGAGCTAATTGCATCTGCAAAGCCCCAGTTTTCTATAAGCTCTCTAGACTATCTGGTATCTATACTTCATAACGTCTTTACGATGCTGCCGAACATTTAACAATTCGTAGACAGTTACGCCCCAAATCATTACGTTCGTAATCAACGTTATCGGCCAACCGGCGCATTAAAAACCAACCATAACCGCCTACTTTGAGTGTTCCTGGCTCTGGCTCAACCAATTGGGTAGGATCAAATGGTCCCCCCATATCCCAAACTTGCACTTCCAATTTCTCCTGCCAAAGCAGTAGATCTATCTCAATGGGAGTTTCTGTCGGCAACTCAGCATGAGCATGCCTCACAGCATTGGTAAACCCTTCTGCCAGTGCTAGATTTACTTGATCGAAAACTGACTCAAGCCATGGCAGCTGTGATGCAGAGCAAAAATGATCAAACCACTGCTGTACTTGAGTTAGGTCTTCTAGCCTACTTTGAACTATCAACTGATCTTGCTTTAACATGTCCGACTAACCGGCACGTTCGCACCAATAGTTTGCCCGAAAACAACTGAAAAATCGATAGATGCCTCTAAATGGGTAGGTGTCTTAGCCGTATCTTGACACATTAAAAAGCTTCTTGAAAATTCGCATACATACAGCGAACATTCAAGAAGCTAATGCTAGTAACCTGCTGCGAAAGAAAAGTCAATTTCTAGAACAGGCCTAAAGTCAAAGCCTTATCGATAGGAAGAGCTGCACCAATACCCAACCAAAGAGTAGTCAAGGTACCGAATAGAAATACAGCTGTTGCCACTGGGCGGCGGAATGGATTCTGAAACTTGTTAACACTCTCGATGAAGGGAACTAGCATCAAACCAAGAGGAATTGCAGTTTGCAAAGCAATACCCAAGAGCTTGTTAGGTACAATCCGAAGAATTTGGAATGCAGGGTACAGATACCATTCAGGAAGAATCTCAAGAGGTGTCGCAAAAGGATTAGCGGGCTCACCTATAACCGCAGGATCTAACACAGCCAGTGCCACACAGCATGCAATACTACCCAGAATTACCACAGGGAAGATATACAGCAAATCGTTAGGCCAAGCGGGCTCACCATAATAGTTATGCCCCATGCCCTGCTTCAGTTTCTCTCTAAGTTGAGGATCACTGAGGTCAGGCTTCTTAATCGTTGCCATAGCTCAAATCGTCTCCTAATTTACCTCTAAACAGAATGCGCGACCTGGTAAAGACAGCTTAACCCTGAAACAAAGATTGAATATACAATCAGCAATCAACTAAAACATTTAAAAGCTATCAAAGCTGATGCAAACTGAAGATAAGGCTCAGGGCCAAGCTGGTTCAAATCCTTACAAAGGGCCGGAAATACCTTGCTTACGAATCATCAAGAAGTGAGTCAGCATAAACACAGCCATCAGCCAGGGCAAAACGAATGTGTGCAGACTGTAAAAGCGAGTCAGAGTAGCCTGACCAACGCTTTCTCCACCGCGAATAAACTCAACCATTAAACCGCCTACAACAGGAATTGCACTGGGCACACCAGATACAATCTTTACAGCCCAATAACCAACCTGATCCCAAGGTAAGGAATAACCAGTAACACCAAAGGAAACTGTGATAGTGGCCATAATGACGCCAGTCACCCAAGTCAGCTCGCGGGGCTTCTTGAAGCCGCCTGTGAGATAAACACGGAAAACATGCAAAATCATCATCAGCACCATCATGCTGGCAGACCAACGATGGATGGAGCGAATTAGCCAACCAAAGCTAACATCAGTCATCAGGTACTGAACTGAGCTGAAAGCCTCCACTACAGTTGGCTTGTAGTAGAAGGTCATAGCAAAACCAGTTGCAAACTGGATAATGAAGCAGACCAGAGTAATACCGCCAAGGCAATAGAAGATATTGACATGGGGAGGCACATACTTACTGGAAATATCGTCGGCGAGTGCCTGAATCTCAAGACGCTCATTAAACCATTGGTAGGCTTTAGAGTCGGTGACTTGCTTAGTAAACATGAAGCGCGGATATAAAAATAGATCTATGCCGTTACTAAAAAATGTAACACAACCACCCTTTAGAAACTGCCTATTTTCAAACTTCTCTACCCTGTTAAAGCTGTAGCGAAAATAGCTTAATCACCCAGAGAATAGGTCATTGCCAAGATTTTTAAGTAGTTTGAACATAGACAAATGGCAACCTAGACGATCAAATTACATGACTGAGAAAAGTTTGCAAAAATTAATTTTGTATCGATAGACTAAGGCGTCTATGAATTACGATCGCAAGTGTAGAAAGGATCACAGTATTCTGAGGAAGCCGCTATTCTGACTAAAAGGGACGATGACAGATGTCCTGATAGCTCTTAACGACAGGATTGCCTTTTTAGTTAAGTAGCGGTGTTTTTGAGCTATAGCGAAGAATGAGAAAAACTGGGCTGCTACGCGTAGTTCTTGTAAGGGGTATCTGCGCGATATGTATCGCGACAGTTCTAAGTTTTGGGTGTGCCAATCTGCCAGCTTTTGCTTTTACAGAACAGCAAAAGCTGGTGATGGAAGTTTGGCGCATTGTGAATCGGGCCTATTTGGATGAGACCTTTAATCATCAGAACTGGTGGTTTACTCGCGAAAAAGTACTTAAACGTTCGTTAAACACTTGGGAAGATGCTTATCAAGCGGCTCAAGCAATGCTGCAAAAGCTGGATGACCCTTACACACGCTTTTTGCCGCCGGAGCAGTATCAAAGTCTACAAACCAATACGTCTGGAGAACTTTTGGGAGTAGGGTTGCAAATTGCTAAGGATGACGATAATCAGCATTTACGCGTAATTGCTCCCATTGTTGGTTCTCCAGCAGAACGGGCAGGGCTATCACCTAGGGATGAGATTGTCGCTATCAATGGTGTTCCAACAGGATCCTTTTCATTGGATGAGGCGGCGGCCAGAATGAGAGGCCCAGCAGGAACCATTGTGACTTTGGGAATAGAGCGAGAAGGGACTGAGTTGTTTGAAGTAAACCTCACCCGTGAACGCATTAACCTTAATCCAGTGTTTTCAGAATTGCGTTCTGAAGACACTCAAAAGATTGGTTACATTCGTTTGGGCCAGTTCAATGGCAATGCTGTTGAGGATATTCGAGCAGCACTGACCAAGCTAGAGCAGCAAGGCGCGGCAGGTTATATTTTGGATTTGCGTAACAATCCAGGCGGTTTATTGCAAGCAGGGATTGAAATTGCCAGACTCTGGTTGGATGAGGGCACCATTGTCTATACGGTCAATCGTCAAGGGATATTGGAAAGCTTTGAAGCTGGGCCTGAAGCCTTGACACAAGATCCTTTAATACTTCTGGTCAATGGAGGCACTGCCAGCGCCAGTGAAATTTTAGCCGGGGCTCTCCAAGAAAATAAACGAGCCCAACTAGTAGGAGAAACGACCTTTGGCAAAGGACTGATTCAATCTTTGTTTGATCTGCCCCATGGCTCAGGTCTAGCTGTAACCGTTGCTAAGTATGAAACTCCTAACCATAACGATATCCATAAGTTGGGGATCACTCCAGATCAAACTATAGCCACTGAACCCCTGACCCGTGAGCAGTTTGCTACCAGTGAGGATAGTCAATATCAGGCGGCGGTTCAGATGTTGATGAAAGCCTTAATGCCGTCGATGACATAAGCTGTGTCGCCTAAAACTCGTACGTATCATGATCCTCTCCATGGCGCTATCACCCTAGATAGTGCTGATCCAGTTGAGGCACTGCTGATTGAGCTCATTGATACGTCGGTTTTTCAGCGGCTACGGCGTATTCGTCAACTGGGGACAGCGAATATAACGTTCCATGGTGCAGAAAGTTCTCGGTTTACCCATTCTTTGGGGGTAATGGCCATTGCTCGACGGGCGTTTGATCGTTTGGCGGCTATTTATCCCATGCTGGGTAAGTATCGGGGAGCCGTTCTGTGCGCAGCTCTGCTGCACGATGTGGGGCACGGTCCCTTTAGCCATACTGCTGAGGAGATATTTGGTGGTCATCACGAGTATTGGACGCTGCGTATTCTGGAACTATCTCCTGAAGTGCGTGGGCTTTTGGATACTTTTTCTAGAGGCCTACGGCTTGAGATTGAGCAAATTTATAAGCATGAACATCCGGTGCCTTGCGTTTGGCAATTGGTATCGAGTCAATTGGATTGCGATCGCATTGACTATCTCATGCGCGACAGCTACTTTACAGGAGCCTCCTATGGTCAGCTGGATCTTGACCGCATCATCTTGGCCCTGGACTATGATCCAGCCAGTCAGCAGCTAATCGTCGCCAAGAAAGGCCTGGGTGCCATTGAGCATTACCTAGTGGTGCGCTACTTTATGTACGCTCACATTTATAATCACCCCAAAAATCTAGTCGCGACCTGGGTTTTGGAGCAGGCTATCAAGCGAGCAAGAAAGCTCCTCGCAGCAGGGACTCTAGAGGCTGACACCACCATGACCAGCTGGTTGAGTAACAAGGTCGATGACCTCCCTTTGGGACAATACTTGGCTCAGGATGACTATGTGCTGCACTATCATCTCCAGCAGTGGCAAAATCATAGTGATCCGCTGCTTGCAGACCTATGTCAGCGCTTTGTCAATCGTCGCCTCCTGAAGGCTACAGACATTAGTCATTACACTTATAAGCAGCAAACGGACATCCTCTCAGCAACGAGGTGTCAAGCCTATGGTCTTGTCCCAGAGACTGAAATTTACGTGGGCTTACGTCATATTCGTAACCGGGGCTATACCCTCTACCAACGAGGTATTAAGCTCAAAACCCGTGAGGGGCTAGTACCCATTAGTCAGCTATCGCCCTTAGTTGAGACCCTACTTCAACCCTGTCATCAGACTTGGTTATTGCATCCAGCTGATCTGCCAGTGGGTGAAATCTTGAAGACGTTTAACCCGATGCCTGAGGATAGCGTGAGTAGTAGTCTTTAGTTCTCAACTCCTTCCCTCTAAAGCAGCGCTTGGCTCTTGGACAGTTCCTGGAGGTCTAGACTCGCCAGCTTGTCATAAGCCTGCTCAATGTATCGTTTGCCTCGGAGAAAACCAGTATTAGCACCTGGGCATATATAGCTTAGGGTTTGGGGGGTGAATTCATCTAATAAACGCTGGATATGCTGGAGCTGTCGGGGCCAGTGAAAAGTTTTAGAAACCCGTAAAGGTGTAGCACCTCCCTGACGAGTAGGTAGGATATGACGCCCCGTAAAAAGGATGCCACTATGAATGGCACTATAGAGACAAATCGAGCCAGGAGAATGCCCAGGCGTCCACAGTAGTCGATGCTGAGGTGTGAGCGTTCGCTCCCGGTGAAACGGGTTGGTATCAACTTGGGGTAGCAGATACGCCTCTTGCTCTTGGAGAACTACCTCACAGCCCAATTTTGATTGCCAGTCACGGACACGGCTACTGCCACCACGGTGGGTGATGACCAGCCATTCCACGCCGCCCTGCTGAATCAGAAAGTCTACATTAGTATCATTCCAAGCAGGACAATCAACTAAAATATTGCTGCTTAAACCACCATCTGATAAGACCTCTATGAAATAAGCTGTCCCACCCAACGTTTCACGATTCGGTGGAAATGCATGGATCCTTGAGTTGGCATCAAATATCGGTTGGGGTAATTTTATGGTCGTTCGAGTGGTTTCGTTAATAGCAGGTTTACTGCCTGGGTTTGAAGTAGACACCAATATCTCCAAAGATGCAATTGCCTCTAACCCTCTGGCCCACCTGGTATCTTAAATCAGGGCCCTAGCAGGGGTTGCATTGCGGGTTTATGACATTTGTATTGTTATCGATTTTACTGGGAATTTTGACTTACTGGGTCATTCGTCGCGGTGTAGCGACAATGACGCGCTCGCCTGTCTGGCTGTTGTGGCTGATTATTATGACGCCAATTTTGGCGTTAACGGCATGGGTCCTAAAATATGGTCGCTATGCTCCGCCCAATCTTTTGATATTGTCATTGTTCGTTATCTGTCCCTTGGTTTATACGTGGGTAGTACTATTGGGACGACGCCCCCAAGACGAGATGCCCACCGTGCCTCTTCCTAGAGCGCGTCCGTCTCAACCGCCGCCGATGTTGATCAAGCGGGAAGAGGAAGAGCGTTTGCGGGCATGTTTCCCTTGGTCCGTGTACTTTTTGCAAAAGATTGAACGTCGTCAACAGATGATGGTTTGCCGAGGACGGCTCAAAGCAACACCAGCCGTTGCGCATAGTACTGTACAGCAGAATGTGAGATCACAATTTGGTGAACAGTTTTTGGTGGTCTTACAGGAAGAACGTAATGGACACCCTGTTTTTACCCTGGTCCCTAATAAGCGTCAGCCAAAGTCTTCCGAGAATAGTGGTTGGTTATTATCTCTGGTGCTATTTATATTGACCTTGGGCACTACTACCCTGGCAGGATTGCTCCTGGTCGGAGAATTATCAATTCCAGAACTGCTTTCTCAGCCAAGGCTGCTGGTTAAAGGGTTGGGCTATAGTTTGGCGGTCATGGTGATTTTAGCGGTGCGTGAACTAGCCCACTACGCTAGCGCACGTCGCCATAAGATTGCGGTAACTGCTCCATTTTTTATTCCTGTCCCTTACTTTCTAGGTACCGTAGGCGCGTTTGTGCGCATCAAAGCCCCTGCCCCCAACCGTCGGGCATTATTTGATCTGGGCTTAACGGGTCCCCTAGCCGGATTTATTGTCAGCCTACCCATTGTGATTTGGGGGCTGGCCCATTCCCAGGTGGTGGACTTGACCGAAGCATCTAGCCTGTTTAACTTTCAGTCCTTAGATCCCAAGGGTTCAATCTTACTAACCCTTCTAAGTAAGCTGGCATTGGGAGATAGCTTACAGATGGATCAGGCTATCTACTTGCATTCAGTTGCGATCGCAGGCTGTTTAGGATTAGTCCTAACAGCACTCAATCTTATGCCCGTGGGTCAACTAGATGGGGGCCACATTGTCCATGCCATGTATGGCCGTTGGGGGGGCGCAGCCATTGGCAATATTGCCCGTGTATTAGTCGCAGCCATGGTTTTTATCCAGCCAGAATATTTGCTATGGGCGCTACTCCTGGTATTTATGCCTAGTCGAGACGATCCCGCCCTGGATGATTTGAGTGAGTTAGATGGCATACGTGACATGCTGGGACTTTTAGCAATGGCACTTCTCGTATTGATTGTGCTGCCTATGCCGCAGAGCATCAGTAGGATTTTATTTTGATCAGGTCCAAGCTTTGAGCTGTTAGACAAATTTGGCTAAAGGTAGACCAAAGACTAGAAAATAATTAGGCCTCTGAGAATTCATTGCTTAACTTTCTGGCAAAGGTAGCCCTTGACGTGAATTATGGGTTGCTCTTTAAGTATCCGTTTGAGGGACGTGTTAACGCCCTGCGAGTAGATCTACACAGGTCAAGAACACTTATCCATAAGTTCATGATGGCCTTCCGTACATTCATCCAATCGGGCTGTAAACGTAACAGACAGAACAACTTTTGCCCGCCCCATGTCATCGTCTCCAGCCCCAAAATCAACTGTCAATTTTTTCACGTCAGCCATACTGCTCTTTGGCGGCAGCTTTGGCGGAACTCATCTAACCGCTCTAGTCGCCCCTTACTCTCATCTGAGTGGTCTTGTCGGTTTTCTGATGTTTCCCATCGCTTTTATCAGTGGAATGCAGTTATGGCCTTGGGCAGGCATGGCTCTTGACAATATTCGTACCTTAGTAAGACAGGTTAAACGCTCAAAACAGCCTAAAACCCGACGTTCTCCAGAAGCTATTAGCTCATTTACATTTATATTGACGTCAGTAGCTACATCGCTACTGGCAGGGGTCATACTCACCCCGCCTGCCATGCAGACTGTCGTTGAGCCTGGGTATAAAATTCTGATTACAGCAGGCACCATATACGGTGTGATTTGCTGGATACTTATCCAGCTAGGCTACCTACGACATGCTGATGTCTATTCTGGAGACTAATCCGTCGATAAGGGTGCACCGGTCTCTCTAGAGAACAATAAGACTGACTTGACAGGGCGTTGTATTGTTTGACCCATTTGATCCAACCGCCCATAGTAAGACCGAGGTTGGACACCATCTTCTATATCTGACGCTCCTATATCTGGCCATGAGGCATAGAGTGATGATGAGCTCCCGCCATCCAAATTTAAGGCCTTTTGAATCCCCAAGCTAGCCATAAATGCAGATAGTTCAGGTAGGGTCATCCCACCAGAGGGGGTGATCTGTGCCACCATCACCCACACCAGAGTGCCGTCTTGTTTAATCCCAATGGTGCTACGAGCATTGCGCTGTTGGCTACCAATGGCATCACGGATAAGCGTACCGTCAGCGTAGTCAGTAAACCCCTCTGCTTGGGATGAGTCATCTGGTAAAAGCTGGGGACCTGCCCCCAGGGCAGAATGAAGCACACAATTATCGGGAACAGGCCCCTGATGGAACGTAATGTCGTAACGAATCGCTTCACCACAGTCATAACGGCGAAACTCCGAACGATTCAGAATCTGCTCCATATAAACCGCCAGATCGGAGTTGTCTAGTAGCCTTGAATTATCACGAGGATCGGCAACTAAAGAACCATCAACTGTAATAAATGAAGTGGTTTGAGCATTATTTGGATCAAAAAAACCACCATTGAGCACTCCTAGAGCCTTAGTCTCAACTGCAAATTCTTCTACCGTTTTTAACCCTTCATCCACGGCTACGTCCATTGGATAGTTCGGGGGAATCGTCACGATATGGACATTGGCAACAGCGGCGGCATCATCGGGCCAATTTTCTACAGTGAGTTGAGGTCGCGACACAGGTGCCTGACTCACATCGATAGGCTCAAGCTCTATAACTGGCGGTGTCGAACATTGGGTGAGCCCCAGGGCAAACCCTAGAAAAAGAGATAGCTTTCTATGTTTTTTATCTCGCTGCATTACGCACACGTTCGCTGTAGTCCTGAGGTCGTATTTGGCGAAATCCTTGAAATGCTAATTGACGTAGACCTAGGGGTAAATAAGATAAGGCCTGGCCCAATTTAGCTTTAGACGATAAAGGCCCCTGAGCCGCTAATTCCTGAATTAGCTGTCGTCCCCGCTGAGACTCACCTTTTTCGATTAACCGCATTGCCAGCACCTGTTTTAGACCGTTGAGTTTAGCGTGACGAATAGATTCTAAATCTGGACGCTCGTTAAATCGATAACTCTCCAGACAAAAAATCTTAGCAGACAGAAAATGAATATCTTGTCTTAGACTGGTTTGACCGCCGTGAAATCGATATTCCATTAAACGCTCAGGGATAAAATACCCGGTTTTGCCAGCCGCAGCTAAACGCACCAATAAATCAAAATCTTCGCAACCATCGGCCTCAAAACGCATAAAGTCCACCTCCTTGAGACAGGCTTTACGAAAGAGCGTAGAACCCACCTGCAAGCTTTGATGGACAAAGGTTTCCTTGAGTAAGTCATCGATCGCAGCGTCAGACAAACGATCTTTGCCCCATTTGGCTGAGTTAGCCACTGTGGCAGCTTCATCCCGTTCATGGTGGGCATTGATCACCCAATGATCGGTGCAAACAAAATCCACACCTGGCTGCTTGTCCATGATGGCAACAGTACGTTCTAAAAAGGTGGGAGTTAGCGCGTCATCATCATCAAATTTGATGAAATACTTTCCTTGGGCAGCTTCGTACCCGGATCGCATGTTACGACTGCGCTTGATATTTTGGGGTTGACGGATATAGCGAATACGCGGATCATTCCACTGGGCAACCACATCAGCGGTGTTATCAGGAGAAGCATCATCACAGATAATCAGCTCAAAGTCGCCGTAGGTCTGATTAAGGACACTATTCACTGCATAGGGCAGAATGTTTGCCCGATTGTAAGTAGGGATGCAAATACTAACGTTAGGCACAACCAGAGAATTTCTATATAACTCAGATCTTGCACCCGTCTCAAATGAGACAGTAGTACATATAGATTAACCAAAATAGCCCAATTTCTGAGAAAACA